>NZ_JBIWPI010000005.1:219248-611216 GCF_044768185.1 Amycolatopsis sp. NPDC101161
CCCCGGGGCCGGGCCCACCCCCCCCCGGCGGGGTCTGGGCCGGGCGCCCCACTTGTTCTTTGGTGGTAACCCGGTTTTCCCCCCTGTACCCCCCCCACGACCGGTTATTCGGCGAGTCTGGTGCGGCCGCACCAGGCGAACACCGGGACCTGGTCGCCGCCGCTGGTCGTCGTGAACTCGCCCGCGTGGGAGAAGTGTTCGTAGCCGGCGCCGAAGCTGACCTTCGCGACTTCGCCGAGGCCGCCGACCGTCCATTCCCGGTGCTGTTCGCCCAGTTCTGCCGGGCCACCGGAAAGCGTCACCTTGATGTTCGTCATGGGTCATCTCCGTGGGTTCGTCGGCGCGGAGGAAAAATGTGTTGTTCGTCTCTCGACGATCCCCGACGTGCGCTCGCCGTGTCAATCGGCCCGGACAGGGGTTGACGGTAGGGGTGTTACGCGAGTTCTGCGGCCAGGCGGTGAATGCGCAGCGCCAAGTGGACGTCCAATGCCCGGTCGCCCTCTTGCCAGTCTTGGCCCAGCAACGCCGTGATGCGGTCCAGGCGCTGGTAAAGCGTGTTCGGGTGGATCGTCAGCTCCTCGGCCGCCGGGGTCTTGCGGCGGCCGTTGCGCAGGAAGACCTCCGCAGTGTGGACCAGGTCCGTGCCGCGCTCGTCGTCGTGGGCCAGCAGCGGCGCGAGCGTGCGGGTGACGAACGTGCCCGCGTCCGCGCGCCCGGCCTGGCTCAGCAGGTAGCGGTACGGGCCGAGGTCGGCCGGGGACGCCGTGGAACCTGTGCGTCCCAACGCGTTCAGGACCCGGACGCACGCGGCCGCGTCGTCGTAGGCGTCGGCCAGCGCGGCCGCTCCGGTGGCCGGGCCCGCCAGGCCCGTGGTACCCAGTGACCACGAGCGGACCGTCGCCTCGTCGGCGCGGACCAGGGCGACCACCCGACCATCCACTGTGGACTTCGACGTTGCGAAGTCCCGCAGCCGCGGGTCCTCGCTCACCACGACCAGGTGCGGCCGCCGCAGATCGCGGGCGTGGGCCGGAATCTCGCGGACCCGGCGGGTCACCAGCTGCTCCACCAGTTCCTCCGCCGTCCGGCGCTCGGCGCGCTCGACCGACGCCACGAGGGCGACCGTCATCGCCGAGCGCTCCAGCAACCGGACGTCCGCCTCGGCCAGTGGGGCCTCGGGAACCACTTGCAGTGCCCCGAAATACGCGTTCACCGACGCGAGTGGCACGGTGACCGTCCGCCCGTCCACGCGAGTCCGCCGGGCGGTGGCGAACAGCGCCGACGGCTTGCCGTCGAGCCGCGCGTCCACGAGCGAGCCGGCGCGGGCGGCCGCGCGGACCTCGTCGTGCTCGTCGGCGACCAGCACCAGGCCGCTCACCAGCTCCGACAGCGGGACGACGACGTCTTCGGCCGCGCCGCCGTGCAGCGCCACCTCGCCGAGCCGGTCGTGCAGCCGGACGGCCCGCTCCAGCCGGTCGTTCGCCTCGGCGAGCGCGGTGACCAGTTTCGCGTTCTCGATCGCGATCGCGGCGAACGAGCCGAGCGACGTCAGCAGCGACGACTCCGCCGCGGTGAACCGGCGCACCGCCCGCTGCGACACCATCAGCACGCCGGCCACCTTGCCGCGCAACCGCAGCGGCACGCCGAGGATCGTGCGCAGACCCTCGTCCTCGGCGACGCGGTCGACCTCGCCCAGGTGCGTCAACGCGGCGTCGCCGAGGTAGTCGGCGCTCTGCACGGGTTCGCCCGTGTCGGCCACCTGCCCGGCCAGCCCGCCGTGCGGCGGCAGCACGACCCCGCGCAGCCGCGGGCCGAGCGAGCCGTCGGTGACGCGGATGACGAGCGAGCCGTCCGGCTCGGCCAGCGCGAGGTAGGCGACGTCGACGCCGAGCAGCCGCCGCGCGTGGTCGACCACCTCCTGCACCAGCGCGTCGAGGTCGTGGACCGCCGACAGGCGCAGGACGAGGTCGTACAGCTCGCGCAGGCCGTGGGCGTCCATCAGCCCAGGTGCGTCGTCTCGGCCGGATCCCAGCCCGGGTCGCCGGTGGCGGCGAACCGCGTCCACGCGGCGTTGACCTCGCGGGCCAGCCCGGCCGGCGGCTCGTCGCCGACGAGCGCGGCGGACGCGGCCAGGGAGTCGAACACGAACGGCAGCTCCATGCCGTGGCACGCGCCGAGCCGCGGGGCCCGCCACTCGAACTCGTACCGGAACGAGCGGCCCTGGTGGCTCTCGACGAGTTCCTGGACGCCGTCGCGGAAGACGAGGTCGGTCATGGCCTCGACGAACACCTCGCCCGCCTTCCGGCCGTCACCCAAGCCGTACCCGCGAAGGACGTTCGCCGCGTCCGGGTGCGACGCCGACAGCATCGCCACGGCCTGCTCGTCGGTCAGCACGTCGAGCAGGCCGGTCGGGCCGAAGTACAGCAGCATCTCCTCGTGGCAGGCGCCGGCGATCAGGTCGACGTCGGCGCCCGCACCGGCGCGGATCGCCTCGCCCGGGTGCCGCGGCAGGACGTCGTCGCCGACCAACGGGAGGAACGGGCTCAGGCCGAAGCCGTGGTCCAGCCCGTCTTCGCCGCGCAGGTCGGGGCTGCCGCCGGGCTTGAGCAGCGCGTCCTGCGCGTCGAGCAGCTGCTCGGTGCTCAGCTTCCGGAACGCGTCGGCGGTGGGGGCGACGCGGAGGCGGTCGGCGACCGCCTGCGTCACGCGCTCCAGTTCCGCCCGGCCGCGCACCATGTTCGCGTGTCCACTTTGGACTATCGCGCGCCGGAAAAGGCCGGCCGACAGCGGGGAACCGAGCAGGCACGCGACGCTGATCGCGCCCGCGGACTCGCCGAGGAGCGTCACGTTGCCGGGGTCACCGCCGAACGCCGTGATGTTCTCCTGGACCCAGCGCAGCGCGGCGAGCTGGTCGCGCAGGCCGAGGTTGGTGCCGCCGCCGTCGAGGGGCAGGAAGCCGTCGACGCCGAGCCGGTACTGCACGGTCACCAGCACCGCGCCGCCGCGGGTGAAGGCCGTGCCGTCGTAGACCGGGGCCGAGCCGGTGCCGCCGATGAACGCGCCGCCGTGCACGAACACCAGCACCGGCAGGCCTTTCGCGCCCGGGTCCGGGGTCCAGACGTCGACCGTCAGGTACTCGGCGCCGGGCCGCCAGCCGTTGCCGACCACGGCGGACAGGTCGAGGCCGGGGATCGTCCGCTGCCGTTGCGGCGCGGTGGGCCCGGCCTCGCGGGCGTCGCGCACGCCGTCCCACGACGGCGCGGGCACGGGCGCGGCGAACCGAAGCTCGCCTTCGGGCGCGGCGGCGTAGGGGAGGCCGCGGAACCGGACGCCGGTGGCGATCGCCTCGCCGCGGACGTCGCCGGAGGTGGTGCGGACGATCATGCGGGTGTCCCTTCGGGGAAGACCTTGCCGGGGTTGAGGATGTTCCGCGGGTCCAGGGCGTTCTTGACCGCGCGGTGCAGTTCGAGCACCTCGGGACCGAGTTCGCGCGCGAGGCCGGGTTGCTTGAGCAGGCCGACGCCGTGCTCGCCGGTGACGGTGCCGCCGAGGTCGAGCGCGTCGGCGATGATGTCGTCGAACGCGGCCTGGGCGTTCCTCCGCGCGGTGTCGTCGCCGGCCGGCGTGACCAGCAGCGGGTGCAGGTTGCCGTCGCCGATGTGCGCGACGTTCGCGATGTGGACGCCGTGGCGCCGCGCTGCGGCATCGATGCGGGCGAGCATTTCGGGCACCGCCTGCGTCGGGACACAGACGTCCTCGGTGAGCAGCGGGCCGAGCCGCTCCAGCGCGGGGTAGGCCAGGCGGCGGGCGGCGAACAGCGCGTCGGCCTCGGCCTGGTCGGTCGACTGCGCGGCCCAGGTCGCGCCGGCCTGCTCGAAGCAGTCGAGGATCTCCGCGGCTTCGTGCTCGCCGAGCGCGCCGGGGGAGTCGGTGCGGGCGAGGAGCACGACGTTCGCGTCGGCGCTCAGGCCCATGTTCTTCCACTGGTCGACGGCGGCCAGGCAGTGCCGGTCGACGAGCTCGAGCGCCGAGGGCAAAACACCCCGGGCCGCGACCGCGGCGGCGGCCTGCCCGGCGGCGACGGTCGTGTCGAAGTACCCGGCGACCGTCCGCTCGGCCGCGCGGGCGGGCCGCAGCCGCACGGTCACCTCGGTGATCACGCCGAGCGTGCCTTCCGAGCCGACCATCAGGCCGGTCAGGTCGTAGCCTGCGACGCCCTTCGCGGTACGGCGGCCGAGCCGGACGAGCTCGCCGGTGCCGGTGACGACCTGCAGGCCCAGGACGTAGTCGCGGGTGACGCCGTACTTGACGCAGCAGACGCCGCCGGCGTTGGTGGCGACGTTGCCGCCGATGGTCGACCACGGCGAGCTGGCCGGATCGGGCGGGTACCAGAGGCCGCGCTCGGCACAGGCGGCGCGCAGGTCGTCGTTGACGACGCCGGGCTCGACGACGGCGTACCGCTCGTGCTCGTCGATCTCCTTGACGGCGGTGAGCCGGTCGGTGACCAGCACGACGCAGCCGTCGACGGCGTTCGCCCCACCGGACAGGCCGGTGCCCGCCCCGCGCGTGACGAGCGGGGTCCGGTGGTCCAGGCAGACCTTGACCACGGCCTGGACCTCTTCGGCGGTGTGCGGCCGGACGACCACGGCGGGCGGGGCGTAGGGCGCCCACTCGGCCTCGTCGTGGGCGAAACCCGCCACGACGTCCGGGTCGCGGACCAGCCGGTCCGCCGGCAGCACGGCGGCCAGGTCGTCGATCAGCATCCGCGGGAACCTCCTCGTCACCGGGTTCCCACGCTAGAGCCGCGGCGCCGGTCCGGCCATGGGGAAAGTCCCCACCGGACGCACCCGGGGGTGTGCTCACCCCACAGGGATGACCTCGTTGAACGCCTCGGTCGAGCTCGGGTGCGTGTAGATGGCGTTCCGCAGCTCGGTCGCGGTCACGTCGTGGCGGATGGCCAGCGCGACGGTGTTGACGACCTCCTGCGCGTCGATGCTCAGCAGTGCCGCGCCGAGGACCAGGTCGGTGTCGGCGTCCACGATGAACTTCATGATCCCGCGCGTCTCTTCGACGGTGTAGGCCCGGGGCATCGCGACGATGTCGGCCACCCGCTTCTTGCCGACCTTGATGTTCCGGCCCTGCGCGCGGGCTTCGCGCTCGGTGAGGCCGACGGTCGCCAGCGGCGGGGTGGTGAAGAGCGTGTGCGGCACGGCGACGCGGTCGGCCGTGGTGCGCTTGCCCTCGCCGAGCAGCTGGTCCAGCACGATCCGGGCGTCGTCGAGGGCCACGTAGGTGAACTGCGGGCCGCCGTTGACGTCGCCGACGGCGAAGATGTGCGGCTGGCTGGTGCGTAGGTGCTCGTCTACTTCGACGGCACCGGCCGGCGTGGTCCGGACGCCGGCCGCGTCGAGCCGCAGGCCGTCGGTGACCGGACGGCGGCCGGTCGCCGGCAGCAACGCACTGGCCTCGACTTCGTGCGTCTCGCCGTCCTTTTCGAAGACGACCTTCGCGACGGCGCCGCTGTCCTCGACCTTCGTGATCTTCGCGCCGGTGATGATCCGGATACCGTCGCCTTCGAGGATCTCGCGGGTGACCTCGGCGATGTCCTCGTCCTCACGCGGCAGCAGCCGCTCCGCGCCTTCGAGGACGGTCACGTGCGTGCCGAAGTGCTGGTAGATCGACGCGAACTCGAGTCCGAGGTAGCCGCCGCCGACGACCACCAGCCGCTCCGGCAGCGTCGCCGCCTGCGTGAGCTCGGTGCTGCTGACCAGGTGCTTGCTCGTGGCCAGACCGGGGATCGGCGCGACGACCGGCGCGGAGCCGGTGCTGAGGATGATCGTCGGCGCGGTGACGGTGATCCGGTCGTCCCCTTCGCCGACGGCGACGGTGTGCGGGTCGGTGAACCGGGCGGTGCCGGTGATGACGGTGACGGTGTCCTTCCCGTCGAGCGAGGCGAAGTTGCCCGCGCGGAAAGCGCTGGTCAGGGTGCGGACGCCGGCGATCGAGCGGGCGAAGAACTCCTGCGCGTCGTCTTCGAGGCGGCGGCCGTTCGAGTAGTGGACGAGCATCTTGGTCGGCACGCAGCCGACGTTCGGGCAGGTGCCGCCGTACATGTTTTCGGAGCGCTCGACGAGGACGACGCGCTTGCCGGCGTCGCCGAGCGCGTGCGCGGCGGTCTTCCCGCCCTTGCCGAAGCCGATGACCAGGACGTCCGAGGTGAGCTGGGTGGTTTCCATACGTCCGAGTCTGCTTCGGGCGCAGTGATCCGACCAGGCTTGCCAGTATCAAATAACTGCCCCAAAGTATCACCGTGGACACCGTCAGCCGCCTGCTGCGCATGGCCCAGCTCGGGGCGACGCTCGAGAAGCACTGCCTGCTCGGCGCGGGCACGCGGATGGACGTCGCCCGGTACGGCGAGCTCGAAGTGCCGTTCCACGTCCTCCTGGAGGGCGAGTGCCGGCTGTACGTCGGCCACGAGGTGTTCGACCTGCGGGCGGGCGACGTCGTGCTGATCCCGAGCGGCGCGGCGCACCGGGTGGTCACGGCGGGCCCGGGCCGGGCGCGAGGCACGGTCGAGACGGGCGGGGACGCCTTCACCACGACGCGCAGCGAGCGCGGCGGCGACCCGGTGATCGACCTGTTCTGCGGGCACTACACGGTCAACGCGGGCGCCGGCGCGCTGCTGTTCCGCAGCCTGCCGGGCGCGATCCACGTGGCGTTCGGGCAGTCCGCCGAAACCGACGAGGTCCTGCGCGGGCTGAGCGCCCTGATGCGCGCGGAGGCGAGCCGCGAAGGATCCGGAACGGCGGCGATCCTCGCGGCGCTGTGCACGGTACTGCTGGCAATGGTGCTCCGCACGGCCCGCGGTGCGGCGTGGACGGCGGTGGCCGACCCGGGCATCGCGGACGCGATCGGGAGCATCCTGGCCGACCCGGGGCAGGACTGGCCGATCGAGCGGCTCAGCAGGCAGGCCTCGATGTCCCGCGCGACCTTTTTGCGACGATTCGTCCGGGAGACGGGGACGACCGTGGGAGCGTTCCTGGCCCGCGCCCGCATGATGGCGGCGGCCGAGCTGCTGACCACCACGGACAAACCGGTGGCGGCCATCGCCGACCGCGTGGGGTACCGCTCGGAGTCGGCGTTCACCCGCGCGTTCCGCGCCGAGCTCGGCACCACTCCCGCCCGCTTCCGGCGGGAGTACGGCCCTGGGGTACCGGCCTGAAAGCTGTCGCGCGACACGGCGGCCGGCTGTAGACGGGAAGCCGGCAGCGCAAGAAGACCACGGCGTCACCAGACCTCCCCCGCCCTCCTCCCAAGCCGCTTTCCAGTCGACGACCGGGTTTGTCAAGGCACGCTTTCCCGCCTTGACAAACCCGGGCGGCGACGGACAATCCGAACGGAGGGCGGGGGAGGTCGGACCCGCCTAAGCCGCGGCAGACCTGAAACGGCGGTTGTCCTCTGCCGTGGCTTCAAAGAAAAAGCATGTCCTCGCCGGACGGGCAGGCTCTGGGATGACCGGGGCTTTCCGAGTCCCCTCACCTTTCGAGGTGGGCCGCTGGGTGGTCATCCCGTCGCCTGATCGAGGCCTATCACTTTGAGCCGGGCCCGCAAGCTTGCGCTGTCCTCTCGCTTTGGTCTGTGGGTTGCGGGCCCGGCTCAAAGTGATTTCACGGCCTCAGGCGACGGGATGACCACCCAGCTCTTCTTGTGGTTCGCGCTACGCGCGCCGGTTACTTCGGGAACCAGTGTGCAACGGTTGCGCATCGCTTGTAGGGTGGCAGGACAGCGGTTCAGCCTGAAGCCGTCGTGCCTCGACCCCGCAGCCCCCACCCGGGCTGCCGTGGGCCCGGACCCGGCGTCCGGCCGCCACGGCGTTGTGCCAAGGAGGCCTTCCGCGAATGTTCGCTCCTGAGATCTGCCCGCCCGCCGTCTTCGACGTCACCACCACCGCGCACGCCAGCGTGGTCGCCGCCACCGGTGAGCTCGACCTCGCCGTCACCGAACACCTCGAAACCCTGCTGCGCCGGGAACTCCGGCTCGCGCCGGCCCTCGTCTTCGACGCTTCGGCCGTGACGTTCTGCAGCGCCCGTGTCCTTACGATCCTGGTCGACACCGCCCAGGAGGCCGCCGCGAGCGGGGTGCCGTTCGCGGTCGCGAGCCGGTCCCGCGCCCTGCTGCGCCCGATCGCCGTGCTGCGGCTGGAGCACCTGCTGCCGGTGCGCCGGAGCACCGGGGAAGCGCTGGCCCGGCTCGGCCTGGTGGTGCGGGAGCCCGCCTAGGCTTCTTCGCAGCCGACGCGGGCCCAGACGAGCTTGCCGTCGTCGTGGTGGCTCACTCCCCAGTCGAGGCTGAGCTGGTCCACCAGCAGCAGGCCCCGGCCACCACCGTGGTCGGGGACCCGCAGCTTCGGTTCGCCGGTCCCGATGTCGGCCACCGCGACCGTCAACTCGCACGGGTCGTGCGTGCGGTGGATCCGCAGCTGGCGCGGTCCGCCGCCGTGGACGAACGCGTTCTCCAGCAGCTCCCCGACGACGATCAGCGCGTCGATCAGGTCCGCCTCCCGCAGGGGGCCCAGCTTGGCCTCGGCCCACCGCCGGGCGGCGGTCAACCCGGGCCGGTCGACACCGGCGACGTCCAGCACGTGCCACCCGGCTTGATCGGCTCCGCTCCAGCTCACGCGCACAGTGCGACTCCTCCCGAACACCGCGCTCCCCCACGAGCGCGGCGCGTTCGCAAATGGCGTACCCGCTCCGGCGGCTTTTACTCGCGCGTCCGCGGGGGACCTTAGGGGCCGCTAGGGGTCGTTGGGCCGCCCGCGCGCTGGCTAGCTTGGCCGGACGGAGGCTCCGACCCGGAAAGGCGGTGGGACGACATGGTCGCCCACGACGGCAACGCCGAGGAGAACTGGTTCCGCCGGTTCGCCGCGTCACCCGAGGCGAAGGCGCGGCTGGTCTGCCTGCCGCACGCCGGCGGCTCGGCCACCTTCTACTTCCCCGTGGCGAAGGCACTGGCCCCGGACGTCGAGGTCCTCGCCGTCCAGTACCCGGGCCGGCAGGACCGCCGCCACGAACCGTTCCTGACCAGCATCGGCGCCATGGCCGACCGCGTCGCGGACCTGCTGCGGGACAAGACCGACCGCCCGCTCGCCCTCTTCGGGCACAGCATGGGCGCGATGGTCGCCTACGAGACGGCCCGCCGCCTCGAACGGGACGGCGTGGCCGTCGCGGGGCTGTTCGTCTCCGGCCGGCGCGCGCCTTCGCGGGTGCGTGACGAGAGCGTGCACACGCGGACCGACGCGGGCGTGCTCGAGGAGCTGCGCAAGCTGAGCGGCACCGAGATGGACCTGCTCGGCGACGACGACGTCGTGCGGATGATCCTGCCCGTGGTGCGCAACGACTACCGCGCCGTCGAGACCTACCGGGACACCCCGGGCGAGCCCCTCGCGACCCCGATCGTCGCCTTCACCGGCTCCGCCGACCCGATGGCCACCCTCGACGAGGTCGCCTCCTGGGCCGGCCACACGACCGGCGGGTTCGAGCTGGTGGAGCTGTCCGGCGGCCACTTCTTCCTCACCCGCCACCAGGACGTGATCCTCGGGCGGCTGGCCGCCGAGCTGGGCGGCGTCCGTGTCTGAGGCACCGGCCGCGTTCGCCAACCGGCTCGTCGAACTGCGGGAGACCAAGGACGCGGCGCGCCGCGGGCCGGACGAAGCCGCGACGCGCCGGCAGCACGAGCGCGGCAAACTGACCGCGCACGAACGGATCGAGCTGCTCCTCGACCCGGGCTCGTTCACCGAGCTCGAGGCCCTGCGCCGGCACCGGGCGACCGGGTTCGGCCTGGAGCAGCGCCGGCCGCACTCCGACGGCGTCGTCTGCGGCTGGGGCACCGTCGACGGCCGGACGGTCTTCGTCTACGCCCACGACTTCCGAGTCTTCGGCGGCGCGCTCGGCGAGGCGCACGCCCAGAAGATCCACAAGGTGATGGACCTCGCCGAGGCCGCGGGCGCGCCGCTGGTGTCGCTCAACGACGGCGCCGGCGCCCGGATCCAGGAGGGCGTCACCGCGCTCGCCGGGTACGGCGGCATCTTCCGGCGCAACACCCGCTGTTCCGGGGTCATCCCGCAGATCTCGGTGATGCTCGGCCCGTGCGCGGGCGGCGCGGCGTACTCGCCCGCGTTGACCGACTTCGTGTTCATGGTCCGCGAGACGTCGCAGATGTTCATCACCGGCCCCGACGTCGTGCAGGCGGTGACGGGCGAGGAGATCACGCAGAACGGCCTCGGCGGCGCCGACGTGCACGCGGAGACCTCCGGCGTCGCCGCGTTCGCCTACGACGACGAGGCGACCTGCCTGGCCGACGTCCGGTACCTGCTGTCCCTGCTGCCGGCCAACAACAACGAGGCCCCACCGCGCGTGCCGGCCGGCGACCCGGCCGACCGGCGCACCGACCGGCTGCTCGACGTCGTACCGGTCGACCCCGCCCGCGCGTACGACATCTGCGACGTCATCGCGGAGGTCGTCGACGACGGCGAGTTCCTGCAGGTGCACGCGGGCTGGGCGACCAACGTCGTGTGTGCGCTCGCCCGGCTCGACGGGCACGTCGTCGGCATCGTCGCGAACCAGCCCGCGGTCCTGGCCGGGGTGCTCGACATCGAGGCGAGCGAGAAGGCCGCGCGGTTCGTGCAGACGTGCGACGCGTTCAACATCCCGCTCGTGACGCTGGTCGACGTGCCCGGCTTCCTGCCCGGCGTCGACCAGGAGCACGGCGGCATCATCCGCCACGGCGCGAAGCTGCTTTACGCGTACTGCAACGCCACTGTGCCGCGGGTGCAGCTGATCCTGCGCAAGGCTTACGGCGGCGCGTACATCGTGATGGACTCGCGCTCGATCGGCACCGACGTCTCGCTGGCGTGGCCGACGAACGAGATCGCCGTGATGGGCGCCGAGGGCGCGGCGAACGTGATCTTCCGCCGCGAGATCAACGCCGCCGACGACCCGGAAACCGTGCGGGCGTTGAAGATCAAGGAATACCGCGCCGAGCTGATGCACCCGTACTACGCGGCCGAACGCGGTCTCGTCGACGACGTCATCGAGCCGGGGGAGACGCGGTCGCTGCTGATCCGCTCGCTCGCGATGCTGCGCACCAAGCACGCCGACCTCCCGGCGCGCAAGCACGGGAACCCGCCGGTCTGATGGGCAACCCGGTGGTCCGCGTCGTGCGCGGCGCGCCCGACGAGACGGAACTGGCGGCGCTGATGGCGGTCTTGGCCGCCCTCAGCGCCCGTCCGGTGGAACCCGAGGTGCCGGCCCCGCGCCCGCGCCGCCGGCCGCCGTTCCGGACGGCGACCAGCTGGCGCACCCGCCGCTGAAGCTCGCTCAGGTCCGGACGGTCGTACTGTCCAAATAGGTCAGCACCGCGCGGATGCGGCGGTTCTCGTCGCGGCTCGCCTCCAGGCCCAGCTTCGCGAAGATGTTGCTGATGTGGTTCTCCACCGCGCCCTGCGTGACCACCAGCTGCTTCGCGATCGCCGCGTTCGACAGGCCCTGGGCCATCAACCCCAGCACCTCCGTCTCGCGTGCCGTCAGCGCGTGCAGCGGGTCGCGGTTGCGGGACAGCATCTGCGCGACGACGTCCGGGTCGATCGCCGACCCGCCGCCCGCCACCCGGCGGACCGCTTCCAGGAAGTCGGCCACGTCGGCGACGCGCTCCTTCAGCAGGTACCCGACGCCGGAGGTGCCCTCGGCGATCAGGTCGACCGCGTAGCTGCCCTCCACGTACTGCGACACCACCAGCACCGGCAGCCCCGGGACCTCCTTGCGCGCCGCGATCGCCGCGCGCAGGCCCTCGTCGGTGAACGTCGGGGGCATCCGGACGTCGGCGATGACCAGGTCCGGCTGGTGCTCGCGGACGGCGACCAGCAGGTCGTCGCCGTTGGACACGGCGGCCGCGGTCTCGATGCCGACGTCGGCGAGCAGGCTCTGCACGCCGGCCCGCAGCAGGACGGAGTCTTCGGCGATGACGACACGCATTGTTCCCACTCCCAGGGGGTTCACCAGCGGACGGGCAGGTCGGCGCGCACGACCGTGGGGCCGCCCACCGGGCTGACCACGGTGAGCACGCCGTCGATCGTGGCGGCCCGGTCGGCGAGCCCGGCCAGGCCGCCACCCGGGCGCACGGACGCGCCGCCGTGGCCGTTGTCGACGATCTCGACGACGACGGTCTCGTCGTCGCGGGTCACCCGCACCGTCGCGCGGTCGGCGCCCGAGTGCTTGGTGATGTTGGTCAGCGTCTCGCTGACGATGAAGTACGTCGTCGTCTCCACCGGCGCCGGTGGCCGCGGCTCGACGGTCACCTCGACGTCGACCGGGATCGGCATCCGCGCGGTCAGCGAGGACAGCGCCGCGTCCAGGCCGCGGTCCTGCAGCACCGGCGGGTAGATCCCGCGGGCGAGGTCGCGCAGCTCGGACACCGCGAGCTTGGCGTCCGCGTGCGCCGCGCCGATCAGCTCTCGCACGGCTGCGGCGTCTGCGGGATCGTTCACGTCGAGTTTCAGCTGCGCCCGGCCCAGGCTCATCGCGACGGCTACCAGCCGCTGCTGCGCGCCGTCGTGCAGGTCGCGTTCGATGCGCCGGCGTTCGGCCTCGACCGCGTCGACACCCCGGGCACGCGAGTCACTCAGCTGCCGCGTGCGGGCTTCGAGCTGCTGCGTCCGGTTCGGGCCCAGCATCGACGCCGTCAGCGCGGCGTGCATCGCCCCGATCCGCGGCGCGACGAAGATCCCGAACGGCGGCACGGCGACCGAGACGATCCCGGCGACGAACTCCACGATGCCGAGCGGGAACGCGAGCAGCACGTAGTTCACCTCGTGCCAGGTGACGGGGTCGACCAGCCGGGCCTGCCACGTCTGCAGCAGCCCCGGCCCGTGCGGACGCCGCCGCGGCGCCGGGACGCCGGCGTCGAGCATGGCGCCGGCCCAGCGCCGTTCCAGGTCCGCGAACCCGCGGACGAGCGAGGTGGCCGCGATCAGGATCGGGATGCCGACCCACAGCATGGTGGTCGCGATGCCGAGCACCATCGTGACGAGCACCAGCACGAAGGCGAAGATCCGCAGCGGCAGGCTCGCGATCAGGAAGCCGATGGTGCGCACCACCTTCGGCCGCCCGGTCACCGGCATCGCGCGATCCGTTCCAGCTCCGGCACGAGGTCGTCGAGGGTCGGCGTCGCGAGCATCTCGTCCCGTACCTCGAGCGCGCAGGACCGGAACGACGGTTCCTCCAGCAGTCTCTTCAGTCCACTTCGGACGGACTGCGGCGTGACGTCCTCGAGGTCGAGCACCAGCCCGTTGCCGCGCTTCTCCTGCGCGACGGCCGAAACCCGCTCGCTCCACGTGGTTCCGGGGATGATCAGCTGCGGCACGCCGTTGACGACGGCGTTGCCGATCGTAGCCCCGCCGCCCTGGTGCACGATGGCCGAGCAGCTCGCGAGGAGCTCGTACATCGGCACGAAGTCCACCGCGCGCACGTTGTCCGGGATCTTCTTCACCGAGGCGAGCTGGGACTCGTTGAGCGTCGCGATGACCTCGACGTCGAGGTCGGCGAGCCCGTCGAGCAGGTCGGCCACCGACGTCTCCTCGACGCCGAGCACCTGCCGGTTCGAGATGCCCAGCGTCAGCATCACGCGCGGCCGCTCCGGCGGCTCGAGGACCCAGCGGGGGATCGCCATCGGCTTGTTCTGCGGGATGAACCGCGCCGGCACGTAGTCGACGTCGACGCCTTCGTAGCGCAGGTAGGACGGGTGGCAGTCGAGGGTCTTGACGCCGTGGCGCAGCGCCTCGTCGTAGTCGGCGCCGAACCGCCCCACCGCGGCGGACATCCATTCGACGAACGGGTCCGGCGAGGTGTCCTCGGGGTGGCTCGCGCGCAGGTCGCGGTACTGCGCGGCGATCCGCGCGGTCTGGTCGGCCGCGTACATCATCCGCAGGTGCGGGACGCCGAGCACGTGCGCGACGATCGGGGCCGCGTAGATCATGGGGTCCCAGACGACCAGGTCCGGTTTCCAGCCCTTCGCGAACCGCACGAGCTCGTCGAGCAGCGCGTCCGGGGTGGTCCAGCGGAAGACCTCGACCCAGTGCTCGTAGACCGTGCGGACGTACTCCTCGGTGTAGCGCTCGGGCCGGCTCTCGGAGATGCGGAAGCCGCCCTGCATGGCGTTGTCACCGTCCATCTGCAGCTGCCGGTGGCGCGCGATGTCCAGCTCGTCGCCGAACCACATCGCGTCGAGGCCCGTCTCGGCGAACGACGCCACCTCACGCGGGTTGCGCTGGCCCACGAACCGGACCTCGTGCCCCGCCGCGGCCAGCGCCCAGCCGACCGGGGCCATGCTGTAGACGTGCGTCCTCGTCGGGAACACCATCATCATGACGCGCATGGACGCACTCCCCGGAAGTCGGCTGCTGCTGTCCTCGAAAGTAGTGCGCGTGCGCGGCCACGCCGACCCGGCAACGCGCCGGTAGGGGTCGGCAACCCCTGTTCCCCCACGGAATCCTTCCTCTCGGACGCTGCCGTGCGCTAGGGAGTTCGAGTGGGTTTGGAACGGCTTTAGACGCCCCTTAGGGGCTGGTTCCGGCGGGCCCGCGACGGCTAGACATGAACGTGGGTCCGGCCGCGTGTGCCGGGGCGAGGGATACGAACGAGGTGATGAGCATGGCCGTGGCACCGATCACGAAGGGCTGGGTGCCCTTCGGCGGGTACCGCACCTGGTACCGCGTCACCGGGGAGACCGGGGGCGAAGCGCCCGCTGTCGTCGTGGTGCACGGCGGGCCGGGGAGCACGCACGACTACCTGCTGAACCTCTGCTCGCTCGCCGGGCACGGGTTCCCGGTGGTGCACTACGACCAGCTGGGCAGCGGCGGCTCGACGCGGCTGCCGGGCAAGGGCGCGGACTTCTGGACGCCGGAGCTGTTCGCCGACGAGCTGGACAACCTGGTGCAGCACCTGGGCATCGAGGACAACTACGTCCTCTTCGGACAGTCGTGGGGCGGCCTGGTCGTCGCGCGGCACGCCGCGCAGCGCCCGGACGGCCTGCGCGGGCTGGTGATCGCGAACTCGCCGGCGTCCTACCCGCTGTGGCGCCGGGAGATGGACGTGCTGCGCGCCCAGCTCCCGCCGGGCGTCGACGACCAGCTGCGGGCGCACGAAGCCGCCGGCACCACGGGCGCGCCGGAGTACTTCGAGCTGATGCGCGCGTTCTACGACCGGCACGTCTGCCGCGTGCTGCCGTGGCCCGCCGACTACCTGGCCTCGTTCATGGAGATGGCCGACGACAACACCGTCTACGCCACGATGAACGGGCCGAGCGAGTTCACCGTCACCGGAACGCTGAAGGACTATTCGGTGATCGACGAGCTCGACGACATCGAAGTGCCGACGCTGCTGATCTCCGGACGGCACGACGAAGCCACCCCCGTCACGGTCCAGCCGTACTTCGACCGGATCCACGACGTGCGCTGGGAGATCTTCGAGGACTCCAGCCACGTCCCGCACCTCGAGGAGCCCGAGCGGTTCCGCGAAGTCCTGCTGGGATTCCTGCGGGACATCCACCCCACCGCACCCGCGAGCCGGGTCGAACGAGAGGTCGCCAGTCATGGATGAGGCCACCCGGCCGGGATCGGCGGTCGTCTTCCCCGGGATGAGCCCGTGTCGCTTCGCCGACTTCGGCAAGTTCCTGCTGATCAACCCCTTCGCCCGCCGGCTGATCGGGGAGGCGAACGAGCGGCTCGGCTACTCGCTGGTCGACCGCTTCCGCGAAACCGAGGGCGACTACTCGGCGTACGCGCAGGTCGGGTTCATGCTCACCTGCGTCGCGCTGGCCGAATGGGCCGAGGAGGAGCAGGGGATGAGCCCCGACTTCTGCGCCGGCCCGAGCTTCGGCGAGAAGCCGGCCAGTGTGTACGCCGGGTCGCTGACCTTCCCGGACGCGGTGTGGATGACGGCGGAGCTCGCGCGCTGCCTGACCGAGTTCTTCGACACCGAGTACACCGACGTCGTGACGCACTCGTTCGTCCGCACCCCGGAAGAGAAGCTGAAGGACGCCCTGTCCCAATTGGACGCCAAGGGCGAGTGGTTCGACATCTCGTGCTACATCGACCACGACTTCTACATGGTTTCCGTGCGCGAGAAGAACCTCGACTGGCTCAAGCAGACGGTCCGGAGCATGGGCGGGCTCTCCCTCTACACGATGCGGCCGCCACTGCACTCGCGCGCGTTCGGGGCGCTGCGCCGCAAGGCGGAGGACGAGGTGCTCGGCGACCTGGAGTTCCACGACCCCCTGCTGCCGATCGTCGCCGACCAGGACGGCGAGATCCTGCGCACCGGTGACCAGGTGCGCACGATGCTGCTCGACAGCATCGTCAAGCCGATGCGCTGGCCGGACGTCGTCCACACGCTGGCGGACAACGGGGTGCGCAAGCTCTGGGTCGCGGGGCCGGACACGCTGTTCGGGCGCGTCCGCGTGACCACGAGCCGCTTCGAAGTCGTCACGGTCAACCCGCGCATGGCCCTGCAACCCCGCCGCCGGGGCGCAGGACCGTCGCGGGTCAGCTAGCGGGCTGCAGCGCGGACAGCGTGGTCCACAGCCGGCCGGGGTTCTCGAACGTCTCCAGGTTCAGGGCGTCGTCCTCGAACCGCACGTTGTAGCTCTGCTCCAGCACGGAGAGCAGCTCCACGGTGGCGAGCGAGTCCAGCCCGTACTCGCGGAGCGGGGTCTCTTCGGTCAGTGCCTCCTCGGCGGGCAGGAAGGGGAGGAACGTGCGAAGCGTCTCATCGAAAGTGCTGTCCCACATGGCTACTCCGGATCGCTAGGTTGGGATCTACCGAGAGGAAACCGACCGCCCGGTTCGGTTTTGGACTCTACCGCGCGTCGCCGTCCCGGATCGACGCACTGACACCCCTATTCATTGCGGAGGACTTCGATGGACACGGTTGCCACCAGCGGGCTGCACACGCGGTTCCTGCGCGGCCTCGAACGCTCCGGTGGCGGCGTGGCCGTCCACGTGGGCGACCAGGCGCTGAGCTACGAGCGGCTGCACGAGCTGGCCCTGTTGTGGGGCGGCGCGCTGGCCGAGAGCGGCGCCCGCACCGTAGGGGTGCTGGCGGGCAAGGGCGTCACGGCGTACGCGGGGATCCTGGCCGCGCTGTACGCCGGTGCGACGGTCGTCCCGCTGCGTCCGGACTTCCCGGCCGCGCGGACCGCCCAGATGGTTTCGGCCGCCGGGGTGGACGTGCTCGTCGCCGACGAACGGGGTCGCGCGGTGGCGCCGGCGGGGGTTCCGGTGCTGGGCGACACGCGTCCTTCGGTCGCTTTGCCGGCACCGCTGGCGCCGACGTCGGACACCGCGTACGTGCTGTTCACGTCGGGTTCGACCGGACGCCCCAAGGGCGTGCGGATCGGGCACGAGGCCGTCGACCACTACTTCGGCCTGCTCGACGCCCGCTACGACTTCACGCCGGACGACGTGTTCTCGCAGACGTTCGACCTGAACTTCGACTGCGCGATGTTCGACCTGTTCTGCGCGTGGGGCGCGGGGGCACCGGCGGTGGTGCTGCCGGGAGGGGCGTACCGCAACCTGCCGCGGTTCGCGGCCGAGCGCGGGCTCACGGTGTGGTTCTCGACGCCGAGCGCGATCGACCTGGTCCGCCGCACGGGCGGCCTGACCCCGGGCGCGCTGCCGGGGCTGCGGTGGAGCTTCTTCGCGGGCGAGGCGCTGACGGTCCGCGACACGGCGGACTGGCGGGCCGCGGCGTCGTCGTCGCTCGTGGAGAACCTGTACGGGCCCACCGAGCTGACGATCACGGTGTCGGGCTACCGCTGGGACGACGTTTCGACGCCGCGGGTGGCGGTCAACGGCGTGGTGCCGATCGGTTCGGTGCACGAGGGCCACGACTACGTGCTGCTGGACGGCGACGACGTCGAGGGCGAGCTGTGCATCGCGGGCCCGCAGATGACCCCGGGCTACCTGGACCCGGCCGACGAGCAGGGCCGCTTCCTGGACCGGGACGGCCGGCGTTTCTACCGCACGGGGGACCGCGTGCGGCGCCTGTCCGACGGCTTGGCGTACCTGGGCCGGCTGGACTCCCAGGTGCAGGTGCTGGGCTGGCGCATCGAGCTGACGGAGGTCGAGCACGCCCTGCGCGACTGCGGAATCCAGGACGCGGTGGCGCTGGGCGTGGCCGGAGATGTGGGGACCGAGCTGTTCGTGTTCTACACGGGCGGGGAAAGGCCGGTGCTGGAGATGGTGCGGGCGCTGCGGGCGGTGCTGCCGGAGGGGGTCATCCCGCGGCACTACCGGCACGTGGCGGAGTTCCCGCTGAACTCGAACCGCAAGATCGACCGCAAGACGTTGGCGGCCCGCGCGGCGGAGATCCTGGCGCCGACGCCAGCCTGACGAGGTGAATGACCCACCCGCCCGCGGCCTGACCGAGGGCGGCCGGGACCGAAGGCCGACGCGGGATCGCGGCCGGAACCGGCGAGGGTTGCGGTGGGGGATAGGTAGGCCGTCGCCAGGGACCGTGGCCAGGCGCGGCCCGCGGCCGGGGCGGGGCCGGCAGGGAGTGACCGGCGCGGGCTGCTGTCGGGCCGGCCCGTGCGGCCGGAAGACCGTCGGGCCGACTCAGGAGCGGGCAGGCGGGCCCTCGACTCACCCCCGCCTGACGCAGGCTGCCGCAGCTGGTCGTGAGTGGGAAACAGGGCTAGAA
Organism: Amycolatopsis sp. NPDC101161; assembly: GCF_044768185.1. NCBI lineage: Bacteria > Bacillati > Actinomycetota > Actinomycetes > Pseudonocardiales > Pseudonocardiaceae > Amycolatopsis > Amycolatopsis sp. NPDC101161. Next base: position 237,998 of record NZ_JBIWPI010000005.1, read on the forward strand.
CCCCGTTTCCCGCTCACGACCGCTTTGGCGTGCCCGGACCCCGGCCGCGCGGGGCTTAGGGGCCGTTAGGGGTGTGGATCCGCAGGCCGGCGCGGCTAACTTTCCGTACGTCTCCAGGTGTGTCTTCCACGCCGGCCCGGTCATCCTTCGAGTCCTACGGAGTGGCAGTCGTGAACGATTCTCTGGTCCATTCTCTGCTCGACGCCGCGGCGGCTGACGCGGCCGGGGCGTCGGCCGTCCGGGACCGCGTCGGTGCCTGGACCTACGGTGAGCTCGAGGCGTGGAGCCACGCCGTCGCCGTGGTGCTCTCCCGGCACGGCGTCGGGCACGGCGACCGCGTTGTCGTGCAGCTGCCCACCGATCGGGCGCTCGTCGCGCTCTTCTACGGGACTTCGCGCCGCGGGGCGGTCTTCGTGCCGATCAACCCGGCCATGAAGAAGTTCCACTTCGACTCCGTCGTGGCCAACGCCGAACCGGTCCTGGTGCTCACCCCGGAGAACTTCAGTCCCTTTTGGACGGAAGTCGAAGAGGCAAACGGACAGCAAGCCGAAGAAGCAGCGGTAAGCGAAGACGACATCGCCGTCCTCGTCTACACCTCCGGCAGCACCGCCGCGCCGAAGGGCGTGATCGGCCCGCACCGCCAGGTCACCTTCGCCTCCCGCGCCATCCAGGCCGTCCTCGGCTACCGCCGGGACGACGTCGTCTTCTGCCGGTTCCCGATGTCCTGGGACTACGGCCTCTACAAGGTGCTGCTGAGCACGCTCGGCCGCAGCGAGATCGTGCTCGCCGACGCCGAGTCGGACCTGCGGCTGCTGCAGCGGATGCGCGAGGTCGGCGCCACCGTCGTGCCGATCGTCCCGTCGCTGGCCACGATGATCGCCACGCTCGCCGCTCGCGACACCCAGCCGGCCGCGCCCGTGCGTCTCTTCACCAACACCGGCGCGGCCTTGCCCGACGCCACCATCGCGCAGCTGCGGGCCGCGTTCCCCGGCGTCAAGGTCGTCCGCCAGTTCGGCCAGACCGAGTGCAAGCGGATCACGATCATGCCGCCGGACGAGGACACCGAGCGCCCCGGTTCGTCCGGGCTGCCGCTGCCCGGTACGTCCGTGCTGATCCTCGCCGCCGACGGCACCGAGCTGCCCGCGGGGGACATCGGCGAGATCGTCGCCGCCGGCCCGCACGTCATGCCCGGCTACTGGCGGGCCCCGGAGATCTCCGCCCGCGCCTTCCGCCGCGACGAGACCACCGGCGAGCCGCGCCTGCACACCGGCGACTACGGCCGCCTCGACGCCGACGGCTACCTCTACTTCGAAGGCCGCCGCGACGACATGTTCAAGCGCAAGGGCATCCGGATGTCCACTTTGGAAATCGAGGCCGCGGCGATGGACATCCCCGGCGTCCGCGCGGCGGGCGCGATCCCGCCGAGCGAGACGCGGGACCTCGCCATCTGCGTCGAGACCGACCTGCCGCCCACGACCGTGCTGCGCGAGCTGGCCAAGCGCCTCGAGCCGCAGAAGGTCCCGTCGCTGTGCCACGTCGTCGAGGAGTTCCCGCTCACGGCGCACGGCAAGAACGCCACCAAGGAACTCGCGCAGCTGGTTGAGGGGGCCCGCGCATGAGCAAGTACGACGACATCGCCGCGAAGTACGGCACGCCCGCCTACGTCTACGACCTCGACGTCGTCGCCGAGTCGCGGGACCAGCTCTTCGGCCTGCTGCCCGAAGGCTTCCAGCTGTTCTACGCGCTGAAGTCCAACCCCCACCCGGAAATCGGCCGCGAGCTGCGGCGCGGCGGCTGCCGCGCGGAGATCAGCTCCACCGGCGAGCTGGTGAACGCCCTCGAAGCCGGCTTCGACCCGGCCGGCATCCTCTACACCGGACCGGGCAAGACGAACGAGGAGCTGGAGCACGCGCTCGCCGCCGGGGTCCGGCTGTTCTCCGTCGAGTCGCTGACCGACCTGCAGCACGTCGGCGCGGCGGCGCAGCACCAGGGCGTCACCGCGTCCGCCTTGCTGCGCGTCAACACCACCGCGAGCAGCGGCGGCACCGGCATCCGGATGATGGGCCGCCCGTCGCAGTTCGGCATCGACGCCGAGACGCTGCCCGACCTCATGCCCACGCTCAAGGCGGTGCCGGGCACGCGGGTCGTCGGCGCGCACTTCTTCACCATGAGCAACGCGCAGGACGAGGACGCTCTGCTCGGCGAGTACGAGTTCGTGCTCACCTCGGCCGCGCGGCTGCGCGACGAGGTCGGGCTGCCGCTGGAGGTCCTGGACATCGGCGGCGGTTTCTCCTCGCCGTACGCGGTCCCCGGCCCGCGCACCGACTACCCGAAGCTGCGCTCGGGCCTGGAAACGCTGCTCGACCTGCACCTGCCCGAGTGGCGAGACGGCGGGATCGAGCTGGCCTGCGAGTCCGGCCGCTACCTCTCCGGCAGCTGCGGGTCGCTGCTGGCCGGCGTGGTCAACGTCAAGGACAGCCGCGGCAGCCGGTTCGTCGTGCTGGACGCCGGGATCAACGTCGTCGGCGGCCTGTCCGGGATCGGCCGGCTGCTGCCCGCGGCCGTCGGCGTCGAGGAGACCGGGGACGTGGTCGGCAGCCTCGTCGGTCCACTGTGTACTCCCGGCGACTCGCTCGCCAAGGCGGCGAAGCTGCCCGAGCTGGCCTCCGGCGACGTCGTCACGGTGCCGAACGTCGGCGCCTACGGCGTCACCGCCAGCCTGATCAGCTTCCTCGGCCGGCCGACGCCGGCGGAAGTGGTGGTCCGCGGCGGCAAAGTCCTCTCGGTGTCGCGATTGGACTACCAGCGCGTCTACGAGGTTTCGCCATGACCGAAGAACTGCGGGCCTACGGCACCGGGATCGTCACCGAACCACTGCGGCGGACGGTGATCGTCAGCAGCATGGCATCGGACTCCCACACCTGGAACCTGGTCTACCTGGAGCTGCTCGTCGGCGAACTCGGCTTCGACGTCGTGAACCTCGGCGCGTGCGTGCCCGACGAGCTGCTGGAGTCGGAGTGCCTGAGCCGCCGCCCGGCGATGCTCGTGCTGAGCAGCGTCAACGGCCACGGCCACCAGGACGGCCTGCGCGTGATCCAGCGGATTCGCGCCCTCCCGGAGCTGCGCGGGCTGCCGGTGGTGATCGGCGGCAAGCTCGGCGTCGGCGGGGCGCTGACCGCGGAGGAGACGGCGCAGCTGCTGCTCGCCGGGTTCGACGCGGTCTTCGACGACCAGCAGGGCGCGGGGTCCTTCCGCCGGTTCGCCGCGACGCTGTCGGCCGGTGCGACTCAGGTGGAGGCGTGAGCTTCGAAGAGTTCGTCGCGCGACGGCACGCCGCCGGCGAGCTCGTCGTGCAGCCCCGGATGGGGTTCGCGGACCCGGCCGTCATGCGCGCCGGGCTGGCCGCGACGAAGAACGCGGCCGCCGCGACCGTCGGCACGGTCACGCTCGACAGCTACACCCGCGTCTGCGACACCGCTTCCGTGGCGCACGCGCTGGGCAACGGGATCGCGCTCAACGGCTACCCGATCGTCAACCACCCGCCCGAGGTCACCCGCGGCATGCTCGACGGCCTCGAGGGCAGAGACTTCCCGGTGCAGGTGCGCCACGGTTCGGCGCGGCCGGCGGACATCTTCCGCGCCATGATCGCCGCCGGCCTGCACGCCACCGAGGGCGGCCCGGTGTCCTACTGCCTGCCCTACAGCCGCACGCCGCTCGACGAGTCCGTGCGCAACTGGGCGCACTGCTGCGACCTGCTCCTGGACGCCGAGCACCCGGCCGGCCGGCCGCACCTGGAGACGTTCGGCGGCTGCATGATGGGCCAGCTGTGCCCGCCGAGCGAGCTGGTGGCGCTGTCGGTGCTGGAAGCGTTGTTCTTCTACCGCAAGGGCGTGCGCAGCATCTCGGTGAGCTACGCGCAGCAGACGAGCATGGCGCAGGACCAGGAGGCGGTGTCCGCGCTGCGCCGGCTGTGCGCCGAGCTGCTGCCCGACGCCACCTGGCACGTCGTCATCTACGCCTACATGGGCCTGTTCCCGCGGACTTCCGATGGCGCGCGAAGCCTGCTGGGCCGGGCGGCCGAGCTGGCCGTGACGACCGGGTCGGAACGGCTGATCGTCAAGACGACCGCGGAGGCGCACCGGATCCCGACCGTCGCCGAGAACGTCGCGGCGCTGGAACACGCCGGCGCGGCGGCCCGCGCGGTCACCGAACAGGCCGTGGTGGACCCGGACAACCAGGTCTACCGCGAGGCGTACGCGCTCGTCGACGCCGTGCTGAACAGCCACGCCGACCTCGGCCGCGCGATCGTCGTCGCGTTCAAGCGCGGCCTGCTCGACGTCCCGTACTGCCTGCACCCGGACAACGCCGGGCAGGCGCGCAGCTACCTCGACCCGGCGGGCCGGCTCGGCTGGTCGGAGCTCGGGTCGCTGCCGCTGCACCGCGTGGTGGAACGCCGCCACGCCGACCGGATCACCTCGTCGACGCTGATGTCGGCGCTTTCCCACGTCCAGCACGCCTTCGACGCCGAGGCGCTGGAACAACCGATGAGAGCGATTGGGGGCGAGTCGTGACGAGTTCACGCCGGACAGTCCGTGCGTATCCGTTCGACATGCACGAGATCTCCGTTTCCGAGCAGTACCACGTCCTGCAGCGCGAAGAGCCGATGAGCCGGGTGCAGATGCCCTTCGGCGAACCGGCCTGGCTCGCGACGAAGTACGCCGACGTCAAGCTGGTGACGACCGACCCGCGGTTCAGCCGGGAGCTCGCGCAGGGCCTCGACCAGCCGCGGATGCGCCGTCAGCAGATGGGCGACGGCATCATGGGGATGGACCCGCCGGACCACTCCCGGCTGCGCCGCCTGGTGGGCAAGGCGTTCACCGCGCGACGGCTGGAGCAGATGCGCGACGGCGTGAAGGACCTGGTCAACCGCCTGCTCGACGACATGCAGGCCCACGGCGACAGCGCCGACCTCGTCGAAGAACTTGCTCGGCCGCTGCCGGTCACCGTGATCTGCGACCTGCTCGGCGTGCCGCAGGAGGACCACAAGATCTTCCGCGAGTGGACCCAGGCGCTGGTCAGCGACGCGACAGCCAAGGGTGACGTGCTGGACGTCTACGGCGACCAGCTCGACAACTACGTCGCCGGGCTGGTGGCCCAGCGCCGCGAGGAGCCGACCGACGACCTGCTCGGCGCGCTGGTCTACGCCCGCGACGCCGGCGACAAGCTGACCGAGAACGAGCTGATCTCGATCGCCGGCGCGGGCTTGCTCACCGGCGGCGTCGAGACGGTGTCGACGGCGTTGCCCAGCTTCGTCTTCACGCTGCTGACGCAGCCGGAGCTGCTGGATCAGCTGCGGGCGAACCCGGACATCATGCCGACGGCGATCGAAGAGCTGCTGCGGTACGTGCCGATCAACACGGCGGCGATGTTCGCCCGGTACGCGACCGAGGACATCCGCTTCGGCGACGTCGTGGTGCGCGCGGGTGACCCGGTGCTGCCGGCGCTGCACGCGGCCAACCGCGACCCGGAGGTCTTCGCCGACCCCGACCGCATCGACCTGACGCGCAAGCCGAACCCGCACGTGGCCTTCGGGCACGGCCCGCACCACTGCATCGGCGCGCAGCTGGCGCGGCTGGAGCTGCAGGAAGCGCTGAAGGCGATCCTGGCGCGGTTCCCGGACCTGCGGTTCGCGGACGGCCGCGAGGGCGTGAAGTGGGAGTACGGCGTGATCGTGCGGGGGCCGTCGCTCCTGCGCATCGCCTGGTGATTTCCCGCCCCTAGAACGGTTTTCAGGGGATCCGGCCGCGGTGCGCGCCGACCTACGATCGAAAAGACGACCTTGTGCTGGCTTGCTACAGCGGTGGAGTGCGGAATGCGTGAGTTTGAGACCGAATCGAATCGGGCGTCCGGGTTCGCGGAGCGGCTGACCGAACTGCCCGCCGGTGACCGCGCGGCATTCCTGGCCGACGTCGTCCACGACGCCACCCGGGCCGCGCTGCTGGCGGCGCGCCCGGACGTCCCGGCGGTGCTCGACCCGGAAAAGGCGTTCTCCGACCACGGGTTCGACTCGCTGGCGGCGGTGGAGCTGCACGCGCGGCTCACCGACGCCACCGGGCTCGACCTGCCGGTCACCCTGGCCTTCGACCACCCGACCCCGGCCGCCGTCGCGCGCTTCCTGCACGCGGCGGTGTTCGGGGCCGAGGTCGTCCACAGTGGACTCCCGGCGGCGGGCGACCACGACGAGCCGGTCGCGATCGTCGGCATCGGCTGCCGGTACCCGGGCGGGACGGCGTCGCCAGAAGACCTCTGGCGGCTGGTCGATCAAGAGGTGCACACCATCACCGGGTTCCCGACCGACCGCGGCTGGGACCTCGACGGCCTCTACGACCCGGACCCCGACCGCCCGGGCAGCAGCTACGTCACCTCCGGTGGCTTCCTGCCCGACGCGGGCGAGTTCGACGCGGGCTTCTTCGGCATCGCCCCGCGCGAGGCGTCCGCGATGGACCCGCAGCAGCGCCTGGTCCTCGAGACGGCGTGGGAAGCCCTGGAGCGCGCCAAGATCGACCCGACGACGCTGCGCGGCACGCCCGCCGGCGTCTTCATCGGCGCCGAGGCCCAGGAGTACGGCCCGCGCCTGCACGAAGCCCCCGACGGCCTCGACGGTTACCTGCTCACCGGAAACGCGCCCAGCGTCGTCTCGGGCCGCGTCGCCTACGCGCTCGGCCTCGAAGGCCCGACGCTGACCGTCGACACCGCGTGCTCCGGCTCGCTCGTCGCCCTCCACCTCGCCGTGCAGGCCCTGCGCCGCGGCGAAACGCAGCTCGCGCTCGCCGGCGGCGTCGCCGTCATGGGCGGGCCCGGCACGTTCACCGCGTTCAGCCGCCAGCGCGGCCTCGCCGAAGACGGCCGCTGCAAGGCGTTCGCTGCGGCCGCCGACGGCACCGGCTTCGCCGAAGGTGTCGGCGTCCTGGTCCTGGAGCGGCTGTCCGACGCGGTCGCGAACGGCCACGCCGTGCTCGCCGTCGTCCGCGGCACCGCCATCAACTCCGACGGCGCGTCCAACGGCCTGACCGCGCCCAACGGCCCGTCGCAGCAGCGCGTGATCCACCGCGCGCTCGCCGACGCCCGGCTCGAAGCGTCCGAAGTGGACGCCGTCGAGGCGCACGGCACCGGCACCCGGCTCGGCGACCCGATCGAGGCGCAGGCCCTGCTCGCCGCTTACGGCCAGGACCGCGAGACGCCGCTGCTGCTCGGCTCGATCAAGTCCAACATCGGCCACACGCAGGCCGCGGCCGGCGTGGCCGGCGTGATCAAGATGGTCGAGGCGATCCGCCGCGGCCGGCTGCCCAAGACCCTGCACGTCGACGCGCCGACCCCGCACGTCGACTGGACCGCGGGCGCGGTCGAGCTGCTCACCGAGGCCCGCGAGTGGCCGGCGGTCGAGCGGCCGCGCCGCGCCGGGGTGTCGTCGTTCGGCGTCAGCGGCACCAACGCCCACGTCATCATCGAGCAGGCGCCCGCGACCGCCGACGAGCCGGGCACCACCGAGCCGTTGCCGGTCGTGCCGCTGGTCGTCTCCGCACGCAGTGAGGAAGCCCTGCGGGCCCAGGCGGGCAAGCTCGTGTCCACTGTGGAGGGCGCGGACCTGACCGAGGTCGGCTTCTCGCTGGCCGGCACCCGCGCCGCGCACGACCACCGTGCCGTCGTCGTCGCCGAGAGCACCGAAGACGCCGTCCGCGGCCTGCGCGCGCTCGCCGCGGGTGAGCCGGACGCGTCCGTCGTCACCGGGACCCGCACGCCGGGCAAGCTCGCGATGCTGTTCACCGGCCAGGGTTCGCAGCGGCTCGCCATGGGCAAGGAGCTGTACCTCGCGTACCCGATCTTCGCCGAGGTCTTCGACGAGGCCCTCGACCACCTCGACGTCCAGATGGACCGCCCGCTGCGCGACGTCCTCTTCGGCGACGACGCCGAGGAGCTGAACGGCACCCAGTACGCGCAGTGCACGCTGTTCGCGATCGAGGTCGCGCTCGCGCGGCTGCTGGAGTCGTGGGGCGTCAAGCCGGCCGTCCTGCTCGGGCACTCGATCGGCGAGCTGGCCGCCGCGCACATCGCCGGCGTCTGGTCCCTGGAAGACGCCTGCCTGGTCGTCGCCGCACGCGGCCGGCTCATGCAGGCTCTCCCTGAGGGTGGCTCGATGGTCGCGATCGCCGCGACCGAGGACGAGGTCGGCCCGCTGCTCACCGACGGCGTCAGCCTCGCCGCGATCAACGGACCCACGTCGGTCGTCGTGTCCGGCGAGCGCGCCGAGGTCGACGCCGTCGTCGAGGCCTTCCGCGCGCAGGGCCGCAAGACGAGCGAGCTGCGCGTGTCGCACGCGTTCCACTCGCCGCTGATGGAGCCGATGCTCGCCGAGTTCCGGGAGGTCCTGGAGGTCGTCGAGTTCTCGCCGCCGTCGATCCCGGTGATCTCGAACGTCACCGGCCGCCAGGCGACGCCCGAAGAGCTGTGCTCGCCCGGCTACTGGCTCTACCACGTCCGGCGGGCGGTGCGGTTCGCCGACGGCGTCGCCGCGCTCGCCGCGGCCGGCGTCACCACCGCGATCGAGGTCGGCCCGGACGCCGTCCTCGCGGCGCTGGCCGCCACCGGCCCGCACGGTTCGGACATCTCGTTCGTGCCCGCGCAGCGCCGCGGCCACGCCGAGGTCCCGGCCCTGGCCGGCGCGCTCGGCCGGCTGCACACCCGCGGCGTCCCGGTCGACTGGACCGCGTTCTTCGGCCCGGCCAACGCGGTCGACCTGCCGACGTACGCCTTCCAGCGCAAGCACTACTGGCTCACCGCGCCCGGCCGCGGCGACGCGGCCGACTTCGGCCAGCTCGCCTCCGGCCACCCGCTGCTGGCCGCCGAGATCGGCCTGGCCGACCACGACGGCCTGGTCCTGACCGGCCGCATCGGCCTGCGCTCGCACCCGTGGCTCGCGGACCACGCGATCGCCGGCACGGCCCTGCTGCCCGGCACCGCGTTCGTCGAGATGGCCCTGCACGCCGCCGAGCGCGCGGGCTGCGACGTCGTCGACGAGCTGACCCTGCAGGCACCCCTGGCCGTCCCGGACGGCCGGGGCGTCGAGGTGCAGGCCGTGGTCGGCCCGGTCGAGGACGGCCGCCGCACCATCGAGTTCTACTCGCGCGCCGAGCAGGACGTCGCCTGGACCCGCCACGCCGTCGGCGTGCTGGCCGAGGCGGCGGCCGCCGAGCCCGCCCCGCTGACCGAGTGGCCACCGTCCGGCGCCGAGCTCGTCGCCACCGGCGAGCTGTACGACGAGCTGGCGGCGCAGGGTTACGGCTACGGCCCGCTGTTCCGCGGCCTGCGCACCGCGTGGAAGCGCGATGACGTCGTGTACGCCGAGGTCGCGCTGCCGGAGCGGGACGACTCCTTCGGCATCCACCCGGCGCTGCTCGACGCCGTCCTGCACGCCACCGACTTCGCCCCGGGCGAGGCCCGGGAAGCCGGCGAGATCCGGCTGCCCTTCGCCTGGACCGGCGTGCGGCTGCACGCCTCCGGCGCGGCCGAGGTCCGGGTGCGGATCACCTCGCCGGCCACTGGTGGCGTCTCCATCGACGTCACCGACGCGGCGGGCGCGCCCGTGCTGTCGGTGGAGTCGTTCCGCTCCCGCCCGGTCAGCGGCGCCGACCTGGGCCCGCGGGCCCAGGACCTGCTGCACACGGTCGAATGGACGCCGGTCGCGGCTTCGGACGCGGATCCGGGTGAGGTGCGGCTCGTCAGCGTGCCGGGCGAACGCGGACGGGTTCCGGCCGCCGCCCGCCAGACCGCTCACCTCGTCCTGGAGATCCTCCAGCCATTCCTCGCCGAGGACACTTCGGCCAAGCTCGTGCTGCAGACGCGCGGCACGCTGGCCGACTCCGTCGTGCGCGGGCTGGTGCGCTCGGCGCAGGCCGAGCAGCCGGGCCGGATCGTCCTGATCGAGGGCGAAACCACGGCCACGACGCTGGCCACCGCGCTCGCGTCCGGCGAGCCGGAGCTGCGCGTCGACGGCGACCGCGTGCTGGCCCCGCGGCTCGTCCGCCTGGCCACCGACGCGCCGGCCTGGCAGCCGGACGGCACCGTGCTCATCACCGGCGGCACCGGCGGCCTCGGCGCGCAGGTCGCGCGCCACCTCGTCACCACCCACGGCGTCCGCAACCTCGTGCTGCTCAGCCGCCGCGGGACCGACGCCCCCGGCGCGGCCGAGCTGGTCGCCGAGCTGTCGGAGAGCGCGACGGTGCAGGTCATCGCCTGCGACGTCACCAAGAAGCGGTCGCTCTCGGCCGCGCTGAAGAAGATCGAGCAGCCGCTGACCGCGGTCGTCCACACCGCCGGCGTGCTCGACGACGCCCTGATCGGCTCGCTCACCGAAGAGCGCCTCGACACCGTCCTCGCGCCCAAGGTCGACGCGGCCTGGGCGCTGCACGAGCTGACCTCGGACCTGGCCGCGTTCGTCCTCTTCTCCTCCTCGGCCGGGCTGGTCGACGGCGCGGGCCAGGCCAACTACGCGGCCGCCAACACCTTCCTCGACGCCCTCGCCGAGCACCGCCGCGAGCAGGGCCTGCCCGCGACGTCGCTGGCCTGGGGCCTGTGGACCGACGGCGGCACCGCGCTCGGCATGAGCGCCGGACTGTCCGAAAAGGACTTGAGCCGGATCGGGCGGCTGGGCCTCGCCCCGCTGACCGCGGCCGAAAGCCTGGCCGCGCTGGACGTCGCCATCGCCTCGGGAACGGCCACCGTCGTGCCGACCCGCGTCGACCGCGCCGCCCTGGGCGCCCGCGACGACGTCCCGGCGCTGCTGCGCGGCTTCGTCCCCGCTCATCGGCGTCGCATCGCCGCGACCGCGGGTGAACTCACGCCCGAACGGCAGTTCGCCGAGCGGTTCGCCTCGCTGTCGGAGGCCGACCGCGACCGCGCGGTGCTCGACCTGGTCCGCACGCACGTCGCGGCCGTGCTCGGCCACGACGGCCCGAGCGCGATCAGCCCGGCACGCCCGTTCGGCGAGATCGGCTTCGACTCCCTCGCCGCGGTCGAGCTGCGCAACATCCTCGACTCCGTCACCGGCATGCGGCTGCCCGCCACGCTGGTGTTCGACCACCCGACCCCGCGCGCGCTGGCCGAGTACCTCGTCACGCGGCTCGGCGGCCTGGCCCCGGTCAAGCCGATCGCGCCGGTGACCACGGCCGACCCGGAGGAGCCGATCGCGATCGTCGGCATCGCCTGCCGCTACCCCGGCGGCGTCGCGACGCCGGAGGACCTGTGGCGGCTCGTCGCCGGTGGGGAAGAGGCGCTGACGCCGTTCCCGGCCGACCGCGGCTGGAACGTCGACGCCCTCTACGACCCCGAGCCCGGCAAGCCCGGCCACTCCTACGTCAAGCACGGCGCGTTCCTGCACGACGCCGCCGAGTTCGACGCCGACTTCTTCGAGATCAGCCCGCGCGAAGCGGCCGCCATGGACCCGCAGCAGCGGCTGCTGCTGGAAGTGTCCTGGGAGGCGTTCGAGCGGGCCGGCATCGACCCGGTTTCGCTGCGCGGCAGCGCGACCGGCGTGTTCGCCGGCGTCATGTACCACGACTGGGGCACCCGCCTCGGCACGGTGTCCGACGACATCGCGGGCTACCTCGGCAACGGCAGCCTCGCCAGCGTCGTCTCCGGCCGCGTGTCCTACGCGCTCGGCCTGGAGGGCCCGACGGTCACCGTCGACACGGCGTGCTCGTCGTCGCTGGTCGCCCTGCACTGGGCGGTTCAGGCCCTGCGCCGCGGCGAGTGCACGCTCGCCCTGGCCGGCGGTGTCACGGTGATGTCCACTCCGGACACGTTCGTCGACTTCAGCCGCCAGCGCGGCTTGTCCGCCGACGGCCGCTGCCGCTCGTTCGCCGACGCCGCCGACGGCACCGGCTGGGGCGAGGGCGCGGGCATGCTGCTCGTCGAGCGGCTGTCGGACGCCCAGCGCAACGGCCACCCGGTGCTCGCGCTGCTCAAGGGCTCCGCGGTCAACCACGACGGCGCGTCCAACGGCCTCACCGCCCCCAACGGTCCCTCGCAGCAGCGCGTGATCGCGAAGGCCCTGGCCGACGCGGGTCTCGCACCGTCCGAAGTGGACGCTGTCGAGGGCCACGGCACCGGCACCACGCTGGGCGACCCGATCGAGGCGCAGGCACTGCTCGCGACCTACGGGCAGGACCGCGCCGAGGACCAGCCGCTGTGGCTCGGTTCGATCAAGTCCAACATCGGCCACACGCAGGCCGCGGCCGGCGTCGCCGGCATCATCAAGATGGTCATGGCGCTGCGCAACGAGCAGCTGCCGCGGACCCTGCACGTCGACCGTCCGTCCACTGTGGTCGACTGGGACACGGGTGCGGTGCGCCTGCTGACCGAGGCGCAGGACTGGTCACCCAACGGCCACCCGCGCCGCGCCGCGATCTCGTCGTTCGGCATCAGCGGTACCAACGCCCACGTGATCATCGAACAGGCTCCGGCCGACGCGGAGATCAACCAGCCCGCCGAACCGCAGCCGGAAGCCGTCGTCCCGGTCGCGCTGTCCGGCCGGTCCGCGGCCGCCGTGCGCGGCCAGGCCGCCCGCCTGCGCGAATACCTCGCCGACCACGAGGACGTCCCCGTCGCCGAGCTGGCGCGGTCGCTCGTCTCGACCCGCGCCGCGCTGGAGCAGCGGGCCGTGGTGGTCGCCGGGACCGCGGCGGAGCTGGCCGCCGGCCTCGACGCGCTGGCCGCCGGCGAGCAGAGCAGCGAGCCCGTCACCGAGGGCAAGCTCGCGTTCCTGTTCTCCGGGCAGGGCGCGCAGCAGGTGGGGATGGGAGCCGAGCTGTCGGCGGCCTACCCCGTCTTCGCCGACGCCTTCGACGCCGTCTGCGCCGCGATCGACCCGCTGCTCGACGTGCCGCTGCGCGACGTCGTCTTCGGCACGACCGCGCTCGCCGACCGCGGCCTCCTGGACCAGACGCAGTACACCCAGACCGCGTTGTTCGCGGTCGAGGTCGCGCTGTTCCGGCTCGCCGAGTCGTGGGGGATCGTGCCCGACGCGCTCGCCGGCCACTCGATCGGCGAGCTGGCCGCGGCGCACGTCGCCGGGGTGCTCTCGCTCGCCGACGCGGCGAAACTGGTCGCGGCGCGTGGCCGCTTGATGGGTGCCCTGAGCACGCCGCCGGGGGCGATGGTTTCCCTCGCCACCACCGAAGAAGCCGCGCGGGAGCTGATCCGCGGGTACGAGGACGACGTCAGCATCGCCGCCGTCAACGGTCCCGCGTCGGTCGTCATCTCCGGTACCGCCGACGTCGTGACCCGCATCGAGCGCGCCACCGACGTCCGGACGCGCCGGCTGCGCGTCAGCCACGCGTTCCACTCGCCGCTGATGGCCCCGATGCTCGACGAGTTCCGTGAGGTCGCCGCCGGGCTGACGTTCCACGAGCCGAAGATCCCGATCGTCTCGACGGTCTCGCCGGACGCGGACCTGACTTCGCCGGAGTACTGGGTCACCCACGTCCGCGAAGCCGTCCGCTTCGCCGACGCGGTGACGGCGCTCGCCGCCGACGGCGTGCGGACGTTCCTCGAGCTGGGCCCGGACAGCGTGCTGACCGCGCTGGGCCGCCAGATCGACCCGGACGCCGCGTTCGTGCCCATCGGGCGCCGCGACCGGGACGAGGTGCGCACCGCGCTGACCGCGCTCGGCCGCCTGTACGCCCGTGGTGCCGCCGGCCTGGGCAAGGTGCTCGGCGACGGCCCGATCCGGCTCGACCTGCCGACGTACGCCTTCCAGCACAAGCGCTACTGGCTCGACGCGACCCCGTCCGGCGACGTGACGGCGGTCGGCCAGCAGCCGCTGCCGCACCCGATGCTCGGCGCGGTCGTGCCGCTGTCCGGTTCGGACACCACGGTGCTCACCGGCCGGCTGTCCGCCGGGTCGGTGCCGTGGGTGGCCGACCACGTCGTCAAGGGCGCGATCCTGGTGCCCGGCACCGGGTTCGTCGAGCTCGCCATCGCGGCCGGCGACCAGGTGGGGCACTCGACGGTCGAAGAGCTGACGCTGCAGGCGCCGCTCGTCCTGCCGCCGGACGGCGCCGTGGCGCTGCAGGTCGTGGTCGGCCCCGCCGACGGCGACCGGCGCCCGATCACCGTCTTCTCGCGGCCGGCCGACGGCGACGAGTGGACCCAGCACGCGATCGGCACGCTGTCCGCGGCGCCGCGGCCCGAGCCCGCCGGGCTCACCGAATGGCCGCCCGCCGGGGCGACCCCCATCGTGGTCGAGGGTGCGTACGACCGGCTCGAGGAGCGCGGGTACGGCTACGGCCCGTCCTTCCAGGGGCTCACGGCCGCCTGGAAGCGCGGCACCGAGGTGTTCGCCGAGGTCGCGCTGCCGGAACCGGCGGCGTCGACGGCGAGCCGGTACGGCCTGCACCCGGCGTTGCTCGACATCGCGATGCACGCCGACCTCCTCGGCGACCCGGACGGCGCGACGCTGCTGCCGTTCGTCTGGAACGGCGTCACGCTGCACGCCGCCGGCGCTTCGGTGCTGCGGGTGCGGATCGAACGGCTGAACGGCGACGAGGTGTCGGCCATCGAGGTGGCCGACAGCGAAGGCCGTCCGGTCGCGACGATCGACTCGCTGGTCTCGCGGCCGGTCCGCCGGGAGCTGACCGCGGCGGCCGGTGAGGTGGACGGCTCGCTGCTGAAGATCGCCTGGCAGCCGGTGTCCGTGCCGCAGTCCGACGCCGAGGTCGTGGCCGTGGGCCGCGGCCGGGTCGGGGTGGCCGCCACCTACGCCGGGTTCGCTGACCTCTTCGGCGCCGTCGACCGCGGCGAGCCGGTGCCGGGCGTGCTCACGCTGAGCGTGCCCGAGCGCACCGGCGACGTCCCGGAGACGGCGCGGGCGAACGCCGCTTGGCTGCTCGCCGAGCTGCAGGCCTGGCTGGGCGACGCCCGGTTCGCGGCCACGAAGCTGGCGGTCGTGACGCAGGACGCGGTCCCCGCCGGAGAGTCCACTGTGGACGTGACGCAGGGCCTGCTGTGGGGCCTGGCGCGCGGTGCGCAGGCCGAGCACCCGGGCCGGGTGTTCGTCGTCGACGCCGATGCGGCCACCACGGCCGAGACGCTGGCGGCGGTCATCGCCTCCGGCGAACCCGAAGCCGCGGTCCGCGCGGGGGCTACGCTCGTGCCTCGCTACGCCAAAACTCTCGTGAGTGAGAAACAGGGTTCTAACCCTGTTTCTCACTCACGACCCTGGGGGAGCGGGACCGTGCTGATGACCGGGGGCACCGGCGGGCTCGGCAGCCTGCTGGCCCGCTACCTGGTGGCCGAGCACGGCGTCACGTCCCTGGTGCTCACCAGCCGCCGCGGGCTCGGCGCGCCGGGCGCCGGGCAGCTGGTCGAGGACCTGACCGACCTCGGGGCCCGGGTGCGGGTCGCCGCGTGCGACGTCACCGAGCGCGCCCAGGTCGAGAACGTCCTCGGCGCGATCGACGACCTCACCGCCGTGGTGCACGCGGCCGGGACCGCCGACAGCGGCGTCTTCGACTCGCTGACGGCCGACCGGCTCGACGCGGTCCTGCGGGCCAAGGTCGACGCCGCCTGGCACCTGCACGAACTGACGCATGACCTGGCCGCGTTCGTCTTGTTCTCCTCCGCCGGCGGCCAGGTGCTGCCCGCGGGCCAGGCGAACTACGCCGCCGCCAACGCGTTCCTCGACGGTCTCGCCGCGCACCGCCAGGCCGCCGGTCAGCCGGCGACGGCGCTCGCGTGGGGGCTGTGGGCCGAGAACACCGGCCTCGGCGGCGAACTGGCCGAGGCCGACCTCGCCCGGATGGCGCGGCTCGGCCTGCCCGCGGTCACCGCGGAGCAGGGGCTCGCGCTGTTCGACGCGGCGACCGCCACCGCCGACGCCGTGATCGCCCCGCTGCGGGTCGACGTCGCGGCGCTGCGGGCCCGCACCGACGACCTGCCCGCGTTGCTGCGCGGGTTCGTCCCGCCGAAGGCCCGTCGGACCGCCAAGGCGGCGAAGGCGGCCGACAACGCACTGGCCGCGGAGCTGGCCGCGTTGGCCGACAACGAGCGCGACCGCGTGCTGCTGGACATCGTCCGCACGCAGGTGGCCACCGTGCTCGGCTACGCCGACAAGTCCGAAGTGGATGGTGCGCGGGCGTTCAAGGAGCTCGGCTTCGACTCGCTCGCCGCGGTGGAGCTGCGCAACCTGCTCGGCAGCGCGACCGGCCTGACCCTGCCCGCGACGCTGATCTTCGACCACCCGACCGCCAAGGCGGTGGCGGACTTCGTCAAGGGCAAGCTGCTCGGCGCGGTCGCCAAGGTGCCGGCCACGACGACCCGGACGAACGCGTCGATGCAGGAGCCGATCGCGATCGTCGGCATGGCCTGCCGGTACCCCGGTGGCGTCCGGTCGCCGGAGGACCTCTGGCAGCTGCTCGTCGACGAGGTCGACGCCGTGTCGGAGTTCCCGACCAACCGCGGCTGGGACATCGACAGCATCTACGACCCCGAGCGCGGCAAGCGGGGCAAGACCTACGCCCGGGAAGGCGGCTTCCTCCACGAAGGCACCTTGTTCGACCCGGCGTTCTTCGGCATCGGCCCGCGCGAGGCGCTGGCCATGGACCCGCAGCAGCGGCTCCTGCTGGAGACGGCGTGGGAGGCCATCGAGCGGGCCGGCATCAACCCGACCGCGCTGCGCGGCAGCATGACCGGCGTCTTCACCGGCGCGATGTACGACGACTACGGCAGCCGCGTCCCCGGCGCGCCCCTCGACGTCGCCGCCTACATCCCCAACGGCAGCTCGGGCGCGGTCGTCTCCGGCCGCATCTCCTACCTGCTGGGGCTGGAAGGCCCGTGCATGACGGTCGACACCGCGTGCTCGTCCTCGCTGGTCACGTTGCACCTCGCGGTGCAGGCGCTGCGAGCGGGGGAGTGCGGGCTGGCCCTCGCGGGCGGCGTCACGCTGCTCTCGCAGCCGGATCTCTTCGTCGACTCCAGCCGCCAGGGCGTGCTTTCGCCCAACGGCCGGTCGAAGTCCTTCTCGGCCGCGTCCGACGGTGTCGGCTGGGCGGAAGGCGCGGGCCTGCTCCTGCTGGAGCGCCTGTCCGACGCCCAGCGCAACGGTCACGAAGTCCTGGCGGTGGTCCGCTCCAGCGCCGTCAACCAGGATGGCGCGTCCAACGGCCTCACCGCGCCGAACGGGCCGTCGCAGGAACGCGTGATCCACGCGGCCCTCGCGGCCGGCGGCCTCAAGCCGTCCGAAGTGGACGCCGTCGAGGCGCACGGTTCGGGCACGAAGCTGGGTGACCCGATCGAGGCGCAGGCGCTGCTGGCCACCTACGGCCAGGACCGGCCGGACGGGCAGCCGCTGTACCTGGGCTCGGTGAAGTCCAACATCGGCCACGCGCAGGCTTCGGGCGGCGCGGCGGGCGTGATCAAGGTCGTCCAGGCCATGCGGCACAACATGCTGCCGAAGTCGCTGCACATCGACGCGCCGTCCCCGGTCGTCGACTGGACCACCGGCGACATCGAGCTGCTGAGCGAGGCCCGGCCGTGGCTGCCGAACGGCCGCCCGCGCCGCGCGGGTGTCTCGTCCTTCGGTATCAGCGGGACGAACGCGCACATCATCATCGAAGAAGCGCCGCCGTCCACTGTGGAGCGTCCGCGCCGGACCGCGCCGCCGCTGGCGTCGGTTCCGCTGCCGATCGCCGGGACCACGGCCGCGGCGCTCGCCGACCAGGCCGCCCGGGTCGCCGCGCACCTGCGGGCCAACCCGGAACTGGACCTGACCGACGTCGGCTACTCGCTCGCCACCGGCCGGGCCGCGCTCGACCACCGCTCGGTGGTCTTGGCGGCGAACCGCGACGCGGCCTTGAAGGCCCTCGACGGGCTCGCCGGCGGCGGGACCCCGGCGGGCACGGTCACCGGCACGACCAGCGCGGCCGACCTGACCGCGTTCCTCTTCACCGGCCAGGGCGCGCAGCAGCCGGGCATGGGTCGCGAGCTGTACGAGGCCTTCCCGGTCTTCGCCGGCGCGTTCGACGAGGCGTGCGGGCTGTTCGACACCGAGGTCCCGCTCAAGGACGTCATCTGGGACGGCAGTCCGCTGCTGAACAAGACGGCGTACACGCAGTGCGCCCTGTTCGCGATCGAGGTCGCGCTCTACCGCCTGGTCGAGTCGTGGGGCCTCACGCCGGACTACGTCGCCGGGCACTCGATCGGCGAGCTGGCCGCGGCGCACGTCGCCGGGGTCCTCTCGCTGGCCGATGCCTGCGCCCTGGTCGCCGCTCGCGGCCGGCTGATGCAGGCGCTGCCTTCGGGCGGTGCGATGGCGGCGATCGCGGCCACCGAGGACGAGGTGCGCGCCGCACTCCCGGCCGGGGTGGACGTCGCCGCGATCAACGGCCCGCGGTCGGTGGTCGTCTCCGGTCCCGAGGACGCGGTGAAGGCCGCGATGGCGGTCTTCAAGGAGGCCGGCCGGCGCGTGAAGCAGCTGGTCGTCTCGCACGCCTTCCACTCCGCGCTGATGGAGCCGATGCTGGCCGACTTCGCCGTGGTGGCGGAGAAGCTGACGTACTCGGCCCCGGGCATCCCGGTCGTCTCCAACGTGACCGGCCGGATCGCCACCGCCGAGCAGCTCTGCTCGCCCGAGTACTGGGTGAACCACGTCCGCGACGCCGTGCGCTTCGCCGACGGCGTCGGCACGCTGCTCTCGGCCGGCGTCACCCGGTTCGTCGAGCTGGGCCCGGACGCGGTCCTGACCGGCATGGCCCGCGAGTGCGACACGTCGGTCGCCGACCGGCCCGACCGCGTCGTGGGCGTGCCCGCGCTGCGCCGGGGCCGCGACGAGGTGCAGACGCTGTTCACCGCGCTGGCCACGGTGTACTCGCGGGGCGCGAAGATCGACTGGCGGGCCCTGTTCGCCGGCCGCGGTGCGTCCACTGTGGACTTGCCGACCTACGCGTTCCAGAACAAGGAGTACTGGCTCAACGCGACGAAGCCGGCCGGCGACGTCGGTTCACTGGGCGCCAAGTCCGCCGCGCACCCGCTGCTGGGCGCGCTGGTGGAGCTGCCCGACGGCGGCGCGGTGCTCACCGGCCGGCTCGCGGTCGACAAGCAGACCTGGCTGGCCGACCACGTGGTGCTCGGACGGACGATGCTGCCGGGCACGGCCTACGTCGAGCTGGCCCTGCACGCCGCCGACCAGGTCGGCTGCGACCTCCTGGAGGAGCTGACCCAGCAGGCTCCGCTGCTGCTGCCCGAGGAGGGCGGCGTCGACCTCCGCGTCGTCGTCGGCGCTCCCGGCGCGGACGGCCGGCGCGAGCTGTCGGTGCACTCCCGCGCCGAGAGCGGGTGGACGCAGCACGCGGCGGGCACGCTCGCCACGGGTGCACAACCGGCGGAGTTCGACCTGACGGCGTGGCCGCCCGAGGGCGCCGAAGCCGTCGACCTCACCGGGCTCTACGACGACCTGGCCGGGCTCGGCTTCGGCTACGGCCCGGTGTTCCGGAACCTGCGCGCGGTGTGGCTGCGCGAGGGTGAGGTGTTCGCCGAAGTGGCGCTGCCCGAGGGCACCGCGGCGAGTGAGTTCGGCCTGCACCCGGGGCTGCTCGACTCGGCGCTGGGCGCCACGGACTTCCTCGTCCCGGGCGGCCCGAAGGCGCTGACCGAGACGACGATCCCGTTCGCCTGGAACCAGGTTTCGCTGCACGCTTCCGGAGCTACGACGCTGCGGGTGCGGGTCCGCAAGGAAGGCAAGGACGCTTCACTGGCCCTCGCCGACGCGGCCGGCACACCGGTCGCGTGGATCGAGTCGCTGGTGACGCGGCCGGTGTCGGAAGGCCAGCTGGGTGCCAAGGTGCCCGACTCGCTCTACCGCATCGACTGGCAGCCCGCGGCGGGTGTCCGCCTGGTCAAATCCCTCGAGGGCTGGGCCGTGCTCGGCACCGACGACCTCGGCCTCGGCGTCCCGACGCACGACGAGCCGGTGGCCGCCGACGTGCTGGTCCTGCCGGTCGTCTCCGCCGACGGAGACGTGCCCACCCGGGTCCACGCGACTGTCCAGGCCACGCTGAAGCAACTGCAGGCTTGGCTCGACGGCTCTTCCGACGGCAAGCTCCTGGTCGTCACGCGCAACGCCGTGGCCGACGACCCGGACCTCGCTCAGGCGCCGGTCTGGGGCCTGGTCCGGGCCGCGCAGGCGGAGAACCCCGGCCGGGTCCAGGTGGTCGACGTTGACGACCTGCCCCAGTCGCTGCGGGCCCTGCCCGCGGTGGTCGCCTCCGGTGAGCCGGAAGCGCTCGTCCGGGTCGGCGAAGTCCGCGTGCCACGGCTGGCGAAGGTCACGACGGTCGGCGACCCGGTCGAGTGGGATGCGGACGGCACGGTGCTCATCACCGGTGGCGCCGGCCTGCTCGGCGGCCACCTGGCCCGGCACCTCGTCGCCCGAGGGGCGCGGAAGCTGGTCCTGACCAGCCGGCGCGGTCTCGATGCACAGGGGGCTCGCGAGCTGGTCGAGGAGCTGGGTGCTTCGGTGACCGTCGCGGCCTGCGACGTCACCGACCGGGACGACCTGGCTCGGCTGATCGAGTCGCTGCCCGATCTGACCGCTGTCGTGCATGCTGCCGGGCAGATGGACAGCGCGGTGCTGACCGCGCTCACTCCTGCGCAGGTCGAGAACGTGCTGCGGCCCAAGGTGGACGCGGCCTGGCACCTGCACGAGCTGACCGCGTCGCTGGACCTGAAGGCGTTCGTCCTCTACTCCTCGGCGGGCGGCCTGCTGCTCGCCGCCGGGCAGGCGAACTACGCGGCGGGCAACGTCTTCCTGGACGCGCTGGCCGAGCACCGCACGGCGCTGGGCCTCCCGGCGACGTCGCTGGCCTGGGGGCCGTGGGAGGGCAGCGGCGACGCCGTCGACCTGACGCACGTCGCCCGGTACGGGCTCGCGGAGCTGGCCGTCGCCGACGGTCTCGCGCTCTTCGACGCCGCCCTGGCGGCCGGTGAGCCGACGCTGGTGCCGGTGAAGCTGGCCGACCTGCGGGAGGCCGACCGGATCGCGCCGCTCCTGCGGGGCCTGGTCACGGCCACCCCACGGCGGGCCGCCGCGGCGGGTCCGGTGACCGCGGCGCCCGAGGCGGGCTTCGCGGACAAGCTGACCGGGATGTCGGCCGACGAGCGGGAAACCGCGCTGCTGCAGCTGGTCTGCGAGCACGCGGCGGCCGTCCTCGGCTACGACGACGCTTCGGCGGTCGGCGTCGAGAAGGGCTTCACCGACCTGGGCATCGACTCCCTGGCCGCGCTCGAACTGCGCAACCGGCTCGGGGCCGCCTGCGGGCTGCGCCTGCCGGCGACGCTGATCTTCGACTACCCGAGCCCGCTGCCGCTGACCCGGTTCCTCCTCGGCGATCTGCTGCCCGAGCTCGGCGAGCCGGTCGAAGAGGTGGCCGAGGCCAACGGAACCGACGAAGTGGCCGCCATCGCCGGGATGGACCTGGCCGACCTGGTCAAGTCCGCGATGGCGGGCACCCAGACCGACGGAGGGGACTCCCAGTGACTCAGGCGCCGTCCACCGAGCAGATCGTCGCCGCGCTGCGCCAGTCCATGATGGACAACGAGCGGCTCAAGGCGGACAACCAGAAGCTCACCGCGGCGATGAGCGAGCCGATCGCCATCATCGGGATGGGCTGCCGGTACCCCGGCGGGGTGACCACGCCGTCGCAGCTCTGGGACCTCGTCGCCGGCGGCACCGACGCCGTCGGCGAGTTCCCCGAGGACCGCGGCTGGGACACCGCGGCGCTCTTCGACCCCGCCGGCCGGCCCGGCACGACGTACTCGAAGGAAGGTGGCTTCCTCTACGACGCCGCCGACTTCGAGCCGGAGTTCTTCGGCATCTCCCCGCGGGAGGCCCGCACGCTCGACCCGCAGCAGCGGATCGTGCTGGAAACCGCGTGGGAGGCCGTGGAACGCGCCGGGATCGTGCCGTCGACGTTGCGGGGCAGCAAGACCGGCGTCTTCGCCGGCGTGATGTACCACGACTACGGCGCGGGCAGCAGCGACGGCAGCCTCATCTCCGGCCGCATCTCCTACACCCTCGGGCTGGAAGGCCCGTCGGTGTCGGTGGACACGGCGTGCTCGTCGTCGCTGGTCGCCCTGCACTGGGCGGCCCAGGCGCTGCGCCGCGGCGAGTGCTCGCTGGCGCTGGCCGGCGGCGTCACGGTGATGGTGACGCCGGACATGTTCGTCTACTTCAGCGAGCAGCAGGGGCTGTCCCCGGACGGCCGGTGCAAGGCCTTCGGCAGCGGAGCCGACGGCGTCGGCTGCTCCGAAGGTGCCGGAATGCTATTGCTGGAAAGGCTTTCCGACGCGCGTCGCAACGGCCACCACGTCCTGGCCGTGCTGCGGGGGAGTGCGGTGAACTCCGACGGCGCGTCCAGCGGCATCACCGTCCCGAACGGACCCGCGCAGCAGCGGGTGATCCGCGCGGCGCTGGCCGACGCCGGGCTGAAGCTGTCCGATGTGGACGCTGTCGAGGCGCACGGCACCGGCACCAAGCTCGGTGACCCGATCGAGGCGCAGGCGCTGATCGCCACCTACGGCAAGGCGGCCACGGCCGACCGGCCGCTGCACGTCGGGTCGTTCAAGTCGAACGTCGGCCACACGCAGGCGGCCGCCGGCGTCGGTGGCGTGATCAAGATGGTGGAGGCACTGCGGCGCGGCGTCCTCCCGCGCACCCTGCACGCCGACGAGCCCTCGCCGCACGTCGAATGGACGGACACGGTTTCGCTGCTCAGCGAGCCGAAGCCGTGGCCGGAGACCGGGCGGCCGCGCCGCGCCGGCGTGTCGTCGTTCGGGATCAGCGGGACCAACGCGCACGTGATCGTCGAGCAGGGCGACCCGGTGGCGCGTTCTTCGGACGACGGACCGGTGACTTGGCTGCTGTCCGCCAATGACCCGGAGGCCCTGCGGGCGCAGGCGGGCAAACTCGCTTCGTCCGTCGGTGAAGCGTCCACTGTGGACGTCGGGTTCTCGCTGGCGACCACGCGGACGCCGGCCGAGCACCGCGCCGGGGTCGTGGCCGCCGACCGGGCCGCCGCGATCCGCGCGCTGACCGAGTACGCGGCCGGCCGGACGCCGGCGGGTGTCGTCGAGGGCGTGGCTTCCCCTGGCCGGACGGCGTTCCTGTTCACCGGCCAGGGCGCGCAGCGCGCCGGGATGGGCCTGGAACTGGCGGCGGCGTACCCCGCGTTCGCCGAGGCCTTCGACGTCGTCGCCGCCGAGCTGGACAAGCACCTCGACGTGTCGCTGCGGACCGTGCTGGGCTCCGACGAGACCGGGTACACGCAGCCGGCGTTGTTCGCCGTCGAGGTCGCGGTGTTCCGGCTGATCGAGTCGTGGGGCGTCACGCCGGACTACCTGCTCGGGCACTCGATCGGCGAGCTGGCCGCGGCGCACGTCGCCGGGGTGCTCTCACTCGAAGACGCGTGCACGCTGGTGACGGCCCGGGCGCGGTTGATGCAGGCGCTGCCGGCCGGAGGCGCGATGGTCGCCGTGGCGGCGGCCGAGGCGGACGTCCTGCCGCTGCTGACCGACGGCGTGTCGATCGCCGCCGTCAACGGCCCGGCGTCGGTGGTGCTGTCCGGGGACGAGGACGCGGTCCTCGCGGTCGCTTCGAAGTTCGAGAAGACTTCGCGGCTGAAGGTGTCGCACGCGTTCCACTCGGCGCTGATGGAGCCGATGCTGGCGGACTTCGCGTTCATCGCCCGGAACCTGACTTATGCCGAGCCGTCGATCCCGATCGTGTCGACGGTTTCGCCCGATGCCGACCTGACCTCCCCGGAGTACTGGGTGAGCCAGGTGCGCGACGCCGTCCGGTTCGCCGACGGGATCCGCACGCTGCTCGACGCGGGCGTCACGACGTTCGTCGAGGTCGGCCCGTCGGCGGTGCTGACCGCGATGGGCCAGACGTGCCTGGGCGCGGACGACCCGGCGGCGTTCGTCCCGGTGCTGCGCAAGGACCGGCCCGAAGGCGAGTCGGCGGCTGTCGCGGTGGCTTCGCTGTTCGTCGCGGGGGCCACTGTGGACTTCTCGGCGTTCTACGCGGGCGGTGCGCAGGTGGAGCTGCCGACGTATGCGTTCCAGCGCAAGCGCTACTGGCTGGAGAACCCGACCGGCGCCCGCGTCCGCGGCGTCGCCGAGGTCGGGCAGCGCGACGCCGAACACCCGCTGCTGGGTGCCGTCGTCGTCGCGGCCGACTCGGGCGGTGCCGTGCTGACCGGCCGGCTGTCCGCGCGGACCCAGCCGTGGCTCGCCGACCACGTCGTGCAGGGCTCGATGCTGTTCCCCGGCACGGCGTTCGTCGAGCTGGCGATCCGCGCCGGGGACGAGGTCGGCTGCGGGCGGCTCGACGAGCTGACCCTGGCCGCGCCGCTGATCGTGCCCGCGGAAGGTGCCGTCCGGCTGCAGGTCGTCGTCGGTGCGCTCGAATCGGAGCAGCGCTCGCTCGCGATCTATTCGCAGGCCGAGGACGCTTCCGAGTGGGTGCAGCACGGCAGCGGCCGGTTGTCTGCCGCTTCCGGCACTCCGGTGGCGGTGCCGGAGTGGCCGCCCGCCGGGGCGACCGAGATCGACGTGACCGCCCGCTACGACGAGCTGGCCGCGCAGGGCTTCGACTACGGCCCGGTGTTCGCCGGGCTACGGCGCGTGTGGCAGGTGGGCGACCGGCTCGCCGCCGAGGTGGCGCTGCCCGAGGGCACCGACGCTTCGGCGTTCGGCCTGCACCCCGCGCTGCTCGACGCGGCGCTGCACACGATCGGCCTCGCCGGGCCGACCGAGGACAAGCCGGTGCTGCCGTTCGCGTGGTCGGGTGTGTCGCTGCACGCCGCCGGCGCGTCGGACCTGCGGGTCGTGCTCGCTTCGGACGTCGAGAACACCGTTTCGCTGACCGCGACGGACACCGCCGGCGCGCCGGTGCTCAGCGTCGAATCGCTGTCGCTGCGGCCGATCGCGGCGGACGCGTTCCGCGCCACGCGGTCGGCGGTGGACGACTCGCTCTTCCGCGTCGAGTGGCAGCCGTACGCGGGCGACGCCGTTTCGGGCGTCTCGTCCGCGGTGCTCGGTACTGGTTTCGACTTGCCGGGTAAGTCCTATGTGGACCTTCCCGCGCTGGTGGCCGACGGCGTGCGGCCGGACGTGGTGTTCGCGCCGTTCGTGGCGCCTGCGACGGCATCGCCGGTGGCGGCGCGCGAGGCGACGCACCGGTTGCTGGCGCTGGCCCAGGCCTGGGTCGCCGAGGAGTCCTTGGCGTCGTCGCGGCTGGTCGTCGTGGCGCGCCGGGCGATCGGGACGCGGCCGGACGAGGGTGTCGAGGACCTGACGCACGCCGCGCTCTGGGGCGTGATCCGGACGGCGCAGCTGGAGTACCCCGACCGGTTCATGGTCGTCGACGTCGATGGCGGCGAGCTGCCCCTGGACGCGGTGCTCGGCGCGATGTACGCCGACGAGCCGGGGGTCGCGGTGCGCGACGGCGCGGTGCTGGTGCACCGGCTGGCGAAGTACGTACCTTCTCCGGTTCCGGTTGCGCTGGATCCCGACGGAACGGTGCTGGTCACCGGCGGCACCGGTGTACTGGGCCAGCTGATCGCCCGGCACCTGGTGACCGAGCACGGCGTCAAGCACCTGCTGCTGACGAGCCGTCGCGGGGCCGCGGCGCCGGGGGCCGGCGAGCTGGTCTCGTCGCTGACTTCCCTGGGAGCCGAGGTTTCCCTGGTGGCGTGCGATCTCGCCGACCGCGAAGCGGCGGCGGAGCTGCTCGCGGGGGTCGAGCTGGCGGCGGTGGTGCACACCGCGGGTGTCGTCGACGACGGCGTCCTGCTGGCGCTGACGCCGGAGCGGATGGACGCGGTGCTGCGGCCGAAGGTGGACGCGGCGTGGAACCTGCACTCGCTGACCGCTTCGCTGGACATCCCGTTCGTCCTGTACTCGTCGGCGGGCGGCACGCTCGGCGCGGCGGGACAGGCGAACTACTCGGCGGCGAACGTCTTCCTGGACGCGCTGGCCCACCACCGGGCGGCCACCGGGCGGCACGCGGTGTCGCTGGCGTGGGGCCTGTGGTCCGAGGGCGGCATGTCGGGCGAGCTGGCGGAGACGGACCTGATCCGGATGGCGCGTTCGGGCGTGTTCGGCCTGTCGTTCGACGACGGGCTTTCGTTGTTCGACGCGACTTTCGGGACGTCGGAGCCGGCGCTGGTGCCGGTCCGGCTGGACATGTCCGGCCTGCGGGCGGACGCGCACAGCGTCCCGGCGATGCTGCGGGGCTTGGTGCGCGGCGGTCGTCGCCGCGTGGAGGCTTCGGACGACTCGTGGGCCCGGATCGTGGCGTTGCCGGCGGCGGAGCGCGGTCGTGCGGTGCTGGACCTGGTGTGCGGCACGGCAGCGGTGGTCCTGGGCCACGAACGCCGGGACGCGGTCGACCCGCGCAAGGGCTTCATCGAACTGGGCTTCGACTCCTTGACGGCGATCGAGCTGCGCAACCGCCTGGAATCGGTGACGGGCCGGCGCCTGCCGGCGACGTTGATCTTCGACCACCCGTCGGCCTCGGCGCTGGCGGAGTTCCTGGGCGCGGACCTGGCCGACCCGCCATCGGCGGTCGAGGTCCGGTTGACGGACCTGGAGGCCGAGCTGCGCTCACTGGACGCGGCCGCGCGCGCGGCGATCGTGGGCCGGCTGCGCGAGCTGGTGGCGACGTTCTCCCCGGCGGACCGCGAACTCGAGGAGGCGGGCGCGGACGAGCTGTTCGCGATGCTGGACGAAGAGCTGGAGTCCCAGGGGTAGGTTTCCCGGCTGCCTCCCCCGGCCGGGACAGGGGACCGCTTCCGCCAACGACGCCGGAAGCGGTCCCTTTTGCGTGCCGTTCTGGGACGATGCCCCCATGATCGCCGGGGGGAAGCCGCAGACGGTGCCGCTGCCCGGTCAGGTCTGGGGCCTGGCCGCACCGGGCCCGGCCGGTCCGCTGGTCGCGACCACCTACGACGGCGGCACTCTCTCGGACACCGTGCTGACCGCACTCGACCGGTCGGGGACCGTGTTGTGGCAGCACCGGGCCGAGGGGCACCTGTCGCCGCCCCGGGTGAGCGTCGACGGGACGGTTTGGATCGCCCGGCGCGGCCCCGACGGCTACGGACTGACCGGACTGGACCCGGGCGGGTCGGTGCTGCGCTCGGTCGTGCTCGACCACGAGCCCCACGAGCACCTCAGTGCGTTCGTCCTGCTGGCCGACGGGTTCTGCGCCGCGTGGACGCCCGCCGAACGATTCCACGTCGTGGCGCCCGGCCGCACGCCGCGCGTCTACCGCCACGACGGTGCCGGCCGTGCGGTGTGGTCCACGACCGTCGAGCTCGAAGCGGAACGACCCAGGCCGCGGACGATCACGGCGTCGCACCGGCAGCCGCTGCTGGTCTCCGCCGATCGCGTCGCGGCCGCCTACGAGGACGGTGGCAGCGGGATCGGCGTGACTTTCTTCCTCGACACCGCGACCGGGGAGCTGGTTTCGCGGACCCGGCCGGGACCGGCCGGGTTCAACGCGATCGCCGGACCGGGCGAGTTCCTGATCGGCGAGCAGGGCTACGGCATCCGCCGCACCACCCGCTACGACCGGGCGGGCAAGCCGGTGCGGCAGTGGACGAGCCACGGCCTGCTGCTGGTCGACCGGGGACGGCGGCATCCGCGGCCCCGAACACGAAAACGTCGTGTGCTCGCGCTCGCGGTTCCGCGGCTTCGCGGAGGACGGCACGCTGGCCGGCGGACCGGCGCTTTCCGGCTACCACACCACGTATCCGGCGCTGGACGGCAACGGCACCGCGGTGTTCTGGCGTGACGGGCGGCTGGTCACCGTCGACGCCGGCTTCGAGCTGCGCGAGCTGTTCGCCCGGGCCGACGACCGCGCGGCCATGAGCCGGGTACTGCTGCTCGCCGGCGGGCAAGTCGTCTTCGCCCGGCGACGGCAATCTCGCCGGGAACCCGGTCGCTTACCGGTAGGAACGGCAAAGGCGGCGCACGGCGACCCGATCCGTGCACCGCCTCGACGGGTCGATCAGACTTCGGCGAGCAGCCCCAGCGAGCACAGCGAGCCCGCCAGCAGCTCCATGTCGTACCGGGTGTCCTCGACGTCCGTCTCCCACAGGGCCGCCAGGACCGTGCTCGCGCGGTCCACGTCGCCGTTGTGCTGCTTCAGCGCGATCCACATCGCCGCCGCGACCGGCTCGCAGTCGACCTGGCGGCTCGTGCCGCGGCACGTCAAGCGCAGGTGGCCGTTCGGGAGCATCCGCTGGGTGACACCGGGAACGGTCTGGATCGCCATCATGACTACCTCCGGGGGCGGGTCGTTTTCCTCGATGTACCCAGTTTCGCGGATCGGGACCCGCCGAACCATGGGGTCGGCACCTGAACACCGGCTGGGGTTTCCCCACCCCTGCCGCTGCCCGGTTCAGGGGGTTGCGCCGGCACCCCAGTCGCGCAGGCGGGCCGCCACGACCTCCAGGACGCCGTCGAGCTGAGCGTTCAGGTAGAAGTGCCCGCCGGGGTACACCTCGACCGCGCAGCCGCCGGTCGTGTGGACGCGCCAGGCGTCGGCTTCGGCGAGCTCGGTGACCGGGTCGTCGTCGCCCACCAGGACCTGGATCGGGCACGCCAGCTCGGTGCCCGGCCGGTGCCGGTAGGTCTCGACGGCGGTGTAGTCCCCGCGGACGGCGGGCAGCACCATGCGCAGCAGCTCGTCGTCGCCCAGGACGGCGCTGTCGGTGCCGCTGAGCTCCTTCAACGCGGCGATCAGGCCGTCGTCGTCGCGCTGGTGGACGTACTCGATCCGCTGCGCCGACGGCGCCCGGCAGGCGGAAGCGAACAGTCCGAGCGGCCGCGCACCCCGCGCTTCGAGCCGGCGGGCGACCTCGTAGCCGAGCGTCGCGCCCATGCTGTGGCCGAACAGCGCAACGGGCCGGTCGAACCAGGGGCCGAGGTCGTCGGCGATCGCGTCGGCCATGGCGTCGACGTCGTCGAAGCAGCGTTCGCCGAGCCGGTCCTGCCGGCCGGGGTACTGGACGGCAACGACATCGGCATCGAGGCCGGCTTGTGCGGCCGCACGCGAGAACGCGAAGTAGGCGGTGGCGGAACCACCGGCGTGCGGCAGGCAGACGAGCCGCGCGGCGGCGTCGTCGGCCGCGTGGAAGCGCCGGATCCACCGGCTCGTTCTTTCGTTAACGGCAGTCATGGTTCCCGAAGTTTTCGGGGCTTTCCCGGTCGTGGCAACCCCTATGGCAGGTGTTCGCCGACGCGCGCGCCGCCTGCCGCACCGAGACCGGAGCCGCCGGGCGGCGCGAGCTTCGCGCTCGACCGCGCGCGATCGGGCGGCTTCGGCTGCGGCCGGGGCGCGGGACCGGCCGGGTGGGATGCGGTCGAGTCTCGACTAGCCCGGAGCGCGCTGCGTGGGGGACTTCGTGCGGTCGGCCGGCTCCCGCCGCGGCCGGAGCGCCGGACTCGCCGGGTGGAACGCGGCCGACTCGCCCGGAGCGCGCACCCGAGATCAACCAACGACAACCATCGCGAAACTGTGTCCGATTCACTCCGTTGGGTGACTTTAGATCGCTGTTGGCCCTGCTTAGGCGCCTGCTGCGAGTGTCGTCAGGGCAGGAAGACAACCGCCTGCTTCGAGGAGCTTGCGATGGGCGTGATCTGGGGGCAGAACCGCCGAGACAATCCGCACGGGGCCTTGGGTTTTCTCGAGGACCTGTTGATCGAATGCGACGCCGGCGTCGGGGAGACCGTGCTCGTCGGCGGTGGCCCGGCCAGCGGGAAGACACACCTGCAGCACCAGCTGGTGGTGCGGGCCAAGGAACTCGGCATCGTGACGCTGACCGCGACCGGTGCCGCCGACGAACGCGACGTGGACGGCGGGGTGCTCGACCAGCTTTTGGCGAGCCCGCTGCTGCCGCCGTCGCTGACCGACCTCCCGGCCGCCGACTCCGTCGACGACCGGATCGCCGGGCTGTGCAACGCACTGCACCGGCTGGCCCGCGAACGCGCGGTGCTGGTGGCCGTCGACGACCTCCACCACGTGGACGAGACCTCCGCGCGGCTCCTGCTGCGCCTGCAACGCCGGACACCCTCCGCCGCGCTGCTGCTGGTCCTCAACCACGCCGACGGGTCCTACGCGGACCTGCCGTTCACCTCGCTGCCGCACCGGCACGTCGAACTGACGCCGATGTCGGTCCAGGCGATCGCCGAACTGGTGCAGGGCGACGGGCTGCCCGAGCGGATCCACGAGCTGAGCGCCGGGAACCCGCTGCTGGTCCGGGCCCTGATCGACGCCCACCGCGGCAGCGCGGACACCGGCTCGGCGTACTCCGAGGCCGTGCAACGGCTGCTGCAGCGCTACGGTTCGCCGCTGCGTGAGGTGGCGACCGCGATCGCGGTGCTGGACAGCGACGTCACGACCGAGGCCGTCGCCATCGTCGCCGGCGTCGACCCCCTGGAGGCGGAGGCGTCCACCGGGCGGCTCGCCGACGCGGGGCTGGTCGCGGGCGTCCGGTTCCGGCCGCCGGCCGCGGCCGCGGTGCTGGGCGGGCTGCGCGGACCGGAGAAGGTCCGGCTGCACGTGCGGGCCGCCGAGGTGAAGCACGCCCGCGGGCTGAGCCCCGCCGACGTCGCGCGGCACCTCGTCGCCGCGGGAGAGGCGCAGCCCGACTGGGCGCTTCCCGTGTTGGTCGCGGCGGCGGAGCAGGTGATGCTCGGGGACGACATCGAGTTCGCCACCCGCTGCCTGAAGCTCGCCGACTCCGTCTCGACGGCCCGCTGGGAGCGGCAGACCATCTCCCAGCTGCTCGCCAAGATCACCTGGCGCGTCAACCCGGCCGCCGCGGCGCCGCACCTGAAGTCGTTGCGCGAGGCCGGTTCGCTGGACCGGTCCGACCGGATCGGGCTCGCGCGGCAGTCGCTGTGGCTCGGCGACCGCGACACCTTCGAGCACGCGTTCGCCGCGCTCGAGCACGACGTCGAGCCGCTCGACCCGCGCACCTCCGCGGAGCTGGCCCTGGCCGGCTACTGGCACTACGGCGTCTCGGCGACGACGGCCGACGCGGGCGATCCCTGGCTGCACACGGCGAATTCACTGGCGTCGATGTGGCGCTCCGGCGGCACCGAGGCGACTTCGGCGTGCGCGGAACGGATCCTGCAGAACTGCCGGCTGTCCGACACCTCGCTGGAAGCGCTCGCCACGGCGATCCTCGCGCTGGCCCACGACGACAAGGCCGACCGCGCCGAAGGCTGGTGCACGTCGCTCAGTGAGGAAGCCGAATACCGCGGCGCGATCACGTGGAAGGCGATGCTCGACGCGATCCTCGCGAGCCTGCGGCTGCGCCGGGGTGACGTCGCGGGCGCCGTCGACCTCGCGAACCGGGCGCTGGGCATGCTGGACGCGCCGAACTGGGGCGTCGCGATCGCCCACCCGCTCGGGACGCTGCTGATCGCGCACACCGCGGCCGGGGCGTTCAAGGACGCGGCGGCGGTGCTGCGGCACCCGCTGCCGGACGCGGTGTGGGGAACCCTCGGCGGTGTCCGCTACCTGCGGGCCCGCGCCCAGTTCCACCTGGCGACCAACCGCGGCCTCGCGGCGGTGAGCGACCTGCAGCAGTCCCGGCGGATCCTGCGCGAGCAGGACCTGGACCTCCCGACGATCCTGCCGTGGCAGGCCGACCTCGCGGAGGCGAACCTCGGGCTGGGCAACACGGCGGTCGCCGTCGAGCTGGCCAAGCAGCAGCTGGCCGGCGCCGGTCCGGGCGACGCGTACTCGCGGGGTCTCGCCCTGCGGGTGCTGGCGCTCGCCGGCGACGCGGCGGCGCGGCCGGGGCTGCTGAACCGGGCGGCGGAGAGCTTCAAGGCCTCAGGCGACCGGCTGGAGCTGGCGAAGACGATGCGCACGATCAACCAGCTGAGCCAGCGCGCGGAACGCGGCGGCAGCCTGGTGAAGCCGGTGCACGTACCCCGCCAGGGCCGCGCCCGGCCGCCGACGGCTCCCCGGCCGGTTCCCCGCCCGGAGCCGGCTGCGGCCTCGGCGTCGGCATCGGTGCTGAGCGAGGCGGAGCTGCGGGTGGCGGAACTGGCCGTGGACGGCCGCACGAACCGCCAGATCGCCGCGACGCTGTACATCACGGTGAGCACGGTGGAGCAGCACTTGACGCGGGTGTACCGCAAGCTGGGGGTCGCCGGCCGCGCGGCGTTGGCGGGCGAGTTCGACGGCGTCGAGAGCGGGCAATGACCGTGCTGCTCACCGAAACCGAGCTGAAGGTCGCCGAGCTGGCCGCGGACGCGACGGCGATCGAGGCGATCGCGGAGAAACTGGGGATCGCGGCCGGGGACGCGGCCGGGCTGCTGGAGACGGTGTACCGCAAGCTCGGACCGGGCGAACGGTGAAGGCCGCCACCACGAACGCGGAGTCCGTGGTGGCGGCCGTCGAAGGCGGGTCAGGAAGCGCGGCGGTCGGCGACGACCGCCGAGATGATGTCGTCCAGCGTCCGCGTGGGCGCGAAGCCGATCTGCTGGTTGGCCCGCGTGCAGTCCGGGATCCGGCGCTGCATGTCCTCGTACCCGTCGCCGTAGGCCTCCTCGTACGGGACCTTCGCGATCGTGCTCGCCGAGCCCGTCGCCGCGATCACGCGTTCGGCGAGCTGGGCGATCGTCGTCTGCTCGGTGCTGCCGAGGTTGAACACCTTGCCGTACGCCGTTTCGTCGGACAGCAGGGCCACCAGCGCCGGGACGACGTCGTGGACGTGGCAGAAGCACCGCGTCTGCTGGCCGTCGCCGAACACCGTGATCGGCTCGCCGGCCAGGGCCTGCTTCACGAACCGCGGGATGACCATGCCGTAGCGGCCCGTCTGGCGAGGCCCGACCGTGTTGAACGGCCGGACGATCACCGTGCGCAGGCCGTGCTCCACCGCGTACAGGTACGCGAACGTCTCGTCCAGCGCCTTCGCCTCGGCGTAGGACCAGCGGTTCTTCAGCGGCGAGCCGATGATCCGGTCGGCGTCCTCGGTGAGGCCGTCGGCGGTGTTCTTGCCGTAGATCTCGCTCGTGGAGGCGACCAGGATCGGGACGTCGTGCTGCAGCGCCGCGTCCAGCATCGTCTCGGTGCCGTGCAGGTTGGTGCGGAGGCTTTCCATCGTCTTGTCGAGGATGGTGAAGACGCCGACCGCGGCAGCCAGGTGGAAGATCGCGTCGATGCCGGCCATGCAGGCCTCGACGGCCGAGGGGTCGGTGACCGAGCCGCGCACGAAGCGGAAGCCCGGGTTGTCCCGGAAGCCGGCGAGGTTGTCGAGCGTGCCGGTGCTGAGGTTGTCGAGCGCGACGACCTCGTGGCCGCGCTCCAGGAGGTGCTCGGTCAGGTGGGAGCCGATGAAGCCGGCACCGCCGGTGATGAGGTAACGCACGTCGGATGTCCTCTCAGTTCGCGAAAAGCGACGGGTCGAAACGGTAAGTGGCGTCGATGACGAGCGGGCACTGCCCGAGCCAGTCGTAGCCGTGGCCGGGCTGGACGGTGTGGATCAGCGCGACGTCCCAGTCGCCGCCCTCGGGCTCGGCGACGCTGTCCAGCTGCCCGCCGGTGACGCGGATGGTCGGCACCAGCGGGTCGTGGTAGCCGACCTTCGCGCCCCTCGCCGCCAGCAGGTCGATGATGTCCAAAGCGGACGACGACCGGACGTCCTGGACGCCGGGCTTGTACGTCACGCCGACCACCAGCACGCGGGCGCCGCCCAAACCCTTGCCGTCGCGGGACAACGTGCCGCTGATCCGGTCGACGACCTGCTTGGGCCGTTCGGCGATGGCGTGCATGGCCTGGGTGACGAGCGGCGCGTTGTGCTGCGTCGCGCGCAGCTGCCAGAGCAGGTAGTGCGGGTCGCACGGGATGCAGTGGCCGCCGACGCCGGGGCCGGGGTGGAACGCCATGAAACCGTACGGCTTGCTCGCCGCCGCGTCGATCACCTCGATCGGGTCGATCGCGAAGCCGTCGCTGATCTCCGCGAACTCGTTGGCCAGCGCGATGTTCACCGCGCGGAAGGTGTTCTCGTACAGCTTGGTCAGCTCGGCGGCCTCGGCCGAGCTGACGCAGTGCACGGCCGGTGTCAGCAGGTTGATCACGCGCTGCGCCATCGCGGTGCACGTCGGCGTCACGCCGCCGAGCACGCGCGGGGTCTCCTGCTGCGTGTGCGTCACGTTGCCGGGGTCGATGCGCTCGGGGCTGGACGCGACGAAGATGTCGCGGCCGACCTTGAACCCCCGGGCCACCAACGGTTTCACCAGCAGCCGCCCGGACGTGCCGACGTAGCTGGTGGAGGTGAGGATCAGCGTTTGCCCGGGCCGCGCGTGCTTGACCAGCGCCGCGCAGGCGCTCTCGAGCGGGCCGAGGTCGGGCATCAGGTACTCGTCGAGCCCGGTCGGGACGCACACCAGCACCGCGTCGGCCTCGGCCATCCGCGCCGAGTCGGCGGTGAGCCGGAAGTCCTCCTGGTGCACGGCTTTCTCCAGCCGGCGGTGGTCAGCCTCGATCAGGTCGACCTCACCGGAACGGATCGCGTCGAGGCGGTTCTGCGAGAGGTCGATGCCGATCACCTCGACGCCGCTCTCGTGCAGGCCGAGCGCGGTGGGGAGGCCGACGTACCCCATCCCGATCACCGCGACCGAAGTCAGTTCGTTCAGTTCGGCGATGGTTTCGAATTCAGCGACAGTACTCGTCATTGCGGTTCACCCGTCTCTTGCACGGTGGAATGTGATCGGGAGGTCAGTGCACGACCCGGACGATTTCGAAGGCCTCGGCGAGGCCGGTGGAGATCTGCGAACCGCGGTACTCCGCCAGGGCGCGGACACCCCGCTCGCTGCGGGGGTGCGGCCACGGCTCGAGCTCCTTGCCGTACGCGCGCAGGGCTTCGATCTTGCGGTCGACGTGCGAGTCCTCGAGGCGCTGCCAGCAGTTGGGGCGGAAGGTGACCGGCAGCCCGGACGCCTCGCCGACGTCGGTGGCGGACCGGATCTCGAACGTCCGCACCTCCTGCACGCTGCCCTTGCCCGGCCGGCCCGCCACCCGCGCGGCCCGGCTGACCAGCGCGTGGTCGGTGCTCAGGTCGCACATGCTGGTGGTGAGGATCGTGTCGGGCTCGAAGTCGCGGACCTCGTTCTCCACCGTCCGGTTGAGCTCGAGGTGGCTGACGGTGTCGAGGCGGTTGTCCCCGAACTCGTGGATGCGCACGCGTTCGATGCCGAGCGTCTTGGCGGCCAGCTCGATCGCGGCGGTGCGGTTGACGACGCCGGCGCCGTCCGGCGACCGCGAACCGTCGTCGTTGGTCAGGATGCAGAGCGAGACCGACACGCCTTCGTCGGCGAGCCGGGCGATGGTGCCGCCCGCGCCGAGCGTCTCGTCGTCGCCGTGCGCTCCCACGACCAGCAGTTTGCGAATTTTCCTGTGCATACCGGATCCCCAGTCTTGGTGCTGAACGGAAGTGCCGTCGCACGGCAACACGAGCGGAAATGTCTCCCGGAAATCTGACATCCGCGTGTCACGACCGACAACCCCTAAAGACCGTCTAAAGCGGACCTTGGCGGCCGCGCGGCACCGGCCCTAGGGGCACGGTTTTCCGTCGCAACCGGGGCCGTTAGGGGTGGGTGCGCCCGCGGTGCGCTCGTATCGTCGGTCGCATTGCTGTGGGGGTGCGCGATCCCCCTTTCCAGCGCAGGCGACGTGGAAGGAAAGAGGACTCGTGGGCAACTCCGAAGACAAGCTGGTCGGTGCGCTCCGTGCCTCCCTCAAGGAGAGCGAACGGCTGCGCGACAAGAACCGGCGGCTGACCGAAGCCGCCCGGGAACCGATCGCGATCATCGGCATGGCGTGCCGGTTCCCCGGCGGCGCCACCACCCCGGAACAGTTCTGGCGGCTGCTCGACGAAGGCGTCGACGCGATCGGCGAGTTCCCCGCCAACCGCGGCTGGGACCTGGACCGGCTCTACGACCCCGCCGGCGAGCGTCCGGGGTCGAGCTACGTCCGCGAAGGCGGCTTCCTCCACGACGCGCTGGACTTCGACGCCGACCTCTTCGGCATCAGCCCGCGCGAGGCCCTGCTCATGGACCCGCAGCAGCGGCTCCTGCTGGAAACCTCCTGGGAGGCCTTCGAACGCGCGGGCATCGCGCCGCACTCGGTGAAGGGCAGCCCCACCGGCGTCTTCGCCGGCACGATGTACCACAACTACCAGGGCAGCTACGGCTCCTCCGGCGTCATCTCCGGCCGGCTCGCCTACACCTTCGGTCTCGAAGGCCCCGCCGTCACCATCGACACGGCGTGCTCGTCGTCGCTGGTCGCGCTGCACCTGGCCGTGCAGGCGCTGCGCTCCGGCGAGTGCTCGCTCGCGCTCGCGGGCGGTGTCTCGGTGATGTCGACGCCGCGCACCTTCGTCGAGTTCAGCCTCGACGGCACGCTCGCCCGCAGCGCCCGCTGCCGTGCCTTCGCCGACTCCGCCGACGGCACCGGCTGGTCCGAAGGCTGCGGGATGCTGCTGGTGGAAAAGCTTTCCGACGCCCGCCGCAACGGTCACCCCGTGCTCGCGATCGTCCGCGGCACCGCGATCAACCAGGACGGCGCGTCCAACGGCATGACCGCGCCCAACGGGCCCGCCCAGCAGCGCGTGATCCGCCAGGCGCTCGCCAACGCGCGCGTCACCCCGGACGAGGTCGACGTCGTCGAGGCGCACGGCACCGCGACGAAGCTCGGCGACCCGATCGAGGCCGGCGCGCTGCTCGCGACCTACGGCCAGGGCCGCCCCGAGAACTCCCCGCTGTGGCTGGGGTCCGTCAAGTCGAACGTCGGCCACACGCAGGCCGCGTCCGGCGTCGCCGGCGTGCTGAAGATCGTGCTGTCGCTGAACAACGGCGTGCTGCCGCAGACCCTGCACGTCGACCGGCCGACCCGGCAGGTCGACTGGAGCGCCGGGCAGGTCGAGCTGCTCACCGAGCGCCGCGCGTGGGAGCGCAACGGCCACCCGCGCCGCGGCGCCGTTTCGTGCTTCGGCCTGAGCGGCACCAACGCGCACGTCATCATCGAAGAGGCCCCGGAACCGGAAGAGGCCGAGGAGGTCCCGCGCGACACCGCCGCGATCCCGTTCGTGCTCTCCGGCCGGACGCCGCAGGCGCTGCGGGCGCAGGCCGAGCGGCTCGCCGAGCGCCTCGCCGACACGCGGGCGGAGCCGCTCGACGTCGCCCGCACGCTGGCCGTCGGGCGCACGCACCTCGACCACCGCGCCGCCGTGATCGGCCGCGACCGCGACGAGCTGCTCGCCGCGTTGCGCGGATTCGCCGACGGCGAGCCGGGCGCGCTGACCGGCGTCGCCCGAGGTGAGACGAGCACCGGTTTCCTGTTCTCCGGCCAGGGTTCCCAGCGTCCCGGCATGGGCCGGGAGCTGGCCACCGCGTACCCGCGGTTCGCCGAGGCGTACGCCGAAGCCTGCGCCGAGCTCGACCAGCACCTCGACCGCCCGATCCGCGAAGTGATCGACACCGACACCGAAGCCTTGGCCCAGACGGGGAACACGCAGGCCGCGCTGTTCGCGTTCGAGGTCGCGCTGTTCCGGCTCGTCGAGTCGTGGGGCCTGGTCCCGGACGCGGTGTGCGGCCACTCCATCGGCGAACTCGCCGCCGCGCACTGCGCCGGCGTCCTGTCCCTCGCCGACGCCGCCAAGCTGGTCGCCGCCCGCGGCCGGCTGATGCAGGCGCTGCCCGCCGGCGGCGCGATGGTCGCCGTCGAAGGGACGCCGGACGAGGTCGCCGCCCACGATCCACAGGGGACGGTCGACGTCGCCGCCGTCAACGGCCCGCGTTCGGTCGTCCTGTCCGGCGACGAGGCCGCGGTCATCGCGATCGGCGACAAGTTCGTCGAAGCCGGCCGCCGGACGACGCGGCTGAAGGTCTCGCACGCGTTCCACTCGCGCCTGATGGAGCCGATGCTCGCCGAGTTCCGCGCCGTCGCGAAGACGCTCACCTACGCGCAGCCCGAGCTGACCGTCGTCTCCAGCGTCACCGGCGCGGAGGTCTCGGCCGAGCTGACCGACCCCGGGTACTGGGTGCGCAACGTCCGGCAGCCGGTCCGGTTCGCCGACGCCGTGCGCGCCCTGGCCGCCGAGGGCGTCAACCGGTTCTTCGAGCTGGGCCCGGATGCGCCGCTGACCGCCGTCGTCCCGCAGTCCACATCGGACACCGCGGTCGCCGTCGCGGCCCAGCGCCGGGACGTCCCGGAGGACGTTGCGCTCGCCACCGCGCTGGCCGGCCTGCACGTCCGCGGCGTGGTGCCGGACTGGGCCGCGCACTTCGCCGCCCGCGGCGCTCGCCGCGCAGACCTGCCGACCTACGCCTTCCAGCACCAGCGCTACTGGCTCGAGGTGTCGTCGGACTCCGGCGACCTGTCCTCGCTCGGCCTCGACCCGGTCGACCACCCGCTGCTCGGCGCGGCCACGCTGCTGGCCGACGCCGACGGCGTGGTGCTGTCCGGCCGGATCTCCGCGGCGACCCACCCGTGGCTCAACGACCACGTCGTCGGCGGCGCCATCCTGCTGCCCGGCACGGCGTTCGTCGAGCTGGCCGTCCGCGCGGGCGACGAGGTCGGCTGCGGCCGCGTCCGCGACCTGACCCTGCACGCCCCACTGGCGCTGCCGGCGAAGGGCGCCGCGCGGATCCAGGTGCGGCTCGGCACCCCGGCCGCCGACGGGGCCCGCACGATCAGCGTCCACTCGCGACCGGACGACCTCGCCGCGACCGGCGGCTGGGCCCGGCACGCCGACGGCACCCTGGAACCGGCCACGGCCGGGACCGCGTTCGACCTGAGCGTGTGGCCGCCCGCCGGCGCCGAGGTCGTCGACATCGAGGGCATGTACGACCTGCTCGCCGAAGCCGGCATGGAGTACGGCCCGGTTTTCCAGGGCCTGCACGCGGCCTGGCGCGTCGGGGACGACGTCTTCGCCGAAGTCGCGCTGCCCGAGCAGGACCGGCTCGGCGCCGAGGCGTTCGGCCTGCACCCGGCGGTCTTCGACGCGACGCTGCACGCCATCGGCCTCAGCGCCGCCGCGGGGGAGGGCACCACGCTGCCGTACTCGTGGTCCGGCGTCGAGCTGCTGGCCGCGGGCGCTTCCTCGCTGCGGGTGCAGGTGCACCCCGTCGGCGACCAGACGGTCGAGCTGCGGCTGGCCGACTCGACGGGCGCGCCGGTCGCCCGGGTCAGTGCGCTGGGGCTGCGCCGGATCAGCGAGGAGCAGTTGGCCGCCGCCCGCGCGGTGCCCGCCGGCACCGACTCCCTCTACCGCATCGACTGGGTCCCGGCGACGCTTCCGGAAAGCACCGAGGACGTCGTGGTGTACGAGGTCGACGCGGGAACCACCGCGGCCGCGGCGAAGAAGGCCGTCCACAGTGCGCTGTCAGAGCTCAAGAACCGCTTGGCGGGACCGGATCGGCTGGTCGTGGTGACCCACGACGACCTGGCCGGCGCCGCCGTCGCCGGGCTCGTCCGCTCGGCCCAGGTCGAGAACCCGGGCCGGATCGTGCTCGTCGAGGGCACCGCGACCCCGGACCAGCTGGCCGCGATCGCCGCCGCCGACGAGACGTCGGTCCGCGTCGCCGGCGGCGAAGTGACCGTGCCCCGGCTGACTCGTGCGACGCCCGAAGCCGGCGACGCGCCCGGGTGGGGCACGGTGCTCATCTCGGGCGGCACCGGCGCGCTGGGCAAGCTCGTCGCGAAGCACCTCGCGCGGCAGCACGGCGTCGAGCACATCGTGCTCGTCAGCCGCCGCGGCCCGGAGGCCGAGGGCGCGGCCGAGCTGGTCGCCGAGCTGGCGGAGCTGGGCGCGTCGGCGACCGTCGTGGCCGCCGACCTCGCGAACCGCGCGAAGGTCCGGGCCCTGCTGAAGAAATACCCGATCAACTCGGTCGTCCACGCGGCGGGCGTGCTCGACGACGGCGTCCTGGCCTCGATGACGCCGGAGCGCGTCGACGGCGTCTTCGACCCGAAGGCCCTCGCCGCCTGGCACCTGCACGAGCTGGCCGGCGACCTCACCGCGTTCGTCACGTTCTCCTCGGCCGCCGGCGTGCTCGGCGCGCCCGGCCAGGCCAACTACGCCGCCGCCAACGCCTTCCTGGACGCCCTCGCCGCGGTGCGCCGCGCCGAAGGCAAGCCGGCGCACTCGCTGGCGTGGGGCATGTGGGAGTCGGCGGCCGGCATGGCCGGCGAGACGAACGGCAAGCGCGGCCTCGGCGCCTTCGGCGTCGACGAGGGCCTGGCGCTGTTCGACGCGGCGGTCGGCGCGGAAGGCGACCTCTACGTCCCGATCAAGCTCGACCTGCCCGCGTGGCGCGACGCCGGCGGCGTCCCCGACCTGCTGCGCGGGCTCGTCCCGGCGGCCCGGCGGACGGTGTCCGACCGCGAGGCGGGCGCGGACTCGCTGCTGGGCAAGCTGATCCGGCTGCCCGCGGACAAGCGCCTCGACCACGTGCGCGACCTGGTGGTCAAGCACGCGGCCGCGGTGCTCGGCCACGGCTCGGCCGACCTGGTCGACGCCGACCGCGCGTTCAAGGACCTCGGGTTCGACTCGCTGACCGCGGTCGAACTGCGCAACGCGCTCAACGAAGCCACCGGCCTCAGCCTGACCGCGACGCTCGTCTTCGACCACCCGACCGCGGGCGAGCTTGCCGCCCACCTGCACGAGTCGCTGCTGGGCGACCTCGCCGACGCGGGGGAGCCCGAGGAGGTCGTGACCGGCGCCGGTGCCGACGAGCCGATCGCGATCGTCGGCATGGCCTGCAGGCTGCCCGGCGGCGCCGACAGCCCCGACGCGCTGTGGCAGCTGGTCGCCGGGGGCGGCGACGGCATCACCGCCTTCCCCGAAGACCGGGCCTGGGACATGGAGTACTGGCTGCCCCAGGTCGCGCCGGACGGCGGCACGCCGCACGGCGGGTTCGTCCACGACGCCACCGACTTCGACGCCGCGTTCTTCGGCATCAGCCCCAACGAGGCCGTGATGATGGACCCGCAGCAGCGGATGCTGCTCGAGTCCTCCTGGGTCGCGCTGGAGAACGCCGGCGTGGACCCGCTTTCGCTGAAGGGCAGCACCACCGGCGTCTTCGTCGGCGTGATGCAGTCCGACTACGACCCGGGTGACGCGCTGGCCCAAGGTGGCGGGCTCTACCGCGGGTCGGGCGCGCTGAGCAGCGTGGTCTCGGGCCGCGTCGCCTACGCGTTCGGCCTCGAAGGCCCGGCCGTTTCGGTGGACACCGCGTGCTCGTCGTCGCTGGTCGCGCTGCACCAGGCCACGCAGGCGCTGCGCGGCGGGGACTGCTCGCTGGCGCTGGTCGCCGGCGTGTCCGCGCTCGTCTCGCCGGCGCCGTTCGCGCAGTTCGTGGACGGCGCGGTAGCCCGCGACGGCCGCTGCAAGCCGTACTCCGCCGCGGCCGACGGCTTCGGCTGGGGCGAAGGCGTCGGCGTGCTGGTGATCGAGCGGCTGTCCGACGCGCGCCGCAACGGCCACGACGTCCTCGCTGTCGTCAAGTCCAGCGCCGTCAACGCCGACGGCGCGTCCAACGGCCTCACCGCGCCGAGCGGGTCCGCCCAGGAGCGGCTGATCCGCCGCGCGCTGGCCACCGCCGGCCTCGAACCGTCCGAAGTGGACGCAGTCGAGGGGCACGGCGCCAGCACCCCGCTGGGCGACCGGATCGAGACCGGCGCGCTGCTGGCCACCTACGGCAAGAACCGCACCGGCGAGCCGCTCTGGCTGGGGTCGGTGAAGTCCAACATCGGGCACACCCAGGCCGCGGCGGGCGTCGCCGGCGTGATCAAGATGGTGCAGGCGATGCGGCACGGCCTGTTGCCCGCGACGCTGCACGCGGCGGAGCCGACGGCCGACGTCGACTGGTCCGCCGGAACCGTCCGGCTGCTCGACGAAGCCCGGCCGTGGCCCGAAGTCTCGCGTCCGCGTCGCGCGGCCGTGTCGGCGTTCGGGTACAGCGGCACCAACGCGCACGTGATCCTCGAGCAGGCCCCGGCCGCAGAGACCGTCGCGAGCGAACCGGCCGGGGACACCGGCGGCGTGCTGCCGCCTCTCGTCCTGTCGGCCCGGACCCCCGCGGCCCTGCCCGACCAGGCGCGGGCGCTGCTCGCGCGGCTCGACTCCTCGTCAGACCTGGTGGACGTGGCTTACTCACTGGCTCAACGGCGTCCGCTGTTCTCGCACCGGGCGGCGGTGGTCGGGGCCGATCTGGACGAGATCCGGACGGCGCTGTCCACTTTGGACGTCACTGGCCGGGCGCGTCCGGGTGGCACGACGGCCTTCCTGCTTCCCGGTGAAGGAACGCAGTGCGCTGAGCTGTACGCCGCTTTCCCGGCGTTCGCCCGGGAGGTCGACCGGGTGGCAGCCGGGTTCGACACCCACCTCGGCCGCTCGCTGCGCGAGGTGATGCTCGCCGAGTCGGGTTCGGCGGCCGCGCAGCTGCTCGACCGGACCGAGTTCGGCCAGGCCGCGGCGTTCACGCTCGGCGTCGCGCTGGCCCGGTTGTTCGAGAGCTGGGGTCAGCGGCCCGACGTGCTGGCCGGCGTCGCC
Source organism: Amycolatopsis sp. NPDC101161 (assembly GCF_044768185.1). NCBI lineage: Bacteria > Bacillati > Actinomycetota > Actinomycetes > Pseudonocardiales > Pseudonocardiaceae > Amycolatopsis > Amycolatopsis sp. NPDC101161. The sequence goes on from NZ_JBIWPI010000005.1 coordinate 280,687, forward strand.
GTCGGCGAGATCGCCGCCGCGCACCTGGCCGGCGTGCTGTCCCTGGCGGACGCCGTGAAGCTCGTCGCCAACCGGGGTCAGCTGATGGCCGAGGGACCGCTCGACGACGACCTGCTCGAAGAGCTGGCGGAGATCGCGGGGGAGCTGACCTACGACGAACCCCGGGTCCCGCTCGCGTCCGCGGCCGACTTCCGTGACCCGCAGCACTGGGCCCGTCCCGCGGCGGTCCCGGAGATCGAGGCGACGCACACCTTGGACTTGGGTGCGCTCCCGACGGTGCGCTCGGTGCTGCTGGCCGCCGCCCGGCTCCACGTGACAGGCGCCGGGCTCGACGTGACGCGGATGTTCGCCGGACGTTCCGCGAAGACGGTGCCGCTGCCGGACTACGCGTTCCACCGCGACCGTTACTGGCCCACTGTCGACATGGAGGCACGGAACGCGATCGGGGACCACGACCTGCCCGCGCCGCGCACCGAGGCCCCTGTCTCCTTCGAGCGGACCGAAGAGGGCGTGCGGCGGTTCGTCCTCGCCGAAGCGGCCGGGCTGCTCGGGTACGCCGGCGCGGACGCGATCGACCCGGACGCGCACTTCCTGGAGTTCGGCTTCGACTCCCTGACGGCGTTGAAGCTGCGCAACCGGATCGCGGAGACGACCGGGGTCACCCTGGCGGGGTCGGCGGTGTTCGACCTCGGGACCCCGGCGGCGCTGGCCGCGCACCTGCTGGAGCTGCTGACCACTGAGCCGGCCGTGACGATCGGGGACCCGGTGAAGGAGCTGTTCGTCGAGGCGGTCCGCGGTGGCCAGGTCGAGAACGGCATCGCGCTGCTGGGTGCCGCGGCGAACCTGCGGCCGAAGTTCACCGGCGTCGCCGGGCTCGGATCGGCGCCCCGGCCGCTGGAGCTGGCCGACGGCCCGGACGGCCCGCGGCTGCTGGCCGTCCCGTCGCCGGCGGCGCTGGGCGGGGAGTACCAGTACGCGAAGCTCGCGGCCCGGTTCCGCGGCCGGCGCGGGGTGTCCGCGCTGCCGACGCCGGGGTTCCGCACGGGCGAGCCGGTGCCCGCCGACGTCGACGCGCTGCTCGAGGTCCTGGAGGAGAGCGTCCGGCTCGGCGCGGGCGACCAGCCGTTCGCGCTGCTGGGGTATTCGTCCGGCGGGGTGCTGGCGTACGCGCTGGCGGCCCGGCTGGAGAAGGCCGGCATCGCCCCGGCGGCGGTGGTCCTGCTGGACAGCTACGAGATGGACAGCGGCGGCGACGCGACCGCGGACACGGTGGCGGACATGGCGTCGGGCATGATCGAGCGCGAGGAGCAGTTCGGCCCGTTCGACCGCGACAAGCTGACGGCGATGGCCCACTACCTGGGCTTGCTGGAGTTGGCGGTCCTGGGCGAAGTGGCCGCCCCGACGGTGCTGGTCCGGCCCGAAAACCGGTTCGCGGCCGGCGATCCGGCGCCGTCCGACGACTCGTGGCGCTCGACGTGGAGCCGGGCGGACGCGAAGGTGACGGTGCCGGGCGACCACTTCAGCCTGGTGGACACGGACGCCGAGACGACCGCGGAAGCCGTCGACACCTGGCTGGGTTCACTGTCCTGACCCGCCGAAGCCAGGGCGGCGCCCCTCCCTCCCCCTCGGGGCGCCGCCCTTCCCACCGCTCAGGCGCGGGAGGTGGTCAGCAGCCCGGCTATCCCGTCCAGCACCCGGTCCAGCCCGAAGTCCACCGAACCCGCCCCCGGGTACTCGCCCCGGGCGGCGAGCGCGGCCAGCTGCGGATAGCCGCCGTCGACCAGCAAGGGCCGCAAAAACGCGCGAACGTCGCCGGCCCGCACTTCGGAGTCCGCCGAGTCCGGATCGGCGCGGGCACGCAGACGGTCAGCCGTCGCGCGGGCGAAGTCGGCCACCAGCAACGCGCACCCGAGAGCGTCCACATCGGACAGACCAGCCCCGGAGAACGCCGCCAGCAGCTGCTCGGTCCACCGCAGCCGGTGCGGCGTGATCGCACTGCCCCGCGAAGGCAGGTCCAGCAGCCACGGCCGGGCTCGGTAACGCTCCAGCGCCGCGTACGTCCAGTCCCGCGCCGCGGTGCGCCACGGACCGGGTGACGACGGCGGCGGTGGCCCGAACCCCGCGTCACCCAGCAGCACCAGCAGCTCGTCCTTCGAACCGACGTACCGGTACAGCGCGTTGGTGCTCAGGCCGACCGAAGCGGCGATGTTGGGCAGCGACGCCGCCGTCAGACCGTCGGCGTCCGCGAGTTCGACGGCGGCGGCGACGATCCGGTCCAGGCTGTGCGACGGCTTGGGGCCGCGGCGGGGCCGCGGCGCGGCACCCCACGCCGGGGCCAGCCCGGGCGGCAGGTCCGGACGGTCGTCCGGTTCGGGTTCGGTCGGCATCTATCGCTCCGCGGTCCGTTTCAGTAAACTGTGCAAGTCTTACACTAATCGGAGCTGGGGGCGAGTGCTTGTGAGCGAGAGCAGCCGGTTCGGGCTGGGCCGGGTCACCGAGCTGGACCGGAAGCTGGCGGCCACCGAGATCGAACACGGCCGGTCGACCGGTGGCTACGACGGCGGGGAGGCCGCCCGGCGGCTCGCCCGCGTCCGGCTGGCCACCACCCAGGCCGCGCTGCGGGCCGCCGTCGCCGGCGAGACGGGCTCGGTCGCGCCGCCGGCGCTCGAAGCGGCCCCGCGGATCGCGGGCGCGCTGTGGGCGTTCGTCAGCGTCACCAACTTCGTCGTCTGGCTGCTCATCGGGCTGATCGGCGGCCAGTGGGACCCGTTGTGGCTGGTCTGGGTGGTGCTCGGCGGCGGCGTCCTGGCGGTCGGCGTGTGGGGGATCCGGGACTGGGACCGCCGCATGCGCGTCGCCCCCTAACCGGGGCCTGCTTCCCCGTTCGGCGGCCTTGCGCTAAACTGTGTAAGGCTTACACGATTAATCCGACCGTGCGGCCGGACGTCGACAGGGGGAGATGGATGCCCGAAAGCACCGAAGGAAGCCGGTTCTCAAGCGGTCTCGCTCGCCGCGTCGTCACGGTCGTGTGGGCGGTCGTCAGCGGCGTCCAGTTCGTGATCTGGCTGCTCATGAGCTTGATCAGCATGTCGTTCAAGGCGCCGTTCTGGCTGTGGACGATCGTCGGCGGCGGGATCGTCCTGGCCGCGTGGTGGTACCTCGACCCGGCGCGCCGCGCCCGGGAAGGATCGGAGTGAACGACGTGCCCACGATGACTTCCGTCGAGTCGCCGGTCCAGCTGGACTCGGTGCACAAGACCTACGGCTCCGGCGAAAGCGCGGTCGAAGCGCTCGCCGGGGTCACCGTCAGCTTCCCGGCCGGCACGTTCACCGCGGTGATGGGCCCGTCGGGGTCCGGCAAGAGCACCCTGCTGCACTGCGCGGCGGGCCTCGACAAGCCGAGCTCGGGCCGCGTGACGCTGGTGGGGACCGACCTGAAGGGCAAGAGCGAGACGAAGCTGACCGAGCTCCGCCGTCAGCACGTCGCGTTCATCTTCCAGTCCTTCAACCTGATGCCGGCGCTGAACGTCGAGCAGAACGTCACCCTGCCGACCCTGCTGGCCGGCCGCGAGCCGGACCGGAAGTGGGTCGACGAGGTGATCGCGCGCGTCGGGCTGACCCAGCGCGTCAAGCACCGCCCGGGCGAGCTGTCCGGCGGCCAGCAGCAGCGCGTCGCGATCGCCCGCGCGCTCGCCGGCCGGCCTTCGGTGGTCTTCGCCGACGAGCCGACCGGCGCGCTCGACACGAACACCGCGCTCGAGGTGCTGAACCTGATGCGCGAGCTGGTCAGCGCGGGCCAGACCATCGTGATGGTCACCCACGACCCGGTCGCCGCGTCCTTCGCGGACAACGTGCTCTTCCTGGTGGACGGCCAGATCGTCACGCAGATGGCGACGCCCAGCGTCGAGGCCGTCGCGTCGACCCTGGCTCAGCTGGGCGCACGGGCCAAGCAGGCACGGGGGCAGCGGTGAGTTCGCGGCGGGTGGTGCTCAACCTGGCGCTGGCGAGCCTGCGCTACCGCGCGGCCGCGTCGCTGGCGTCCTTCGTCGCGATCCTGATCGGCTGCGGCCTGCTCATCGCGTGCGCCGGGCTGTTCGAGACGGCGATCGTGCTGCAGGCGCAGCCGCAGCGGCTCGCCGCGACGCCGGTCGTGGTCGGCGGATCGTCGGCGTTCAAGCTGCCGGACGAAGAGTCCGAGACCGTGCCCTACGCCGAGCGCGCCGGGCTCGCCGCGGACCAGCTCGTGAAGATCGGTGCGGTGCAAGGCGTCCAGCGCGTCGTCCCGGACGTCTCGTTCCCGGCCGTGCTGCTGAAGGACGGCGCGCCCGAGGGCACGTCCGTCCTTTCCGGACACGGCTGGGACTCGGCCGCGCTCGGCGGCTACGTCCTGCGGGACGGCACCCAGCCGCAGGCGCCGGGCCAGGTCGTCGTCGACTCGGCGACGGCGGAAGCGGCCGGGCTCAAGGCCGGCTCGCCCGTCGACCTCGCGGTCGACGGCCGCAAGCTGACCTTCACCGTCGCGGGCGTCGCGGAACCGGGCCAGACCGTGAAGGCACCGGCGTTCTTCTTCTCCGCTCCGGACGCGCAGCAGTTCTCCGCGCACCAGGGCCGCGCCGACCTCGCCGGGGTGTTCCCGGCCGAGGGCGTCGACGCGGGTGAGCTCGCCGCGCGCGTCGCGGAGCAGGTGCCGGGTATCAGCGTGCTGACCGGTGACGACCGCGGTTCGGCGGAGTTCCTCGGCGTCGACGGCAGCCGGCTCCCGCTGATCCTGCTGGCCGCGGTGTTCGGCGGCATGGTGCTGGTGGTCATGGCGCTGGTCGTCTCCGCGACGATCAGCCTCACCGTGCGCCAGCGCCAGCAGGAGCTCGCGCTCCTGCGGGCAACCGGGGCGACGCCGAAGCAGGTGCACCGGATGGTGGTCGCCGAGACCATGGCCGTCGGCGCGGTCGCCGCGTTGTGCGGGGTGGTCGCGGGCAGTCTGCTCGGCAACCGGATCTTCGCCACCAGCGTGTCGATCGGCATCGTGCCCGACGAACTGGTGTTCCGGCAGGACATCATCGCGTTCGGCGCGGGAATCGTCGCGACGCTCGTGATCGTCTACGCCGCCGCGTGGTTCGCGGCGCTGGCCGCGTCTCGGGCCCGGCCGATCCAGGCGCTGGCCGAGGCGTCGATCCCGAACGCCAAGGTGAACCCGTTGCGGCGCATGGGAGCCGTGGTCTTCGGGGTCGCGACGGTGCTGCTCGCCGGCACCACGCTGTTCATGCCCGCCGACACCGCCAGCGCGATCGGCGGCCCGGCGGTGCTGACCGGCGCCATCGCGGTGGCGTTGCTGGGGCCGGAGATCATGGCGTACGTGGCGGACCGCTTCGGCCCGTTCGTCCGCCGGGTCGCGGGCCGGGACGCCACGCTCGCGGTGATCAACTCGCGGGCGCGGGCGGTGGCCTTCGCCGCGGTGCTCACGCCGATCACGCTGGCCACGGCGGTCGCGCTCGGCAACGTGTACTCGGAGACGACGGCGCAGAAGGCGCAGGTCGCCGCCTACGCCGAGCAGCTGAAGGCCGACGCCGTGGTCAGCACCGCGGCCGGCGGCATCGCGCCGGAGGCACTGGCGCAGATCCGGAGCACGCCGGGCGTCGCGACCGCGTCGCCGCTGGTGACCAGTTCCGGCTGGATCGAGCAGCCCTACGACGGCAACGGCAGCGACCCGCTGCGCCTGCTCGGCGTCGCGGCTGAAGACCAGGGCGGCACGGTGCTCGCCACCGAAGTCACCCAGGGGTCGCTGAAGAACCTGACCGGTGAGTCGGTCGCGCTGCCGGCGTCCGTCGCCGACGACCTCGAGCTCAAGGTCGGCGACAAGATCACCATGCGGCTCGGCGACGGGGCGCAGGCGCAGGTGACCGTCGTCGCGCTGCTCGACAGCCCGTCGAGCTACGCGAGCATGGTCCTGCCGGTGGACCTGCTCGCCGCGCACACCACGAGCGGGATGGCGACGCAGGTGCTGGTGAAGGCGGCCGACGGCAGCGACGTCGTCTCCGCGTTGACCGACCGGCTGAAGGACTGGCCGGGCATCGCGGTCGGCGGCGACGACGCGCTGCTGGAGAGCTTCCAGGCCGGCGCGGACGTCGAGGCGATGATCAACTACCTGCTGGCGGTGCTGGCGATCGCGTACGCGGCGATCGCGGCGGTGAACACCCTCGCCGTCGCCGTCCTGGCGCGGCGCCGGGAGTTCGGCGCGCAGCGGCTGGCCGGCGCGGACCGCGGGCAGGTCCGCCGGATGCTGTTCATCGAGGGCGGCATCGTGGCGGTGGCCGGGCTCGTGCTCGGCATCGTGATCTCGTTGTTCACGGTGCTGCCGATGGCGATCAGCACGGGCCAGATCATCCCGTCGGGGCCGATCTGGGTGTTCCTCGGCGTGGTGCTCGCGGTGTTCTTGATCATTTGGCCGGTGACTTCGCTGTCCGCGCGGCTGGCGATGCGCAAGAGCCCGATCGAAGCGGTGACGTTGCCGGGGCAGTGATTGTTTTAGGGGTTCGCGGGCCGGGCCGGCGTGGATAGTGTCGAATTCGACTATCCGCACCGGGCCGGCCCGGTTTCCTTTTTCTGGAGTGGATCCCATGCGCGTACTCCTGGCCGCCCCGTCGACGACCGCGCGGCTGCACAACCTGGTCCCGCTGGCGTGGGCGCTGCGAACCGCGGGCCACGACGTGAAGATCGCGGGCGAGCCGTCGTTCGTCGCCGAGATCCTGACGACCGGCTGCGTGGCGGCCGACTTCGAGCCGGCGGAGTTCGCCGAACTGTGGCGCCCGCGGGTGGTGGTCGCCGACGCGGCGGTTCCGGCGGGGGCCGAGGTGGTCCGGCTGCGGGGCCCGCTGGACGAGTCCGGTCCGGGTTTCGACACGGTGCCGCCGTCGCTGCGGGATCCGGTCGCCGACGCCCGCCCGATCCGGCACGTGCCGTACTTCGGGCCGGTCGAGGTGCCGGGCTGGTTGCGCCGCAAGGCCAGGCGCAGCCGGGTGCTGCTGTCGCTCACGGACGCGACGCTCGCCGGGCCGGTGTTCGACGCGGTCGCGGGCCTGGACGCCGAGGTCGTGTGGGCGACGGACCCGGCGAGCATCCCGGCGGGGGTGACGATGCCGCCGAACGTGCGCCTGGTCGACGCGGCCCCACCGGCGGCGGTCCTGCCGACGTGCACGGCCCTGATCCACGACGGCGACGCTTCACTCGCCCTCGCGGCGGCGGCGTACGGGCTGCCGCAGCTGTCCCTGACGGAGACGCCGATCGCCGCGCGCATCGCCGCGGTGGGAGCAGGGTACGTGGGGCCGGCTGCCGCGGTTGCCGAGCTGGGCTCGTTGCGCGGGGCGGCGGAGGCGCTGCGGGAAGAGATCGCGGCCCTCCCGGCGCCGCGCGCGGTGGCGGCGGAGTTGGCTGGGGCGTAGGAGTCTGCCGCAGCCCGCTTGCCTCCCGACCTGCTGATCGGCGCCGGCCGGCGCCCGCGCCGAGCAGACCGAAGCTGATCCCGGGTGGCCCGCCGGTCCGGCCGGTCCGCGCCGAGAGGGCTCTCGCCGGCGCGGGTTCCCCGGCTCCGGTGGGCAGACCGCGGCCGCGGGGAGCGCGGCCAAGAGCCCCCGCAGGTCCGCTGCCGCTCGTGCCGTGCATCGAGCGGGCAGTCGGGCCTGCCGCGGGAGCGCTGCTGCTCGTGCCGTGCACCGAGCAGGCAGTCGGGCCTGCCGCGGGAGCGCTGCCGCTCGTGCCGCGCACCGAGCAGGCAGTCGGGCCTGCCGCGGGAGCGCGGGCCAAGCGCCGCGGCCCGACCCGGCTGATTGTGGGGCCGCCTCCGCCCCGTTAGGGGTGGGGCGGCCCAAACTCCCTCGGTAGCGTTTTCGGCGTGGCACCTTCCACCCTTTTCCGCGGTTAGGTGGGCGATTACGTGAGTACCGTTCTTCTTGCCATTTTCCAGGGGGTAATGGCGTGAGCGCCGAAAACGAGCGGAAACTGCTCGACTACCTGAAGCGCGCCACCGCTGATCTGCGTGAGGCCAAAGGCGCCCTGCACGAGGTCCGGCGGCGCGATACCGAGCCCATTGCGATCGTCGGCATGGACTGCCGGTATCCCGGGGGCGTCGAGAGCCCCGACGACCTCTGGGAGCTCGTCCGCACCGGGACCGACGCCATCGGCGCGTTCCCCGCCGACCGCGGCTGGCCGCTCGACCGCCTTTACGACCCGGCGGGGGAGAAGCCCGGCACCACCAACACCCGCGAAGGCGGCTTCCTCCACGACGCCGCCGAGTTCGACCCCGAGTTCTTCGGCATCTCGCCCCGCGAGGCGCTCACCATGGACGCCCAGCAGCGGTTGCTGCTGCAGACTTCCTGGACCGCCCTCGAGCGCGCCGGCATCGTGCCCGAAACCCTGCGGGGCAGCAGCACCGGTGTCTTCGCCGGTGTGATGTACCACGACTACCTCGGCCACGCGGCCGCCGGCAGCGTCGTCTCGGGCCGGGTCGCCTACGCGCTCGGGCTGGAAGGCCCGGCCGTCAGCGTCGACACCGCGTGCTCGTCCTCCCTCGTCGCCCTGCACTGGGCCGCGCAGGCGCTGCGCCGCGGCGACTGCTCGCTGGCCCTCGTCGGCGGCGTCACCGTCATGGCCACGCCCGAGACCTTCGTCTACTTCACCGAGCAGCGCGGCCTGTCCGACGACGGCCGCTGCAAGGCCTTCGCCGCCGGTGCCGACGGCACGGGCTGGGGCGAAGGCGTCGGTGTCCTCGTCGTCGAGCGCCTGTCCGACGCCCAGCGTCTCGGCCACAACGTTCTCGCCGTCGTGCGCGGCAGCGCGGTCAACTCCGACGGCGCCTCCAGCGGCCTGACCGTCCCCAATGGACCCGCGCAGCAACGCGTGATCCGCCAGGCCCTCGCCACCGCCGGACTGTCCACAACGGACGTCGACCTCGTCGAAGGTCACGGCACCGGCACGAAGCTCGGCGACCCGATCGAGGCGCAGGCCTTGCTCGCGACCTACGGGCAAAGCCGCGAGGAGCCGCTCTGGCTCGGCTCGCTCAAGTCCAACATCGGGCACACCCAGGCCGCGGCCGGCGTCGGCGGCGTGATCAAGGTCGTGCAGGCCATCCGGCACGGCGTGCTGCCGAAGACCTTGCACGTCGACACGCCGTCGCCGCACGTCGACTGGTCGGCCGGCGCCGTCGAGCTGCTCACCGAGGCCCGCGACTGGCCCGCCGCCGGCCGGCCCCGCCGTGGCGCGGTGTCGTCGTTCGGCATCAGCGGCACCAACGCCCACGTCATCATCGAGCAGGCCGAACCGGCCGAAGATGAGCCCGCCACCGAGGTTCCCGTGTTCGCGTGGCCCGTCTCAGCGGACTCCGCGGACGCCGTCGCCGCGCAGGCGCAGCAGCTCCTGGACCACGCCGGAAACCCGACCGACATCGGGTTCTCGCTGGCCACGACCCGCTCGGCGCTCGACTACCGGGCCGTCGTCGTCGGCGCCGGACCCGACGAACTGCGCGCCGGCTTGACCGCGCTGGCGAACGACGAAGACGCGCCGAACGTCGTCCGCGACCGCCGCGGCACCGGCCGGACGGCCTTCCTCTTCACCGGCCAAGGCGCCCAGCGCGCCGGGATGGGCCGCGAGCTGGCGAAGTACCCGGTGTTCGCCGAAGCCCTCGACGCCGCGTGCACCCGGCTCGGCCTCGACCGCGCCGTCCTGGACGACGCCGATGCCTTGGCGCAGACCGGTTCCACGCAACCCGCGCTGTTCGCGTTCGAGGTCGCGCTGTACCGGCTTCTCGAGTCGTGGGGCCTGAAGCCCGACCACCTGCTGGGCCACTCGATCGGCGAGCTGGCCGCGGCGCACGTCGCCGGCGTCCTCTCGCTCGACGACGCCTGCACGCTCGTCGCCGCCCGCGCCCGGCTCATGCAGGCCCTGCCCGCCGGCGGGGCGATGGTCGCGCTCCCGGCGACCGAAGCCGAGGTGACCCCGCTGCTGACCGACGGCGTGAGCATCGCCGCGATCAACGGTCCGGCCTCGCTGGTCGTTTCGGGTGCCGAGGACGCGGTCGCCGCCGTCGCCGCGCACTTCGAGCGCGCCAAGAAGCTGCGCGTCTCGCACGCCTTCCACTCGCCGCTGATGGAGCCGATGCTGGCCGAGTTCGCGGCCGTCGCGGCGAAACTCACCTACGCCAAGCCCGAAATCCCGATCACCTCCACTGTGGACGCGGGCGCCGATCTGACTTCCCCGGAGTACTGGGTGGATCAGGTTCGCGCGACCGTCCGGTTCGACGACGGCCTCCGCGCCCTCGCCGACGACGGCGTCCGGACGTTCGTCGAGATCGGCCCGGCGCCGGTCCTGACCGCCGCCGCGCGCACCGCGCTGGACGACGAAACCCTGGCGTTCATCCCAGCCGTCCGCCCCGACCGCGACGAAGCCCAGGCCGTCGTCACGGCGGTCGCCGCCCTGCACGCCCGCGGGATTCCCGTGGACTGGCAAGCGTTCTACCCCGGTGCCCGACGCGTCGAGGTGCCGACGTACGCCTTCCGCCGCACCCGCTACTGGCTGCCCGCCACCATCGCGACCGGCGACGCCGGCGACCACGGCCAGCAGGCCGCCGCCCACCCGATGCTCAGCGCCGTCGTCCGGGTACCGGAGACCGACACGATCGTCCTCACTGGACGTCTGTCAACGGACACCGTGCCGTGGGTCGCCGACCACGTCGTCCTCGGCACGATCCTGTTGCCCGGCACGGCGTTCGTCGAGCTGGCCCGCGCCGCTGCCGACGAGGTCGGCTACGCCGGGATCGACGAGCTGACGCTGCATGCTCCGCTCGCCTTGACCGCGGGTGCGGCGCTCCAAGTCACCCTGGAATCCGAAGAGGACGGACGCCGTCGGCTGACCGTCCACTCGCGACCCGACGGCGACGACGCGTGGACCCGGCACGCCGAAGGGGTCATCACGGCCGAAGCGGCCGCGCCGGCGTTCGACCTCACCGAATGGCCGCCCGCCGGAGCCACCGAGATCCCCCTGGACGACCCGTACGCGCAGCTCGCGGACCTCGGCTACCGCTACGGCCCGGCGTTCCAAGGCCTGCGTGCGATGTGGCGGCGCGGTGAGGACGTCTACGCCGAGGTCGAGGTCTCCGAGGACGCTCGCGACTACGGCCTGCACCCGGCGCTGTTCGACGCCGCGATGCACGCCCAGCTGCTCGGCCCCGCGTCCGCCGACGGCGACGCGAAGCCGATGCTGCCGTTCGCGTTCAGCGGCACGACCTGGCACGCCGCCGGAACCGGCGCGGTCCGGGTCCACGTGTCGCCGACCGGCCCGGAGACCATCGCGCTGCGGATCGCCGACTCAGCCGGGCTCCCGGTGCTGACGGTCGATTCCCTGGCCGCACGGGCGATCTCGCTCGACAAGCTGACGCCGAACGCGCTGTTCCGCACCACCTGGGAAGCGGTTCCCGCGGGCACCGCGACCACCGCGCGCGTCCTGGAGGTGTCCACTCCGGACGGTCCGGTCCCGGATCGGGCCCGCGCGGCCGCCCGCCAGGTGCTGACCGCCATCCAGGACTCGAAGGACCGCCTGGCCGTCGTCACGCGCGGCGCGGTGTCGGTCGACGGCGAGGACGTCGACCCGGCCCTCGCGACGGTTTGGGGCCTGGTCCGCGCGGCCGAAGCCGAGAACCCGGGCCGGTTCGTGCTCATCGATGGCGAGGACGTCGAAACTGCGCTGGCGACCGGCGAGCCCGAGGTGGCCGTTCGCGAGGGGACGGCCTACGTCCCGAGGCTGGTCGCGGCGACGCCGTCCGGCGAGCTGGGCTGGAATCTCGACGACACGGTCCTGATCACCGGCGGCACGGGCGGCCTCGGCGCCGTCGTCGCGAAGCACCTGGTGACGAACCACGGCGTCCGGCACCTGCTGCTGACCAGTCGCCGCGGTGTGGACGCCCCGGGAGCGGCCGACCTGCGCGACGAGCTGACGCGGCTGGGCGCCGAGGTCACCATCGCGAGCTGCGACGTCACCGACCGGGCATCGGTGGCCGGGCTGGTCAAGGGCGTCCCGCTGACCGCGGTCGTGCATGCCGCCGGAATCCCGTCCGCCGGCCGCGTCGAGAACCTGACCGACGACGAACTCGACCGCGTCTTCGCCCCGAAGGTCGACGGCGCCTGGCACCTGCACGAGCTGACCGAGGGTCTCGACGCGTTCGTCCTGTTCTCCTCGGCCGCGAGCACCGTGCTGGCCGCCGGACAGGCCGGGTACGCCGCGGCCAACGCGTTCCTCGACGAACTCGCCCGCCACCGCCACGCGCACGGGCTCCCGGCGACGTCGCTGGACTGGGGCGCGTGGGCCGACGACGGCGGCATGGCCGGCGAGCTGACCGAAGCCGACTTCCGCCGCCTGCGCCGCCTCGGCACCCCGCCGATGGCGACGGCCGACGCCCTCGCGTTGTTCGACGCGTGCCTCGTCGCCGACGACGCCGTCCTCGCGCCGGTGAAGCTCGACCTCGCGGCCCTGCGATCCCGCGCGGACTCGCTCCCGCCGGTCCTGCGCGGGATGGTCCGGCAAGCACCCCGCCGCACGGCCGCGAAGACCGACGGCGCCGTCGCGGCCCGCCTGGCCGCCCTGCCGGAGTCCGAGCGCGAGGCGTACCTGCTGGAGGTCGTGTCCGGGCAGGTCAAGGCCGTGCTGGGCCTCGGGTTCGTCGAGCCCGGCCGCGCGTTCCAGGAGATGGGCTTCGACTCCCTGACGTCGGTGGAGCTGCGCAACCAGCTGGGCGCCCTTACCGGCCTGAAGCTGACGGCGACCATCGTGTTCGACCACCCGACACCGGCGGCGCTGGCCAAGCGGCTGCACGCCCTGCTGGGCCCGGCCCGCGGCGCGGCGGACTCACTGCTGGCCGAGATCGACCGCCTGGAGGCGCTCCTGACGGGAGCGGGCTCGCTGAACGGCTCGACGGCGAAGGTCACAGCCCGCCTGGACGCGCTGCTGCGCAAGTGGACCGAGGCGAACACGACCACCACCGAGTCCGCCGACCTGGACGAAGCCACCGACGACGAGCTCTTCGCCGTGCTCGACGAGGAACTGGGGATCTCATGAGCAACGAGGACAAGCTCCGCGACTACCTGAAGCGCGCGACGGCGGACTTGCAGGCGGCTCGCCGCCGGGTGCAGGAACTGGAAGCTCAGCACACCGAACCCATCGCCATCATCGGCATGAGCTGCCGCTACCCCGGGGGCGTCCGGACGCCGGACGACCTGTGGGACCTGGTCGACCAGGGGCGGGACGTCATCGGGGAGCTCCCCGCCGACCGCGGGTGGGACCTCGAGGGCATCTACGACCCCACCCCCGACCGGCCCGGCAAGACCTACACGCGCCACGGCGGTTTCCTCTACGACGCCCCGGGTTTCGACGCCGACTTCTTCGGCATCAGCCCGCGGGACGCCCGCCGGGCCGACCCGCAGCAGCGGATCCTGCTCGAAGCTTCCTGGGAGGCTTTCGAACGCGCCGGGCTCGACCCGCACTCGCTCAAGGGCAGCCCGACCGGGGTCTACGCCGGCGTCATGTACCACGACTACAGCGGCGGCAGCCCCGACGGCAGCCTCGTCTCCGGCCAGGTCTCCTACACCCTCGGCCTCGAAGGCCCGTCAGTCTCGGTCGACACGGCGTGCTCGTCGTCGCTGGTCGCGCTGCACATGGCCGCCCAAGGCCTGCGCGACGGCGACTGCTCCCTCGCGCTCGCCAGCGGCGTCGCCGTCATGGGCACCCCCGAGATGTTCGTCGACTTCAGCGGCCGGCGCGGTCTCTCCGCCGACGGCCGCAGCAAGTCCTTTTCGGACGACGCCGACGGGACGTCGTGGGCCGAGGGCGTCGGCGTCCTGGTGCTGGAGAAGCTTTCCGACGCGCGCCGCAACGGACACCGCGTCCTCGCGCTGCTGCGCGGTTCCGCGATCAACCAGGACGGCGCCAGCAACGGCTTCTCCGCCCCGAACGGGCCCTCCCAGGTCCGCGTGATCGAGGCCGCGCTGGCCGACGCCGGGCTGTCGCGGTCCGATGTGGACCTCGTCGAGGCGCACGGCACCGGCACCGCGCTCGGCGACCCCATCGAGGCGCAGTCGCTGATGGAGACCTACGGGCAGCGCACCACGGGCGAGCCGCTGCTGCTCGGCTCGATCAAGTCCAACATGGGCCACCCGCAGGCCGCGGCCGGCGTCGCCGGCGTGATCAAGATGGTGCAGGCGCTGCGCCACGGCAAGGCGCCGCGGACCCTGCACGTCGGCACGCCCTCGACGCACGTCGACTGGACGGCGGGCGCGGTCGAGCTGCTCACCGAGCCGCGCGACTGGCCCGAGGTCGGCCGGCCGCGTCGCGCCGCCGTGTCGTCGTTCGGCGTGAGCGGCACCAACGCGCACGTCATCCTGGAGCAGGCCCCCGAGAGCGACGCCGTCGAGCCGCCGCTGCCCGCGGTGCACCCGCTGGTGCTGTCGGCCAAGACCCCGGCCGCGCTCGCCGAGGCCGCCGCGCAGCTCGCGTCCCATGTGGACGGAAACCTCGTCGACGTCGCGCACACCCTCGCCACCGGCCGCGCGCAGCTCGACCACCGCGCGGTCGTGCTGTCCACGGATCCGAAGCAGGCCCTGGAGACGCTGGCCGCGGGCGGCTCGCGGCCCGACGTCGTCACCGGGACCGCCGACGTCCGTGGCAAGACCGTGTTCGTCTTCCCCGGTCAGGGCTCCCAGTGGACCGGCATGGCGACCGAGCTGCTGACGCAGTCGCCGGCGTTCGCCGCCCGGATGGCGGAGTGCGACGCCGCGCTGCACGAGTTCACTGGCTGGTCGGTGATCGACGTGCTGCACGGCGAGCCGGGCACCCCGCCCGCCGACCGCGTCGACGTCGTGCAGCCGATGCTGTGGGCCGTGATGGTCTCGCTGGCCGCGCTGTGGCGCGCGCACGGCGTCGAGCCGGACATGGTGATCGGCCACTCGCAGGGCGAGATCGCCGCGGCGAGCGTGTCCGGTGCACTGTCCCTTCAGGACGGTGCTCGGGTGGTCGCGTTGCGCAGCAAGGCGATCGGGGACGTCCTCGGCGGCCGCGGCGGTGGCATGCTCGCGGCCGGCCTGCCCGCCGCCGAGCTGCTGACCCGCCTCGACGCCTGGGACGGCCGGATCTCCCTGGCCGCCGACAACGGCGCCACCTCGGCCGTGCTGTCCGGCGACGGCGACGCCCTCGACCAGCTGCGCGACCAGCTCGTCGCCGAGGGCTTCCGCGCCAAGCGCGTCCCGGTGGACTACGCCTCGCACTCGGCGCACGTCGAGCACCTCGCCGACCGCCTGCTCGCAGACCTCGGCCCGATCACCCCGGGTGCCGGGACCGTCGCGATGACGTCCACGGTGACCGAGGAACCCGGCGCCACCATGGACGCGCGGTACTGGTTCACCAACCTGCGCACGACGGTCCGGTTCGCGCCGGTCGTCGCGAAGCTCGCCGAGGCGGGCTACACCCGGTTCGTCGAGGTCAGCCCGCACCCGGTGCTCGCGATGAGCATCCAGGAGACCCTCGACGAGGGTGGGCACAGCGGGTCCGTCACCGGCACCCTGCGCCGCGACGAAGGCAGCATGACGCGGTTCGCGACGTCGCTGGCCGAGCACTCGGTCCGCGGCGGCGCGGCGGACTGGGCGTCGCTGGTGCCCGGCGGTCGGCTCGCTGACCTGCCGACCTATCCGTTCCAGCACAAGCGCTTCTGGCTCGAAGAGGAAGCCACCACGGCACTGCCGCAGGCATCCGTCGCCGACCAGGACTTCTGGCAGGACGTCACGAGCGGCGACGTCGACGCGCTGGCCACCAGGCTGGGCGTCGAAACCGCGCCCCTGGCCGAGGTCGTCCCGGCCCTGGCCGCGTGGCACGGCCGCCGCACCGAGCTGTCCACAGTGGAGTCCTGGCGCTACAAGGTCTCCTGGGCGCCGGTGACGGTCATCGGCGGGCTGATCGGCACCTGGCTGGTCGTCGTCCCGGCCGACGTCCCCGAGGCGGCCGAACTGGCCGACGCACTCGCCGGGCAGGGCGATGTTGTCCGGGTGATCGCCGAGCACGGGGAACTGGCCGAGGCGCTCACGGAAGCGACGGCGTTGCGGCCGTTCGACGGCGTGCTGTCGCTGCTGGCCTTCGACACCCGCGAACACCCGGAGCATCCCGCGCTCAGCACCGCGGTCGCCGCCACCATCGCCCTGCTGCAAGTCCTGCGTGACAGCGACGCTCCGGTGTGGGTCGTCACCCGCGGCGCGGTCGCGGTGGACGCCTTCTCCGACGCCGACCCGGCCGCCGCGGCGGTCTGGGGCCTCGGCACGGTCGCCGCGCTCGACCAGCCCGCCACCTGGGGCGGCCTGGTCGACGTCGACGGCTCCGCCGACGCCGCCCGCCTGGCCGCGGTGGTGTCCGGTGTGGACAGTGAAGACCAGGTCGCGATCCGGCCGTCCGGGGTGTTCGCCCGGCGCATGGTGCACGCCCCGCTGACCGGCACCGCGGACGAGTGGAAGCCACGCGGAACCGTCCTGGTCACCGGCGGGACCGGCGCGGTCGGCGCGCACGTCGCCCGCTGGCTCGCCGGCCGAGGTGCCGACAAGATCGTGCTCACCAGCCGTCGCGGCCTCGACGCCGAGGGCGCGCGGGAGCTGGTCGACGAGCTGGGCGTCACCGTCGTGGCCTGCGACGTTTCCGACAAGCAGCAGCTCGAAGCGCTGCTGGCCGAGCACCCGCCGACCGCTGTCGTGCACGCGGCCGGCGTGCTCACCGCCGAATCGCCGCTGGCCGACGTCACGCCCGCCGAGTTCGCCGCGGCCACCCGGGCCAAGGTCACCGGGGCCGCGCTGCTCGACGAGCTGCTCGGCGACACTGAACTGGACGCCTTCGTGGTGATGTCTTCCGGGGCCGCGGTGTGGGGCACCTCCGGCCAGCCCGCGTACGCCGCGGGCAACGCCTACCTCGACGCGCTCGCCCGCCGCCGTCGCGCCGCGGGCCGCACGGCGACCGCGATCGCGTGGGGTTCCTGGGGCGGCGGGGGCATGGTCGACGCCGAGGCGAGCGACCTGCTGCGCCGCATGGGCCTGGCCGAGATGGCACCGGAACTCGCCGTCGAAGCCCTGGGCCAGGCACTCGACCACGACGAGACCCACCTGGTCGTCGCCGACATCGACTGGGCCGCGTTCGCCCCGGTGTACCAGCTCGCCCGGCCGCGGCCGTTGCTGCGCGCACTGCCCGAGGTCGCCGAGGACAAGACCGAAACTCCGGCCGGCAACGGCGACCTCAAGGCGAAGCTGGCCGCACTCACGCCCGCCGAACAGAAGCGGACGCTGCTGGAGCTGGTGCGCGGCGAGGTCGCCGTGGTCGCCGGCTACGACGGCGGCTCGGCGGTCGAACCCGCGCGGGCGTTCAAGGAACTGGGCTTCGACTCCGTCACCGCGGTCGACCTGCGCAACCGGCTCGGCGGGGCCACCGGCCTGAAGCTCCCGGCGACCGTCGCGTTCGACCACGTCAACCCGCAGGCGCTCGCCGAGCACCTGTGGACGCAGCTGGGCGGCGGCGAGGCCGCGGTCCCGCTGGAGGTCGAGCTGGACCGGCTGGAAGCCGCGGCGTCCACTTTGGACGCGGCCGAGATCGACCGGTCCCGGATCGTCGCCCGGCTGCAGGCGATGGTCACCACCCTGCACAAGACCCTGTCCGGCGCGAAGGCCACCGACGTGCTGGAGACCGCGACCACGGATGAGCTGTTCGCCCTCATCGACAACGAGCTCGGCGCCTGAGAGGTATGTCCACGATGACTGACGAAAGCAAGCTGGTCGACTACCTGAAGCGGGTGACCGCCACCCTGCAGGAGACGCGGGAGCGGCTGCGCGAGGTCGAGGCCGCCGACGCCGAGCCGATCGCCATCGTCGCGATGGGCTGCCGGTACCCGGGCGACGTCCGCTCCCCGGAGGACCTCTGGGAGCTGGTGGCGCAGGGCCGGGACGCGATCGGGCCGTTCCCGGCCGACCGCGGCTGGGGCCTGGACACGATGTTCGACGCCGACCCCGACAGCCCGGGCACGAGCTACGTGAGCGAGGGCGGGTTCATCCACGACGTCGCCCAGTTCGACGCGCCCTTCTTCGGCATCTCGCCGCGCGAGGCGCTCGCGATGGACCCGCAGCAGCGGCTCACTCTGGAGCTGGCCTGGGAGACCTTCGAACGCGCCGGCATCGCGCCGCACTCACTGGCCAAGCAGCAGGTCGGCGTCTTCCTCGGCAGCGGCGACCAGGACTACTACGACGAGCTGCCCCCGGCGGTGCTCGCCGGCGAGGTCCAGGACTACCTGAGCACCGGCAACGCCGGCTCGGTCATCTCCGGCCGGATCGCCTA
The DNA here is from genome assembly GCF_044768185.1 of Amycolatopsis sp. NPDC101161. Lineage (NCBI taxonomy): Bacteria > Bacillati > Actinomycetota > Actinomycetes > Pseudonocardiales > Pseudonocardiaceae > Amycolatopsis > Amycolatopsis sp. NPDC101161. The sequence continues at coordinate 299,070 of NZ_JBIWPI010000005.1, forward strand.
CGCGCTGGGCCTGGAGGGCCCGGCCATCACGATCGACACGGCCTGCTCGTCGTCGCTGGTCGCGCTGCACCTGGCCGTGCAGGCGCTGCGGCAGCGCGACTGCGCGCTGGCGCTCGCCGGTGGCGTCATGGTGATGTCGCGGCCGGGCCCGTTCGTCGCGTTCAGCCGCCAGCGCGGCCTCGCCGCCGACGGCCGCTGCAAGCCGTTCTCCGACAGTGCCGACGGCACCGGCTGGGCCGAGGGCGCGGGCACGCTCCTGCTGGAGCGGCTGTCCGACGCGCGCCGCAACGGCCACCCCGTCCTCGCCGTCGTGCGCGGCACCGCGGTCAACTCCGACGGCGCGTCCAACGGCCTCACCGCCCCGAACGGCCCGTCCCAGCAGCGCGTCATCCGCCAGGCGCTGGCCAACGCGCAGCTCTCGGCGTCCGATGTGGACGCCGTCGAGGGTCACGGCACCGGCACCACGCTCGGCGACCCGATCGAGGCGCAGGCCCTGCTCGCCACCTACGGCCAGGACCGCGACCGCCCGCTGTGGCTCGGTTCGATCAAGTCGAACATCGGCCACGCCCAGGGCGCGGCGGGGGTCGGCGGCGTGATCAAGATGGTGCAGGCGCTGCGCAACGGCCTGCTACCGAAGACCCTGCACGTCACCGAGCCGAGCACCGAAGTCGACTGGACCGCCGGGAACGTCGAGCTGCTGACCGAGGAGCGGTCATGGCCGGTGGGTGAGAAGCCGCGCCGCGCCGGGGTTTCGTCGTTCGGCGTCAGCGGCACCAACGCGCACGTGATCGTCGAAGAGGCCCCGGCCGTCGAGGTCGAGGAGACCACGCCGAGCTGGCCCGCCGAAGTGCCGGTCCCGTGGCCGCTGTCCGGTCACGGCACCACCGCGCTCAAGGCCCAAGCCGCGAAGCTGCTGTCCGTTGTGGACGGTGTGTCCCCGCTCGACCTCGGGTTCTCGCTGGCGACGTCCCGGTCGCCGCTGAGCCACCGCGCCGTCGTGCTCGACGGCAAGGCCGGGCTCACCGCCCTGGCGGCCGGCGAGCTGGTCACCGGTAGCCCCGTCGAAGGGCTCACCGCCTTCCTGTTCTCCGGCCAGGGCGCGCAGCGCGCGGGCATGGGAGCCGAGCTGGCCGCCGCGTTCCCGGTGTTCGCCGCCGCGTTCGACGAGGTCTGCGCGGAACTGGACCAGCACCTCGACCGTCCACTGAAGACGGTCGTCTTCGACAAGCCGCGCCTGATCAACCAGACCGGCTACACCCAGCCCGCGCTGTTCGCGATCGAGGTCGCGCTGTTCCGGCTGCTGTCCTCGTGGGGCATCAAGCCCGACTTCCTGCTCGGCCACTCGGTCGGCGAGCTGGCCGCCGCGCACGTCGCCGGAGTGCTGTCCCTGGCCGACGCGTGCACTCTGGTCGCCGCCCGCGCGAAGCTGATGCAGGCGCTGCCCACCGGGGGCGCGATGGTCGCGCTGCAGGCCACCGAGGACGAGGTCACGCCGCACCTGACCGACGGCGTCAGCATCGCCGCGATCAACGGTCCCGACTCCGTCGTGCTGTCCGGCACCGAGGACGCCGTCACCGCCGTCGTCGCGCAGTTCGAGGGCCGCAAGTCGTCGAAGCTGAAGGTGTCGCACGCGTTCCACTCGCCGCTGATGGAGCCGATGCTGGCCGAGTTCGGCGAGGTCGCCCGCACGCTCACATACTCCCAGCCCGAGATCCCGCTGGTCTCGAACGTCTCCGGCGCGCTCGCCGGGGGCGAGGTCGCCACGCCGGAGTACTGGGTCTCGCACGTCCGCGCGGCCGTCCGGTTCCACGACGGCCTCACCACGCTGAGCGCGCAGGGCGTCTCGCGGTTCGTCGAGGTCGGCCCGGACGGCGTGCTGTCGGCGTTGGCTCGCCAGAGCTTCGACGCGGTCGTCGTGCCGGTCCTGCGCAAGGACCGTCCCGAGCCCGCCACCGCGCTCACGGCGCTGGCCGAGCTGTACGTCAGCGGCCTGACCCCGGACTGGGCCGCGGTGTTCGAGGGCCGCGGCGCCCGGCGCGTCGACCTGCCGCCGTACGCCTTCCAGCGCAAGCGCTACTGGATCGACGCCCGCGCCAACCGCGACGAGGTGTCCGCCGCCGGCCTCACCTCCGCCGGGCACCCGCTGCTCGGCGCGGCCGTCGCGCTCGCCGACACCGACGGCGTCGTCCTCACCGGCCGCCTCTCGCTCGAGACCCACGCGTGGCTCGACGAGCACCGGCTCGGCGACGTCGCCACCGTGCCCGGCACGGCCTTCCTGGAGCTGGCGATCCGCGCCGGCGACCAGGTCGGCTGCGGCCGCATCGAGGAGCTCACCCTCGGCAGCCCCTTGGTCGTCCCGGACCGCGGCGGCGTCCAGGTGCAGGTCACGGTCGGGGCCGCGGGCGAGAACGGCGTCCGCGCCGTCAGCGTCCACTCGCGCCTCGAGGACACCGACGACCCGTGGACGGCGCACGCCGACGGCACCGTCGCCCCGCAGGCGCACCGCGGGACCGAACTGACCGAGTGGCCGCCCGCCGGCGCCGAGCCCGTCGCGATCGACGGCCTCTACGACGACTTCGCCGGCACCGGCCTCACCTACGGCCCGCTCTTCCGCTCGCTGCGCGCGGTCTGGAGCCGCGGCCGCGAGGTCTTCGCCGAGGTCGCCCTGCCCGAGGACAGCGACGCCGAGCGCTTCGGCCTGCATCCGGCCGCGCTCGACGCCTGCACGCACGCCCTGCGCGTCGCGGGTGGCGGTGACGGCGGAGTCGGCCGCGTCCCGTTCTGCTGGACCGGTGTCGAACTGCACGCCACCGGCGCTTCGGCGCTGCGGGTGAGGTTCACGCCGACCACCGAGGACGGCTTCGCGGTCGCCCTCGCCGACTCCACCGGGGCACCGGTCGCCACCGTCGCCGAGACCGTGTTCCGCGCGTTCACCGCGCCGGTCGCGACCGAAGCCCCGCTCTACCGGGTCGAGTGGCGGCGCATCGGCGCGGAGTCCACTGTGGACACCGCGAACGCCGAGATCTTCGACGCCACGGGTTCCGACACGCACGAGCTGGCCCACCGCGTGCTCGGCGCGCTGCAGAACTGGCTCGCCGAGGAGCACCCGGAGGACGCGCGCCTGGTCGTCGTCACCCGGGGTGCCGTCGCGGCGGCCGGGGGCGTCACCGACCTCGCCGCGGCCGCGGCCTGGGGGCTCGTGCGCTCGGCGCAGGAGGAGAACCCGGACACGTTCGTGCTCCTGGACTTGGACGCCGAGAGCACCGCGGCCGAGGTACTTCCGCAGGTCCTCGCCACCGGGGAACCGCAGGCCGCCGTCCGCTTCGGCGCGGTCCTCGTCCCGCGGCTGGTGCGCGCCTCGGCGGCCGCCGAACCGGCGTACTTCCACCCGGGCGGCACGGTCCTGGTCACCGGCGCGTCCGGCGCGATCGGCGGCGCGCTCGTCCGGCACCTGGCCGCAAAGCACGACGTCCGGCGGTTCCTGCTGGTCAGCCGCCGCAGCACGCCCGCGCTGGAAGGCCTGGGCGCCGAGCTGGGTGTACACGTCGACATCGCGCTCTGCGACGTCGCCGACCGCGCCGCGCTGGCCCGGGTCCTGGCCGCGATCCCGGCCGAGCACCCGCTCACGTCCGTGGTGCACGCCGCGGGCGTCCTCGACGACGGCGTCATCACCGCGCTCACGCCCGAGCGCCTCGACACCGTGCTGCGGCCGAAGGTCGACGGCGCGCTCAACCTGCACGAGCTGACCCGCGACACTGCGCTCTCGGCGTTCGTGCTGTTCTCCTCGGTCTCCGGCGTGCTCGGCGCCCCGGGCCAGGGCGGGTACGCCGCCGCGAACGCGTTCCTCGACGGCCTCGCCGCCCACCGCGTCGCGCACGGCCTGCCCGCGTTGTCGCTGGGCTGGGGCCTGTGGGGCGAGGTCGGCGGCATGGGCGGCACGCTGACCGAGGCCGAGGTCGCGCGCCTGGCTTCGGGCGGCATCGTGCCACTGTCCACTTCGGACGCTCTCGACCTCTTCGACCGCGCGCTGGCGTCCAGGCAGGCCGCCGTCGTGCCGGTCAAGCTCGACCTGCCGGCGCTGCGGAAGCTGGACCGGATCCCGAAGACCCTGGAGGAGCTGACCGGACGGCCGACCCGGCGCGTCGCCGCGAGTGCGTCCGCGGCTGCCGAGGACTCCTTCGCCGCCCGCGTCCGCGCCCTGCCGGAGGCCGACCGGGCCGACGCCGTGCTGGACCTGGTCCGCGGGCACGCGGCCACCGTCCTCGGCTACGGCGGCGGGCACGAGATCGAGCCGGCCGCGCAGTTCCAGTCGCTCGGCTTCGACTCGCTCACCGCGATCGAGCTGCGCAACGGCCTCACCGCGGCGACCGGCCAGCGGCTGCCCGCGACGCTGATCTTCGACCACCCGACGCCGTCGGCGCTGGCCGCGCACCTGCTCACCGAGCTGGTGGGCGGGGTCGCGGAGATCGCCACGGCGTCGGCCAAGGCGTCGGACGAGCCCATCGCGATCGTCGGCATGGCCTGCCGGCTGCCCGGCGGGGTCACCTCGCCCGAGCAGCTGTGGGACCTCGTCGCCGGCGGGCGCGACGCCATCGGCGACTTCCCGGCCGACCGCGGCTGGGACGTCGACGGCCTGCTCGACCCGACCGGCCGCCGCCCCGGGACCACCTATGTGGCCCGCGGCGGGTTCGTCCACGACGCCGGCGACTTCGACGCCACCTTCTTCGGCGTCTCGCCGAAGGAAGCTCCGGCGATCGACCCGCAGCAGCGGCTGCTGCTGGAGGCCTGCTGGGAGGCCCTCGAGCGCGCGGGCATCGACCCCACCTCGCTCAAGGGCAGCCCGACCGGTGTCTACGCGGGCGTCCAGTACCACGACTACGTGGGCGCCAACAGCGCCGGCTCGATCGTCACCGGCCGGGTGTCCTACACGCTCGGACTGGAGGGCCCGGCGGTCAGCGTCGACACGGCGTGCTCGTCTTCGCTGGTCGCGATGCACATGGCGGCCCAGGCCCTGCGCGGCGGCGACTGCTCCCTGGCCCTGGCCGGTGGTGTCACCGTGATGGCGACGCCGGAGACGTTCGTCGAGTTCAGCCGGCAGAAGGGGCTGGCCGCCGACGGCCGCTGCAAGGTGTTCTCCGACGACGCCGACGGCACCACCTGGTCCGAGGGCGTCGGCGTGCTGGTGCTGGAGCGGCTGTCCGAGGCCCGGCGCCTCGGCCACCCGGTGCTCGCGGTGCTCAAGGGCAGCGCGGTCAACCAGGACGGCACGTCCAACGGCCTCACCGCCCCCAACGGCCCCGCGCAGCAGCGCGTGATCCGGGCGGCGCTGGCCGACGCGGGCATCACCGCCGCCGACGTCGACGCCGTCGAGGCGCACGGCACCGGCACGAAGCTGGGCGACCCGATCGAGGTCCAGGCGCTGCTGGCCACCTACGGCAAGGAGACCTCGGCCGACCGTCCTCTGTGGATCGGTTCGGTCAAGTCGAACCTCGGCCACACGCAGGCCGCGGCCGGCGCGGCCGGTGTCATCAAGATGGTGATGGCCATGCGCCAGGGCGAGCTGCCCGCGACGCTGCACGTCGGCCGCCCGTCGAGTGAGATCGACTGGTCGTCCGGTGGTGTCCGGCCGCTGGTCGAGCCGGTGAAGTGGCTGCCGAACGGGCACATCCGCCGCGCCGGCGTCTCGTCGTTCGGCGTGAGCGGAACCAACGCGCACGTGATCCTGGAGGAGGGCGACCGCCGCGAGGTGACCGGCGGCGGGCACGACCACGACGGCCCGGTCGCGTGGCCGGTCTCCGGCCGCGGCGCGGCGGCGTTGCGCGCCCAGGCCGAGCAGCTCATGTCCTATGTGGACGAAGACCCGGAGGGCAGCCTCGCCGACATCGGCTTCTCGCTGGCCACCACCCGCGGCGCGTTCGACCGCCGCGCGGTGCTGATCGGCCAGCGGTCGCCGCAGTTCGTCCGCGGTCTCGCCGCGCTGGTCGACGAAGAGGAGGCGCGCGGCGTCGTCAGCGGTATCGCCACCGCGGGCGGACGCACGGCGTTCCTGTTCGCCGGCCAGGGTGCGCAGCGCGTCGGCATGGGGGCCCGGCTCGCCGAGCAGTTCCCGGCGTTCGCGGCCGCCTACGACGAGGTCTGTGCGGAAGTCGACCGGCACCTGGACCGCCCGATCCGCTCGGTCACCGACGAGCTGGACGAGACCCGGTACACCCAGCCCGCGCTGTTCGCGCTGGAAGTCGCGCTGTTCCGCTTGGTGCGGTCGTGGGGCGTCAAGCCGGACGTCCTGCTCGGCCACTCGATCGGCGAGATCGCCGCGGCCCACTGCGCGGGCGTGTTCTCCCTGGCGGACGCGGCCAAGCTGGTGGTCGCCCGGGGTGCGCTGATGCAGGCGCTGCCGACCGGCGGCGCGATGGTGGCGATCGAAGCGACGGCGGAGGAAGTGCGCGACGACAGCGTCGACATCGCCGCGGTCAACGGGCCGAACTCCGTCGTGATCTCGGGAGCGGCCGACGCCGTGGCCGCGGTGGCGGCGAAGTTCGAGCGCACCAAGCAGCTGAAGGTGTCGCACGCGTTCCACTCCCGCCTGATGGAGCCGATGCTCGAGGAGTTCCGGGCGATCGCCGCGGAGCTGACCTACGCGTCGCCGCGGATCCCGGTCGTCTCGACGGTCGCCGAGGGCGCCGACCTGACCTCGCCGGAGTACTGGGTCCAGCAAGTTCGCGAAGGCGTCCGGTTCGCCGACGCGGTCACCCGCGCCGCGGCCGAGGGCGTCAACCGGTTCCTGGAGCTGGGTCCGGACACCACGCTCGCCGCGATGACGGCCGCGTGCTTCGACGAACGGCCGGACGTCGTGGCTTCCTTGCTGCACAAGGAGAACGACGAGGCCGTCGCCGCCCTGACCGGCATCGCGCAGCTGCACGTCAGCGGCGTCGACGTCGACTGGACCGCGGTGTACGAGCCCACCGGCGCGAGGCCGGTCGCGGTGCCGACCTACCCGTTCCAGCGGCAGCGCTTCTGGCTGGAGAGCACCACCGGCGCGGTGAGCCAGGAGGACCACCCGCTGCTCGGGTCGGCCCTCGAACTGGCCGGCGCCGACGGGCTGCTGTTCACCGGACGGCTGTCCGTGGGCACGCACTCGTGGCTGGCCGACCACGTCGTCGGCGGTGCGATCCTCTTCCCCGGCACCGGGTTCGTCGAGATGGCGATCCGCGCGGGCGACGAGGCGGGCTGCCCGCGCCTGGACGAGCTGACCCTGGAGTACCCGCTGGTCGTGCCGGAGCGGACCGGCGTCCGCGTCCAGTTCGCCGTCGAGGCGCCCGGCGCCGACGGCACCCGCGCGTTCAGCGTCCACTCGCGGCCCGAGGGCGCGAGCGGCGCGTGGACACGGCACGCCACCGGCAAGCTCGCCAAGGCCGGTCCGAAGGTGGGCTTCGGCCTGACGGCCTGGCCGCCCGCCGGCGCCGAGCAGGTCAACCTGGACGGGACGTACGACGAGCTGGCGGCCGACGGGCTGGCCTACGGTCCCGCGTTCCGCGGGCTCGTCGCGGCCTGGAAGCGCGACGGCGAGGCGTTCGCCGAGATCCGGCTCCCGGCTTCGGTGTCCGATGTGGACCGTTACGGCGTCCACCCGGCCGTGCTCGACGCGGCGCTGCACACCATCGGCGTCTCCGGCGCGGCGGGCAGCGAACCCGCCCTGCCGTTCGCGTGGGAAGGCGTGCGCCTGCATGCCGTCGGCGCGACGACGCTGCGGGTGCACGTCCGGCCGGTGGGCACCGGCGCGGTCGCGCTGGACATCGCCGACGGCGCCGGGGCTCCGGTCGCGTCGGTGGAGTCGCTGCTGCTGCGCCCGATGTCCGCCGTTCCGCAGGCCGCGCCGACCGGCGGTGGCGACACGCTGTTCCGCGTCGCCTGGGAACCCGCCGAGCTGGACGCGGTCGCCGAGGTCACCGACTGGTCCGTGCTGGGTACCGACGCCTTCGGTCTCACCGAAGCTTTGGGCGCCGAGGCGGAGGCGACCGGCCCGGCCGTGCTCCCGGTGGCCGGCGACGACCTGCACGCCGAACTGCACCGCGTGCTCGGCCTGCTGCAGTCCTGGCTGGCCGGACCGGGGGAGTCGCTGATCGTCGTGACCCGCGGCGCGGTGGCGACCGAGGCGGACGAGAACCCCGACCCGGTCGGGGCCGCGGTGGCCGGCCTGGTCCGCTCGGCGCAGGCCGAGCACCCGGACCGGATCACCCTCGTCGACCTCGGCGCGGGTACCCCGGCGGGCCGGACGCTCGCCGCGGTGGCGGCGTCCGACGAGCCGCAGGTGGCGCTGCGGGCCGGCGCGGTGCTGGTGCCGCGGCTGGCCAAGGCGCCCGACGCGGTGGCGGCCCCGGTCTGGGACGCCGAAGGCACGGTCCTGGTCACCGGCGCGACCGGCGCGCTGGGCTCGGCCGTGGCCCGGCACCTGGTCACCGAGCACGGCGTGCGCAACCTGCTGCTGGTCAGCCGCCGGGGCGCCGACGCACCGGGGGCGGCCGAGCTGGCCGCGCTCGACGCCGACGTCACCATCGCCGCCTGCGACGTCGCCGACCGCGACGCCGTGGCCGCGCTGCTGGCCGGGATCCCGGCGGAGGCGCCGCTGCGAGCCGTGGTGCACGCGGCCGGCGTGCTCGACGACGGCGTCCTGACGTCGCTGACCCCGGAGCGCCTGGACACGGTGCTGCGGCCGAAGGCGGACGCGGCCTCGGTGCTCGACGAACTGACCCGGGACCTCGACCTCACGGCGTTCGTGCTGTTCTCCTCGGCCGCCGGCGTCCTCGGCGCACCGGGGCAGGGCAGCTACGCCGCGGCCAACGCGTTCCTCGACGCCCTGGCGGCCCGGCGGCGGGCCGACGGCCTCGCCGGGACGTCGCTGGCGTGGGGCCTGTGGGCCGACGGCATGGGCGAAGCCCTGGACGACGCGGACGCGCACCGCATCGGCGAGACCGGCATCACCGCACTGTCCACTGAGGACGGACTGGCGCTGCTGGACGCGGCGGCCGGCGGCGCGGAGGCGCTGCTGGTGCCGATCGCGCTGGACACCCGCGTGCTGGCGTCGTCGGGTGACGACGACCTGCCCGCCGTCCTGCGCGGCCTGGCCGGCACCCCCGGCCGCCGGGCGGCGCAGGAGGCGGCCGAGGACACCGAGTCGCTGGCTCGCAAACTGGCGGGCCTGCCGGTCGCCAAGCGCGTCCCGACCGTGCTGACGCTGGTCCGCACCCACGCGGCGACGCTGCTCGGCCACGCCGGGCCGGAGGCGGTGGAACCGGACCGCTCGTTCAACGAGGTCGGCTTCGATTCGCTGTCCGCCACCGGGTTCCGCAACAAGCTCAGCCTCGTCACCGGCCTGAAGCTGCCGGTGAGCCTGATCTTCGACTACCCGACCCCGCGGGTCCTCGCCGAGCACCTGGTCGGCGAACTGGCCCCGGCCGAGGTCGAGGTCGTCGAGGAAGCCGTTACCGAGCAAGGGGTTCGCGAGGCGCTGGCGGGCATCCCGCTGGAGAAGCTGCGCGCCGCCGGGCTCCTGGACGGCCTGCTGGAACTGGCGGGCGTCCGCCTGCCCGAAGACACCGTGGAGCCGGAAGCCGTCGAAGAGGCCACGATCGACGACCTCGACACCGACGCGCTGATCAGCATGGCGATCGGCGGTGGTGACGACGATTAGTCGACCCCTATTCCGGCCCGGCCCGGCCATTATTGCCGCCGCGGAGGCGGCTATGGCCCACTGGTACGGAGAGTTTCCCGTGCTTCACCACGATCTTGACCCGAACGAGGAGAGGTAACCCATGGTCACCGGCTACGCAATCGAAGCACGGGGGCTGCGCAAGTCCTATGGCGACGTGGACGTCCTGGAAAGCGTCGACCTGAGCGTGCGGCGCGGCACGATGTTCGCGCTGCTCGGCCCGAACGGCGCGGGCAAGACCACGACGGTGCGGATCCTCAGCACCCTCCTGGACGCCGACGGCGGCACCGTGACGATCAACGGCCACGACCTCGCCGGGCCCAAGCGGAAGGTGCGCGAGCAGATCGGCCTCACCGGCCAGGACACCGCGGTCGACGAGCTGCTCACCGGCCGCGAGAACCTGGAGATGATGGCGCGGCTGTTCCACCTGGCCACGCCGGCGGCCAAGAGCCGCGCCACCGAGCTGCTCGCGCAGTTCGACCTGTCCGAGGCCGGCGACCGCCCGGTCAAGACCTACTCCGGTGGCATGCGCCGCCGGCTCGACCTGGCGATCAGCCTGATCACCTCGCCGCCGGTGCTGTTCCTCGACGAGCCGACCACCGGTCTCGACCCGCGCAGCCGCTCGGCGATGTGGGACGCGATCCGCGAGCTGCTCGACGGCGGCACCACGATCCTGCTCACCACGCAGTACCTCGAGGAAGCCGACCAGCTCGCCGACCGGATCGCGGTGATCGACAAGGGCCGCGTGGTCGCCGAGGGCACGGCGGCCGAGCTGAAGCGCAAGGTGGGGACCGAGCGGCTGAAGCTCACCTTCGCCACCGCCGCCGAGGCGGCGCGCGCGCACGACGTCACCGGCGGCGTGCTGACCGACGGCACCGTCAGCGTCGGGATCGACCAGCCCGCGCAGGTCCGGCTGGTGCTCAACCGGGTCGCCGACGCGGGCCTCGAGACCACCGGGCTGGAGCTCTCCGAGCCGACCCTGGACGACGTTTTCCACACCCTTACCGGAACCGCGGGAGAGAAGCGATGACCCAGACCCTGTCCAGGGAGGTCGAAGGGACGCAGATCCCCGACACCCCGAGCCGCTCGTCCTTCGCGCTGGCGCTGTCCGACTGCCGCGTCCTGATCGGGCGCAACGTCAAGCACATCGCCCGCAACGCGGAGATGCTGATCCAGGCGGTCTCGCTGCCGATCGTGCTCCTGCTGCTGTTCCGCTTCATGTTCGGCGGGGCCATCAACCTGCCCGGCATGGCCTACATCGACTACCTGGTGCCCGGCCTGGTCGTCGTCAGCATCGGCTTCAACTCGACGACGACCGTCGTCGGCGTGGCCGCGGACCTGACCCAGGGCCTGGTGGAGCGGTTCCGCTCGATGCCGATGGCCGGCCCGGCCGTCCTCGTCGGCCACGTCGTCTCCGGCGTGCTGCGCAGCATGCTTTCCCTCGTCGTGATGGTCGCGGTCGGCCTGGCCGTCGGGTTCCGCCCGGCGGGCGGCGTGCTCGGCTGGCTCGGCGCGATCGGCCTGCTGGTGCTGTTCGCCTCCGGCATCTTCTGGCTCGCCACGCTGCTGGGGTCGATCGCCAAGACCGTCGAGGGCGCGGGTGGCCTGGGCATGATCCTCGTGTTCATCCCCTACGCCACCAGCGCGCTCGTGCCGACGGCGTCGATGCCGTCGGTGCTGCGGGCCGTCGTCGACAACCAGCCGGTGACGGTGCTGATCGACGCCGTCCGCGGCCTGATGAACGGCACCGACCTGGGCTCGACCGGCTGGCTGGCGCTGGCCTGGTGGGGCGTCATCACCGCCGGTGCCGCGTACCTCGCGATCCGGAAGTTCCACCAGCGCTCCCGCGGCTGAGCGTTCCCGCGTCACCGAAGGCGGCCCGTGCCCCGCGCACGGGCCGCTTTCGCGCGCGCAAGGTCGACTTTAGGTCGGTCGGGCACTCTGCGTAGAGGAGATCCGACCAGTCCGTGAAGTGAGGTGGCCCCGATGCCGACCCGCATCGCCGAGAACCCGGCCGTGACGCTCGACGCGTGGTCCGCCCCGCTGGCTGCCGATCCGGCCGGCGCGGCGGCGTTCCTCGCCGAGGTCGCCGACCGCGTCGCGAGCCGCCCGCGGGTGCTCGTCCTGAACGCGGGCCCGGTCGCGGACGAGCTCGCGGAACTGGGGTACGCCGTCACGGAGGCGGGCTTCGACAGCCTGCCCGGCCGGCGTTTCGACGTCGTGTACGCCGGTGCGGACGTTCTTTCCCGGCTGCTCGTGCAGCGGGAGCAGGTGCGCGCGGTCCGCAAGCTGGCGGCGCTGCTGCGGCCCGGCGGCGCCCTCGTCGTGCAGGGCCACCACCCCGACCCGGCTCGCTGGGCTTCGCACCCGCTGGTGACCGGGCACGACTGCGCGCGTCAGACGCTGTTCCTGGCCGACGCGCGGGTGCCGCTGCGGTACGTGTGGCCGTCGGAGCTGGACCTCATGGCCGAGCTGGCCGAGCTGGCGCTCGACAGCCGCTGGGGTGGCTGGTACGGCGAGCCCGCCGCGTGCGGTTCGCCGGTCGTCTCCCTCTACCGCAGCTAAATGTAAAGAGGCCCGGTCCCCGCTCGTGGCGGTGGACCGGGCCTCTCGGGGCCGGACGCGGACTCGGTCAGACCGCGTCCGACATCTCGCCGACGAGGATGCTGTGGTGCAGCTTCCGCAGCGAACTGCCGGGTTCGATGCCCAGCTGCTGAACCAGGTGCTGCCGGGCGGAAGCGAAGGTCTCGAGGGCCTCCGCACGGCGGTTCGAGCGCAGCAGGGCGGTCATCAGGTACTCGTAGAACGTCTCGCGCAGCGTGTGTTCCTTCGCCAGCGCGGACAGCTGACCGACGACCTCGCGGTGCCGTCCGATCAGCAGCTCGGTTTCCATCAGCAGTTCCAGGCACTCCAGCCGGCTTTCCTCCAGCAGCGTCGCGTAGGCCTGGACGTCGGGGGAGTCGGTGAAGCCGCCGAACGCCTCACCGCGCCATAGATTCGCGGCCTGGCGCAGGACGGCCGCGGCCTCCTTGTAGTTGCGGTCCCAGTACAGGGCCCGGCCGCGCTCGTAGAGGCGGGTGAAGCGGTCGGCGTCGAGCTCGCCGTCGGTGACGTGCAGCGAGTAGCCGCGCGGGCTGGTGACGACGGGGCTGTCGTCGGCGTCGTCACCCGTGCCGCGCAGCAGCTTCCGCAGCTGCGAGACGTAGACGTACAGCGCGGCGCTCGCGCGGGCCGGCGGGTGCTCTCCCCAGAGCTCGCCGATGAGGTGTTCGGTGGTCGCCACCTGGTTGCGCTTGACCAGCAGCACGGCGAGCAGCGTCTCGATCTTGCGTGCCCGCGGGGCGCTCACGCCAGGCCGCCCTTCGACTCTGATCTGCCCCAGTATCCCGTAGTCCATTTCCAGTGCCCTCCGGTGTCCGCGTCGATCGGATCTGCCCGGCCCGGCGCCCCCAGTGTTGTCCTCCAGCGCCCAACTGCCCGGTCCCACTCCGGCAGCGTACTAAACCGACCTCCCGGTTTTCAAGACAAAACCGGGAGGTCGGTCGGTTTGTTCTGTGAGCGGTCGCGAACCCCGTTGTCTGGGGCCGGTTTCTGGGGTTCCCCTAGTTGTAAACCGGGCGGTTGGTATGTAATCATGATCGAGACGCGCAGACCCCTGCGCCGGGACGAGGGGACCGACGGTGACCAAGCAGGCACGCTCGGAACACACGCGGCGCCTGTTGCTGGAAGCCGCGGCCGAGCTGCTGCACCGCGACGGGTACGCGGCCACCAGCATGGTGGGCATCGCCCAGGCGGCGGGCGTCACCAAGGGTGGCCTGTACTTCCACTTCTCGTCCAAGGACGAGATCTGCGACGAGGTCCAGGAAGCGGCGACGGCGGTGCTGCGCGAGCACGTGAGCAGGCAGCTGGCGGTGTCCCGCCCGGCGTTGCCGAGGCTGGCGGACCTGAGCCGGGCGCTGATGCACTGGCTCGACGCGGACCCCAAGGTGGGCGCGAGCTTCCGCATGGCCCGCGAGATGGGTTCCGTGGACGAGCGGTTCGTGGTGTTTTCCCGGGCGTGGCTGGCGCAGGTCCACGAGTACGTGACGGAGGCACTGGCCGGCGGCGAGCTGGGCGCGGACGTGCCGGTCGAGACCGCGGAGCTGCTGGTGGTGGTGACGTGCGTGGGCCTGGAGTCGGTGGTGTCGAGCCGGATCGTGGTCCCGGACAGCGACTTGGCCTCGACGCTGGGCAAGCTGTGGCGGCTGCTGGAGCTGTCCCACCGCCCGGCCCCGGTCCGCACGGCCCGGACCTGAGGGCGCCGTCGAGCCGTCCCCGCGCTCCCATCCGCGAGCCTCGGCGCCGCGCGAGGCCGTGGATGCGCGGCCCGGCAACCAGTCCGGAGCCGCCTCGCCTGCGCCAGGGCGTGAAAAAGGCGGCCCGCAACCACCGGACCGCCCGTTCCCGCGAAACCTCAGACCGCGGCCGTCACCTGCGCCGTCCCCTCCGGGACGAACCGGTGCAACCGCCGCGGCGGGACCACCGAGCTCAAGATCGTGGTCCACATGAACGTCACCCGCTCGAGCAGGTCCATCCGGCCGGTCAGCACCTGGGAGCTCAGCTGGATCCCGGTGAACGACGCCTGCACGAACACCGCCAGGTCGTACGCGTTGACTTCCTTGCGCAGGTCGCCCGCGGCCTTGGCCGCGAGCAGGCAGCCGTGGATCGTGTCGATCCACCGCTTGTACGCGTTGCCGGCCGGCGCGATGAACGAGCCCTGCTCGATGACCAGCCGGATGCTCGCCCGGACGCGCACGTCGGACTGCAGGCTGGCCGCCATCTCCTGGGTCAGGTCGATGACCGTCTGCAGCCCCGGGTTCTCGATCTCCGCGAGCGGGTCCCAGACGGTGAACTGCTCGTCGATCAGCGCGTCGGCGAGGTCTTCCTTCGACTTGAAGTGGAAGTACAGCGCACCCTTCGTGACACCCGCCTCCGTCAGGATGTCCGAGAGGCTCGCGCCGAGGAAGCCGACGGCGTCGAACCGCGAGGCGGCCGCCTCGAGGATCGCGTTCCGTGTCTGCTCCGCACGCTCTTGGCGAGCCACGTCAGCCCCTCTCACTCTGGCCGATCAGTCCACAGTAGACCATTCGGCGGTACTCCCGGGTCAGAGGGACAGTCTACGTCCCCGGGGCCGGGAAAGCCATCAAAAAAAACCGCTCGGTTGGTATGGTTTTACGTGTCCGATTCCGCTAAAACTGAATGCGGGGGGCACTGGGGTACTGGGGTTGGACATTCTAGGAGGACCGTCATGGTCGGCATGATGCTTCAGGAGTCTGTGCGCGAAATACCGGAAACCAAGATCGACACGATCCCGTCGGTGAGCTCGGTCGACTTCCAGCAGACGATCCCGCGGAGCCTCGTGCACCGCGCGGCCGTCTCGGAAGTTTTCGTCACCGACCTGCACATCCTCGGCGAAGGCCGGTTCGAAGTCGGCGCGCAGTGGCCGCGCCGGCACAGCTTCTTCGGGCCGCGGACGCCCGTGTTCCACGATCCGATGCTTTACGCGGAGACCGTCCGCCAGGCCGCGCTGCTGATCGCGCACCGTGCGTACGGTGTTCCGCTCAGCCACAGCTTCCTGTCGGACCACAAGGCGTACGACGTCGACGAGCCGGGCCTGGCCACCCGGGGCCGGCCGGTCGACGTGGTCCTGCGGGTCAGCGCGCACGAGCTCGAGTTCCGGGGCAAGAACGTCGGTGGCATGCGGCTGGACTTCGAGTGCTTCCGCGACGGGCGCCTGATCGGCACGGCGTCGGAGCGCTGGCGCTGCGTGTCCTCGGCGGTCTACCGCCGGGTGCGGGGCGACCACTTCGCGGCGACGCCGTTCCAGGCCGCGGTGCTGCCCGCGGTCGTGCCGGCGTCGGTCGGCCGCGACCGCGTGGAGGACGTCCTGGTGGCGGCGACGCCGACGGACGGCACGTGGGCGCTGCGCTTCGACCCGGACCACGCGGTGCTCTTCGACCACCCGGTCGACCACGTGCCGGGCATGGTGCTGCTCGAAGGGGCCCGCCAGGCGGCGCTGCTGGCGGTCGGCGACCCGTACGCGCTGCCCGAACGCGCGGACTTCCGCTTCGACTCGTACGTCGAGTTCGATTCGGAGTGCCTGCTGGTGGTCGACGCGGACCCGGCCGGCCCGGGCCGCACCCGGACCGTGCGGGTCGACGTCCGCCAGAAGGGCGCCACGGCCGCGAGCTGCACGCTGGCGCTGCACTTGTCGTGAGAACCGGTGAGCAGGACCTCCTGGTCACCGGCGCGACCGGCTTCGTCGGCACGGCGGTGCTGCGCGAGCTGGTCGCCCGCGGCGAGGGCGCGCGGGTCCGCGTCCTCGCCCGCCGCCCGCTGCCGGGGTGGATGACCGACGCGGGCGTGACGACCTGGCGCGGCGACGTCACCGACGCGCCGGGCCTGGTGGGGCTGTGCACCGGCATCACGACGCTGGTGCACCTCGCTTCGCAGGTGGGGGGTGACCAGGAGCTGTGCACGGCCGTCAACGAGGACGGCACGGCCAACCTCCTGGCGGAGGCCCGCCGGGCGGGCACGGCGGAGGTGCTGTACCTGAGCACCTGCGCGGTCTACCAGGACGGGGTGCACCGGGGAGCGCTGGAACCGGCGAGCGAGCAGGGGGCCGGCCCGGCGGACGGGGGCAAGGGGGCTGGGTCCGGTCCGGGGACGGACCCAGCGGTGGAGGCCGGTCGCGGCGGGTCGAGGTCCGATCTGGGGGCCCTGGCCGGTCATGGTGGGCTGTGGGGCGCCTCGGGTTCGGGGTCGCCGGCCGGTCGTGGCGGGTCGGGCTCGGCCCCGGCTTCGCCAGCCGGCGGGCCGGGCGGCGAGTCCGATCCCGGTGCGCCGGCCGAACCGCAGAGCGCGCCCGCGACCGGGCCCGCGTCCGCCACCAGCCGCAGCAGGCTGGCCGGTGAACGGCTCGTCCTCGCCGCCGGTGGGGTCGTGCTGCGGCCGCACCTCATCCACGGTGACGGTGACCGGCACGTCGTGCCCGCGCTGGCCCGGTGGATCAGCGCGGTCCCGGCTTGGGCGGCGGGCGGCGAGGCCCGCACCTCGCTCGTGGCGGTCGCCGATCTGGCCGCCGCGATCGTGGTGCTCGCCCTCAACCCCGGCACCGGCGGGACGGGCGAGGTCTACCACGTGGCCGACCCCGACCCGGTCCGGCTGCGCGGCCTCATCACGGCCGTGTGCGAGCTGCTCGACCTCCCGGTACCGGTCGCGGACCTCTCGCTGACCGAGCACCGGGACCGCACGCGCGCGGCCCTCCCGGCCCTCACCGACCACCAGTACTCCCTGCTCACGCGGGACCACTGGTACGACAGCACCCGCATCTGGGCCCTGACGGGCGTTTCGCCGGGCCCGGGCTTCGGCCCGCGCCTCGCCGAAGCGGCCGCCTGGTACCGCGGGTCACTGGGGGCGGTCCGGTGAACGAAGGTGGACCGTCCATTGCGGACGGTCCACCTCGTTCACGCACTCAGCTCAGCGTCACCGCCGTGTCGTCGAGGCAGAAGGACGTCTGCAGGGACGAGTCTTCGGTGCCGGTGAAGGTCAGCGTCACGGTCTGCCCGGCGAACGCCGAGACGTCGACCGTGCGCTGCTGGTAGCCGGTCGCCTTGTCCAGGTTGGAGTAGGTCGCCAGCGTCGTCGACCCGGCCTTGACCGTCAGCTTGTCGTACTGCGTCGTGGTCGTGGTCTCCGCCGAGTCGATGTGCAGGTAGTAGCTCAGCGAAGCGTGGCACCCGCTGGGGATGGTCACCGCCTGCGAGAGCGTGTCGGTGTGCGTGGTGCCGTAGCCGTTCAGGTAGGCGAGGTACGTGCCGGAGTGCGGCGCTTCACCGTCGGCGGACGTGGTGATCACGCCGCTGGACGCCGTCCACGCCGTCGCGCCGCTTTCGAAGCCGGGGTTGGCCAGCTTCTGGCCCGAGCAGCCGCCGCCCGGGGACGTGATGGTCCACGTGAACGTCGTGCTGCCGGTGGCGCCGGAGGAGTCCTTGGCGGTGGCGGTCACCGAGTACGTCCCGGCCGTGGTCGGGGTGCCGGAGATCAGCCCCGAAGAGCTGATCGACAGCCCGGCGGGCAGGCCGGTGGCGGTCCAGGTGTAGCCGCCGCTGCCGCCGGACGCCGACAGCTGCAGGCTGACCGCCGTCCCGGTGACGCCGCTCTGGTTGCCCGGGTTCGCCGCGGTGACCCCGCCGGAGGACGTCCCGGCGGTGAAGGCGGCGGTCCCGTTGGGCGTGCCGAGCCCGGTGGGGCCGTCCCAGCCGGCGCCCGCCTTGCACTGCACGGTCGTCGAGCAGCTGCCGTTGCTGCCGGACGTGACGTCGTTGAGGTTGCCCGCGTGGGAGTAGGGGTACGCGGCGGGCGTGTCGGACGCGCCGGGCGTGCCGGCGAGCGCGTAGACCGACGCGATGATCGGGGAGGACGCGCTGGTCCCGCCGTAGACGGCCCAGCCGCTGCCGCCGTAGGTCTGGTAGACCGCGACGCCGGTCTGCGGGTCGGCGACCGCGGAGACGTCGGCGTTGGCGCGCTTGGCGCACCCGGTCGTCACGTTCTGGAACGCCGGCTTGGGCACGCTGGTCGAGCAGCCGCTGCCCGCGCCGCTCCACGCGGTTTCGGTCCAGCCGCGGGTGCCACCGCCCTGGGTGAGGGAGGTGCCGCCGACGGCGGTGACGTACTGCGACGAGGCCGGGTAGCTGATGCCGTAGCCGTTGTCGCCGGTGCTCGCGGTGATCGCGACGCCGGGGTGGTGGAAGTAGCTGGAGTCGGAGGTGTTCTCGGTGCCGTCCTCACTGCCGCCGTAGCTGTTGGAGACGTACTTGGCGCCCAGGGAAACGGCGGTGTTCACCGCGGTGCCGAGGTCCGCCATGCTCGGCTGGTTCGACTCGACGAGCAGGATGTGGCAGTTGGGGCAGATCGCCGAGACCATGTCGACGTCGAGGGAGATCTCACCGGCCCAGCCGCTGTCCGCCGTCGGAAGTGGGCTGCTTTGCCCGTTTTCGTTGACCTTCTTGAAGCAGCCGTTCGCGGTGGTGCAGGCGGGCAGGCCGTACGTCGACCGGTAGGTGGCGAGGTCGGCTTCGGCGTTCGGGTCGTCGTTGGAGTCCACAATGGCCACGGTGGCCGACGCGCTGCCGCTCGCCGTGAGGTTGTACGCGGAGCGCAGCCCGCTCGGCCCGAACCCGCTCGGCAAGGCGTTGGGGGCGAGCGCGGCGCGCATGGTGTCGGTCTGGCGTTCGGCGAAACACGTTGCCATGCCCGGTTTCGCCGTCTGCGCGCACACGCGGGCCGTCGGGTGGACGGCGGTCGTGGCGGACGCCGCGGTGGCCGGGAGCGCGGGGGTGGTCAACGCCAGTGCCGCGAAACCGGCGACGGCGAGGATTCTTCGGGGTGGACGGCGCATCGAGTCCTCCTGGAGGGAAGTCGTGCGGACGGGGGACCCATGGGTGTCCTGTTTATACAGTCCGCCGCGGGCCGGCGGACCCTTTCCGAAGGGGGGCAATGAATTGCTCCGCCGCGGTTCCGCCGAATGGCCCGCGGACCAATCGGCCACGGCGGCCCGTTCCCGCCCGATCGGGACGAATCGGCGGGTGCGCGCGGCCGACTTTCGTCGCGAACCGCCCGCGACTTTAGTCGGGCCGGGCGCGGTGAACCCCGTGGCGCCGCCGTCCGTGTCAGGAACGGGGTACGGAGCGGAAGTACGGGAGCCTGTGGTGACTGCCATCGACGAAGACCGGGACCGGCGCGCGCAAGCGGGCTGGAACGTCGACCCGGTCCTGATCTTGACCTTGGTGCTGCTGCTCGGGTTCCTGGCCCAGGGGCCGGTGCGGCGGCTGCTGGCCACCCCGGTGCTGCAGAGCTGGCTGACGGTGTTCGTGGCGGTGGTCGTGCAGGCGCTGCCCTTCCTGGCCGTCGGCGTGCTGCTGTCGGCCGGGCTCGCGGTCTTCGTCCCGCCGTCGTTCTTCACCCGCGTGCTGCCGAAACGGCCGGCGCTGGCGGTGCCGGTCGCCGGGCTGGCCGGGGCGGTCCTGCCGGGCTGCGAATGCGCGTCGGTGCCGGTGGCCGGCGCGCTGGTGCGCGGCGGCGTGACGCCCTCGGCCGCGGTGGCGTTCCTGCTGTCGGCGCCGGCGATCAACCCGGTGGTGCTGGCGGCGACCGCGGTCGCGTTCCCCGGGCAGCCGCGGATGGTCGTCGCCCGGTTCGCGGCGAGCCTCGCGGCGTCCTGCGTGATGGGCTGGCTGTGGCAGCGGCTCGGCCGGCCGGACTGGCTGCGGCCTCGGGCGCACGCGCACGGTGCGGGCGAGGGCTGCGGCGAGGCGTTCTGGGGCTCGGTCCGGCACGACGTCATGCACGCGGGCGGGTTCCTCGTCGGCGGGGCGATGGCCGCCGCCACCCTCAAGTCCGTGGTGCCCTCGAGCTGGCTGTACGCCGCGGCCGGCAACCCCGTGGTGGCGGTCTTGGCGCTGTCGGTGCTCGCCGTGCTGCTGTCGATCTGCTCGGAGGCCGACGCGTTCGTCGCGTCCTCGTTGACGCAGTTCTCGCTCACGGCGCGGCTGGCGTTCTTGGTCGTCGGCCCGATGATCGACCTGAAGCTGTTCGGCATGCAGGCCGCGACGTTCGGCCGCGGGTTCGCGCTGCGGTTCGCGCCGGTGACGTTCGTCGTGGCCGCGGGGACCGCGGTCCTGACCGGGGCGGTGCTGCTGTGAACCGCACGGTGCAGGCGATCCTGCTGTTCCTCGTCGGCGGGGTCCTGCTCCACGCCGGCGCGACCGGGCTGTACCTGCGCTACGTCAAGGCCGGGTTGCGCCCGCTGGTGCTGGCGGCCGGGGTGGTGCTGGTGGTCGCGGCCGTCGCCACCGTCCGGTACGCGCGGCGCCGCCCGGCCGGGCCGCCGGGGCCGCGGATCTCGTGGCTGCTGGTGCTGCCGGTGTTCGCGCTGGTCCTCGCCGCGCCACCGGCGCTGGGCTCCTACAGCGCGATGCGCACCGGTACGGCGGTGACCGCCCCGCGGATCGTCGTCCCGCTCCCGGCCGGCAACCCGGTCCCGTTGACGGTGATCGGTTACGCGGATCGCGCGGTGTACGACCACGGCCGGTCCCTGGCCGGGCGCACCGTCACGCTCACCGGGTTCGTGGCGTTCGACCACGACGGCGCGCCCTACCTGATCCGCATGCTCCTCAACTGCTGCGCCGCCGACGCGCAGCCGGTCAAGGTCGGCCTGACCGGGCAGGTGCCCCCGGTG
Source organism: Amycolatopsis sp. NPDC101161 (assembly GCF_044768185.1). Classification (NCBI taxonomy): domain Bacteria; kingdom Bacillati; phylum Actinomycetota; class Actinomycetes; order Pseudonocardiales; family Pseudonocardiaceae; genus Amycolatopsis; species Amycolatopsis sp. NPDC101161. The sequence continues at coordinate 320,054 of NZ_JBIWPI010000005.1, forward strand.
CTGCAGCCCGATTCGTGGCTGGAGGTCACCGGCGCCTTCACCTCAACGCAGGCGAAGGACCCGGTGAACGGCGGCACCATCCCGTTCCTCGACGTCGCGCGGGCCCAGCCTGTGCCGGCGCCGGACGACCCGTACGAAAGCCTCGGTTAAGGAGTCCCTTCGACGCCGTACCGGGCCGCCAGCTCGGTCCGCGACCGGATGCCGAGCTTCGCGTACACCCGGGTCAGGTGGTACTGCACGGTCTTGCCCGAAAGGAACAGCTCCGCGGCGACTTCCTTGTTCGACCACCCCTGGGCGACCAGCCGGCTGACGGCCTCCTCCTGGGGCGTCAACCGCGAGCCGGAGCGGGCGAGGTGCACCCCGCCCGCCTTCAGCTCGCGGTCGCACCGCTCGACGTAAGTCGCCGCGCCCATCGCGGCGAAGCCGTCGCGGGCCGCCGTCAGCACGACGTCCGCGCGGGCGCGGCGGCCCAGGCGGCGCAATGTCTGCCCGTAGCCGAAGTTGACGCGCGCCTGGTCGTAGCGCAGGGGCAAGGTGCTGATCAGTTCGAGGGCTTCGTCGAACGACGCGGTCGCGGCGGTGACGTCGCCGCGGGCACCGTGCAGCCGGCCGCGCGCCGCGGCGAGCCGGGCCCGGGCCGAACCGTGGCCGCGCTTGGCAGCCAGTTTTTCGTGCGGCGCAAGGAAGTCGTCGGCTTCGTCGAGCCGGCCGAGCAGGACCAGCGCGTGGGCGTACATGTCTTGCCACGGCCAGTGCCCGGGTTCGTCGGTGCTCAGCGCGGGCCGGGTCAGCGGGTACAACGCGCGTAACACGCCGGCGGAGTCGGCGCGGGCCTCGGCCAGCTGCGCCCGCGCGAGCTGGCTCGGCACGCGCATGATCGCGTAGTCGCCCGCGCCGGTAGCCGCCTGCAGCAGCACGGCTTCCGCGTCGTCGAAGTCGCCGCGCAGGGCGTGCACCGCCGACGCCGTCCACAGCAGCAGCGGGCCGGTGAGCAGGATCCCGGTCCGCTCCTGCAGGTCCAGTGCGTCGCGGATGGTCGCCAGCGCCTCGGTCCACTCGCCGGTGAGGAACTGCGTGCGGGCCAGCCAGGCCCGCGCCCACAGCGAAATCCGGGCGGACCCGCCGAGGTAGCTGGTCGGGATCGCGCTTTCCAGGTCGACGCGGGCGTCGTCGAGCCGGTCGGTGAGCAGGTTGAGCCAGCCGCGGGCCATCGTCGCGCGCTGGGCCTGCGCGCCGTGCGGCAAGCGCGCGGTGAGCTGTTCGTAGTCGCGTCGAGCCTGCTTCGCGCGCCCGGTGGCGGCCAGGCCGAGACCGCGGATGGCGGCGGCTTCGACGGCCGGGGGCGTGTCGGCGCCGGCCAGCTCGATGGCGCGGTCGGCCCAGCGCACGAGGTCGCCGCCGTCGTAGCGGGCGAGGGCGTCCAGGACGTACCGCTGGCAGATGAGCGCGGCGGTCTCCGGGTCGCGCTCGGCGTTGACGATGTCCCAGGCCCGTCGCAGCCGCGTGCCCGCTTCGGCGGCCCGGCCGCGGACCACGGCCAGGTACCCGAGAACCGCGTCCCGCAACGGGGTTTCGCGGCCGCTCTCGACTTCCGGCACCAAGGCCGCGGCGCGGAACATGTCGCCGGCGCCGATCAGCGCGTCGACGGCGCGGGTGAGCCGGGCCTGCCGGTGCCGGGGGTCGTCGGTGAGCCGGCTCGCGTCGCTGAGCAAGGTCGCGGCGGTGCCCCACGCGCCCTCGGCGGCTCGCTCGCGGGCGAGGTCTTCGAGCCGGTCCGCCAGCCCGGGATCGGGCACGGGACTGGCGGCGACCAGCAGCCGCAGCGCCCGGACCGGGTCGTCGACCAGCCCGGCGGCCCGGCGCTGCAGCCCGGCCCGCCGCGCCGGCCCCAGGTCGCTCAGCACCGCGGCCCGGACCATCGGGTCCGGCGGGCCGACGTGGGTGAGGCCGCGCGGCGCGAGCCGGACGAGGCCGGCGGCGACGGTCTCGTCGATCAGCGCGAGCGGCTCGACGTCGAGCTCGGCCAGCGACAGCACCGCGCGCACCGGGGTGTCCGCGCCCAGCACGGCCGTGGCCTCGGCGAACCGCCGCGCGGCCGGCGTGCAGGCGGCGAGGCTTTCGCGCACCCGGGCGTCCGTGCCGGCGGGCGCGGGCAACGCGGGGTCGAACCGGGACCAGATCGCGCGCGGGAGTTCGGTGAGCAGCTCGACGGCCGGGCGCGGCCGGCCCTCGGTGTGCCGGCGCAGGCGTTCGGCCATCGTCGGGTGCAGCGCGACGCCGTAGGCCGCGGCCAGCTCGCCGACCTGCGCGGCGTCCAGCGGCGGGAGGCGCGGGACGTCGGTCGCGAGCTTCGGCAGCAGGTCCAGGGCGTCGGCGGCCGCGCGCCGGGCACCGAGGTTCGCGGTCGCCAGGACGTGCAGGAGGACGTGGTGCCGGCGGGCGGAGCCGAGGGTCCGCAGCGATTCGACGTCCGCGAAGTGCGCGTCGTCGAGCACCAGGAGGGCGCCCGGTTCGACGCGGGCGGCGAGCTCCGCGGCGGTGCCGAGCGGGTCGGCCACCGGTAGGTCCGGGAAGGCCTGGGTCAACAGGGCGTACGGCCGGCGCGACTCCCACTCGGCCGCCGCCACGCGAAGGACCGGGCCGTCGTGGCGGCCGGCGAGGTGGGCGGCCAGCGCGGACGTGCCGATCCCGGGCGGCCCGGCGAGCAGGACGAACCGGCCCGGACCGGGCCGGAGCGCCTGCTCCAGGCCGGCCACGAGCTCCGCGCGCCCGATCAGCGGTGCCACGCTCACCTCACCGGTCTCAGCCGAGGTCGCCCCCGGCCACGGGCAGGACGGTCCCGGTCACGTACGAGGCCTCGTCGGAGGCCAGGAACGCGATCGCCGCGGCCTGCTCGTCCAGCGTGCCGTATCGCTTGAGCAGTGACGACTCGAGCGTCTGGTCGATGTGCGCCTGGAACCAGGCCCGCTCCCGCTCGGACTCCAACGCGGACCCGCCGCGGGAGACGCGCCGGGGCGGGGCGTCGGTGCCGCCGGGCGCGGTGGCGACCACGCGGATCCCCGCGCCGGCGTACTCGACGGCGAGCGACGCGGTGATCGCGTTGATCCCGCCCTTCGCCGCGGAGTAGGGGATCCGGTGGATGCCGCGGGTGGCCGCCGAGGAGACGTTGACGATCACGCCACCGCCCCGCTCGGCCATCGACGGCAGCGCGGCCCGGCAGGCGAAGAGCGTGGTCAGCAGCGACCGGCGCAGCTCGGCCTCGATCTGCTCGGGGGTGAACTCGGTGAACGGCTTGAACCAGATCGCCCCGCCGACGTTGTTGACCAGCACGTCGATCCGGCCGTGCCGGGCGAGCGCGGCGTCGACGACGGCCTGCGCACCCGCCCAGGTCTCCAGGTCGGCAACCACGGCGTCGCCCGCCAGCTCGCCGGCCAGGCCTTCGACGAGGTCCGAGCGGTCGGCCAGCACCAGCGCGCCGCCCTCGCCGGCGATCCGGCGGGCGGTCCGTTCGCCGATGCCCTGGGCGGCGCCGGTGACGACGACGACCTTGCCGTCGAACCGGCCGGGCGTGACGAACCGCGGCCGCTCGCCGGCGGCCATGGCCCGGCGGGTCGTGAGCTTCGACCGGTCGGCGTGCTCGGCGACCAGCCGCCGGGCCGTGGTGCGATCGCCGGCCTCGAACGCGGTGACGATGTCGAGGTGGTCCTGGGTGCAGCGGGGGTGGCACCAGGTGGCCTCCCGCAGTGTCGTCTCCATGTGGCCCTTCACGCCGAGCGCGCGGTAGGCCTGCAGGAGGTGCTCGTTGCCGGTGAGGGTGAACAGGTAGTCGTGGAAGGCCGCGTTGGCTTCGGTATACGCGGCGGCGTCGACGAACCGGTCACCGTCCACATAGGGCACGGCCGACTCGGCGAGCAGCCGGTAACCGGCGAGCTGCTGCGAGGTCAGCCGGCCGATGGTGAGTTCCAGGGCGCCCAGTTCGAGAGCCTGGCGGGCCTCGAATACGGCGTCCGATTCGTGCACCGACGGGTGTTCCTCACCGATCTCGTACCGCCCGGGCGCCGGGGGAGCCGGGAAGACGCCCTGGCCCGCGATCGTCCGCGCGACAGCGGCCTCTTCGGTCGCCGAAAGCGGCGTGCCCGCTCGCAGCGGCGTGACGGTGACGGCCGGGAACACGTCCTGCCCGGCCAGGTTCCGGCTCGCGGCCGGTTGCTCCACAATGGACTCAGGCTCGGGCTCGGGTGCCGCGGCGGGCTGCGGCGCGGCCGCGAGGGCGAACTTCTCGTAGTAGAACCCGGTGGGCTCGAACCCGGCGTCGGCGAAGTGCGTGCGCACGGCCTCGACCATCGGCGGCGGCCCGCACAGGTAGACGGCGACGTCGCCGCCGTGCAGGTGCTCGTCCCGGATGAGCGTGGTGACGTACCCCTTGTTCGGGGCCGCGCTGCCCGGGTCGGCGACGCAGTAGTCCCACGTGAGGTTGTCGACCTGGGCGGCCAGCTCCCGCAGCGTGCCGACCTCGACGAGGTCGTCGTCGGTGCTGACGCCGTAGACCAGGTGCGCCGGCCGGGTGGAACCGGCCGCGCGCAGCGCGCGCAGGATGGACAGGATCGGCGCGAGCCCGGTGCCGCCGGCCAGCAGGAGCACCGGGCGGTCGGTCTCCCGCAGGAAGAAACTGCCGTGCGGGCCGGTGAACGTCAGTGCGTCCCCCGGCTTCGCGCGCCGGGTCAGGTACTCCGACATCACGCCGCCGGGCGTGATCTTCACGAGGAACGTCAGGTGCTTGTCGTCGGGGGCGTTGCTGAACGAGTACGAACGCGTCTCGTCGGTGCCGGGCACGGCGATGTTGACGTATTGGCCGGGCAGGAACGCCAGTTTGTCCCGCTCCGGCGCCTCGAGCGTGACCGCGACGGTGGTGGGGGAGAGCCGGTCGAGCGCGGTCAGCGTGGCGGGGAAGGTCGCCGCCTGCGTCTTCGCGACCGCCGACGTGCTCGCGATCCGCAACACCAGGTCCGACTTCGGTTTCATGCTGCACGGCAGCACGTACCCGCGGCCGGCCTCGTCTTCGGTGAGCGCGTCGTCGATGTAGCTGCCGCCGTCGTACTCGCCGGACTCGCAGAACGCCTTGCACGTGCCGCAGGCGCCGTCGCGGCAGTCGAGGGGGATGTTGACGCGCTGCCGGTAGGACGCGTCCGCGACGGTCTGGTCCGGCGCGCACTCGATGAACCGGGTGACACCGTCCTCGAAGGACAGTGCTACTTGGTGCGTCATGGCGGGACCTCAGATGTGGTAGACGTCGACGACGTGGTGGATGTAGTCGTTCTTGAGCACCACGGTCTTGCGGCGGATCAGCGGCGCGGGACCGGAGAAGTCGATGGTGTAGAACGAAGTCCCGTAGTACGGGTCCACGGTCTTGTACCGGAAGTACATGGTGTGCCAGTTGAACCGGACGTCCACGACCTCCCCGCGCCGCTCGATCAGCTCGACGTTGGTGATGTTGTGGCTGGTCCGCGGCTCCGGGATGGAAGTCGCGCTGGAGCGCTCGGTGCGGATGCGGAACACCCGGTCCTCGAGGCCGCCCTTGTTCGGGTAGTAGATCAGCGAGATCGACGTCTGCGGGTCCTCGGTGAGCAGGTCGTCGTCGCCCCAGGAGGGCATCCAGTAGACGACGTCGTCGGCGTAGCACTCCAGCCACTTCTCGAACTCGCGGTCGTCGAGGTAGCGGGCTTCGCGGTAGAGGAACTGCTCGATGTCGTGCCGGGTGATCGTCTTTTCGGCGGTGGTCATCGGGTTTCTCCTCGCTCCGCGGCGATGGCGGCTTGCAGGGTTTCGCGCCAGTAGCCGTGCTGGACGGGGTAGAGGCCCTCGTCCTCGTTCTTCCGGCCGGCCGAGATGACGCCCTTCATGTCGAGGGCTTCGGCGACCTCGTCGGGGCCGGTCAGCCAGTGCTGCGCGCCGCGGCTCATGTCGTTCCAGGGCGCGGCGGTAGCGCGGAAGGTGAGCTGGCAGGAGCGGAACTCCTCCAGGTCGTCGGGGGTCGCCATACCGGAAGCGTTGAAGAAGTCCTCGTACTGGCGGATCCGCCACGCCCGCGCGTCGGCGCTCTCGCCCTTGGGGGCGATGCAGTAGATGGTGACTTCGGTCTTGTCGGGCGCGATCGGCCGGAAGTGCCGGATCTGCGTCGAGAACTGGTCCATCAGGTACACGTTCGGGTACAGGCAGAGGTTGCGGGACCCGCGGACCATGAACTCGCCCTTGGCGTCGCCGAACTCCTCCTTCAGCTCGTCCAGGCGGTTCCACAGTGGACGGTCCTGCGGGTTGCCCGCCCAGGTCCACAGGCACAGGTGGCCGTTGGGGTAGGACCAGTAGCCGCCGCCGGACTTGCCCCAGCTGCCCGCGTCGAGGGTCTTGGTGCTGTTCGTGGACTCGCCGGTGTTCCGGCGCGCGGTCGTCGCGGCGTAGTTCCAGTGCGTCGCCGTGACGTGGTAGCCGTCGGCGCCGTTCTCCGCCTGGACCTTCCAGTTGCCGTCGTAGGTGTAGGTCGACGCGCCGCGCAGCACCTCGAGGCCATCGGGGGACTGGTCGACGAGCATGTCGATCACCTTGGTGGTGTCGCCGAGGTGCTCTGCCAGCGTCGTGACGTCCGGGTTGAGGCTGCCGAACAGGAAGCCGCGGTAGGAGTCGAACCGGGCGACGCGCGTCATGTCGTGCGAGCCGCCGGTGTCGAAGCTCTCCGGGTAGCCGGCGCCGTCGGGGTCCTTGACCTTGAGCAGCTTGCCGTCGTTGCGGAACGTCCAGCCGTGGAACGGGCAGGTCAGCGTGGTCCGGTTGTCGGTCTTGCGGCGGCAGACCATCGCGCCGCGGTGGGCGCAGGCGTTGATCAGGCAGTGCAGCTCGCCGTTCTTGTCGCGCGTGATCACGACCGGCTGACGCCCGATGTAGGTGGTGAAGTAGTCGCCGGGGTTCGGCAGCTGGCTCTCGTGGGCGAGGTAGATCCAGTTGCCCTCGAAGATGTGCTTCATCTCCAGCTCGAAGACTTCTTCGTCGGTGAAGATCCGCCGGTTGGCGCGGTACACGCCGGCTTCGCGGTCTTCGACGACCGCGTCGGCGACGACGGCGGAAACGTGCTCCAGCATCTCTGTCATGGCTCCGAACCATGACAGGCCGTGGCGCCGGTCACCCCAGGCAAAAGCCTAGAGCTGACCTAGGGTGTGATTGAGAAACGCTGTTTATCAATCACCGTGAACCAGGTCTTTGTCTTCGATCAGCGACGTCCTTACCGTGAGGAGATCGGCGACAGAGCACCGGGAGGAGGCCCGCCGTGGAACTGCGTCACCTGCGCTACTTCGCCACCGTCGCCGAGACGTGCCACTTCGGCCGCGCCGCCGAGCAGCTGCACATCGCCCAGCCGGCGCTCTCGCACACGATCCGCCAGCTGGAGGACGAGCTGGGCGTCGCGCTGCTGGCCCGCACGACCCGGCAGGTCCGCGTCACCCCAGCGGGCGAGTTCTTCCTCGGCGAGGTCCGGCGCGTGCTCGCGGCCGTCGAAGCCGGGGTCCGGGGCGTCCGCCGCATCGGCGACGGCCGGCTCGGCCTGGTCCGCGTCGGCTTCACCGGGACGGCGGCGTTTTCCCACCTGCCGCGGCTGGCCCGTGCGCTCGCGCAGCGGGTCCCGCAGGTCGAGCTGGAGGTCACCGCCGACCTCCTCACGGCCGAGCAGTGCGCGCTGCTGCGTGACGGTTCGCTCGGCATCGGCGTGCTGCGCCCGCCGGTGACCGGTGACGACATCGGCTACCGCGTGATCGAGGTCGAGCCGCTGGTCCTCGCCGTCCCGGCCGACCACCGGCTGGCCGTCGAGCCGATCGTCGCGGTGGCCGACCTGCGGGCCGAGCCGTTCGTCACCTACGACCGGCGCAACTCGGTCGTGCACGAAGCCGTGCTGCGCAGCTGCCGCGACGCCGGGTTCACCCCGGACCGCCAGCACGAGGCGCCGGGCACCGCGGCGCTGCTCGCGCTGGTCGCCGGCGGCCTCGGCGTCGGGGTCGTGCCCGCGTCGGCCCGGTCGCTGCCGCTCGCCGGGGTCGTCTTCCGGGACCTGGCCGGCGCGGCGAGCGTCGAGCTGGCGCTCGCGTGGCACCGCGAGACGCGCTCGCCCGTGGTCACCACCGTCCTCGCCGCGCTCGAGGACGTGTTCCCGTCCGCCCGACCACCAGCGGAGGTCAGCTGATGAAGATCACCCGGGTGGAGGCGATCCCGTTCGCCATCCCCTACCGCAAGCCCCTGCGGTTCGCCTCCGGCGAGGTGCACGCCGCCGAGCACGTCCTCGTCCGCGTCCACACCGACGACGGCATCACCGGCATCGCCGAGGCACCGCCGCGGCCGTTCACCTACGGCGAGACCCAGGCCGGGATCGTCGCCGTCATCGACTCGATCTTCGCGCCGCAGGTCGTCGGGCTCAGCCTGCTCGACCGCGAGACCGTCCACACGCGACTGTCCCGGACGGTCGGGAACCCGACCGCGAAATCGGCTCTGGACATGGCGATCTGGGACGCGCTGGGCCGCTCGCTGGACGTCTCGGTGACCGAGCTGCTCGGCGGCTACACCGATCGCATGCGCGTCTCGCACATGCTCGGGTTCGACGAGCCCGCCGCGATGGTCGCCGAAGCCGAGAAGATGCGCGACACCTACGGCATCACGACGTTCAAGGTGAAGGTCGGCCGCCGCCCGGTGTCTTCGGACACCGCGGTGGTGCGGGCTTTGCGCGAAGGTCTCGGCCCGGACGTCGAGCTGTACGTGGACGGCAACCGCGGCTGGACCGCCGCCGAGGCCGCCCGCGCGATGAAGGAGATGGCCGACCTCGGCCTGCTGTTCGCCGAAGAGCTCTGCCCGGCCGACGACGTCCTCGGCCGTCGCTGGCTCGTGCAGCAGCTGGACGTCCCGTTCATCGCCGACGAGTCCGCCGTGTCGCCCGCCGACGTCACCCGCGAGATCCTCGGCGGTTCGGCCACCGCGGTCAGCATCAAGACCGCGCGCACCGGCTTCACCCGCTCGCAGCGCACCCACCACCTCGCCGAAGGCCTCGGCCTGGAAGTCGTGATGGGCAACCAGATCGACGGCCAGCTCGGTTCCCTGTGCACGGTCGCGTTCGGCGCGGCCTACGCGCTGACGTCGCGGCGCGCGGGCGAGCTGTCGAACTTCCTCGACATGAGCGACGACCTGCTCACCGAGCCGTTGCGCATCGCCGACGGCGAACTGGCCGTCCGCCCCGGCGCCGGCCTCGGCGCGTCGATCGACCCCGAAAAGCTCCGGCGCTACCGCCAGGACCGCTGAACCAAGGAGGATTCATGACCACCACCCACGAGACCGCGACCGCGGCGGCATCGGGCGCCAACGCCACCGAGCGCTTCAAGTCCGACAAGCTCGCCGGCGTGATCGGGACGCCGCCGGAGCGCGTCAGCCTGCTGGCGCGCGAAGTCCTCGAAGCGGTGCACGGCACGATCCGCAAGCACAAGGTCACCTACGACGAGTACAACGCGCTCAAGTCGTGGCTGATCGCCGTCGGCGAGGACGGCGAGTGGCCGCTGTTCCTGGACGTGTGGGTGGAGCACGTCGTCGAGGAGGTGGCGACCGAGCACCGCGAAGGCAACAAGGGCACGATCGAGGGCCCGTACTACGTGCCGGACGCGCCGGAGCGCGGTGCCCGCGGCACGGTCCCGATGCGGGAGAACGAGCCGGGCACACCCCTGACGTGGACGGGCCGGGTCACGTCGACCGACGGCTCGGCGTTGCCGGGAGCGAAGATCGAGCTGTGGCACGCCGACGCGGACGGCTTCTACTCCCAGTTCGCCCCGGGCATTCCCGAGTGGAACCTCCGAGCGTCGTTCACGGCGGACGAGTCCGGCCGGTTCGAGATCCACACGGTCCGCCCGGCGCCGTACCAGATCCCCACGGACGGAGCGTGCGGCAAACTGATCGCGGCGGCGGCCTGGCACGCCTGGCGCCCGGCGCACCTGCACGTCAAGGTGTCGGCCCCGGGCCACGAGCTGCTGACGGCCCAGCTGTACTTCCCGGGCGACGAGCACAATGAAGACGACATCGCATCGGCGGTGAAGCCGGAGTTGCTGTTGTCGCCGAAGGTGGCCGAAGCCGCCGAGGCCATCGAGTACGGCTTCGTATTGGACAGGGAGAGGCCCTGATGCTGTACCACGTCCGCACGGACGCCGCGCGGAAATCGTGCGGGTTTCACCTGGACCCGACGGCGTACACCGCAATGCTTCCTTAGTTGCAGAACCGGCTCCCCGCCGGAGCGTGGGCGATGGTGCCGATAACGCGCGGAGCCGAGGGGGTGTACGTCGAGGTGAAGCTGGAGAAGAACCCCTTCCCAGCACGGTTCCGACTTGGTGATCGCCTACTCGGGGGTGCGAGAGTTCGCACTGACCCGTTCCGCGGGCGACCGGCTCCAGCTGTCCGATGACGAATGGTCGCCTGTTCGTGACGTGTCGAGATCCTCAGGCCCGATGGCAGGCCGGCTGAGTTCCGGACGGGTTCCCCCTGGTGGTGGATCCGCGCGAACCTCATCCCAGGGACCCAGTCAGCACACCCAGCTCGGCGTGAGCGGACGTTGGTCGATGTGGTCAGGGTGCGGCGCCGGAGGCTTGCTGAGGCATCCGGCTGAGGCCGTCGAGGATGAGGTCGAGCCCGAATTCGAACTCGTCGGCGAACGTGAACCCGGTCTTCGCCAGTTCGGTGACCACCTCCGCGAGGTAGGGGTAGTCCTCGAGTCCCGACGGCTGCCGGTCCACGACGGCTTCCTGCCGCCGCGCGGCTTCCGCCGGGATGTCGCCGGCGAGGTTCTTCTCCTGGAGGGCGAACCCGTAGACGTACGCGTCCATCAGGTTGTACGCGTGCACGGCCATGCGGAAGGGAAAGCCCGCGTCACGGCGGAGGCATCGCATCACGGCGTTGTGGTGGTGCAGGTTCGCCGGTCCCGGAGTGCCCGTCTCCATCCGGCCGACCGCCCACGGGTGGCGGAGCAGAGCCAGCCGCATCGACGCCGCACGGCGGTGCATGGCAGTCCGCCAGCCGACGTCGACGGGTACCTCGACCTCGGCGAAGACCAGGTCGACCATGCCGTCGAGGAGCTCGCGCTTGTCCGCCACGTGCTTGTAGAGCGCCATGGGTACGACGCTCAACCGGGCCGCGAGCCTGCGCATGGTCAGGGCCTCGAAGCCGCCTTCATCCGCCAGCTCGACGGCGGCGCCCAGCACTTTGGCGCGGTTGAGCCGCTCCCGGCCGCTGGCCGCGGCGGTGTCCTGCATCGGGGGCCTCCACCTCCTGACCGGGGGCCCGGTCTTGACAGGTGTACATCGTACGCCTAGCTTGAGCGCCGTAAAGGTGTACGTTGTACACCTCCTATTCCGCTCGGAGGAGCAAGGCATGAGTGCCACGCCAAGACCCGGCAAGACGAAGCAGTTCTCCTTGGCGCCCAGTGAAAGGAGCCTCTCGCAGGCCGCCGGAATCGCTGCCGCGATCGCGGGGGCACTGTTCATCGCGGTCCAGATCGGCCACCCGGCCATGGACGTCTCGCTGGTCACCACCACCGACTGGGCCGTGCGCAGCGCGGCGAAAGCGCTCATGGCCGCGCTGGCGCTCGCCGGCATCACCGGCATGTACCTGCGTCAAGTCCGACAGACGGGAATCCTCGGCTTCCTCGGCTACGCGTTGTTCGCCGCCGGCTACCTGCTCATGTTCAGCATCGAGGTCGTCGCCGCCGCCGTTCTGCCCGCGCTGGCACCCACGGCGCCCGGCTACGTCGCCGATGTCCTCGCCGTCGCCTTCGGCGGCACCGCAACCCATGGCATCGGCGGCATGCAGATCGTCATCGTGGTCAGCTCCGTCGGCTATCTCGCGGGTGGATGCCTGTTCGGCATCGCGTTGTTCCGGGCCCGCGTCCTCGCCCGGTGGGCGTCGGTACTGCTGGCCGCGGGCACTGTCGCGACGGTCGCGCTCGCGGTGCTCCCGGAGTCGTTCAACCGGCCGTTGGCCGTTCCGACCGGAGTGGCGTTGATCGGCTTGGGCATCTCGCTGTGGCGCGCCCGACCAGCCACGGGCAGCGACAACTCGCCGCGTCCCACTGTGGAACACGTCGCCGCGCGATGATCATCGACGTCGGCACCACCCGCACTGCGCGCGTGGCGGGGATGAGGCAGCATCCCGGTCCCCATGACTCACGCTCGTCGGCATGACCGGACGTGAACGCCGAGGACCCCTTTGTTGCCGAGGCTACGGTTCGCGGAGGACGTCTTTCAGGGCGTCGGGGATGACCGCGGTCGGCAGGAGTTCGGTAAGCCGGTCCGTGAGCCGGCTGTCGCGGACGAGGGTTCCCGCGGCGAGGCCGGCGCTGACGGCGGCCGCATCCGGCTGCCGCTGAGCCCAGGCTCGCGCCAGGTCGTCGTCGAGCAGGAGTTGGTAATCCTCGCGCATGTGCCAGCCGATACCCGGGTCAAGTCGCGTGTTGGCGGCGAACGCGGAGCCAGCGTTGGCGACTTTGCGCGTGAACTGCTCCAGCCCGCGGTCGGGCACGTGCAGGATCCCCAATGGCCGCTCGGCGGCAACTCCGCCCGCAACGCCGGTCGCGCTGTGGTTGCCGAAGCCGACCGTCACCCCGGGATCGGCGCGGTGGCACACCTTGTTCCCGATCCGTGTACCCCGAGCCGACAAAGCCAGTGTGTCGCGCAGGACGTGCGTCGACGGCCACGGGCCTTTGCGCGTGGGATCGGCCACGAGGTTGTCGCGGACCATCTCCACGGTGCCGCATCGGCTGTCGATGGTGGCCAGCGCGTCCGGGATGGCGGCGCGGTCGACATCGGTGGCAGTGCCGGGCCAGAGGAACTCGTCGGCGTCGCCGTTGATCACCCAGTCGGCGCCGTGCGACACCGCCGCGCGCCGGGCCATGGCCGTGACCCATCGGGCCTGCTCGTAGTCGCGGCCTGGCTCGTGCCACAGCTCGAGTACCCCGGCGTCGCGGTAGCGTTCCAGGATTTCGGTGGTGCCGTCGACGGACCCGTTGTCGGTCGCCACGATGAAATCCACTCCCGCGGCGAGGTGGTGCTCCACCGTGGCGGCCACGATGTCTGCCTCGTCGCGCACCAGCAACGTCATCACGATCCGCACTCGCCAACCCCCAGTCGCGTGGAACGGCGATCAGCATACAAAGGCGGAAACCGAGCGAGTCCACGGCTCGTCCCGATGTTCGAGGAGGCGGCGGAGCAGCGTTCCTCTGCGCTCTTGCATCAGTTACGTCCTGCGATTGCGCAGAAGAACGATCAGCGCGCCGACAAGCACAACACCTCCGGCCACCATCAGTACCGTGCTGACGACATCGACAGCCTCACCGGCGTCGGGTGAGACCCGCAGCAGTGTAAAGACCGCAGCCAGCACGACCAGCACGCCGATGGTGACGCCGAGGAAGATCTTGCGTTGTCGCGTACCCATGAGCAGCTATCTCTCGGAGGTCCTTATTTCGATCGCCGACGTTTGCTTCGCCGGACTGCGATCATGCTCAGCGTGACAATCCTTACTGTCAATGGCGATACCGACGCCGAGCAGTGTGACACCAACAATGGCACGACAGCGCGGTCACGGTGGCGGCGTGGGTGGTGCGGTGGTTCCGGTTGCTGGATCTGGATCCGCGGACGATCGAGAGCTACCGGAGCCGGTTGCGGTGTCACATTCTGCCGAAGTTCGGCCACCTGCCGCTAGGCGCGATCACGACGCTGGGTGTGACCGAGTGGGCTCGGAGCTGGAGCGGGACGCGTACGCCCCGTCGACGACGAGCGGCTGATTCCGTTCAATCCGGTGCACCGGCGGCGGCGCCGTGGCCGAAGGTCACGCCGGGGCAGGGGTGATGCGGTGGCACGGCCCGCCGAAGACCCGGGCTTCCGCGCGGACGATCGCGCTACCGCCGTTCCTGGTCGCGCTGCTGCGCGAGCATCTCGCGCGGCACCCGTATGGCTTCGTGTTCACCACGCCGAGCGGGAGGTGGTTGTGGCGCTCGACGTTCCTGCGGCGGGTCTTCCGCTCCGCGGTCGACGGCAGCAATGCGTGCGGGGCGAAGGCGGGCTGCGCAGCGGCCCGGCCGGGTAGGCGTTCCACAGGCTGCGGCACAGCCACAAGACCTGGCTGATCGCCGGCGGCGCGCCGGAGATCGCGCAGGCCCGTCGGCTCGGGCATCACCTGGACATCCGGGTCATTGAGACCTACTCCGACGTCGCCCCGGAGGTCGAGCACCGGCTGCTGGAGGATCTCGAGCGCCGCTGGCGCGCGGCGGCTCCACTGCCGTCGACGCCGTCACCGGGTGTGGTCGACGGTGGACGAGTGGCGCCGGTTGTCCCCCTCTTCGCCACGGTGGGCGTCACTCGCCGAGCGAGCCGGGGAGCAGCGGGAACGCCGCACCGACGCCGAAACGGGGATGGGGCATTGCTCCAGCTCTGCCCCACCAGGAGCACAAGATCACGCCGCAAGCCGATCACCGCTGATCGAACCGGGAACGCAGAAAACCCCTCCGACCAGCCAAAACGACTGAAACGAAGGGGTTTCGTACGATGTGGAGCTAAGGGGACTCGAACCCCTGACCCCCTCACTGCCAGTGAGGTGCGCTACCAGCTGCGCCATAGCCCCGGAGCGAAGCTCGGCTCCGCATCTCGTGTGTCCATACATTACACCCCGCCCAGCCACCCTCCACGCGGGGGTCCCCACAGTCACTCCATGCCACTGACCTGCGTCTTCACACCTTATTTTTAGTCGTGTATTGACTCCCGGATGTGGCCGCCGTTACATTTTGCGCGGTTGTGACGCCGAGGTCCCCGCCCGTTACGCCGCGTCTACCCAGACCGGGCACGCCTCTGCCGTTTCCTGCTCTACGAACGCCGCTCACGCGGCAGAGGAGGTTTCGCATGAAGAGGACGCTGGTGCTGCTGTCCGCGGCATTATCCCTGGTCGCGGGCGCCGCGGCCGTCCCGAGAGCCCAAGCCGCCGTCACCCCGGACGGCTGGTACACCGTGACCGCCGCCAACAGCGGGAAGTGCGTCGATGCCCGGGCCGCCGGGACCGCCGACGGCACCGTCGTGCAGCAGTACTCCTGCAACCAGACCGCCTCGCAGCAGTGGCAGTTCCAGTCGACCGGTGACGGCTACTTCCGGGTGAACGCCCGCACCAACCCGGCCGCGGCCTGGGATGTCACGAACGTCTCGACCGCCGATGGTGGCCTCGTGCAGCTCTGGACCTACGGAGGCGGCGCCAACCAGCAGTGGCAAGCCGTCGACGAGGGGAACGGCCGCTACCACTTCGTCAGCCGCAACAGCGGGAAGTGCCTCGACGTGCCCGGTGCCTCCGCCGCCGACTCGGTGCAGCTGCAGCAGTACGCCTGCAACGGCACCGCCGCCCAGTCCTTCACCCTGAACCCCGTGAACACGACCCAGCCCGGCCAGCCCGACTTCGGCCCGAACGTCGTCGTCTTCGACCCCTCCATGTCGAGCTCGGCCATCCAGAGCCGGCTGAACAGCATCTTCAGCCAGCAGGAGCGCAACCAGTTCGGCAGCCAGCGCTACGCCGTCATGTTCAAGCCGGGCACCTACGCCAACGACGTCAACGTCGGCTTCTACACGCAGGTCCTCGGCCTCGGCCTGAGCCCCGACGCCGTGACGATCAACGGCGCCGTGCACGTCGAGGCCGACTGGTTCCCGCCGCAGAACGCCACGCAGAACTTCTGGCGCGGCGCCGAGAACCTGTCCGTGAACCCGAACGGGGGCGCCGACCGCTGGGCCGTCAGCCAGGCCGCGCCCTACCGCCGCATGCACGTCCGCGGCGACCTGCAGCTCGACGACGGCGGCTGGGCCAGCGGCGGCTGGATCTCCGACACCAAGATCGACGGCCAGGTCCGCTCCGGCTCGCAGCAGCAGTGGATCTCCCGCAACTCGCAGTTCGGCAGCTGGAACGGCTCGAACTGGAACATGGTCTTCGCGGGCGTCCAGGGCGCCCCGGCGAACACCTTCCCGAGCCCGCCCTACACCACCGTCGGCCAGACGCCGGTCGTCCGCGAAAAGCCGTTCCTCTACATCGACGGCGCCGGCAACTACCAGGTCTTCGTCCCGAGCGTGAAGACCAACGCGGCCGGCACGACCTGGGCGAACGGCACCGCGCCGGGCACCTCGCTGCCGATCGACCAGTTCTACATCGCCAAGCCCGGCGCCACCGCCGCGGACATGAACGCGGCGCTCGCCGCCGGGAAGAACCTGCTGGTCACGCCCGGTGTCTACCACCTGAACCAGGCGCTGCACGTCACCCGGCCGGACACCGTCGTGCTCGGCCTCGGCATCGCCACGCTGGTGCCGGACGGCGGCGTCACCGCGATGAACGTCGACGACGTCGACGGCGTCAAGGTCGCCGGCCTGCTGATCGACGCCGGCACGACCAACTCGACCACCCTCATGCAGGTCGGCGCGGCCGGCTCGGCCGCCGACCACACGGCGAACCCGACGTCGCTGCACGACGTCTTCTTCCGGATCGGCGGCGCCGCCGTCGGGAAGGCGACGAACAGCCTGGTGGTCAACAGCAACAACGTCATCGGCGACCACATGTGGATCTGGCGCGCCGACCACGCCGACGACAACGCCTACGTCGGCTGGACGACCAACACCGCCGACAACGGCCTCACGGTCAACGGCAACAACGTGACGATGTACGGCCTGTTCGTCGAGCACTACCAGAAGACGCAGGTCGTCTGGAACGGCAACGGCGGCCGGACGTACTTCTTCCAGAACGAAATGCCCTACGACGTGCCGAACCAGGCCGGCTGGATGAACGGGTCGAGCAAGGGCTACTCCGCCTACAAGGTGGGCCCGAACGTCACCAGCCACGAGGCGTGGGGGCTGGGCAGCTACTGCTACTTCAGCACCAACCCGTCCGTGGCCAGCGCTCACGCGTTTGAGGCGCCGAACACCGCGGGTGTCCGGTTCCACGACATGGTGACCGTGTCGCTCAACTACCAGGGCACGATCACGCACGTCATCAACACCACGGGTGACACGACCCCGGCCGGCACCAAGCCGGTCAACCTGGTCGGCTACCCCTGAGCAACCGGCGTGCGCCGTGGTGGCGGCCGCGGCGCACGCCGGTCCTAAGTGTCCGGACACAGTGGACGCGTGGCCCAAACGGGTGGTGAACCGAGCCGGCCAGGCCTTTTGCCGCGATACTGGGTGCCCCGACACCCGAGGAGCGACTCATGACCTCCTTCGCAGCCTTCTCCGTCGTCGAACCCCGCCAAGCCTGGCCGATCGCCGCCGTCCGCGGCGTGTTCGCCCTGCTCTTCGGGCTCTTCGCACTGATCTGGCCGGGCGAGACGGTGCTCGTCCTGGCGATCCTGTACGGCGTGTACGCGATCGTCGACGGCATCGGCGCCCTCATGCAGGCCTTCCGCGGAGGTGACACCGCGCACCGCGCCGCCTACGGAATCCTCGGCGCGCTCGGCATCATCGCCGGAATCCTCGTCCTCGTCTGGCCCGGAATCACGGTTCTGCTGCTGGCCCTGCTGGTCGGCCTGTGGGCGATCGTCACCGGCGTCGCGGAGATCGCCGCGGCGATCCGGCTGCGCAAGCAGATCCAGGGCGAGGCGTTCCTCATCGCGGCCGGTGCGCTCTCCGTGATCGCCGGCATCCTCATCGTGATCAACCCGATCGCCGGCGCGTTCGGCATCGCGCTGCTCGTCGGCATCTACGCGCTGATCTACGGGATCATGCTGCTGGTGCTGGCCTTCCGGTTGCGCAAACTGGGGGACACCACCCCCGCCGCCTGAGTAGCGTGCGGGGGTGTCGACCCGCGAACTGGTGGTGCTGGGCACCGCGAGCCAGGTGCCCACGCGCCTCCGCAACCAGAACGGCTACCTCCTGCGCTGGGACGGCGAGGGCATCCTCTTCGACCCCGGCGAAGGCACCCAGCGCCAGATGCTGCGGGCGGGCGTGGCCGCCACGGACGTCACGCGCCTCTGCGTCACGCACTTCCACGGCGACCACAGCCTCGGCCTGCCCGGCGTGATCCAGCGGCTCTCCCTGGACAAGGTCCAGCACCCGGTCCACGCCCACTTCCCGGCTTCCGGTGCCCACTACTTCGAGCGGCTGCGGCACGCGACGTCGTTCTACGAGACGGCTGACCTGCGCGAACACCCGATCGCCGAGGACGGGCCGATCGCCGTCGGGGCCAAGTTCACCCTCGAAGCCCGGCGCCTGAGCCACCCCGTCGAGGCCTTCGGCTACCGGCTGACCGAGCCGGACGGCCGCACGATGCTCCCCGGCAAGCTGAAGGAACACGGCATCAGCGGCCCGGACGTCGGCAAGCTCCAACGCGAAGGGCGGCTGGGGACCACCAAGCTGGAAGACGTCAGCACGCCCCGGCCGGGCCAGCGCTTCGCGTTCGTCATGGACACCCGCCTCTGCGACGCGGTGTACGCCCTCAGCGAAAACGCCGACATGCTCGTCATCGAGGCGACGTTCCTCGCCGACGACACCCGGCTGGCGAAGGACTTCGGCCACCTGACCGCGCGGCAAGCGGCCCGCGTCGCCGCCGAATGCGGTGTCCGCCAACTGGTCCTGACGCACTTCTCGCAGCGCTACCCCGATCCGGCGCGCTTCCTGGAGGAGGCGAAAGCCGAGTTCGACGGCGAAATCGTCGTGGCCGAGGACCTGGAGCGGGTCCAGGTGCCGAAACGCCGGTCCTCCCCAGCGGACCACCGGGCGCCGTAGGCTGCACCTCGTGAGCCAGCCGATCCTGACGACCGTCGACGACGATCCCGCCGTGTCCCGCTCGGTCGCCCGCGACCTGCGGCGCCGGTACGGGAAGGACTACCGCGTCATCCGTGCCGACTCCGGCATGGACGCGCTCGAAGCGCTGCGCGAGATCAAGCTGCGAGGCGACGCCGTCGCGGCCATCCTCGCCGACTACCGGATGCCGCAGATGGACGGCATCGCCTTCCTCGAGAAGGCGATGGACCTGTTCCCGCACGCCCGCCGCGCCCTGCTGACCGCCTACGCCGACACCGACGCCGCGATCCAGGCGATCAACGTCGTCGACGTCGACCACTACCTGCTCAAGCCGTGGGACCCGCCGGAGGAGAAGCTCTACCCGGTGATCGACGCGCTGGTCGAGACCTGGAAGGCGGTCGGCGACCGGCCGGTCGAGGAGGTCAAGCTCATCGGCCACCGGTACAACTCGCCGTCGTTCCAGATGCGCGACTTCCTCGCCCGCAACGCCGTGCCGTACCGCTGGTTCTCCGTCGACGACGACGAAGGCCGCCGGATCCTGCAGGCCGCCGACGCCACCGAGCAGGACATCCCGGTCATCGTCACCCCGGACGGCACGGTCCTCAAGAACCCCAGCGGCGGCGAGATCGCGGACGCGGTCGGTTTGTCGACCCGCCCGGCGCAGGAGTTCTACGACCTCGTCGTGATCGGCGGCGGCCCGGCCGGCCTCGGCGCGGCCGTCTACGGCGCGTCCGAGGGCCTGCGCACGGTGCTCGTCGAGAAGAAGGCCACCGGCGGCCAGGCCGGCACCAGCTCCCGCATCGAGAACTACCTCGGCTTCCCGGACGGCGTCTCCGGTGCGCAGCTGACCGACCGGGCGCGGCGCCAGGCGCAGAAGTTCGGCGCCGAGGTGCTGACCGCGCGCGACGTCGTGGGCCTCGAAGCGCGCGGCTCGTCCCGGGTCGTCACCTTCGGCGACGGCAGCGAGATCGCCGCGCACTCGGTGATCCTGGCCAGCGGCGTCACCTACCGCGCGCTGGACGCCGAGGGCATCGAGGAGCTCACCGGCCGCGGTGTCTACTACGGCTCGGCCGCGACCGAGGCGCCCGAGTGCAAGGGCGAGCACGTCTACATCGTCGGCGGCGCCAACTCCGCCGGCCAGGCCGCGGTGTTCTTCTCCCGGCACGCCAGCGACGTCACGATCCTCGTCCGCGGCGAGTCGCTCGAGTCGTCGATGTCGCACTACCTGATCGAGCAGATCGCCGGCATCGAGAACATCCACGTCCGCACGCACACCACGGTCAAGCAGGCCCACGGCGACGAGCACCTCGAGCGGCTCACGCTGTGCGAGAACGGCGTCACCGAGACGGTCGACAGCGGGCACCTGTTCATCTTCATCGGTGCCGCCCCGCGCACCGACTGGCTCGGCGAGGGCATCCACCGCGACGAGCACGGCTTCGTGTGCACGGGTCCGGACCTGACGGCGAACGCGCAGCGGCCGGCCGGCTGGCCGCTCGACCGTGATCCGTACTACCTCGAGTCGTCGATCCCCGGGGTGTTCGTGGCCGGTGACGTGCGGTCCCAGTCGGTCAAGCGGGTGGCGTCCGCGGTCGGCGAGGGCGCGATGGCCGTGACGCTGGTACACCGGTACCTGGAGGAACAATGAGCGCACTGCCGCGGGAAGAGCTTCGCGGGCTCTTCCTTTTCGAACACCTTTCCGAGGCGCAGCTCGACTGGGTCGTCGACAACGCCGTGCTCGAGGAGTACGAGGGCGACTCGACGATCATCAGCGAGGGCGGCGAGGCGACCTGCTTCTACGTCCTGCTCGGCGGCGCCATCCGGATGACGCGCCTGGTCAGCGGCACCGAGGTGGAGACCAACCGGTCCGACCAGCGCGGCGCCTACTTCGGCGCGACGCAGTTCTTCGTGCACCAGGACGACGACCACCGCTACGGCGCGACCGTGCGGGCGCTGTCCGACGTCACGCTGCTCGCGCTGCCGTCGAAGGAGTTCTCCGTCGAGTTCCGCAGGTGGTTCCCGATGGCGACGCACCTGCTGGAGGGCATGTACCTGGGGTGGCGCAACAGCGACACCGTGATCGGGTCGCGGCGCCGGCTGCTAGCCCTCGGCGAGCTCTCGGCCGGCCTGACGCACGAGCTGAACAACCCGGCCGCGGCCGCCGTCCGGGCGACGTCCGCCCTGCGCGAACGCGTCGCCGGCATGCGTCACAAGCTCGCCTTCCTGGCCAAGAAGGACATCGAGCCCGAGCTGCTCTACCAGCTCATCGACGTCCAGGAACGCCTGGTCAAGCAGGTCGCGCAGGCGGAGAAGCTGACCGCGATGCAGCAGGCCGACCGCGAGGACGAGATCGGCGACTGGTTCGACGACCGCGGCATCGACGGCGGCTGGGACCTCGCCGACATCTACGTCCGCGCCGGCCTGACCACGGTCGACCTGGACAACGTGCTGGAGCAGGTGGGCGACACCTTCATCGACGGCGCCGTCCGCTGGCTCGCCTACGCGCTCGAGACCGAGATGCTGATGGGCGAGATCGAGGACTCCACCACGCGGATCTCCGCGCTGGTCGGCAAGGCCAAGCAGTACTCCCAGATGGACCGGGCGCCGCACCAGTGGGTCGACGTCCACGACGGCCTCGACTCCACGCTCGTGATGCTGTCCGGCAAGATCGGCGGCGGGATCCGCGTCGTCAAGGAGTACGACCGCAGCCTGCCGAAGATCCCCGCGTACCCTGCCGAGCTGAACCAGGTCTGGACGAACATCATCGACAACGCCCTGGGCGCGATGAAGGGCGAGGGCACGCTGACGCTGCGCACCTGGCGCGTCGACGACCAGATCCGCGTCGAGATCGGCGACACCGGCCCCGGCATCCCGGCCGACATCAAGCCGCGGATCTTCGAGCCGTTCTTCACGACCAAGCCGGTCGGCGAGGGCACCGGGCTCGGCCTGGACATCTCGTGGAAGATCGTCGTCGAACGCCACCAGGGCGACCTGCGCGTCGAGTCCGAGCCCGGGAACACCCGGTTCGAGGTCTGCCTGCCGACGGTCGAGCAGGCCTCGCTCTGATGGCATCCGTCCCGACGGTCACGACCGAGCTCGGGGCGCTGGTGGGGCTGGCGGGCGACGGCGTCCGCGTCTGGCGCGGGATTCCGTACGCCCGTCCGCCGGTCGGCGAGCTGCGGTGGAAGGCGCCGCAGCCGCCGTCGCTGTCCGGCGGTGTGCACGTCGCGACGGAGTACGGGCCGCACGCGATGCAGTCGCCGGACCCGATGAACCCGGCCGCCGTGTGCGACGAGGACTGCCTGTACCTCAACGTCTGCACGCCCGAGGGGCCCGCGCCCGACGGCGGGTGGCCGGTGCTGTTCTGGCTGCACGGCGGCGGCTACCGGGTCGGGCACGGCGAGCAGCTGGGCGACGGCGAGGAGTTCGCGCGCGCCGGGATCGTCGTCGTCACGATCAACTACCGGCTCGGCTCGCTCGGCTTCCTGCACCTCGCCGGGATCTTCGGCGAGTCCGAAGCGGACGCCGGGGTGTGCGGGTTCCTCGACCAGGTCGAGGCCCTGAAGTGGGTGCGGCGCAACATTTCCGCGTTCGGCGGCGACCCGGAGCGGATCACCGTCTACGGCGTCTCGGCGGGCGCGAAGAGCGTCGGGAACCTGATGGGCAGCCCGCTGGGCCGGGGGTTGTTCGCGCGGGCCATCAGCAGCAGCGGTGGCGCGGACCACGTGGCGACGCCGGACGCCGGGACCGCGCTGGCGCGGCGGCTCCTCGACGAAGTCGGCTGCCACGACCTGGGCGCGCTCAGGGCGTTGCCCGCCAAGGAGTTCGTCGAGGCGCAGGAACGCATCCTGTCCGGACTGCAGGCGCTGTGGCTGTGGCGCCCGACGCTGCACCCGCGCGTGCTGCCGGAGGTGCCGGTCGAGCCGATCCGCCGGGGGAGCGCGGCCGGAATCCCTTTGCTAGTCGGCTGCAACAGCAACGAGGGCAGCACGTACGCGCTGATGCTCGGCGACGACGTCGCGACGGCGCCGGCTTCCGGTGTGCTCGAAGGCATCCTCGGCCGCGAAGGCACTTCGCACCTTCTCGAGACGTACCTTCGCCGCGTCCCCGACCTGAAGTCCGCGAAGATCGCCGCGATGGGCGACGAGCGCTACGGCATCCCGACGCAGCGCCTGGCCGACGCGCAGTCCGCGCACGCGCCCGTCCACCGCTACCGCATCGACATCGCCGCGCCCGGCGTCCCCGAACAGCTCGACGGCGGCCACGGCACCGAGACGACGATGGCGTGGAAGACACCGCTGCCGCTCGCTTCGCAGGGCTCAGCTGTCAACCCGAAGCGTGAGCGCGCCGCGTTGCTCATCCACCGCGCCTGGGTGCGGTTCGTCCGCGACGGCGTCGCGGACGCCGACGGCCCCGAGTGGCCGCCCTACGGGCCCGAACTCCGGCCGGTGCTGGTTTTCCGGGAAGACACCGATCTGGTGCTCGATCCACGCTCCGACGAGCGGAAAGCCTGGGGCGACACGGAATGGGCGTCGGGGACCTGGTTCCCGGTGACCTGAGACCGTTCCTTCACCCGCCGTTCACTTCGAACCGGCTCGCTCCCGCGTCCAATGAGCGAAAGCCCGTCGAGGGGAGTGGCTGAGTGAAACGCCGGGTGTCGATCGGACTGGCCGTGGTGCTGCTGCTGGCCGTCGTGGGGGTGATCATCTGGGGTCGCGGTGACGACAGCGCCGCGGGCTCCACGACGACCGTGCGCGGGGTGATCGGTTCGGAGAAGCAGGCCTTCTTCACCGACCAGCGCGTCGTCGACGCCTTCGCGCGCCACGGCCTGAAGGTCGAGGTCGACACGGCCGGGTCGCGGCAGATCGCGACGACCGTCGACCTCGGGAAGTACGCGTTCGCGTTCCCCTCGTCGTCGCCCGCGGCGCAGAAGATTCAGCGCGACCGCAAGGTGACCACGGTGTACACGCCGTTCCAGTCGCCGATGGCCGTCGCCTCCTTCGAACCGATCGTTTCCTTGCTGCGGGCCAACGGGGTCGTGCACAAGGGCGCCGGCGACTACGACGTCCTCGACATCGCGAAGTACCTCGACCTGGCGAAGGCCGGCACGCGCTGGGACCAGCTGCCCGGCAACACCGCCTACCCGGCCCGCAAGAACGTCCTGGTCACGACGACCGACCCGCGCGAGTCGAACTCCGCGGCGATGTACCTGTCGATCGTTTCCTTCGTGGCCAACGGGAACGCCGTCGTGAGCACGCCGGAGCAGGAGGCGAAGGTGCTGCCGACGGTGGCGAAGCTGTTCCTCGACCAGGGGTACACGCAGAGCAGCACCGAAGGGCCGTTCGAGGACTACTTGTCGGCGGGCATGGGCAAGACGCCGCTGGCGCTGATCTACGAGTCGCAGTTCGTCGGCCGCGTGGTGAGCGGCGACGGCTCGATCCGGCCCGACATGCGGATGCTCTACACCGCGCCGACGGTCTACTCGAAGCACACGCTGGTGCCGTTGACCGGCGACGGCGACAAGGTCGGGCAGCTCCTCGCGACCGATCCCGAGCTGGGCAAGCTCGCCGCGACCTTCGGGTTCCGCACCACGAACCCGCAGCTGTTCGCCGAGGTCGCCGCGCCGGCGCACGCGCCCGCCGATCTCGTGGACGCCGTCGAACCGCCGTCGTTCGAAACGCTCGAGCGGCTGCTCGACGCCGTCGGCAAGCAGTACTGACATGGACTTCTCGCTCACCCCGCCCGAGCCGGTCGCGGCGATCCCCGTCGAGCGTGCGGCCGGACTGATCACGCTCAGTTCCGAAACCCGGTCGGTAGTCACCGTTCGCGCTTCGGAGTTCGCGTCCCGGCTCGAAGCTCTCGACGTCCGTTCGCCGGAGTTCACCGACCTCCTCGACGAGCTGCTGACCGTCGGCGAAGCCGACATGCGCGCGGCGGCCGGCGTCGCGGGAACGATGCTCGACCGGTCGTTGCGCAGCGCGGCGTCGCCGCAGGACGGCGTCACGACGAGCCTCGCGAGCCTGCGCCGGACCGTCGCCGAGCTGGACCCGGCGAAGCTGCCACTGACCGGCCGGAAGCTGCTGGGGGTGTTCCCGGCCGCGGCCGGCGCGAAGCGGGCGCTGGACCGCTACCGCGCGGCGAACGAGCCGGTCAACGCCCTGGTCGTCGACCTGCGCGGCCGCCAGGACGTCCTGCGCCGCGACAACGCCGCGATCAAGGGCGAGCGCGAGCGGCTGTGGAAGGTGATGGGGAAGCTCGCCGAAGCGGCCGCCCTCGCCGAGGCCGTCGACAGCGCGATCGAAGCGCAGGCCGGCGTCTTCGACCTGACGGATCCGGGGCGCGCCAACGCGTTGCGCGCGGACGTGCTGTACCCGATCCGGCAACGGCACCAGGACCTGCTGACGCAGCTGGCGGTCAGCGCGCAGGGCTACCTCGCGCTGGACCTGGTGCGCAAGAACAACGACGAGCTGATCCGCGGCGTCGAACGGGCGGTGTCGACGACGGTGTCCGCGCTGCGGGTCGCGTTGCTGGTCAGCGGGGCCCTGGCGAGCCAGCGGGACGTCCTCGACGAGGTCGCGGCGCTGCAGGCGACCACCGACGGGCTGATCCGCGCCAACACCGAGCTGCTGGACCTGCAGTCCGCGGAGATCCGCAAGGCGAGCAGCGACCCGGCCGTCGCGACCGAGACGATCCGCGCGTCGTTCGACCGGATCTACGCCTCGATCGACGCGATCGACGGGTTCCGCGCCGACGCCGTCCGCACGATGGCCGCGACCGTCGAGTCGCTGTCCGGCGAGATCCGCCGCGCCGAAGACCACTTGCGGCGTTCGCACGAGGGGGAAGCATGAGGAAAGTCTGGGCGCTCGCCTTGAGTGCTTTGTTGCTGGCGGGGTGTTCCGACTCGTCGTCCGCGCCGCTGGGCGAGCCCGAGCCGGGGACGTTGCGGATCCTCGCGGGCAGCGAGCTGGCGGACATGCAGCCGGTGCTCGACGCGGCCGCGCAGGCCACCGGTGTCAAGGTCAAGTTCACCTTCACCGGCACCCTGGAAGGCGCCGAAGCGCTGGCGAACGGCAGCGTCGACGGCAAGTACGACGCCGTGTGGTTCTCCTCGAACCGTTATCTCGCGGGCATTCCCGAGGCGGCGAAGCGGCTCGGCAACCAGGTCAAGATCATGAGCTCGCCGGTGGTGCTCGGGCTGGCGTCTTCGGTGGTGCAGCGGCTGGGCTGGGCGGGCAAGCCGGTCAGCTGGGGCGAGATCGCCGCGCAGGCCGGGAAGAAGGCGTTCAGCTACGGGATGACGGACCCGTCGGCGTCGAACTCCGGGTTCTCGGCGCTGGTCGGCGTCGCTTCGGCGCTGGCCGGCGCGGGCAACGCCATCGACGCCCAGCAGATCGCTTCGGTGACTCCGCAGCTGACGCAGTTCTTCAGCGCCCAGGCGCTTTCGGCCGGCTCGTCGGGCTGGCTGTCGGACGCCTACACGCGGCGCGCGACCGGCCAGGACCCGGGGCAGAAGGTCGACGGGCTGATCAACTACGAGTCCGTGCTGCTCTCGGCGAACGCGTCCGGGAAGCTGCCCGAGCCGTTGACGCTGGTCTACCCGAGCGACGGCGTCGTCACGGCGGACTACCCGCTTTCCCTACTGGCTTCCGCCGGTGACGACGCGCGGTCGGCGCACCAGCGGCTTTCGGACTACCTGCGCACGCCCGACGTCCAGAAGCGGATCATGGACACGACGCAGCGGCGGCCGGTCGTGCCGGGGGTCGCGCTGGGGCCGCAGTTCACGGCGCGCGACCTCGTCGAGCTGCCGTTCCCGGCGACGCAGCAGGCCGTGGACGCGCTGCTCCAGGCGTACTTCGACAAGATCCGGCGGCCGTCGCGGACGCTGTACGTGCTGGACACGTCCGGGTCGATGAAGGGCGACCGGATCGATTCGCTGCGGAACGCGCTCGTCGGGCTGACGGGCGCGGACACGTCGTTGACCGGCCGGTACCGGCGGTTCCGCAGCCGGGAGGAGGTGACGATGCTGCCGTTCAACACGGTTCCTTCGCGGGCTTCGACGTTCACCGTGCCGGAGCAGGATCCAGCGGCCGAGCTGGCGCGCATCAAGGCGTTCGCCGAGGGGTTGACGGCCGGCGGCGGGACGGCGATCTACGACAGCCTTTCCGAGGCCTACCGGGTGCTGGAACCGTTGGCGTCGCGCGATCCGGACCGGTTCACCTCGATCGTCCTGATGACCGACGGCGAGAACGCGAACGGCTCGTCACTGTCCGACTTCCAGGCGTCGTTCGGGTCGCTGCCGCCGGCGATGAAGCAGGTTCCGGTGTTCACCGTGCTGTTCGGGGAGGGCAGCGGCGACGAGCTGGCCCAGGTCGCCGGGGCCACCGGCGGGAAGGTGTTCGACGCGCGCAAGGTCCAGCTGTCCGACGTGTTCCAGGAGATCCGCGGGTACCAATGATGCTGCGTTATCTGGGGTCGAACAAGAACCTGCTCGGCTGCGTCGGTGGCCTGGTCGGCGTCGTGCTGTACGTGACCGGGGTGGTCGGGTGGTTCTGGCCGTTCGTCGTGGTGGCGTTGTACTTGGCGGGTGCTTTGCTGGCGCCTTCCGAGAAGGTCCGGTTGGTGCCGGACACTTCGGCCGAGCTGCGTTCTTCTTTGGAGACCTTGCTTTCGCGGGTCTCTTCGCAGGCGTCGCGGATGCCCGCGTCTACTGTGGACACCGTGGGCCGGATCGCGGCTATCTTGCGGGACCTGCTGTCGGATCCCGCGCGGCTGGCCGCTGATCCCGATCTCCAGCACGCTGTCGTTCGTCTTGGACGGACCGATTTGCCGCTGTCGCTGGAGACTTACCTGAATCTACCGTGGTGGTTCGCTTCGCGGCGGGCCGGCGCGGGCGAGGAACTGGTGGCCCAGCTGGGTTTGCTCGAGGCGGAGGCGCACCGGGTGGCCGAGCGGTTCTACGCCTCCGAGGTCGACCGGCAGGCCGATCACACGCGGTATCTGCGCGACCGGGACGTGTGAGTTTCCGGCCCTACCCTTGTGAGTGATGACGTTCGAACGCGCGTTCGAGTAGCTTCGAGTTCATGGACGCGAACCGAGTTTCGGCAAGGTCAGGGTCACCGCTGCGGTGGTCAACCAGCTCAGCAGATCGGCGAGAGGAATGCGGGAAAGCCGTTCCGGCCACTCTTCCGCGACGGTGTGCAGCACGAGTTCGTCGTGCCGAGGTTCCACCTTGGTCAGCTTCGTGCCGGGTGGGAGTTCCGGCAGGGGAAGCACGATGGGGTGAAAGCGCTTCGGTGGGCGGAGCTGCCGCTGTCCGATGTGGAGAGTCCGCGGGACGAGCACGACGGCGTCGTCTTCCACCTGGGCTTCCAGTGTCAGGTGGCCCCAGTGGGGTTTCTTGGCCCAGTGGATCTGGAGCAGGCCGCTGTCCGCCGGGGCGGCCACGATCCCGGGCCGGACCTTCGCCACCCTTTCGCGGAGCACGTCCGCGGAGACGGCGATCCGCAGCTCCACGCGGGCCGGCTTGGCGGCGGGCGTGGGAAGTGAGCGGAGGCGGACGTCTTCGGCGAGCACGGTGACCCGGCGCAGCGGAATGCTGCCCCCTTCGGGTTCGGGCCAGTCGACGTCTTCGGCGACGATGCGCACGTCGCCGACGCGTCCGGTGGCCAGCCGCAGGCTGTCGGCGGGGTAGTCGAGCTCGGCGAGCGTCAGGCCGACTTCGCGGTCCCCGACCTTGGCGGTCAGTCGCCGCCCGACGAGCTGCTCGGTGACGGTCCGCACCAGCGCGGCGGGGGTGACGGGAACGTTCGGGAGCAGCGAACGCCCAGCGGCGGCCAGCCCGGCCAGCTCAGGCCAAGGTGACCAGCCGTCGAACCACCTGCCGTCAGTCATCAGTCCAGTGTCGCTGACGGCGGGGAAGGGTGCCGAGGGCAGGTAACGCAAAAGGAGGTTTCTCACCCGGCGGTTATCCGTGGGGGCAGGTATTTGCTGTGCATGGCGGGGCCCGTGATCGCCTCGGACGCTGCGCCTGTGCTACCGGCTGCTGGCCGTGGTGCACGGCCAGCTCGCCGCCGAAATCCCCGCCGGCTGGCAGGTTCGCGAGGTAGTGGGGGTGTTCGTTCCTGCGTGGCGGCCGGAGTTCCACGAGCGAGGCTCAACCTCGCGCGGCGGCCGGTGACCATGGCGGCGGCCGCGGGTGCTCGTGCGCGGCCCGTGAGTGCCACAGCGGCGCCCCCCGGGCGGCATGTGTGCCCGTATGGCGGCTGCTGTTCCCGGTTGCGCCCAGGAAGCGGGCGTGTCCGCGCCAGCCGTTGTGCCACACCGGCCGCGCGCGGGATCTCGCACCCGCGTCCCGCCTTTCGGGCCGCGTCAGGACGTGGTCCGCCGGCAGGTGGCAGATCGTGAGCCACCTGCCGCCACCGGAGGGGGCAGTGACGGCAGGTGGCAGCTCGAAGGGCGACGTCGCCCGCCGGTCACCGGCCCGCGAAGCGGGCGATGATGCCGGTGACGACCAGCCAGAACACCGCGGCCAAGCCGAAGTCGAGGATGACCTGCAGGCTGCCGTTGTCCACGTTGAACAGCCCCGGCCAGAACAACGCGAGAGGGACCGCCAACGACTTGATGAAGATGAAGAAGGCGTTGCCGGCATTGGCACCGGCGAGCACCATGATCATGTAGAGAACTTCGATCCCCGCGAAGATCGCGCCGATCGCCGTGATGACCCGCACGGCCGTGTTCCGTCTGGTGGTGGTTCGCCAAGGAGACATGTCCGGAAAATTCCCGGAACGGGTGACCGATCAAACGCTCAATCCCCAAGATTGCGCCGTTCGGCCGCTCCTCGTCGCTCTCCGCCGCTCCATTCGGACGCTCCGTGAGCCCTCAGCGCGTCCCAGCAACCCAGTCTCGCGTCGCGAGGCGCGCGCGTCTGGCCGCCGGCGGTGCGTCGCCGAGCTGGACCGGCCAGCCGCCCGTCACCGCATCCCGGCGTCACCCAGCAACTTCGCGATGGCCCAGTCCTGCACCGCGAGGCCCACCGACTTGAACACCGTCCGCCCACTCACCGCCGGCGGCCTGCGCAACGCATCCCCGAGCTCGACCAACGAAGACCGCGCCACCAACCCGTTGTCCACCGCGTGGATCACCTCACCGGCCTCCTCGAGCACCGCCTCGACCTGATCCACCACCACGCACTCCGCACGCCGGAGCAACTCGGCCGGAAGCTCCCGCATGGAAGGCAGGTACGACCCGATCGCATTGACGTGAACCCGCGGCGGCAAGTCGTCCACATCGAACAGAGGAGTCGACGATGACGTAGCACAGCAAACGATCTCCGCGTCGGAGACGGCGTCCGCGGCCGACGACGCCACCCGCGTCGCCACAGCCGGGAACTCGGCGCTCATCCGCTCCGCGAAGGCGTGCGCGCGCGGCTGCGAGCGGCCGAACACCGCCAGCCGGCTCAGGGGGCGGACCGCGGCCACCGCGCGTACCTGGTCGGCGGCCTGTGCGCCCGTGCCCAGGAGCGCCAGGCGGCCGGCGGACGGCGGGGCCAGCAGGTCCGTCGCCACACCCGACGCCGCGCCCGTGCGGAGCGTTGTCACCTCGATCGCGTCCGCGACGATCTGGCCCGCGGCCGTGTTCCACACGAGCGTTCCGAGGATCATCGGGGTTCGGCCGGCGACCAGGCTGAGCGTCTTCACCACCGTTGTCGACGTCGGTGTGTGGCACGCGCTCATCACCAGCGTCGTGCCGCCGCCGAAGGACAACCGTTGTGGCACCACGAAATGGCCGGCGGCGAGGTCGAGGAAGGCCCCGCGCACCGCGTCGATCGCGGCGGTCATCGGCACGGCCGCCCGGACGGCGTCGGCATCGAG
Source organism: Amycolatopsis sp. NPDC101161 (assembly GCF_044768185.1). Taxonomy (NCBI): domain Bacteria; kingdom Bacillati; phylum Actinomycetota; class Actinomycetes; order Pseudonocardiales; family Pseudonocardiaceae; genus Amycolatopsis; species Amycolatopsis sp. NPDC101161. The sequence goes on from NZ_JBIWPI010000005.1 coordinate 350,727, forward strand.
CATGTGCGGACCCTTCGACATCGGCGACCCGGCTAGCCTGACGGGGTGTCCGATGCCGCGCAAGATCCACCCGTGGAAGAACAGCGGTTCGTCCGCGACGACTGGTACGGAGAGGAGATCACCGGACGGCACTACGTGCGCTGCGAGTTCCTCGAGGTCGACCTCTCGGAGGCGCAGACGCGGAACGCGGTCTTCACCGACTGCGTGTTCGGGAACGTGCGGTTCAACGCGTCCCGGCACACGGACTCCGCCTTCACCGGCTGCGCCTTCAAGCGGTGCAACTTCTTCGACGCCGAGTTCACCGGGTGCAAGCTCGTCGGCGCGACGTTCAGCGAGTGCGAGCTGCGGCCGCTGCGGGTCACCGGGGGCGACTGGTCGTTCGCCGGGCTGGCGGGGGCCGACCTGCGGTCGGTCGCCTTCCACGGGGTGCGGATGCGCGAAGCCGACCTCACCGGGGCGAACTGCGGCGACGCCGTGTTCGCCGACGTCGACCTCTCGGGCGCGATGCTGCACGCCGTCAAGCTGCCGCGCGCGGAGCTGCGGGGCAGCGACCTCTCGGCGCTCGACCCGGTGAACGCCGACCTGGCCGGCGCGATCGTGTCACCCGAACAGGCTGCGGTGCTCGTCACGTCGCTCGGGCTGCGCGTCCGGGCGTAGGCTCGGGCCGACCGGGAAGGGAGGGCCGCATGGGCGTCGTGACCCCGGGGTTCCACGGCCGGGCTCGCAGCGGCAACCCGCGGCTGCCACCCGGGCAGTACCTCGCCGAGGACTTCCCCGTGCTGTCGGCCGGGCCGACTCCGCGCGTGCGCACCGAGACGTGGGAGTTCACGGTCACCACCGAGACCGGCGAGAAGCACGCCTGGAACTGGGCCGAACTGATGACCCTGCCCAGCGAGAAGCCCACGGTCGACATCCACTGCGTGACCCAGTGGTCCAAACTGGACACCCGCTGGCGCGGCGTCGCGGTGGACACGCTCGTCGGCGGGCTCGACACGTCCGCCGACTACGTCATGGTGCACTCCTACGGCGGCTACACGACGAACCTGCCGCTGGCCGACCTGCTCGACGGCCAGGCCTGGATCGCCTACGAGTACGGCGGCAAGCCGCTGACCCCCGAGCACGGCGGCCCGGCGCGGCTGCTCGTGCCGCACCTGTACTTCTGGAAGTCCGCGAAGTGGGTGCGCGGCCTGGAGCTGAAGACCCGGGACGAGCCCGGCTTCTGGGAGAACGTCGGCTACCACGACTACGGGGATCCATGGCGCGAACAGCGGTATCAGGGCGACTAGCCTGGCGGGTCGCCCGCCTGGCCGAAATCCGAGACGAGACGCCGACGGCCCGCACGCTCGTCTTCGACCTGCCCGGCTGGCCGGGTCACCTGGCGGGCCAGCACGTCGACGTCCGGCTGACCGCCGCCGACGGCTACCGCGCGCAGCGCAGCTACTCGCTCGCCGCGCCCGCCGATGGTGACCGGGTCGAGCTGACGGTCCAGCGCGTCGCCGACGGTGAGGTGTCCGAGCACCTCACCGGGCCGTACGCGGTCGGCGACCCGGTCGAGATCCGCGGCCCCGTCGGCGGCTGGTTCGTCTGGCGGCCGACAGACCCCGAGCCGGTCCTGCTCGTCGCGGGCGGTTCGGGCATCGTGCCGCTGATGGCGATGGTCCGGGCGCGCCGGGCGGCCGGCGTGCGGACGCCGTTCAAGCTGATCTACTCGCTGCGCACCCCGGCCGAGCAGTACTACGCCGATGAACTTCGCACGCCGGTGGCGGGCCTGGACATCACCTACGTCTACACGCGCGAGCTGCCGGAGGGCCGCCCCGGTATCCCGCGGCGCATCGACGTGGCGACGCTCAACACGGCGGGCTGGCCGGCGGAGTTCGGAGCGGCGTGCTTCGTCTGCGGCCCGACGGGCTTTGTCGAGACCGTGGCCGACATCCTGGTCGCGCTCGGCCACGACCCACACCGCATCCGCACCGAGCGGTTCGGCCCCAGCCGCGACTAGCGGGCCACCCATCTGATGAATAGGTGACAAGACGCCCCGCTGAGCGGGAACTTGTCGACATCGGCCGTCAGAGATCCTATGTTTCGTCTCATGCTGACGAAGTGGGGCTCAATGCGGTGCCGCACCGTGGTGACCGTTCTCCTGGGGGCGGGCGCGCTGCTCGCCGCGACCGGCCCGGCCGCCGCCGCGGATCCGGACTCCGCTGATCGCGATGTCTACGTCTCGCCCACCGGCTCCGACCACGCTCCGGGCACCGCGTACCGGCCCGTGCGGACCGTCGGCAAGGCACGCGACCTCGTGCGCCAACGCGCGCCGCACCTGACGCGCGACCTCACCGTGCACCTCGCTCCCGGCGTCTTCCGGCTGGCGGAGCCGCTGCGCCTGGACACCCGGGACTCGGGCGGCAACGGCCACCGCGTCATCTGGCAGGGCAGCGGCGACACCGAACTGAACGGCGGGGTGCGCGTCACCGGCTGGCGGCCGGTCCCGGGCCGGCCCGGGCTGTTCGCCGCGGCCGCGCCCGCGGGGCTCGACAACAGCCGGCAGCTCTACGTCGACGGCGTCCGCGAACAACGCGCGCGCGGCCCGCTACCGGTGACCGTGAAGGCCACCGCCACCGGCTACACCGCGAGCGCCGATACCCTCGCGCACTGGCGCAACCCGAAGGACATCGAGTTCGTCTACACCGCCGGCGAAGCACTCTGGAACATCCAGCGCGACGGCCTTGGCCAGTGGACCGAGCCGCGCTGCCCGCTCGCCGCGGCCGACGGCACGACCGTCACCATGGCCCAGCCATGCTGGGACAACTCGACCAAACGCGTGCTCTTCCCGGACATCCCCGGCCGCAGCGTCAACATGGTCGGCCCGGCCGACCTCACCAACGGCCGGCACCCGACGTACGCGGAAAACGCCTTCGAGCTGCTCGACACCCCGGGCGAGTGGTACCTCGACCGGGCCGCCCACGTCGTCTACTACCTGCCGAAGCCGGGTCAGGACCTGCGCCGCGCCGACGTCGAGGTGCCGGTGCTGGAGAAGCTCGTCGACGCGCGGGGAATCCACGACGTCGCCTTCCGCGGGCTGCGCTACTCCTACGCGACGTGGCTGACGCCGTCGTCGCCGGAAGGCTTCTCCGAAATCCAGGCGGGCTACACGATCACGGGCGCCGACGGCTGGGCGACCCAAGGGCTCTGCCAGTTCGTCCCCGGCGGCACCTGCCCGTACGCGTCGTGGACGCGCGAGCCCGCGAACGTCGCCGTGTCGCACGGGCAACGCGTCGAGTTCAGCGACAGCGTGTTCGCGCACCTCGGCGGCGCCGGGCTGGACCTCATCGACGGCACCAAGGAATCGCAGGTCCGCGGCGACATCTTCACCGACATCTCGGGCAACGGCGTGCAGCTCGGCGGAGTCGACAAGCCGACCACGGACACCGACGCCGACGTCGTGCGCGACATCGCCGTGACCGACAACCACCTCTACGGCCTGCCGCGCGAATTCCACGGCGGCGTCCCGATCGTCAACGGCTACACCGTGCGGAACACCCTGTCCCACAACCAGATCGACCACGTCGGCTACTCGGCGATCTCCGTCGGGTGGGGCGGCTGGCCGGACAAGATCCAGCGCCCGGCGACGCCGAACCTGTCGCACGACAACGCCGTCTCCGACAACCTGATCTTCGACTACATGCTGATGCTCGACGACGGTGGCGGCATCTACACCCAAGGCATCACCGGCACCTCCCTCGACGACGGCGAGAAGGTCACCGGCAACGTGATCCACGACCAGTGGGGGCTGGGCAAGGGCGTCTACACCGACAACGGCAACACCTACGAGACGATCCGCGGCAACGTCCTGTACCGCACGGCGTACTTCAACGTCGGCACGGTGCACGTCGACTACCGCGACGGCCTCGGCAACAACGACCCGACGCTGACCGAGGGCAACTACTGGGAGCAGGGCGACCGGGACAAGGTCGACAAGGGCGCGATCACCCGTGGCAACACGATCCTCGGTACCCCGTCCGACGCACCGCCGGCGATCGTGGCGAACGCGGGCCTGGAACCGGCGTACCGCGGCCTCCTCACCCGCCGGGTCGGCGGATCCGCCCCGGCCGAAGCCCCGTCGCGAGTGGGCACGTTCGCGGCCGTCGGGAAGCTCTACGCCACCTGGAACCCGACCTTCGCGTTCAACAACGCCCCGGTGACGGACTACGTCGTCACCGCCGCGGGCGGCGGCCGCACCTTCTCGACGTCGATCTCGGCAGCCGACTTCGCGAAGCGCGCCTACGCGGAGGTGCCCGGCCTGACGGACGGGACGGCGTACACGGTCACGGTCGCGGCCCGCAACGCTTACGGCACAAGCGAACCCTCGCTCGCCGCGGCCCCGGTGACCCCGGGCCCGAAGGCGGGAACGCCACCGGGAGTCCCGACGAGCGCCCGGGCCTTGCCGAGCGCTACCGCGGCGTCGATCCGCTGGAACCCACCCGCGGCCACGGGGGACACCCCGGTGCTGGGCTACACGATCACGGTCTCCGACGGCCGCACGATCACCGTGGAGGGCCGCGACGCCCTGGTGACCCAGCCGACGATCAAGGGCATGACGAGGGTCGTGGACAACCTGAAGCCGGCGACGGCGTACACGTTCACGGTGGCGGCGGTGACGGCGACCGGAACCGGCCCCGCCGCCACCTTCACCGCGACGACTTCGGCGGCCTGACAGGAAAGCTAAGGGGCGTCGGGCCGGGAGAGCAGCTCTCGCAGGGTCGCGAGCAGCTCGCGCCGGTCCGACGCCCCCAGCTTGCCGCGGATGCGGGCCATGTGGTGCTCGACCGTCTTGCCCGAGATGAACAGCTTCGACCCGGCCTGCTTGTACGTCAGCCCTTCGACGACCAGCCGCGCCACTTCGAGCTCGCGCTCGCTCAGTGCCGCGAGCCCCGTCCCCGCCGCCGCGGGCTCGGTCGTCCCCGGCTCGCGGCGGGCCGCCGTGCCCTGGAACTGGCGGGCCGCCTCCAGCAGCTGGACCATCGCCTTGCGGTCGGACGTGCGGATCGCCGCCTGGCCCGCCAGGCGGGCCGCGTCCCAGCGCAGGCCGAGGTCGTGCATCTCCGCCGCCGCGGCCGCGATGCCGTCCGGGGCGAACTGGCCGCCCAGGACCGACAGCCAGCACTGGGCCGCGGTCGCCAGCGCGCTCGGGTAGCGGCCGCAGTGGGCGTGCGTCGTTAACGTCGCCAGGTGCGCCTTCGCCGCCTCCGCGTCCTCCAGCGTGATCGCCGCGTGGAGCTCGTGCCACACCAGCGAGACCGTCCACAGTGGAGGTTCGCCGAGCCGGGCCAGCAGCGCGTGGGCGCGTTCGAGCTGGCCCGAGATCTTCGCGAACGCTCCGGTGCGGGCGGCCGCGATCGCCAGCTCGCCCAGGGGCAGCAGGCCGAACAGGTCCGTCTGCTGCCGCATCGAGGCCTGGTACGCGCGGTTCCACGACCGCTGCAGCCCGACGAGGTCGCTCGCGCGCCGCGCCAGGCCGAGCTCCAGCGTCGCGAAGAACAGCTCGTCGCGCGCTTCGAGGGTCCGTCCGGCCACGGCGTCGCGGTGCTCGGCCGCCGTCGCGAGGTCGCCCGCCGTCATCGCCACCCAGCCCAGCAGCAGCCGGTGGCGGACGGCCAGGAGGTCGCCGCCGATGCCACCGTCGAGGGCCCGCGTCAGCACCGACTCCGCCAGCGCCAGCTCGCCCGTGTGCAGCGCCGCGAGCGCGGCCAGCGCCGCCGGGCTGTCCGGCAGCAGCGTGCCGCCCAGCGCCGGCTCCAGCATCGCCGCCGCGCCGAGCAGCGTCGACAACGTCTCCGTCGCGCAGCCGGCCACCGAATCGGCGATCCCGCGGGCCATCCGGGTGGCCGCGCCGGCGAACAACGTCGGCGCCACACCGGGGGCGGGGGAGTCGAGGAGCCGCTGGGCGCCGGCCAGGTCGCCGGTGCCGACGAGCGCGATCGCCGCGAACGCGTCGGCCCCGGCCCAGGCGCCCGCGCCGTCCGGGGAGGTGCGGGACGCCCAGTGGTACAGCTCCGCGCTGCGGGCCAGCTCGCCGCGGTGCGCCAGCACGGTCGCTGCGATCGCCGCGCCGGCCGCGCGGGTCCCGGCGTCCGGGTCGCCGAGCATGCCGTCGCCGAGGCGCAACGCCGTGTCGAGGTCGCCCGACAACGCCGTCGCGCGCGCCCAGCCCGTCGTGACGGCGGAGGAGCGGTCGCCCGCTTCGGCGGCCGCTTCGAACAGCCGCGTCGCCAGCCGGGCGTCCGCGGGCAGGGCTTCGGCGGCCGCGGCGGCGAACGCGGCCGCGGCGGACGCGCCCGCGCTGCCCGTGCCGAGCAGCGACCGCGCCAGGTCGAGCACCGGCAGGCCGTTCGCCAGCTGCAGCTCGACCAGCCGCTGCACCGTCGTGAGCCGGCGCGCGGGCGGCCCGAAGTCGCGGACGGCGGCCGCGGCCAGTGGCGGCAGCGTGTCGTCCGGGCCGAGCAGCCCGGTCGCGCGGGCGGCGTCGACGATCGCGGGCAGCCGGTCGGGCTCGCGGTCCAGCAGCGCGCACAGCAGGTCGAGGTTGCGCCCCGCCCCGGCTTCGGCCGCGATCAGGTAGCGCAGGACGTCGTCGTCGAGCTCGTCCAGCTCCGGCCGGAAGTCCTCCAGCCGGCCGAGCAGCTCCCGCTCGGCCAGCCGCGGCACGCCGCCGCTGCGCGCGTGCAGCTGGGCCGCCGCGTCGGGGTCGGCGGGCGCACCGGTCACGGCCGTCATCAGCCGCGCGACGTCCTCGACGCCGAGCGGGCCGAGCTGCAGCAGCGTCCAGGCGGCCGACACGGGGGCCGGCCGGTGTGCGACGACGATCGGCCCGTCGGCGCCGGTGAGCAGCTCCTCGAGCTGGTCGGGGGCCAGCCGGTCGGCGTCGTCGACGAGCAAGGCCTCGACACCGGCTTCGCGGTAGCAGCGGTCGAGCGCGGCGAGCAGCACGCTCTTGCCGTAGCCGCCGGGCGCGACGACGGCGAGCCGCAGCGGCGTGGCCGGGGCGGCCGCGACCTGGTCGAGCAGCTGCCGGGCGGCCGGGTGCACGGGGACGAGCGGGGGGACCTGCGTGAGCAGAGTGTTCAACAGTGACCTTCACCGGAGGGGGCGCCGGGGCGGGCGCAGTGGCTCGGGGCGGGGGACGGGTCGGGGCCGGCGGTGGCTTCGCGGGCGGTGAGGGTGATGACGACGGCCGAGACGGCCGCCGCGAGGACGAGAACGGCGGCGGCGAGGGGGCGCCGCCGCCGGAACAGGTTCAGCGGGGTGGCGCGCTCGGGCAGCTCGAACGGCGTGATGTCGACCGGCGGCCGGGGTGGCCGCTCGCCGAGGTCACCGAGCGTGTCCACCTGGGGGAGCAGGGTGGTCTCGACGGCGGGGGGTTCGTGCGGGGCACCCCGGTGGTCGGCGCGCAGCGCCGCGAGGGCGGCCGCGCCGAGCGCGGTGGCCGCCGGCGGAACCGGTCCCGCGAACACCGGGCACGGCGGCCGGGCGGGCAGCGCGTGCGGCGGGACGTCGCCGCAGAAGACCACGCCGGCGAGCCCCTTGGGGGACGTCGAAGCCGCGCCGGCGAGGGCGAACAGCGTGCTGAGCGCCGCGGCCGGGGCCACGCCTTCGGCACTGGACGCGGGCTGCCACCCGCTCGCGCCGGTGGCCGTGGCCAGCGTGACGTTCACGCCGTCCGCGCCGAACTCGCACACCCCGGCGAACTGCGCGCCGGGGCCGGGGACGGGCAGGTGCGCGCCGAGCGCCGCGATCGAGCCGGGGACCAGCGTGACCGCGGTGAACCCGGCGTCGGCCAGGGCGCGGCGCAGCACGTCGCGGCGGTAGCCGCCCCAGTCGCCGGGGTGGGTCAGCACCAGGTGCTGCGGGGGTCCGCCGAGCAGGTTCGCGGCGTGCTCGGCGATGCCTTCGACGAGCACGGTGGTCAGCGTCTCTGGCGGGAACGGCTCGCCTTCGACGAGCATCGGCACGTCGTCGCCGATCCGCCGGTGGAAGCCGGTGAGCAGCCGGGACGGGACCCGGGCGCCCGCCTGCGCGGCCGCGTCGCCGGTGAGCAGGTACCCCTCGTCGTCCAGGAACAGCGCGGACGCGGCGGCCGGGGTCCGTTCACCCAGCCAGAGGGGTTCGGGCTCGCCCCAGCCGGGGCCTTGACGTCGGCAGGTCGCGGCGTGGGTCCGCCCCTGTGCCACATCGATCCCGAGGACGTAGGGCAACGGCGCTTCCTCCTCACCTCGCGGGGGCCGATCGGGGGTGCGGAATCCCCCTAGGGCTCCGGGCATCCTCACCCAAACGGGTTAGTCAAGCAAGTGGTTGGAGGGATTAAACCCAACTGAGTGCGTCTCGGATGAGCCCCTAACTCCCTAACGATGACATATCGATCCCCTATCGGCTGACTGGCCCGCGACTCGGAGTGATCCCCGATGTGCGTGGGGGGACCGGCTCCCTAACTTGATGTCGGAGCAGCGGTCCCTGCGGTCGCTGCTGTCCCCCGAACCACCGGACCAGGAGAAATCCCCATGGACTCCGTGCAGACGTTGCACGACTTCGCTCTGAACCTGCTCAACGACCCGACCGCGCTCGCGGCCTTCGGGACGGACCCGCAGGGCGCCCTCGCCGCCGCTGGTCTCGGTGACGTCAGCGCCGCCGACGTGCACGAGGTCATCCCGCTGGTGCTCGACTTCGTGCCGGTCGACAGCCTCCCGGCCGTCGGTGGCCTCCCCGCTGTCGGTGGCCTCGGCGACCTGGCCCCGGTCGGCACCGACGCCCCCGGCATCCAGGGCGCGATCGACCAGCTCACCGCCCTCACCGCGGGCCTCGGCCTGCCGGCCGCCCCGGAGCTGCCGGGTGTCGGCGACCTCGGTGTCGGCGAGCTGCCGGCCGTGGGCCAGCTGCCCGCCGTCGGCGCGCTCCCGGGCGTGAACGACGTCACCAACGCCGCCAACGTGACCGCGCTCGCGGGCAACGTGACCGGCGCCGTCCTCGGTGGCGACCTGGCGAACGGCCTCGACTCGGCCGCGCTGACCAACCTCACCGCCGCGCCGGCGTACCTGACCGACGCCAACCAGATCGCGCCGCTGACCACGCTGGCCGAGCAGCCGGTCGTCGGGGCCGTCGGCACCGCGCACACGATCGGCACCGAGGTGCTGAGCACCGCGTCCGGCCCGGCCAACGAGGTCGCTTCGCACGCCGGTGACCTCACCGGCACCGTGGGCCACCTCACCGGCTCGGTGACCCACGTCGGTGACTTCACCGGCATCCTCAAGGGCACCAGCGACCTCGACGTGAAGCACGTCACCGGCGAGGTCAGCCACGCCGTGCACGGTGTCACCGACGTCACCGGCGTCGTGAGCAACGCCACCGGCATCAACGTCGACCACAACGCCGTCGGCGGCGTCGGCGAGCTCGCCAGCGGCAACGCCTCCGCGGTCCACGACGTGGTCTCCGACGTGGCGGACGTCAGCCACAACGCGCTGGGCAACCTGCACATCGGTGACGTGGCGTCGAACAACGACATCCACATCGGGCACTGATCCCCGAACCGGTCACCGGTGCCCGTCCCGCGGTCTGGGTGCAGCCGCGGGACGGGCACCCGGTGTGCGCACGGGGAGTAAACCGGGGACACTCGTCCGCTGTGACCGCACCGGCTTGGCTCGAAGTGCTCAACGAGACGCTGGACGCGTGCCGCACGCACGGCCGCGCAGATCTCGCCGAGCGCCTCCGCAGACGTCGAGACGCCCCCGAGGGGCAGATCCGCCTCGGCGTGCTCGGCTTCCCCAAACAGGGCAAGGGATACCTGCTCAACGCGGTGCTGAACGCGCCCGTGTGCGCCGTCGGCGACGCCGCGACCCCCGAAGTCCCCACCGAAATCGGCTACGCCCCCGAACCCGCCGCCACCCTGGTCAGCCGCTCCCTCGAACGGACTCCCGTCGCGGTCGAACGGCTCAGCGGTGAGCTCGGCGCCCGGCCGGCCGGCACGCTCAGCCGCGTCGAGGTCGGCGTGCCGCGGGAGCTGCTTTCCGCCGGGCTCGTCCTGGTGGACACCCCGTCGGTCGGCGACCCGCGGTCGCCGCGCACCGCCGCCGCGCTCGACCTGCTCGCCGAAGCGGACGCCGTGATCCTCGTCTCCGACGCGACCGCGCCGCTCAGCGCGGCCGAGCTCGCGCTCGCCCGGCACGTGCGCACCTGGTGCCCGCACGTCGTGCTGGCGCTCACCAAGATCGACGCCTCGCCCGGGTGGCGGGCGGTCGCCGAACGCGACCGCGGGATGCTGGCCGAGGCCGGCGTCGACGCGGCGGTCCTGCCGGTTTCGGCCGTCGTGCGCCAAGCCGCCGCGAAGGCGGGTGACGCCGAGCTCAACGCGCGTTCGGGCTTCCCCGAGTTACTCACGTGGATCGCCGAACAGGCCGCGCGGCCGCCGGAGCAGTCCCGCGCGCTGCTCGCCGCTGTCGGGGTCCGCGCCGCCGCGGCGGAGCTCGTCGAGTCGCTGCGCGACCGCATCGAGGCTGCCGGGCAGGACGCCGGGCTCGGCCAGGCCGCGCTGCTGCAGCGCGCGCAACGCCGGGCCGACGACCTGCGGCGGCAGAACACCCGGTGGCAGAACCTGCTTTCCGACGAGATCACCGACCTCATGGGTGACGTCGAGTACGACCTGCGCGAACGCACGCGCAAGATCGTCAACACCATCGACCAGACCTTCGACGAGGGCGACCCGGCGAAGGTGTGGGACGAGTTCGCGCCGTGGCTGGACAACGCGCTGGCCGAGGCGATCGAGACGAACTACGCGTGGCTGACCGAGCGGGCGCAGTGGACCGCGCAGGCGGTCGCGGCGTGCTTCGGGGCGCAGTACGACCACGCGCTGCCCGACCTGCCGCTCGACGGCTCGGGCGTGGAAAGCCTCGACGACGTCCGGCGCCCGAAGATCGAGAAGTTCAAGATCGGCCAGCAGGCCTTCACCGGCCTGCGCGGCTCGTACGGTGGCGTGCTGATGTTCGGCCTCGTGACGAGCCTGCCGTGGCTGGGCCTGCCGCTGATCAACCCGGTCTCGATCAGCGCCGGCGCGGCGTTCGCGGTGAAGACGATCCGCGACGAGGGCGGGATGCGGCTGCAGCGTCGCCAAGCCGTCGCCAAGCAGGCCGCCCAACGGCACGTCGACGACGTCTTCCTGCGGTTCAGCAAGGAAAGCCGCGACGCGATCCGCGTCGTGCAGCGGCGGCTGCGCGACCACTTCACCGGCCTGGCCGAGGACCTCGCGGACGAGCTGACGCGCGAACGCGAGACGATCATGGCCGGCTCGGCCGAGCGCGAACGCAAGACCGGGCACATCCGCCGGGAGATCGACCGCCTGGCCGCGCTGCACCAGCGCGCGGGCGAGCTCGGCACGATCGCCGGGCGGAAGCGGCGGGAGCTTTCGGCGTGACCCAGGACGTCCGCGACCTGCTGCACGCCGCGGCCGGGCTCTACCGCGAAGACCCGCGCGCTTCGGCACTCCTGCACGACTGCCTCGACCGGCTCGAGCAGCCGCTGCGCGTCGCGTTCACCGGGGCGCCGTCTTCGGGCAAGTCGACGCTCGCCGCCGCGCTCGGCGAATGGCCGACGCGGGCGCTGCGCGACCTCGTGCTGCTCGACGACCCCGGACCGGCCGACGACTTCCCGGACGCGACCGTCCGGCTCGTGCGGCACCTCGAGCCGGACGAGCTCGCGGCGGCGCACCCGCCGGGCGGCTCGGCCTTCGCGCGGCAGAGCGCGGTCAACTCGGTGCTGGTGCTGTCCCGCGCCGACGAGGTCGGCGCGGGCCGGATCGACGCGTTGCTGACCGCGAAGCAGCTCGCGCGCCGGGCGTGGCGCGAAGACCCGCTGTGCACGGGGTTCCTGGGCGTGATCGCCGTCGCGGGCCAGCTGGCCTACGGCGGGCGGTCCCTGCGTGACGACGAGTTCGACCTGCTCGCCGCGTTCGCCGCGGTGCCGCGTGAAGAGCTGGAACGGCACGTGCTTTCGGTGGACTCGTTCACCGACCCGGCGTTCCCCGGCCCGATCCCGGTCGAGACGCGGCGGTCGCTGGTGGTCCGGTTCGGCATGTTCGGCGTCCGGCTGGCGCTGACGCTGATCCGCACCGGCTGCGACGACCGCCTCAAGCTGTCGGCGGAGCTGGTCCGCCGCAGCGGTCTCGGCGAGCTGCGGGACACCCTCGCCGGGTGTTTCGTCGCGCGCGCGGAGGCGTTGAAGGCGCGCACGGCGGTCATCCGGCTGGAGGCGTTGCTGGCGGCCCAGCCCCGCCCGGGCGGCGACCGGCTGGTGTCCCGGGTGGAGCGCTTCGCGGCGGCCGCGCACGACTTCCGCGAGCTGCGCCTGATCGCGGACATCACCGGCGGCCGCACGGCGTTGTCCGGCGAGCCCGCGGAAGAGGCGATCCGCTTGCTGGGCGCGCAGGGCACGGCCCCGGCGGACCGGCTGGGCCTGGAGCCGGACGCGGACCCGGCCGACATCTACGACGCGGGCCTGGACGCGCTGCGCCGCTGGCGCCACGAGGCCGAGCGGCCGGACAAGCCGCACGCGGAGCGGACGGCGGCGCACGTCGTGGTGCGGTCGACCGAGGGACTTTTGGCGTTGTTCGCCTAGCTGGTAAGGCCGGGTCCGTTTCGGAGTGATCCCCAGCTCAGCGCAGGCCTCGCGCCAGGCGTGGAACCGGTCGGCATCGCGGCGCTTGCCCCGGTGTCGCGGCCCGGTTGCGGGCGCCTTGGGCGCGGCCGACGAACCGGTGTGATCGTGTGCGTAGCGGCGCGGCGGTTCGCCGGTGACCCGGTCGATCCGGGACAAGCGGTTGATCCGGCAGCGGGTCAGCACCGCATGCACCGTCGAGGCGGGCAATCCGAGCCCGCCTAGAGGACCGCGGTGGCTTCGATCTCGACCAGGTGCTCGGGGACGTCCAGCGCGGCCACTCCGATCAGCGTGGCCGGCGGTTTCGCGGTGGTGCCCAGTTTCCTGGCGGCGCGCGCGATCCCGTCCAGCAGCTCCGGCATCCCGTCCGGCGTCCAGCCGACGACGTAGTACGTCAGTTTCGCGATGTCGTCGAACGAACCGCCGGCCGAGGCCAACGCCGTGGCGACGTTGAGCGTGCACTGCTCGACCTGCGTCGCGAGGTCGCTTCCGGCCGCCCAGTCGACCTGCCCGGCGACGAGCTTCGTGCTCGACGCGATCGCCACTTGGTGTACACGTCGATCTCAGGCAGCTCCGGCAGGTTCAGGATGCGGACCTCTCCCGCGCGGATTCCCTCGCCCGCGAGATCTTCTCCGACGTCGCCAACAAGTGGGCGTTCCTGATCATCGAGACCCTCGGCGACCACACCCTGCGCTTCAGCGAACTGCGCGACGCCGTCGAGGGCATCAGCCACAAGATGCTCACCCAGAACCTGCGGATGCTGGAGCGCAACGGTCTCGTCGAGCGCGAGGTGCACCCGAGCGTGCCGCCGTGGGTCGAGTACACCCTCACCGAACCGGGGCAGGGCGGCCCGGCACCGGTTCGAAGCCTGACGCGGCAAGAAGAAACCGATCGCGCGGCCGCCTCGGCGGTCACTGTCCGGTGTTGACTCCCGGCCGGTCGCGACGCACCATAGACCGGTCTATGGTCAGCGCCGGCCGAAGGAGCACCGCCATGCCCGAAGACGTCCGCCCCCGGGTCCGGTTGTTCGGCGAGCTCCTGGCGCACTGGGCGCGCGAACGCCCCGGCGACACCGCGCTGATCTTCGGCGACCGGCAGTGGGCCTGGGCCGAGTTCGACGAGCGCGTGCAGCGGCTTTCGGGCGCGCTGACCGCCGCCGGGGTCGGCAAGGGCGACCGCGTCGCCTTCGTCGACAAGAACCACCCCGCCTGCCTGGAAACGACTTTCGCGGCCGCCGGGGTCGGTGCCGCCGACGCCGTGGTCAACTGGCGGCTCTCCGGCGACGAACTCGCCTACGTCCTCAAGGACGCCGGCGCGAAGGTCGTCTTCGTCGGCGCCGAGCTGGTGCCCGCGCTCGACGCCATCCGCGACCGGCTGCCCGCCTTGGAACGCGTGATCGTCGTCGGCGGTGAGCACGACGAGTACGAGGCCTTCCTGACCAGCGCGGCGCCGTACACCGCGTCCGACCTGGACGAAGACGACGGCGTCCTGATCATGTACACCAGCGGCACCACCGGTTTCCCCAAGGGCGCGGTGTTGACCCACCGCAGCGTCATCGCGCACGGCCTCGCCGCCGGCACGGCGTTCCCGATCGGGGCCGGCGACGTCAACCTCGTCGCCATGCCGCTGTTCCACGTCGGCGGCAGCTGCTACGCCGTTTCCGGGTTCCTCTACGGCGAACCGTCCTACCTGACGCGCGAGCCCGACGCGGCGTCGCTGTTCGCTGCACTGCAGGCCGGGATCACGCACGCTTTCCTGGTGCCCGCCGTGGTCGCCGGGATCGCGCAGGCCGGCGAGGCCGCGCTCAAGGCGTTCTCGCGGCTGAAGTACCTCTGCTACGGCGCTTCACCGATGCCGCTCCCGTTGCTGCGCACCGTGCTCGCGGCCTGGCCGGACGTCCGGTTCGCGCAGGTCTACGGCATGACCGAGCTGTCCGGCGCGGTCACCGCGCTGGACCCGGAGGCCCACCGGGACACGACGCGCCCCGAACGGCTGGCGTCGGCGGGCACCGCACTGTCCGGTGTGGACATCCGGATCGTCGACCCCGTCACTCAGGAAGACGCCGAAGTCGGTGAAGTCTGGATCCGCACCCAACAGCGGATGGCCGGCTACCTCGGCAAGCCGGAGGCCACCGCAGAGACCATTGTGGACGGCTGGGTGCGGACCGGCGACGTCGGGCGCCTCGACGACGGCGGCTTCCTGTTCCTCGAAGACCGCGTCAAGGACATGATCATCACCGGCGGCGAGAACGTCTACTCGCCCGAGGTCGAGCGCGTCGTCGCGGAGTTCCCCGGCGTCACCGAGGTGGCCGTGATCGGCGTGCCGGACGACCGGTGGGGAGAGCAGGTCAAGGCCGTCGTCGCCGGCGACCAGCTCGACGCCGACAAGCTGATGGAGTTCTGTCGCGAACGGCTGGCCCACTACAAGTGCCCGCGCAGCGTCGACGTCGTGGAAGCGTTGCCGCGCAACGCGACCGGCAAGATCCTCAAGCGTTCACTGCGCGAGCCGTACTGGCGGGACCGGGACCGGAACGTCTGATGCCGGCGGTGACGCGGCAGGCGTACTTCGAGGCCGCGCTGGACCTGCTGGCGGAGCACGGGTTCACCGAGCTGAACGTGGGCCGGCTCTGCCGCGCCCTCGGCGTCACGAGCGGGTCGTTCTACCACCACTTCGGCGGCTGGCCGGGGTTCGTCGAGCGGCTTCTCGAGCACTGGGAGAACCGGCAGGTGCTCATCCTGCGGGAGCGGAACTTCGGGACGGGCGGGCCGTCGGCGGACTTCGCCGCGCTGATGGACCTGACGCTCGGGCTGCCGCACGAGGCCGAGGCCGCCATCCGCGCGTGGGCGGCGAACGACGAAACCGTGCGGGCGGCGCAGAAACGCGTCGACTCCGCGCGGCTGCGGACGGTCGGGACGGCGGTCAAGGGCATCGTCGGCGACGGCGACCTCGCGCGGACGCTGACGTCGCTGGGCATGGCGATGCTGGTGGGCCACCAGCAGCTCGCGTCGGCGGGGGAGCACAGCGAACTGGCGACGCTGCTGGCGGAGTACACCCGGCTGGTGCACGCCCGCGCGTGCTAGGCGTTGCCGAGGACCCGGGTCACCGTGATCTCCAGGACCACGCGCTGCGGGTTCGGCTTGGGCTGCCGGTAGCGGGCGGCGTAGCGGTTTTCCGCGTCCCGCACGGACTCCGGGTCGTCGCGCAGCACCGCGCGTCCCTCCAAAGTGGACCACTTCGGGCCTTCGAGCTGGCAGACCGCGACGGGCACGCCCTCGGCGCCCGCGGCGCGGACCATCCGGGCCTTGACGGACGTGCCGAAGGTGATCACGCGCGCGAGTCCGGTCTCGAAGTCCACGGTCACGCCGACCGCGACGACGTGCGGGGTGCCGTCCGGCCGGACCGTGGTGAGGGTGGCCAGCCGGCGCTCGGTCCAGAACGCGCGGAAGTCGGGGCCGCGGTCGTCGATCATCATGGGTCCACGCTAGTCCGTCCGGGTGCCTCGGCGGGGTGCGGGACCACTCACGGTCATAGTAAGGAAAGTTTCCTAACAGTCTTGACCTCCTCTTGAACCTTCTGTCACGCTCACATCGCCCTCGCCGCAGCCAACGATGTCCTTACGGAGGAGCGATGAAGAAGATCGTCCGGGCGGTGGTGGCTACGGCCGCGCTGGCCGCCGGGCTGCTGAGCGTGCCCACGACCGCCTCCGCGGCCGGCACGCCGTACGTGCCGGGGACCCTGCGGCCGTCCGTCTCGCAGGCCACGCAGGACGCCGCGCTGCAGAAGTACTACGACTTCTGGAAGAAGAACTTCCTGACGACCAAGTGCGGCAGCGGCACCTACGCCGTGCTGTCCAAGGACGCCGACCACTCCTTCGTCGCCGAGGGCGAGGGGTACGGCATGACGATCTCGGCGATGATGGCGGAGAAGGACCCGCAGGCCCGCGCGATCGTCGACGGGATCCTGAAGTTCGTGAAGGCGCACCCGTCGGTCAACAACAAGGACCTGCACGCGGCCGAGCAGGATTCGAACTGCAAGAGCGTCAACGGCAGCGACTCCGCCACCGACGGCGACCTCGAAATCGCTTACGGCCTGCTGATCGCGGACAAGAAGTGGGGCAGCACCGGCTCGGTCAACTACAAGGCCGAGGCCGTCCGGATCATCAACGCGATCAAGAAGAGCGAGGTCAACGGCACCACGAAGTTCACGCTGCTCGGCGACTGGGGCAACGACGCGCAGTACAAGAACAGCTCGCGTTCATCGGACTGGATGCCGGGCCACCTGCGCGCGTTCGCCGCGGCGACCGGCGACAGCTTCTGGGACCAGGTGCGGACGCGCTCGGAGACGGCGGTGAGCCAGCTGCAGTCGTCGTACGCGCCGAACACGGGCCTGCTGCCGGACTTCGTGGTGAGCACGAACTCGACGCCCAAGCCGGCGCCGTCGAACTTCCTCGAGGGCCCGTACGACGGCAAGTACAGCTGGAACGCGTGCCGCGACCCGTGGCGCCTGGGCGCGGACGCGATTTCCGTCTCCGGCAGCGCGGCGACGGCGCAGGTCCGCAAGATGAACACGTGGATCAAGTCGGCGACGGGCGGCGACCCGGCCAAGATCCAGAGCGGCTATTCCTTGTCGGGTTCGAAGACGGAGAGCGGCCAGCACCCGTGCTTCACGGCGCCGTTCGCGGTGGCGGCGATGACGGACGCGGGCAGCCAGGCGTGGCTGGACAAGCTGTGGACGGCGATCTCGACCTGGTCCCCGGACGCGACGGACTACTACGGGACGGGCATCACGATCCAGGTGTTGCTGATCTTGAGTGGCAACTACGTGGCTGCATAGGTTGCGAACCGGCTGCCTCGTGCCGTATTTCGGGTGCGTGGCGGCCGGTCTGTGCGTGAGACTGGCGGCATGACCGGTCATCCGCGCAGCGTCGAGGAGCTGACCCGCGCGCTCGACGCGGGGAAGCGGTTCAAGTACGTCCACTTCTGGGGGCACCAGCCGCCCCGCGGCGGCGGGGTGGGCGCGGGGTGCTTCAGCCAGTGGTGGCCGGCGCCGTTCGTGGTCGACGGCCATCGGTTTGCCACCGCCGAGCACTACATGATGTGGCGCAAGGCGAAGCTCTTCGGCGACGACGAAGTGGCGGCGCAGGTGCTCACCGCGGTGCACCCGAAGCAAGCCAAGGACTTTGGCCGCCGGGTGCGGCGGTTCGACGAGGAAGCTTGGGTGGCGCACCGCTACGGGATCGTGGTCGAGGGAAACGCCGCGAAGTTCGCCCAGCACCCCGAGCTGGGGCAGTACCTGGGCGGGACCGGCAGCAGGGTGCTCGTCGAAGCGAGCCCGGTCGACCGGGTGTGGGGCATCGGCCTCGCGGCGGACGATCCGCGGGCCGAGAAGCCGCGCGCTTGGCGGGGCCTCAACCTCCTCGGCTTCGCGCTCGCGGACGTCCGGGCTCAGCTCGGTTCGCGTACCGGCAGCCCCGCCGCCCGGTAGATCTCGGTCATCGCGCACCACGCCTGGGGGGCTGGCGGCCGGGTGCTCGCCGAAGCGAGTCCGGGCGACTGCTTCTGGGGCCGCGGCGGACGATCCGCGGGCCGGCAAGCCCCGCGCTTGGCGGGGCCTCAACCTCCTCGGTTTCGCCCTCGCGGACGTCCGGGCTCAGCTCGGTTCGCGTACCGGCAGCCCCGCCGCCCGGTAGATCTTGTCGATCACCGTCATCGTCTCCACCGCGTCCGCCGCCGATGTCTTCACCGGCGTTCCCTCCAGGACCGCTGCCGCGAACGCGTCCAGCTGGTACTCGTACGTTGCCCGGCGGGGGAACTTCTCCGTGCGCCGCGCGCCGTCGGTTCGGACCGTGAACCGGTGGTACGCCTGCGGCATCAACGGGTTGACCACCCGGATCGACCCGCGTGAACCGGTCACCGCGGCGCTGATCCGGAGTACCGACGACGACCACATCGAGCACGTCACCCGGCCCGAGTGGCCCGACGGGTACGCCAGCTCCGCCGTCATCGCGCGGTCGACCTGGGGCGACCGCAGCTTCGCGGACGCCGAGACCACCGAAGGCGTCTCGCCGCCGAACAACCGGGCCATGTGGACCGCGTAGCACCCGGCGTCCATCGTCGCGCCGCCCGCCAGGGCGTAGTCGTACCTGATGTCCGAGAACTTCGGCAGTGGGAAGCACACCGCCGTCTCCACGTGCTCGAGCTTTCCCAGCTCGCCCGATGCCACGATCTCCTCCACCCGCAGCGCCAGCGGGTGGTAGCGGTAGTGGAACGCCTCCATCACGACGCGGCCCGAGGCGTCGGCCAGCGAAGCGATCTCCCGGGCCTCCTCCGCGTTCGCCGTGAACGGCTTCTCGCACAACACGTGCTTGCCCGCCTCCAGCGCGGCCCGCGTCCACTTGCCGTGGAGGCCGTTCGGCAGCGGGTTGTACACCGCGTCGATCTCCGGATCCGCCAGCAGCTCCTCGTAAGACCCGTACGCGGCCAGGATCCGATGCCGGGAAGCAAACGCTTGCGCGCGATCGAGAGACCGCGCGGCGACGGCCGTCACCGAGACCGAAGAGTTCGAAGAAGCGGGCTTGACCAGGGCAGCGGGGGCGATGCGAGCCGCCCCCAGGACGCCGATCCGCAGGCTCATGCCGCGAAGCTAGCACCGAATTGGATTTCAACAGCCAGTTGACCTCTTCAACAACGAGTTGTAGCGTTCCGGCCAGCCGAACAGTGGAGGTCCGTTATGTCCCGTTGTCGTGCCGCACAGGCAGTGCTGCTCGCGAGCCTGGCCGTCCTCGTGACGGCCTGCGGTGGTGGTCCGGACGGCGCGGGCGGGACGTCGCAGGCCGCCGGCGCGCCCGCCTCCGGCATCCCGGACACCGCCGCCATCGTCCAGGGCGTGCAGAAGGACGCCCAGCTCAACGCGGCCCTGCCGGACAACGTCAAGCAGGCGGGCCTGCACCTGGCGTCGAACCTGCAGTCCGCGCCCAACAACTTCTACGCCGCCGACGGCAAGACCCCGATCGGCTACGAGGTCGACCTCGCCAAGGCCATCGCCGCCAAGCTCGGCGTCCCCGTGACCCACCAGGACATGGCGTTCGGCTCGCTCATCACCAGCCTCCAGTCCGGCCGCATCGACCTGACCATGGCCGGCATGAACGACACCAAGGCCCGCCAGGCGCAGATCGACTTCGTCGACTACTTCACCTCGGGCATCACGATCATGATCCGCAAGGGCAACCCGGACGGCATCACCGGCCCGGACACCCTCTGCGGCAAGAACGTCGCCGTCGTGCAGGGCACCAGCCACCAGAAGTTCGCCGAAGCGCAGAGCACCAAGTGCACGCAGGCCGGCAAGCCCGCGCTCACCGTCACCGCGACCGACAGCGACAACCAGAACCAGAACCAGCTGCGCACCGGCCGCGTCGCCGCGATCCTCAACGACCTGCCCAGCGCCGTCTACATCTCGCGGACGGCAGGCGACGGCAAGTTCTTCGAGGTCGTCTCGGGCGAGCCGATCGAGGGCGGGCCGTACGGCATCGGCGTCAACAAGCAGAACACGCCGCTGCGCGACGCCGTCCAGAAGGCGCTGCAGGCCCTGATCGCCGACGGCACCTACGGCAAGATCCTGCAGGCGTGGGGCGTCGAGCAGGGCGCGATCAAGGAGGCCGCGGTCAATGGCGGCTCCTGAGCCACTGCCGATCGTCCGGCTCCGCCACTGGGGCCGGTGGGTTGCTGCCGTGATCATCCTCGCGCTGCTCGTCCTGCTGGGCATCGCGCTCGGCAACGCGCAGATCGCGTGGAGCCAGGTCCCGGACTTCGTCTTCTACAAGGTGATGGCGACCGGCCTGCTCAACACCGTCGTGCTGGCGGTGCTGTCCCAGGCCGTCGCGATCGTGCTCGGCATCGTCATCGCCCTGCTGCGCCGCAGCGCGAACCCGGTCGCGCGGTGGTTCGCCGCCGGCTACATCTGGATCTTCCGCGGGCTTCCGGTGCTGCTGCAGATCCTGCTCTGGTACAACCTGGCGCTCGTCTTCCCGGTGATCGACATCCCGTTCCTGGTCCACGAGCAGACGAACGTGCTGATCAGCGCGTTCACCGCAGCGTTCCTCGGCCTGGCGCTCAACGAAAGCGCGTATATGGCCGAAATCGTCCGCGCCGGGCTGAACAGTGTGGACAGTGGCCAGACCGAGGCGGCGAAGTCGATCGGCATGACGCCGGCCGCGACGCTGCGCCGGGTCGTCCTGCCGCAGGCCATGCGCGTGATCATCCCGCCGACCGGCAACGACTTCATCAACATGCTCAAGGGCACGTCGATGGCGTCGGTGATCGGCGTGACCGAGCTGATCCACGCGGCCAACAACATCTCGTCCAACAACCTCCTGGTGATGGAGACGCTGCTGGCCGCGGCCGTCTGGTACATGGTCGTCGTGACCGTCGCCGGGGTCGGCCAGCACTACCTGGAACGCTCGTTCGGGCAGGCCGACCGCGGGCCGCTTTCCCGCGCGGGCAAGGCGTTGCGCGGGGTGCCGTTGGTGAGGAGTGCCCGTGTCTGAACCGCTGTTGCGCGCTGTCGGCGTCAAGAAGTCCTACGGCCACACCGAAGTCCTCGGCGGCATCGACCTGGACGTCCACAAGGGACAGGTCGTCTGCCTGCTCGGGCCGTCCGGCGCCGGTAAGAGCACGTTCCTGCGCTGCATCAACCACCTCGAGACGATCGACGCCGGCCAGATCTGGGTCGACGGCGAGCCGATCGGCTTCCGGCAGCGCGGCGGGAAGCTGTACGAGCTGCGCGAACGCGAGGTGGCGCGCCAGCGCCGGGACATCGGCATGGTGTTCCAGCGGTTCAACCTGTTCGCGCACCGCACCGCGCTGGAGAACGTCGTCGAGGGGCCGATCCGGGTGCTCGGGGTCAAACCGGACGAAGCCCGCAAGCAGGGGCTCGCGCTGCTGGACCGCGTCGGGCTCGCGCACCGCGCCGACGCCTACCCGGCGCAGCTGTCCGGCGGGCAGCAGCAGCGCGTCGCGATCGCCCGGTCGCTGGCGATGAAACCCAAGCTGATGCTGTTCGACGAGCCGACGTCGGCGCTCGACCCGGAGCTGGTCGGGGAGGTGCTGGAAGTGATGAGTACGTTGGCGGGGGAGGGGATGACGATGGTCGTCGTGACGCACGAGATGAGCTTCGCCGCGGAGGCCGCCGACGAGGTGGTGTTCCTGGCCGACGGCGCGGTCGTCGAGACGGGACCGCCTGATCAGGTCCTCAGCGCGCCGAAGCACGAGCGCACCCGGCAGTTCCTGGCGAGGATCCTCGCGTGACGCGGATTTCGCCCCGGTACCTGCTCCAGTTCGACGAGCCCGCCGGCTACCTCGACTTCGCCCGGTTCGGCCCGCCGTCGCACGCGGTGCTCGACACGACGGCCGCCCTGCTCGACCAGGCCACCACGGCCGGTCCGTCCACAGTGGACGAGCTGATGCGGCAGGAGATCCGGGCCAAGGCGGCCGCGGCGCGGCTGTCCGGTTCGGACACCGACCACACCGTGCTGCTCCCGAACACCAGCCTCGGGCTGTTCCAGGCCGCGTTCCACAGCGCCGGCGAAGTGCTGGTGTCGGCGGCGGAGTTCCCCGCCAACACCTACCCGTGGGCGCGCGCCGAACAGGCCGGGCGGCTGCGCGTCCGCCGGCTGACCAGCGGTTACGTGACGCCCGAGCGCGTCGCCGAAGCGCTGACGCCGGAGATCACGACGGTCAGCGTCAGCGCGGTCGACTTCCGCACCGGCTTCCGCGCCGACCTCGCGGCCCTGCGCGACGTCGTCGGCGACCGGCTGCTGGTCGTCGACGGCATCCAGGGCTTCGGCGTGGTCGAGGAGCCGTGGGAGGTCGCCGACGTCCTGGTCGTCGGCGGCCAGAAGTGGCTGCGCGCGGGCTGGGGGACCGGCTTCGCGGTGCTCTCCGACCGCGCGTTGGAGCGGATGGACCCGGTGCTGTCGGGCTGGACCGGCGCGCGCGACCCCGGCCTGTTCGACGACGAGATCCACCCGCCGGACGCGACCGCGCAGGCCTGGTCGATCTCCAACCTCAGCCCGATCACGTCCGGCGCGTTCGCCGAGGCCCTCGAACTGGTCGAGGACGCCGGCGTCGGTGCCATCGCGGCTCGGATCGCCGAGCGGCTGGGCGCGTTCGAGGACGTGCTCGCGTCCTGCGGCGCCGAAGTCGTCTCGGCTCGTGAACGGCGGGCGGGAATCCTGGCGTTCACGCTGCCCGGCCACCCCGCCGAGCAGGTCGGGGCGGCGCTGGCGAACGCGGGGATCGCGGCGACCGTGCGGCCCGAGCACGTCCGGCTGTCACCGCACGCGTCGACGCCCGCGGCGGCCGCCGACCTGCTCCGGGAAGCGTTGGAGACGCTGACGAAACCGCGCGAACCGCTGGTCGTCCCGGCCGCGGGCGCGACGACGCACGAGGTGCTGACGGCGTTGGTGCCGGCGATCCCGGGCCTCGCGGCGATGCTCGGGCCGGGCAACGAGGTGCTGCTGCACGACCTCAGCCGGCTGCCGGACTCGATCGTCGCGATCGCGGGCGACCTGACCGGCCGCAGCGTCGGCGGCCCGATGACGGACCTGCTGCTCGGCTTGGTCCGCCGCGGCACGACCCAGGACCTGACGAACTACCGCACGCACGGCCCGGACGGCCGCGCGATCCGGTCGTCGACGCTGTTCCTGCGCGACGCCGACGGGGTCGCGGTCGGCTGCCTGTGCGTCAACAGCGTCGACGCGTCGGCTTCGGCGGGCGGCAACGGGGAGCCGGAGACTTTCCCACCGGACGTCGACAGCCTGCAACGGTTCCTCGTCGACCGTGCGGTGACGAAGGCGGGGATCCCGGTGGACCTGATGAAGAAGCGGCACAAGGCGGCCGTGGTCCGGGAGCTCGACGAAGCCGGTTATTTCCTGATCAAGGACGCGGTCGACCACCTGGCCGGCCGCCTCGACGTCACGCGGTACACGATCTACAACTACCTCAACGAAATCCGTGCCTGATCGGGGCCTTGCCCACGATCGTCCGGGAGCGCACCATGGCGCGCATGACCGAACCGGACACTCGGCGCGCGGTGCTCAGCATCGAGGCGCCGGACGCCGACGAGGAGGAGCTGGACCGCCTCGCCCGCCGGTTGCGCGCGGAGCTGGGGGAGCTGGACGTCGACCTCCACGCGCTGCCGGCCGAGGCCCCGGCGGGCGCGAAGGCGGCGGACCCGGTGACGGTGGGCTCGCTGCTGGTGGCGTTCAGCGCGGCGGGCGGCGTGTTCCCGGGCCTGGTGGAGACGCTGAAGGAGTGGCTGGGCCGCCAGGCGGGCAAGCACAAGATCAAGGTGACGATCGACGGCGACACGGTGGAACTGGAACGCGCGACGACAGCGGAGCGGCAGCAGCTGATCGAGGCGTTCGTCCAGCGGCACGCTCAGGGAGCCGGGTAGGCGCCGATCGGGCACCGCCAGCCGGTCTTGGCGTCGGTCCAGCAGGCCGCACCATCGACCACGGCCGCCACGGCGGGACGCGCGGTGCCGGGAACCGGCGGCAGCCCGACGCGGAGGTTGTCGGCGACGAAGTCCTGGAACCGATCGGCGACGTCGCACAGCGCGCGAGCCGGGCTGTCGTGCCGGGCCGCGAAGCCGAAAGCGGTCCCGTCGGCCGCCGTGAGCAGCACCCGGTAAGCGTCCTCTTCGGCCGACACCGACCAGGTCACCGCGCGGATCCACGCGGCGGATTCCCGGTCCGGTGCGCCCGCGGCGAAGTCGCGAGCCACGTCGCCGAACATCGAGGCTCCTCTCGACCGGTCCCTCCATTTAGGACTTCCGCCTCACCGTAGAGCGCCCCGGACGCCCGGTGCATCCGATTTCCGCCTTTAGTAGGGCCGTGCCCGCTTGCCCTGCCCGAAGACCCGTGCCCGGGTCTAGGGTTCTCCCGCCCGAAGTCGCAGGGGAAAGGGAGAAAACAGTGAGACGTGCCGTAATCGCCGCGGTCGTCGCCGCGGTGGCGTCCGCGCTCGTGGCCGCGCCGGCCGCGAGCGCCGCCGCACCGGCCGCGACCGCCGCGCCGGCCGCCGGGACGATCGCCTGGGGGCCGTGCACCGATCCCACGCTCGTCGCCGCCGGTGCCGAATGCGGGTTCCTGAGCGTGCCGCTCGACTACTCGAAGCCGCACGGCGACCGGATCCAGCTCGCCGTCGACCGCGTCAAGCACAAGGTCCCCGACGCGCAGTACCAGGGCGTCATGCTGACCAACCCCGGTGGCCCCGGCGGTTCCGGCCTGCTGCTGGCCACCCGCGGGCCGCGCGTGCCCAACCACGCCGGGGACGCCTACGACTGGATCGGCTTCGACCCGCGCGGCGTCGGCTCGAGCAAGCCCGCGCTGAGCTGCGACCCGAACTACATGGACTACAACCGGCCGGTGTACGCGCCGTTCACCCCGCAGCTGGAGAAGACCTGGCTCGCCCGCTCGAAGGGCTACGCCGAGGCCTGCGCGAAGAACAACCCGAAGGCCCTGCTGGAGAACATGAAGACGACCGACACGGTCAAGGACATGGACTCCATCCGCCAGGCGCTCGGGCAGAAGCAGCTGAACTTCTACGGCTACTCCTACGGCACCTACCTCGGCCAGGTCTACGGCACGCTCTACCCGAAGAACGTGCGCCGGATGGTCCTCGACTCGACCGTCGACCCGCGCGGTGTCTGGTACGGCGACAACCTGAACCAGGACGTCGCCTTCGACAAGAACATCCTCATCTGGTTCGGCTGGCTCGCCCAGCACGACGACGTCTACCACCTCGGCAAGACCCAGGCCGCGGTGCAGCGCGTCGTGAACGAGCAGCTGCTGAAGACGTCCTTCAACCCCGCCGGCGGCGTGATCGGCCCGGACGAGATCCTCGACGTCATCCAGCAGGCGAGCTACTACCAGCTGCGGTGGACGCTGCTGGGTGACGCGCTGTCCCGGTTCGTCAACAAGGGCGACTGGCAGAACTGGAAGACGCTGTTCGAGGCCTTCGGCGGCCGCGGCGACGACAACGGGTACGCCGTCTACCTCGCCGTCCAGTGCACCGACGTCCAGTGGCCGCAGAGCTGGAACCAGTGGAAGCGCGACAACTGGCAGACGTTCGCCAAGGCGCCGTACTTCACCTGGCAGAACGCCTGGTTCAACGCGCCGTGCCTCTACTGGCCCGCCAAGGCCGGCAAGCCGACCGACGTCGACGGCAAGGGTGTGCAGAGCGTCCTGATGATCGACGAGACGCTCGACGCGGCGACGCCGTACCCGGGCAGCCTCGAGATCCGCAGCCGCTTCCCGGGCGCTTCGCTGATCGCGGAGCCGGGCGGCACCAGCCACGCGATCACCCCGCGCGGCAACGCGTGCGTCGACAACAAGATCGCCGACTACCTGGCGACGGGCGCGCTGCCGGCTCGCAAGCCGGGCCGCACGGCCGACGTCGAGTGCGCCCCGCTGCCGCAGCCGACGCCCCCGGCGCCGACCGCGGCCAAGGCCGACGTCGCGGCCACGCAGGGTCTCGTGTCCGGGCGGTTCACCGGCTGACCTGCGAAAACCACTCCTGGACGGGGTGTCGGGCCCAGTGCCCGGCACCCCGTCTTTTTCGCTTTCTCACACCGGGGGCTTTGAACCTGAGTGGACTTTGTGTTACAAAGTGCGAGTCGAGTTTGCGTTTCAAAGTTCAGAAGGGAGGGACGCCATGACTGGGGGACCGGCGTTCACACTGCGGGGCCTGACCAAACGGTTCGGTGGGGTCACCGCCGTCGACGGGGTGTCCGTCGAAGTCGCCCGCGGGGAGGTCGTCGCGCTGCTCGGGCCGAACGGCGCGGGCAAGTCGACCACCGTCGACATGCTGCTCGGGCTGACCAAGCCGGACGCGGGAGGCGTCACCGTCGAGGGTGGCAGCCCGCGCGAGGCCGTCGACCGGGGGCTCGTCGGCGCCATGATGCAGAACGGCGCCCTGCTGGGCGACGCCACGGTCGGCGAGATCGTCGACCTGATCGTCTCGACGCACGCGAACCCGCTGCCGGCGAGCGAGGTGATCGCCCGCGCGGGCCTGGAGAACCTCGTGAAACGCCGCTGCGGCAAGCTGTCCGGCGGCGAACGCCAGCGCGTCCGGTTCGCCCTCGCGCTGGCCGGCGACCCGAAGCTGCTCGTGCTCGACGAGCCCACCGCCGCGATGGACGTCGACGGCCGGCGCGCGTTCTGGGCGGCCATCCGCGAGTTCGCCGCCGGCGGCCGGACCGTGCTGTTCGCGACGCACTACCTCGCCGAGGCCGAGGACTACGCCGACCGCGTCGTGCTGATGCGCCACGGCGTGGTCGTCGCCGACGGGCCGGTCGCCGAGGTCCGGGCCGCGGTGTCCGGGCGGGTGCTCAAGGCCGCCGTCCCGGGGGCCACCGAAGCCGACCTGGCGCGGCTCGCCGGCGTCACGAGCGTCCAGCTGCGCTCCGGCCGCGCCGAGCTGGCCTGCGCCGACTCCGACGCCGCCATCCGGGCGCTGCTGAAGGAGTTCCCGGGGGCGTCCGACATCGAAATCACCGCGCTCGGGCTCGAAGAGGCCTTCCTGGCGCTGACCGCCGAGGAGGCCGCCGCGTGAACACCACCTACCTGAGCCTGGAGATCAAGCGGATCGTCCGCAGTCCCCAGTTCACGATCTTCACCATCGGCATGCCGCTCGCGATGTTCCTGCTCTTCGGCTCGATCTTCGGCAAGTTCGTCACGCCGAACGGGCTGGCGTCGAACGTCCAGACCATGATCAACCTGGCCGCGTACGGCGCGAGCGGCGGCGCGCTGTTCACCGGCACCCGGGTGGCGCAGGAACGCACCGACGGCTGGCAGCGCCAGCTGCGCCTGACGCCGATGCGCGGCCCGGGCTACCTGGTCGTCAAGGTCATCTCGGCGATCGCCGTGGCGCTGCCGGTGCTCGTGGTGCTGTTCGTCGCGGGCCTGGCGATGGGCGTCGAGATGACGGCGGCCCAGTGGGGCCTGGTGCTGGTGTCGCTGTGGCTGGGCGTGCTCCCGTTCGCCGTGCTCGGCCTGGCCATCGGTCTGTTCGGCAAGGGCGACACGGTCGGCGCGGTCACCGGCGCGCTGATGATGCCGCTGGGCATGCTCGGCGGCCTGTGGATCCCGCTGTGGGCCCTCCCGGACTGGATGGCCACCCTGGCGCACTTCTTCCCCACGTTCTGGCTCGGCCGGCTCGGGGTCGAACCGCTGGTGCACGCGGGCGGGATGGCCCTCGCGGTCGTGGTGCTGGCGGGCTGGCTGGTCGTGCCCGCACTGGTGGTCGTGCGCCGGTTCCGGCTGGACACGGCCAGGTTGTGAGTGCTTGTTAACCTCCGTGCAGTACTGAGGGGTCTGCGCGGACGAAGGGCGGAGAGGGTGGACGACGAGCCGTTGTCGGCGGAGGAGTCGCTGAACCTGATCGCCCAGCAGAACCGGCGCAACCGCCGGGAACTGGGCGGAGGCCCCGCGCGCATGCTCGCCGCGTGGGCCTTCGCCTGGATCGTCGGGTGGGGCTTCACCTACTTCGCGACGCAGACCGCGAGCGTGCCCGGCTGGATCGGCGGGGTGCTCGTCGCGGTGCTGTTCGTCCTTGCGATCACCTACACCGCCTACGTGAGCGCGCGGGCCGGCCGGGGGATCCGCGGCCCGTCGAAGACCGTCGGCGCGATGTACGGCTACAGCTGGGCGCTCTCCACGATCGGGCTGACCGTCATCGACATCCGGGTCACGCAGTTCGGCGCGCTGACCTCCGACCAGGTGTCGCTGCTCTGGTCGGGCACCTGGCTGCTGCTGACCGGGGTCATGTACCTCGCCGGCGGCATGCTCTGGCAGGACAAGCTGATGTACGGCCTGGGCGCGTGGATGATCGTGTCGGCCGCGCTGAGCGTGCTGGTCGGGTTCCCGGCGAACTTCCTGGTGCTCGCGATCTGCGGCGGCGGCGGGTTCCTGCTCGGCGCGATCGTCTACTTCGTGCGCGAGAAGTCCGGGCGCCGATGAGCGAACTGCCGCAGCTCGACCCGGTCATCCACGCCCAGGCGCGGCTGCGGGTCACGGTCGCGCTCGCCGGGCTGCACGCCGGCGACCAGATCACCTTCCCGCGCCTGCAGCAGCTCCTCGACATGACCGCCGGCAACCTCTCGACGCACCTGCGCAAGCTCGAGGACGCCGAGTACGTCGAGATCACCAAGGCCTACGAGCACCGCACGCCGGTCACGCTGGTCAAGCTGACCGCGGCCGGCCGGGCGGCGTTCGAGAGCTACACCAAGGCGCTGCACCAGCTGCTGGACGCCACCGGCGGGGACTGACGTGGCCCGCTGGGTGATCCACCTCGACCTGGACGCCTTCTACGCGTCGGCCGAGCAGCTCACCCGCCCGACGCTGGCCGGGCGCCCGGTGCTCGTCGGCGGCACCGGACCCCGCGGCGTCGTCGCGGGCGCGAGCTACGAGTCGCGCGCGTTCGGCATCAAGTCGGCGATGCCGATGGCTCAGGCCCGGCGGCTGCTCCCGGCGAACGGCGTCATCGTGCCGCCGCGGTTCCGCGTGTACGAGCGGCTCAGCCAGGAGGTCTTCGCCGTCGTCACGTCGGTGGCGCCGCTGCTGGAGAAGATCTCCCTCGACGAGGCCTTCGCCGAGCCGCCGGCGCTGGCCGGGGCCTCCTTCGACGACGTCACGGCGTTCTGTGCCTCGCTGCGGGCCCGGATCCGGGCGGAGACCGGGCTGGTGGCGTCGATCGGCGCGGGCAACGGCAAGCAGATCGCCAAGATCGCCTCCGACGAGGCCAAACCGGACGGCCTGCTGGTGGTGCCGCAGGGCACCGAACGCGAGTTCCTCGCGCCGCTGCCGGTGCGCGCGCTGTGGGGGATCGGGCCGGTGGCCGAGGGGAAGCTGCGGTTCATCGGCGTCCAGACGCTCGGGCAGCTGGCGGCACTGTCCGAACAGGACGCCGTCGCGACGCTGGGCGGGGTGGTCGGCCGCGACCTGCGCCGCCTGGCGACGGGCTTCGACGACCGCCCGGTGGCCGACCGCGGCGAGACCAAGCAGGTCAGCGCGGAAACGACGTTCGACACGGACATCATCGACCTGGCGACGCTGCGCGCCGAGGTGCGGCGGATCGCGGTGGGCGCGCACAAGCGGCTGGTCAAGGCCGAGCGGGTGGCCCGCACGGTGGTGATCAAGCTGCGGCACACGGACATGCACACGGTGACCCGGTCGGAGACGATCTCGGCCCCGACCGACGACCTGGCCGAGCTGTCGGCGGTGGCGGAAAGGCTGCTGCTCGACCCGGCGGAGTTCGGCGGGATCCGCCTGGCCGGCGTCGCGTACAGCGGATTGTCGGTGCCGCACCAGGACGCGCTCTTCACCCTGGCGGCGCCTTCGGTGCCTTCGACGTCGACGGTGGTGTCGTCCGCCCCGGCGCCGGCGGCGGCCCCGCCTTCGGAGTGGCGCCAGGGCGACGACGTGGTCCACTCCGAACACGGCACGGGCTGGGTGCAAGGCGCGGGCCACGGCCGGGTGACGGTCCGCTTCGAGCACCGGACGAGCGGTCCCGGTGTCGCGC
This sequence comes from Amycolatopsis sp. NPDC101161, assembly GCF_044768185.1. Lineage (NCBI taxonomy): Bacteria > Bacillati > Actinomycetota > Actinomycetes > Pseudonocardiales > Pseudonocardiaceae > Amycolatopsis > Amycolatopsis sp. NPDC101161. The sequence continues at coordinate 380,996 of NZ_JBIWPI010000005.1, forward strand.
GCACCTTCCTCCAGTCGGACCCGGCCTTGACCCGCGGCGATCCCGGGGACTGCCTCAAGTAGGCCCTACTCCGCCGAGCAGCCCTGCAGCTTCGCCACTTCCTGGCCGGCGATCAGGAACGCGCCGACGCCGAACGCCGACGTGTCGGTCGCGTGAGCCGTCGCCGGGCGGTCGCCCACCGGCTGGACGTAGCCCACCAAGCCGTTGGGCTGCAACGCCTTCGTCGACAGCGCCGTCCACGCCTTGTCCACCACCGGGCGGTAGCGCGACGCGTCCAGGACGCCCGCCGTGATGCCCCAGCCGATGCCGAACGTGAAGAACGCCGTGCCGCTCGTCTCTGGACCGCCGTGGTCCCACGGGTTCAGCAGGTCGGCGTTCCAGAAGCCGTCCCGGCGCTGGACCAGGGCCAGCGTGGCCGCCATCTTCTTGAACACCCGCAGGTACTCCGGCCGGCGCGGGTCGTCCGCCGGCAGCACCTGCAGCACCTTCGTCAGGGCCGCGAACGCCCAGCCGTTGCCGCGCGACCAGAACACGCCCGAGCCCTTGAACCGCTCGTCGCGGTACCACAGGCCGGTGAACTCGTTGAACAGCTTGTGTTCCGCCGTCCGGTACAGCTTGTCCATCGCGTCCAAATAGGACGGATCCTTGTCGATGAGGCTCATCCGCGCGAACGACGGCATCGCCATGTTCAGCGCGTCCACGTAGTTCCAGTAGTCGCGGTGTCCCGCCTGCACCGACGCGACTTCGTCCTTGATGCGCGTGCGGATCGAGTCGAGCGAGATCTCCGGGTGGAAGTAGGTGTAGAGGTCCAGGTACGCCTCGCCGGCGGCCTGGTTGTCCGGGAAGAACGGCCGCTTCGGGTCGAGCGGTAGCTGGTAGCCGTTGGCCTGCGCCCACGGCAGCGTCTTGTGGTTCGACTGGCCGGTGGTCCGGACCAACGCCAGGTTGCCGACGTGGAACGTCGCGTTCTGCCAGTCCGGCGCCGCGAGGTTCGTGCCGTTGGTCACCCAGTAGTTGCCGGCGGCGACCATCTGGCCGGTGATCGGGCAGGCCGGGGTGGTCTCCGCGGTGGCCGCCGGAGCGGAGAGCAGGCTGCCTGCCACCGCGGCGGCCGCGAGCACGCCAAAGCCACGAATACCCGGGAAACGCATGGAAGCGTCCTCCTCAGCACGTCATGGCGGCGGTCATCCGCAGCGAGTGAAGCGCTTCCCGCTGGACGTGTCAAGGTGCCGGTGAGCGGTACGGCGCAACGGTTTCCAGCAGCCGGCGGGCCGCGGACTCGGCGCCGTCGGCGTTCTTCGCGAGCACCAGCGTCAGCACCCGGGAATGCGCGACGAGCTCCGGCGGCTCGCCGTGCGCCCGCAGCGCCGCGACGACCGGGACTTGCAGTTGCGCGATCAACGCGTTCCCGGACGCGCGGATCAGCGCCGCGTGGAACCGTGAATCGGCCTCCCGGAACGCTTCCGCGTCGGCCCGTTCGACCGCGTCGGCCATCAGCTCGTAGGCCGCGGCCATCGCCGAAAGCTCGTCCGGACGCCGGTGCTGCGCGGCCATCCGCGCCGCCTGCGGCTCGATCGCCAGCCGCAGCTCCGCCAGCTCACGCAGGTGCCGGGGCCGGTCGGGCCCGTTGACGCGCCAGGCGATGACGTCCGGGTCGATCGCGTCCCACGCGTCGGGCGGCAGCGTCCACGTGCCGACCCGCGGCCGCGCGGTGACCATGCCCTTGGACTCCAGCACGCGCAGCGCTTCGCGCACCACCGTCCGGGACGCGGCGAAGCGCCGGCCGAGCTCCTCGGGGACGAGCGGCTGCCCGTCCCCGAGGACGCCTTCGACGATGAGCCTGCCCAGTTCGTCCACGATCCGGGCGTGGAGGTTCCGCGGCGCGCCCACCGCTACTCGGGCAGGCCGACGCGACGCTCCCCGCTGCGCAGCTGCTGCAGCACGACCGCGATCACGAGCAGGGCGCCGTGGGCGACGTTCTGCCAGAACGGGTTGATGCCCAGCCCGGACATGCCGTTGTCGAGCACGCCCAGGATGACCACCGCGAGCACGGTCGAAATGATCGATCCGCGGCCGCCCTTGAGCATCGTGCCGCCGAGCGCGGCGCCGGTGACGGCCTGCAGCTCCAGGCCCTCGGACCCGGAGACCGGCTGGCCCGAGCCGGTGCGCGCGGTGATCAGGATGCCCGCGACCGCCGCGACCACGCCGGCCAGCGCGTACACGCCGATGATGTACCGGTTGATGTTGATGCCGGCCAGCCGCGCGGCGGTGTCGTTGCCGCCGATGGCGTAGACGTTGCGGCCGATGTCGGTGTACTTCAGCAGGAAGTGCAGCAGCGCCGCGACGATCAGGAACACCCACACCAGCGACGGCAGGCCCAGCACGGATCCCTTGGCCAGGAAGATGAACAGGTCGTCGCCGCCGGTGTAGCCCTGCGACTTGCCGTCCGAGATGACCTGCGCGACGCCCTTGTAGGTGGCGAGCATGGCCAGCGTCGCGACCACCGGGTTGACCCGGCCGAAGATGATGATCATGCCGTTGATCAGGCCGCAGACGATGCCGATGCCGATCGCGGCGAGGATGCCGACCTCGGCGTTGCCGGTCGAGGTGAACACCATCGCGGAGATGACCGACGCGAGCCCGGCCATCGAGCCGACCGAGATGTCCAGCGCGCCCAGGATGATCACCAGCGTCTGGACCAGGGCCAGCAGCCCCATGATGGTGATCGCGCTGCCGATGAGCAGCAGGTTGTTGGTGCGCAGGAAGTTGTCGTTCAGGATGCTCAGCAGGACGATCAACGCGATCAGCGTGATGATCAGGCTGGAGTTCTGCACGCCGATGCCGGTCAGCACCCGGCGCGCGGCGCTCGGTTGTGCCGGAGCGGCCGGGGCCGAGGTTTCCTTGGTGGGGGTGCTCATGCGCCGACCTCGCTGACGCTCGGCACGGCTACAGCTGTGTCATTCGATTCGTTCGCAAGCTCACTCATGCGCCGATCTCCTGGGCTTCTTCCACGGCTGGTTCGGTTTCGGGGATGGCGAGGGTCAGCACGGCTTCCTCGGTCGCGTCTTCGCGGCCGATCTCGCCGGCCAGCCGCCCGGCCCGCATGACGAGGATGCGGTCGGCGAGCGTCAGCACCTCGGGCAGGTCGGAGGAGATGACCAGCAGCGCGATGCCTTCCGCGGCGAGGCCGTCGATGATCCGGTAGATCTCGGCCTTCGCGCCGACGTCGACCCCGCGGGTCGGCTCGTCGAGGATCAGCAGCTTCGGCCGCCGCGCGAGCCAGCGCGCGAGGACCGCCTTCTGCTGGTTGCCGCCGGACAGCTTGCGGACTTCCTGCTCCATCGACGGCGTCCGCACGCGAAGCTCGTTGATGTACTCCTCGACGAGCGCGCGTTCCTTCGCCCGCTTCACCACGCGGAAGCGGCGAAGGCGGTCGAGGACGGCGATGGAGACGTTGTCGCGTACGGACCGCTGCATGAGCAACGCGTCCGTCTTGCGCTCTTCGGGCGCGAAGCCGATGCCCGCCTTCACGGCGTCACCGGGGTTGTGCGCGCGCAGGCGCTTCCCGTCGAGCGTGACGGTCCCGGACCGGATCGGCAGGTCGCCGACGATCGCGCGGGCCAGCTCGGAGCGTCCCGCGCCGACCAGCCCGGCCAGGCAGACGACCTCGCCCGCGCGGACCTGCAGCGAGATGCCGGTGACGTCGTCGGTCGTGACGTCGTCGAGCTTCAGCACGACGTCGCCGGTGTCCTGCGTGACGCGGCGCTCGAGAGCCGAGAGGTCGCGGCCGATCATCATCCGGACCAGGCCGGGCTCGTCGGTCTCCGCGACCTGCTGGACGCCGACGAGCTTGCCGTCGCGCAGCACGGCGACGCGGTCGGCGAGCTGGAAGATCTCCTTCATCCGGTGCGAGACGTAGACGACCGCGACGCCGCTGTCGCGCAGCCGCCCGATCAGCCGGAACAGCGCCTCGACCTCGTGCTCCGACAGCGACGACGTCGGCTCGTCGAAGGCGATGACCTTCGGCGGGGTGGCCGCGGTGAGCACGCGCAGGATCTCGACGAGCTGGCGTTGCGCGGGGGAGAGGGCGACGCCGAGCGTGGCCGGGTTGAGGACGCCTTCGAAGCCGTACTCGACGAGCGCGTCGTGCGTGGCCTTCATGAGCGTGCGGCGGTTGAACACCCGCCCCTTCGCGGGGAGCTCGCCGACGAAGACGTTCTCCGCCACCGAAACGTGCGGGATGATCTCGGGCTCCTGGTAGATCACGCGGACCCCGGCGGCCATCGCCGCGCGCGGGGTGTCGAACGCGACCTCGGTGCCGTCCAGGAGGAGCCGGCCGTCGTCGGGGCCCTGGTCGCCGGAGAGGACGCGTAGCAGCGTCGACTTCCCGGCGCCGTTCTCGCCCATCAGCGCGAGCACCTCGCCGGAGCGGAACTCCAGCGAGACGTCGTCGAGGGCGGTGACGCCGGAGAAGCGCTTGCCGATGCCCTCGACGGCGAGCGCGGCAGGAGAGCTGGACATGATCGCCCTTCGAGCGGTGGAGCCCGCGGGCGGTGCGCTCGGCACCGCCCGCGGGAGTTCGGTCAGGTGCAGTTGACGCCGGCCTGCTTGTAGTTGTCCTTGTTGACGATCGTGGTCTTCGCGATCGTCTCCGCGGGCAGCGCCTTGCCGTTCTTCACCTTGTCGACGAGGACCTGGATCGCCGAGCGGCCGACCTCGGCGCCGGAGATGTAGAGCGCGGACTTGTTGCCGGTGTCCTTGCCCGCGGCCCAGTCCTTGCAGTCGAGGTACGCGCCGAGCCCGACGCCGATGATGTTGTTCGCCTGCACGCCGGAGTTGGCCAGCGCGGTGACGACACCGGTCTCGTTCTCGTCGTTGCAGCCCCAGACGACCCAGTGCTTGACGCCGGGGTTGGAGCCGATCACGGCGCCGGAGCGGTTCTGCGCGTCGACCGGGGAGTTGTCGGTGCCGACGTCGATGACCGGGACGTCGGCGCCCGCGGCCTTGGCGAACGCCGACTTCGCGGCGGTGACGCGGTCGGTGCAGACGCTCAGGTCCTGCTTGTAGGCGCTGATGATCTTGGTGTCGGCGGCGGTCCAGCCGGCGGCCTTGAACAGCTTCCCGGCCTCGGTGCCGACCGAGTCGCCCATCTGGCTGCCGTTGAAGCCGACGAACGGGGCCTTCGCGCCGGTGCCGTCCTTGATGACGTCGTCGGAGGCGATCAGCGGGATGCCGGCGCTCTTGGCCTTGTCGATGACCTGCGGGCCGATGGCCTGGTCGGGGACGACGATGGCGACGCCGTTCGCGCCCTGGGCGACCGCGGCGTCCAGCTCGGTGATCGCCTTGTTGGCGTCCTGGCCGAGGTTGACGACCTTGAGCTCGACGCCGAGTTCCTTCGCCTTCTCCTGGGCCCCCTGCGCCTGCTCGACGAAGTACTGCTGGTCACCCTGTTTCTGCAGGTAGTAGAGGGTGATCTTGCCGTTGGCCGGCGCCGACTGCTGCGGGGCCGCGGTGTCTTTGCCCGAGGAGCACGAGGCCATCAGAACACCGGAAATCAAACAACAACCAACAGCGCTCCAGGCGCGCAGCCTGTGCGAGTGTGGGGACATCGTTGCTCCCAAGGAGGCCGGGGGTCGAGTGGCGCGCGCGGGCGCCGCGAGTGACTGGTATTACAAAACACCCGTTCGTGGAGCGTCAAGCCGCAGTTAGCGGAGCGATACCTACTCTGTGTAGTTGCATCGTGGCATGAGCGAGGGCCATTTATCGTATTTTTTCCGCGCTGTCCTGCGCGTTGTCCGGTTTTGTCCTGTGCGAATGTTCTGATCGGTGTTGTCGACTGTGGTGGAAGTTTTTGGTGACCGGGATGCCGTCTCTGCCGGTTTCGCCCGACTGGCAGGATGGCCGGACACCGTCTGCGAGGGGGACCGATGACCAAGCTCCGCGTCGCCGCGCTCGCCGGCGTCGCCGTCCTGGCGGCCGGGTGCAGCAGCGCGCCGCAGTCCGGTCCGGCGCCGACGCCCTTCCCGGAAACGCCGTCGTCTTCAGCTGCTCCGGACGGCTCCTTCAGCGTCGTCGCGACCGGCGACGTCCTGATCCACCCAGCGCTGACCGAGCAGGCCGAGGCCGACGGCGGCGGCAAGATCGACTACCGGCCACTGCTGGCCGGGATCAAGCCGCTGATCTCCGGCGCCGACCTCGGGATCTGCCACCTCGAGACACCGCTGGGGCCGGAAGGCGGCCCGTACAGCGGCTACCCGTCGTTCAGCGCGCCGCCGGAGATCGCCGACGCGCTCAAGGAAACCGGCTACGACACCTGCTCGACGTCGTCCAACCACACGATCGACCAGGGTGCGGACGGCGTTAAGCGGACGCTCGACAAGTTGGACGAGACAGGGATCAAGCACACGGGTTCGGCGCGGTCGGCCGCGGAGGCGGCGAAACCGCTGGTGCTGGACGTCAACGGCGTGAAGGTCGCGCAGGTGTCGTACGCGTTCGGGTTCAACGGCATCAAGGTCCCGGCGGGCAAGCCGTGGCTGGCCAACCAGATCGACGTCGACGACATCCTGGCGGCGGCCCGCAAGGCGCGCGAGGCGGGGGCGCAGGTGGTGATCGCGAGCTTGCACTGGGGCGTGGAGTACCAGCACGACCCGACGGCGGAGCAGCGGGCGCAGGCCAAGAAGATCCTGGCGTCGGAGGACATCGACCTGATCGTCGGCCACCACGCGCACGTGGTCCAGCCGTTCGAGAAGATCGGCGACAAGTGGGTGGCGTACGGGCTGGGAAACAGCGTGGCCCGCCACTCGGACCCGCGCGGCGACACGGAAGAGGGCGCGGCGGCCCGGTTCCGGTTCGTGCGTGAGGGGGATCGGTGGAAGGTCGACAAGGCGGAGTACGTGCCCACGCTGATCAAGCTGGACGCGCCGATCCGTTTGGTGGACTTGTCGACTTCGTCGGCGTCGGCGCAGGTGACGAAGGCCCTGGGTGACACGGACAAGAACATTTTGAGCTTGAAGGCGGACAAGGACGGCTTGACCCGACCGGGGAAGTGAGGGACCGGCGGGGAAGCAGGGGCTGCCCCGCCGGTCGGGCGCGGTCGGGCGGGTTGCGCCAACCCCGCCCGCCGGCCCGCCGATCCGGCGGAGTGGGTGGCGCTGCTCCGCCGACCCGCCCCGGCCGACCCGCCCGCCGAGCCCGCGGAGTTGGTGGCGCTGCCCCGGCGTCCAACTCGCCCGCGAACCCTCCCTAGTGCGTGCGGGTCGTGATCAGCCGGGCCAACGACGCCAGCTCCGCCGCCGGCCGGGGCACAGGGTTGACCGCCGCCAACTCCCGCAGCCCCTTCGCCACCAACGCCGCCGCCTGGGCCTGGCTCCACTGGCGGCCGCCCGCCTCGTCGACCAGCTCCGCCGCGCGGGACAGCTCCGCGTCGGAAAACGGGTCCGTCCGCGCGTACAACTCCGCCAGCTCCGCGCCCGCCGCTGTTCCCGATGACAGCGCCGTCACCACCGGCAGCGACTTCTTGCGGTTCTGCAAATCCGAAAACACCGGCTTGCCCGTCTCCGCGGGGTCGCCCCAGATGCCGAGCAGGTCGTCCACGTGCTGGAACGCCAGGCCGACCGACCTGCCGAACTCCCCGAACCGCGCCACCGCCTCCGGCCGCCCCGCGAGCAGCGCGCCCAGCTGGCACGCCGCTCCGATCAGCGCCGCCGTCTTGCCGTTCGCCATCCGGATGCACTCCGCCGGCGTCACGTCGTCGCGCTGCTCGAAGTCCACGTCGGCCGCCTGGCCTTCCAGCAGGTCCAACACCCCCTGCGACAGCAGCTTCGCGCCCTCCGGCGAAAGCTGCTCGAACGCCACGCTCAGCAACGCGTCCCCGGCGAGCACCGCGGGCCCGGTGCCGAACACCGTCCACGCCGTCGGCCGGTGGCGACGGGTCGTGTCGCCGTCCATGACGTCGTCGTGCAGCAACGAAAAGTTGTGCACCAGCTCGACCGCGACGGCGGCGGGCACGGCGGCCGCGGGGTCGCCGCCCGCCGCTTCCGCGCACAGCAACACGAGCGCCGGCCGCAGCGCCTTGCCGCCGTCCGCGGCCGACGGCTCACCCCGTGCGTCCTCCCACCCGAAGTGGTAGCCGGCGATCCGCCGCATCGCGTCGGGCAGCCGGTCGGCCGCCGTGCGCAACGCGGGATCGACCAAGCTCTTGCTCCACGCGAGGACGTCGGCGAGCGGCCGGGCGGCGGTCCGGGAGTCCATGGTCGTCATGAGCGGCCGATCTCGACGTCGTCCAGGACGCCGAGCGCGTCCGGCACCAGCACCGCGGCCGAGTGGTAGGCACTGACCAAATAGGACGTCACCGCGCGGTCGTTGATGCCCACGAACCGGACGTTGAGCCCGGGCTGGTACTGGTCGGGGAGTTCCTTGGGGCGCAGGCCGATGACGCCGGCGTCGTCTTCGCCGGTGCGCATCGCGAGGATCGACGTGGTGCCGGTGTCGGTGATCGGGATCTTGTCGCACGGCAGGATCGGTACCCCTCGCCAGGCGATGACGCGTTTGCCGTCGAGGAGGGTGGTGTCGGGGTAGACGCGGGCGCGGGTGCATTCGCGGCCGAAGGCGGCGATCGCGCGGGGGTGGGCGAGGAAGAACTTCGTCTTGCGGCGTCGGCAGAGCAGGTCGTCGAGGTCCAGTGGGGTGGGTGGCCCGGTGCGGGTGGTGAGGCGGTGTTTGAGGTCGACGTTGTGCAGGAGCCCGAAGTCGGTGTTGTTGACCAGTTCGTGTTCTTGCCGTTCCCGCAGCGCTTCCACGGTGAGCCGCAGCTGTTGTTCGAGCTGGTTCATCGGGTTGTTGTAGAGGTCGGCGACGCGGTTGTGGACTCGCAGCACGGTTTGCGCGACGGCGAGGTCGTACTCGCGTGGTGATGGGTCGTAGTCGACGTAGGTTCCCGACAGGATCGGTTCGCCGTCGTGGCCGGCGGACAGGTCGATGGCGGCCTCACCGGCTTTGTTCGCCGGTTTTCGTGGCCGCGCAACGGCTTCGGCCACGTGCGCCCGCAGCGGTTCGGACCGGCCGTTGAGCCGCGCGTACGCCGTGGCCGGGAGCACCAGCGCGATGACGCGGGTGGCGGCGCGGGCGGTGAAGGGCCAGGTGGCGTCGTCGCGGGCGAGGAGTTCGGCGCCGAAGTGGTCGCCGTCGGTGATCGTGCCGAGGGTGACGTCGTCGCCGTATTCGCCGCGGCCGTGCTGGGTGACTTTGCCGTGGGCGAGCAGGAACAGGGTGTCCAGGGGTGTGCCGGCGTCGACGATGGTGGCGCCGGGTTCGTATTCGCGTTGTTCGAACGCGTCGGCCAGCGCGGCCAGTGCTGTTTCGTCGCCGAAGCCGCGCAGGAGTTCGAGTTCGGTGAGTTCGGCGGGGACGACGTGGACGCGGGCGCCGGTGGTGTAGAAGGAGACTTTGCCGTCGCCGACGGTGTAGGTGAGGCGGCGGTTGACGCGGTAGCTGCCGGCGGGGACGTCGACCCAGGGCAGCTGGGTGAGCAGCCAGCGGGTGGTGATGCCGCGCATCTGCGGCGGGGTTTTGGTCGTGGTGGTCAGCGTCCGCGCGGCTCTGACGCCGAGCGACAGCTGTTCTTCGGTGACGGTCAAGGGTTCACGCGCCGATCGGGTTCGGGTGCGGTGGGCCGGGGCACGACGCGGGCGGCGGCGGTGCCGAGCCCGGTCGGCCCGAAGGCCGACGGCGGCAGGCCGGGCCCGGGCCGCGGCGGTTCCGCGTCGGGCTTGCGGGGCGGGGTCGCCGGTTCCGTCATCACGCCTCCCGGCCGAGTTCGACGCTTTCCAGCACCGCCAACGCGTCCGGCACCAGCACCGCCGCCGAGTAATACGCCGACACCAGATAAGAAATGATCGCCTGTTCGCTGATGCCCATGAACCGCACGTTCAGCCCCGGCTGGTACTCATCCGGCAGCCCGGTCTGGTGCAGCCCGACCACGCCCTGGGCTTGTTCGCCGGTGCGCATGAGCAGGATGGAGCTGGTGCGGGTGTCGGAGACGGGGATCTTGTTGCACGGCAGGATCGGCACCCCCCGCCACGCCGGGACGTGGTGCCCGCCCAGGTCGACCGCGTCGGGATAGAGCCCGGCTTTGGTGCACTCCCGCCCGAACGCCGCGATCGTCTTGGGATGGGCCAGGAACACCGCCGGGTCCTTCCACACCAACGCCAGCAGCTCGTCGAGGTCGTCGGGGGTGGGTGGGCCGGTGCGGGTGGGGATGCGCTGGGCGAAGTCGGCGTTGTGCAGCAGCCCGAACCCGGGGTTGTTGATCAGTTCGTGTTCCTGGCGTTCCCGCAACGCCTCCACCGTCAGCCGGAGCTGCTGTTCGATCTGGTTCATCGGCTGGTTGTAGAGGTCGGCCACCCGCGAGTGGACGCGCAGGACGGTTTGGGCGACGGAGAGTTCGTATTCGCGGGGTTGGGCGTCGTAGTCGACGAAGGTGCCGGGCAGGGTGGGTTCGCCGTCGTGGCCGGAGGCGAGGGAGATTTCCGCTTCGCCGTGGTCGTTGCGGGCGGTGGCGCCGCCGGCGACGTAGGCGTCGAGGTGGGCTTGCAGGGTCTCGGAGCGGGCGAGGACGTCGTCGAAGGCGGGGCGGGGGAGGGTCAGGACGGTGCAGGTGGTGACGGCTTTGGCGGTGAATTCCCAGATCCCGTCGCGCTGGATCAACGTGTGGTCGCCGAAGTAGTCGCCGTCGGCGAGGGTGCCCAGGACGGTTTGGTCGCCGTAGGCGCCGGTGCCGGCTTTGGTGATTTTGCCGTGGGCGATGAGGAAGACCTGGTCGGCGGGGGAGCCGAATTCGACGAGGGCGTCGCCGGGGTGGTAGGTGTGCTGGGTGAAGCGGGCGGCGAGTTCGGTGAGGACGTCTTCGTCGTCGTAGCCGCGCAGGGGGGCGAGTTCGCCGAGTTCGGGTGGGATGACGCGGACGTCGGTGCCGGTGGTGGTGAAGGTGACGCGGCCGTCGCCGACGGAGTAGGAGAGGCGGCGGTTGACGCGGTAGGCGCCTCCGGAGACTTCGACCCAGGGGAGGATCTTGAGCAGCCAGCGGGAGGAGATGCCTTGCATCTGGGGGACCGACTTGGTCGTGGTGGCCAGGGTGCGGGCCGCGGCCCGGCCGAGGCTCAGTGGTGCCTGGTCGGTGTCCACCGGGTCGGTGACGGTCACAGCGAAAACCACCCCATCATTCGGAAGCCGGAATTGCCCGAGACTGGCAACGAAGAATCAACATAGCAACGGCGTCCACGCGCACAATGACACGATCGAGTCAGCGGCGCGATCACCCGGTTGGTTTCCGGCCATTTCGGGCACTTTCCCGTGCCGGGCGCCGTCCGTTCATCACCCGCCGTCCGCGGCCGTCACCCGGTCGTGAAAATCCTTGCTCATAAGGGGAATCAGTCGTCGCGATGAGGAGCCACGACGGCCACCCCGGCGCCGGTCGACTGCGCCGAACCGGCTATGGTCGCGGCCTGGGTGAGGCCACTTGGATGAAACCGACAATTCCTGGTTGTCCGTCCGGAAATGGGTGGCTAACTTGAGCGATCCGGCGGTGGGTTTCCGCCGGGTGCGAAAGGACGTGGATGAACATCTTCGTGGCCGGCGGGCTCTGGGTGGCCGGCGCGGCCGTCGTCGGGGGCGTGATCGCGTACCTGGTCCGCCGGTTCGGCTGGGACGAGGGGCGGCCCGACAACAACGACGCGGCGGGCCAGGTGTTCACCATCGTCGGCGGGCTGCACGCGGTGCTGGTCGCGTTCGTGCTCATCTCGCTGTTCGACTCGGTCGGCTCGGCGAGCCAGGACGCGCAGACCGAAGCGGACAGCCTGGTCGCGGCGACGTGGGCGGCCGACGCGCTGCCGGCCGAGACGAAGGACCGCGTGCACCAGCTCGCCGTCGCCTACGCGCAGACCGTCGAGCAGCAGGAGTGGCCGCGGCTGGCCGACGGCGGTGCGATACCCGCCACGGGCTGGACGCAGCTGGACCAGATGCGCCAGGCCGTCGCGGCCGCCACCGTCGACGGCGACTGGCAGATCGACCGCAAGACCGAGGCGAGCAACCAGCTCTGGGCGGTCTACCAGGCCCGCACGCAGCGGCTGAACAACGCGGGCGGCGGCGGGGTCGGCGCGGTCGTCTGGTTCGCGCTGATCCTCGGCAGCCTGATCACCGCGATCCTGCTGCCCAACCTGTTCGGCGGCACGCGGCTGGCCGCGCACATCATCATCGTCTCGACGCTGGCCGGCACGATCACGTTGCTGCTGTTCGCGATCTACCAGCTGCAGAACCCGTTCAGCGGGGGAGCGAAGGTGCCGGCGGAGGCCTTCAGCGGCGCGCTGGACCGGCTGGCTTGACCGGCGCGCGGGCCCGCTGGGCGGCGATGCTCGGCGCGGCGGCGGCGGTTTCGGCGGTGCTGGCGGCGACGGGCTGGCTCGCGCCGTCGCGGCATCCGGCCGCCGCCCAGGAGCCGATCGGGTGCACGATCCTGCAGGCGGAGAACGAACGCGACGGCGCGCCGACGACGTTGCGGCTGCTGTCCTTGCCCGGCGGGACCACGAAACGCCTGACCCAGGCCGGGTACTGGATCAACGCGATGGGCTACTCGGCGTCGCAGGGCGTCGTCTACGGCGTCGCCGACGGGACGCGCCGCGGGCGGTACGACCACGGTTCGCACGCGGTCCGGGTCGACGCGTCGGGGGCGGTGACGGACCTCGGCGTGGTCGGCCGCGCGGGCGCGCGGCGTCCGGTGTGGAGCCAGGTCACCGGCGCGACGGCGGGTGCGATCGACGGAAACCGCTGGTACGTCCGGCAGGACAGCGATCTGTACACAGTGGACATCGACCCGGCGTCGGCGGACTACGTGCGGGTGGTGCACCGGACGGCGCTGCGGCCGGTGTCGCTCGCGGTGGGCGTGGACGACTTCGCGTACGACTCGGCTTCCGGTCTGCTGTACGGGGTGTCGACGACTTCGCGCGGCGACGGCTCGGTGGTGACGCTGGACCCGTCGACCGGGAAGGTCGAGGTGGTGCCGGGGTTGCGGTTCCCGCGCGGGGGAGCGTACGGATCGGTCGTGCTGGCGCCGGACGCGATCTACGCGACGGCCAACCGGGACGGGCGCCGGAGCGTGACCTACCGGCTGCCCCGGGACGGCTCGGGCCCGGCGGTCGAGGTGGCGACCGGGCCGGCTTTGGTGAGCGGGGACGCGGCGGGGTGCTTCGCCGAGGCACCGGCGCCGCCACCGCCGCCACCGCCCCCACCGCCGCCTCCCACGTCCATCGCGGAGTCGCCGGAACCCACGACTCCGCCGCCGACCTCGAGCACGCCGGCGCCCGAGCCACCGCCGTCGCCCGAGCTGCCACCGCCGTCGCAGCCGCCGCCGGTGGAGCAACCGGCGGCGGTGGCCCCGACCCCGACCCCGACGCCCACCCCCACCCCGACGCCGGTGGCCACGCCGGCGCCGAGGGCCGTGGCGCCGCCCGCACCGCCGTCGAAGCGGCGCGTGCAGCCGACGAAGAAGCCGGCGCCGGTGGTCCAGGACACGGCGGTGCGCGTCGGGAAGCAACGTCGCTGGGGCCTGACCGCGTTGATCCTGGTCCTGGGCGGCGGCGCGGCGGTGTCCCACGTCCGCCGGCACCGTTAACGCGCTGGTCGTCTCGAAGCCAGCCGATGTCCACTTCGGCCACGAAGACTCCTCCTCCGGCGCGGTCCACGCGCCGGAGGAGGAGAAACGGGATGAAGCGGGTAACGATCGCCCTGGCCGCCGGGGTGCTGGCCCTGCCACTGGCCGCCGGACCGGCGCAAGCGCACGACCACGGGCCGCGCGCGAAGGACGACCACCTCCGCGCCCACGCCGGGCGGACCCTGACCGCGGACGTGCTCCGCAACGACCGCGGCACCGCCGTCGTCCGGCACACCGCCGCCGCGCACGGGACCGTCGACCTCGGCGCCGACGGCACCCTCCACTACACGCCCGCCCCGGGCTTCACCGGCCGGGATTCCTTCACCTACACCGTTTCCGACGCCGTGAAGCTCTACCCGACCCACCTCGCGCCGCTCGCCACGATCGGCGGCGTGGCGATCACGGGCGGCGCGTACGGTTCCGCGCTCACCCCCGTCCCCGGCGAGGAGGACGAGGTCTACGGTCTCACCGACCGCGGCCCCAACGTCGACGCGCCCGGCGGCGGCAAGATCGAACCGCTGCCCGCCTTCACCCCGGCCATCGGGAAGTTCCGGCTCCGCGACGGGAAAGCCGTGCTGGAGAAGGCCATCCCGTTGCGCGCCGCGGACGGCACCCCGTACAACGGCCAGGTCAGTCCGCTCGCCGACACCGGCGAGAAGATCGTCGACCTGAACGGGAACGTCCTGCCGAAGTCCGCGAACGGTTACGACTCCGAAGGCCTGGTCGCGCAGAAGGACGGGACCTTCTGGGTCTCCGACGAATACGGCCCCTTCATCACCCACTTCGGCCGCGACGGCCGCGCGATCGAGCGCCTCTCGCCGTTCGACGGCTCGCTGCCGGCCGAGCTGAAGTACCGCGTGCCGAACAAGGGCATGGAAGGCCTCGCGCTGACCCCGGACGGCCGGACGCTCGTCGGCATCATGCAGTCCGCGCTGCAGCAGCCCGACCTGACGAAGAAGCCGGGCAACGTCACCACGCTGCGGATCGTCACCGTCGACCTGCGGACCCGCGCCACCCACGAGTACCTCTACCTGCTCGACGACCCGGCCACCACGAGCACCGCGGTCAGCGAGATCACCGCGCTCTCGGCCACGCGCTTCCTCGTCGACGAGCGCGACGGCAAGCCGGAGCCGGGCGCGTACAAGAAGCTGTACGAGATCGACCTGACCGGCGCCACCGACGTCGGCCCGCAGGCCGCGGGGTACGACGCCGCCAAGGGCGGCGTGCTGGTCGGCGGCAAGAGCATCGACGCCTACGTCGGCAAGGACAGCACCGCCGACGCGACGAAGGACCTCGCCGCGGCCGGGATCACGCCGGTGAGCAAGAAGCTGTACCTGGACCTCGGCGCCCTGGTCACCGGCCTGGACCCGAGCGGCGGCTTCTTCGGGCACGACAAGGTCGAAGGCGTCGCGACGACCGACGGCGGCCGCACGCTCGTGATCAGCAACGACAGCGACTTCGGCGTCGACGGCGTCACCAACGCGGCGCCGCCGTACGCGCTGCACCCGAAGACGCTGCCGGACGGCCGTCAGGACGACGGCGAGTACCTCGCGGTCGACACGACCAAGCTCCCCGCGGCGACGAGCACCGCGACGGTGACGATCGACGTGCGCTAGTACTTGAACTGGTCGACGTTGTCGGCGGTGATGAGCAGCGGATCGCCCAGCAGGACGGTCTTCGACGTGGCGTCGTACTTCACCGCCGGCAACTCCAGGCTCACCTTGTTGACCGGCTGGAGCGCCTTGCCGTCGGCGACCTGCTTCGCCGTCCACGCGGTCAGGTAGCCGAGCGACTCGACGTTCCACAGCACCGACTGCGAGCACGAGCCGTCGAGCAGGTACGGCTTGATCGCCTGCGGCGTCCCGACGCCGACGGTGAACACCTGCCCGATCTTCTGCTGCTCGCGCACGGCCTTCGCGACGCCGGGCGCGGACGTCGTGCACTCGCCGACCAGGCCGGTGAGGTTCGGGTGGCGGGCCATCAGCTCCTTGGCGAGGTTCGTCGCGGTGTCCTGGTCCTCACCCGCGTACAGCGTCTCGACGAGCTGGGCCTTCGGGTAGTGCTCGGCCGCGTACTCCTTCTGGACCGAGATCCAGGTGTTGAGGTTCGCCGCGGCCGGTCCGCACGAGACGATCGCGTACTCGCCGGTGCCGCCGGTCCGCTTCATCAGCGCGTCGGTGAGGGCGGTGCCGATGCCCGCGGCGGTGGCCTGGTTGACGAACACCTCGCGCTGCGTGCCCGGCGCGTCGGTGTCCGAGGTGAGCACGTGGATGCCCTTCGCGCGGGCCTCGGCGATCACCGGCGCGAGCGCGGCGGGGTCGTTCGGCGCGACGACGATGACGTCGGTCTTCTTGGCGATCAGGTCGCGCACGATGCGCACCTGCTCGTCGGGGTCGACGGTCTTGGGGCCGACCGTGGACCACTGCACGCCCAGCTGCTTGGCCGCTTCGAGGCCGCCGGTGTTCATCGCCTGGAAGTACGGGATGCCGTCGACCTTCGGCACGAAGGCGATCCGCGTCGGCGCCGGCCCGGGCGCGTTGCCCAGCTGTTCCGAGCAGCCCCCGAGCGCGAGCGCCGCACCCAGCAGCAGCGTCGCGACCAGCCGGAACGTCTTCGTCGGCCCTCGCATCCCCACCCATTCCTCAGGACTTTCGATCGGTCTGCGCACGGTGGAGACCAAGGGGGAAGGTAGGGCCCCGCGTAACGGTGGTCAACGGGATGTGCGCAAAGGGTTACGGAAGTGAGTTCTACCTCGTGGCTTTCTGGCGGAAGTTCGCTGGTCCGGCGGTGTCGGCTACTTTGGGTGACGGTGGGCGTCCGGTCCGTGTGTGCCCGCTGGCTGCTGCCGTGCGCGCTGGCGGTGGTGGCGATGGACCACATGTCGGCGGGTCATGAGGCCGCGCGCCCGGTTCCGATGGCGGCCGCTCACCACTGCACGACAGGCGACCTCGGCACGTTGCTCGACGCCGCCTACGACCGGAGGTGGCCGATGCTCATGGTCGACCACTACCGCGGCGCGACCGACATGGCTCGCACCGAAATCGGCCAGGGCGCCGACTCCGGCGTGGTCACGGCGCGCCCGGGACCACGGTGTGGCGTGCGAGACACGCGCGTGGATACCCTGTGGGGGTATAGTCACCGGCATGAACGAACAGCACGGAGCTTCGTGGGCGACAGCGATCCAGGCGACCCTGCACTGCCTGACCGGCTGTGCGATCGGTGAGGTGCTCGGCATGGTCCTCGGCACGGCGTTCGGCCTGCACAACGCGGCGACCGTCGTCCTGTCGATCGTCCTCGCGTTCGTCTTCGGCTACGGCCTGACCATGCGGGGGGTGCTGAAGTCGGGGCTGGCCCCGGCGGCGGCGTTCAAGGTCGCGCTCGCCGCGGACACCGTGTCGATCGCCGTCATGGAGCTGATCGACAACACGGTCGTCGTGGCGATCCCGGGGGCGATGGACGCCGGCCTCGCCAATTTCCTCTTCTGGCTGGCGCTGGTGCTCTCGCTGGCGATCGCGTTCGTCGTCACCGTGCCGGTCAACAAGTGGATGATCGGGCGCGGCCTCGGCCACGCGAAGGTGCACGCGCACCACCAGCACTGACGGTCCGGGGAGGTGGCGGCCTCCCCGGTCAGGGGTCAGACGCTCGACAGGTCGACGGCGCGGTCGACCTTCGCCCGGTCGAGCACCCGCAGGATGCCCTCCAGCAGGTAGTAGTCGGCGTAGGGGAGCGACACCTCGATGCCGTCCTCGGCCGGCCGGTTGCGGGTGCAGCGCGCGACGCTCGCCTCCGCCCGCGTCGACTTCGTCGTCAGGCACGTCTGCGAGATCGCCGAGAGGATGCGCAGGGCGGCGTCGCGGTACTGCGGGCGGTGCGTGAGCTCGGCGAGGTCGAGCAGGCCGCAGGCCATGACCACCCCGGCGGACGCGTCCTTGACGTCGTTCGGGGCCTGCGGCGCGAGGTAGTCCCAGACCGGCACGTGGTCCGGCGTCAGGTGCGACAGCGCGAAGTCCGCCAGGCGCCGGGCCGTGGTCAGGAACTCCTTGTCGCCGGTGCGGCGATAGATCGTCGTGAACCCGTAGACGCCCCACGCCTGCCCGCGCGACCAGCACGACGTCGGGCTGTAGCCCTGCACGGTGTTCGGCCCGATCGGCGCGCCGGTGACCGGGTCGAAGTCGAAGACGTGCGGGGTCGAACCGTCCGGGCGGACGAAGTTGCGCTGCGCGGTCTTCGCGTGCGCGACGGCGATTTCGAGGTACTGCGGATCTCCGGTCTGCTTGCTCGCGAAGGCCAGCAGATCGAGGTTCATGATCGTGTCCATGATGACGCGGCCCGCGTTGTTCGGGTCGTTCAGCGCACCCCAGGCGCGGATGAACTTCCCGGCCGGGTTGTACCGCTTGATCAGTGACGACGCGGCCTGCACCGCGCCCGCGCGCCACTTTTCGTCGCCGGTGAGCCGGTAGGCGGTCACCCACGACGGGTAGAAGAGGAAACCGAGGTCGTGCGTACTGGTGTCGTTCTGGCGCGGCGCGAGTTTCTCCGCGGACGCCAGCGCGAGGGTCTTGAATTGTTCGTCACCGCTGTGCAGCCAGGCCAGCCACAACTGGCCGGGCCAGAATCCGCCGACCCAGTCGCCATTCTGCGAATAGGTCCACTTTTCGAACTTCGTGCCGACCGGAAACGCGGTGACGCCGGGCGCCACCGCGCGGAGTTTGGAGACCGCGTAATCGGCCGCTTGGCGGAGCGTCCGGGTAGCCGATGCCTGGTCGGAGGCATCGAATGTGGCCGCCGAAGCGGCCATCGGGGTGCTGGCGCTCGCCGCCACCGCGGCACCGGCCGCGGTGGTCAGCAGGGTTCTCCGGGTAACGCTCACAGGTGCCCGCCATTCCGTGTGGGGAAATGCTCCAGGTTCCCGGAAGTTTTCCACAACGGACTGGCGCTTGTACACCCGGCGGATAGTCGTTCACGGTTGTGAATTCATGTCCCGATAAGCGGGATATTCGCATTGTGGTGGGACCGCGGAAAGGGCGAAGGCCCGGTGGGGGACACCGGGCCTTCGCGTTATCGCGGGGGTGAGGGCAGTCAACCACGCGATGCTCGGGGCTCGCTCGAGCCGCGGTTCAGCAGTGGGGCGCGACCGGGAGGTCGGAACCCGTCTGCAGGTAGGTGTCGGAGACGTAGTGGCCGGGGCCGATCCGGTCCCAGATCGTGCTGGTGCCGAAGGTGCCGGTGACGCTGTCGCCGTTGACGTAGCACTCGATGGTCACCTTGGCGTAGTTCGCCGCGAGCCCCTTGATGGCGGCCGAGGTGCTCGCGCTCGCCCGGACGTTCATCGGGTCGCCGGCGGTCTTCACCGTGCCGGTCGGGCCGGTGCCGGTCCACAGGTAGCTGACGTTCACGTAGCCGTTGTCGGACATGCCGAGGCCGTCCCAGAACACGCCGTCGGCGAGGTCGATGCCCGCCGGGTTCTGCACCGTGCGGCCGGAGTCGTCCTTCTTGTTGTTGTAGCCCTGCAGGTACGCGGCCTGCGCTTCGGGCGTGCCCTGCGGCAGGTCCTTGAACTCCGAGCGGACCGACGCCGGGTTCCAGTAGTCGTCCCGCTCGTTCCACGGGCCGATTTCCCACACCGGCGCGTACTCGCAGCGGCTGCCGTCGGTGCGGCAGACGCGGGCGGTGTAGTTGCCGGTTCCCTTGGGGGACACGGACTTCCCGGAGGGGAAGGAGACGAAGTGGTCGTGGCTGGTGATGACGTGACCGTTGGCGGTGGTGCCCCCGACGAGGCCTTCGCGGGTCCCGTAGACCTTGTAGGTCGACGCGGCGGTGGCGGCGAGCGCGTTTACCTGCGGAGTGCTGCCGGCGCTCAGCGAGACACCGCTGACGGACGGGCGGACACCGTCGGTGTCGCTGTGCAGGCCGATGCGCACCTGCACGGAGCTGACGCTGCTCTTGAACGCCGTCCCGGCGGGCGTCCACTCGGTCCAGTCGTCGGCGCCGGTGCGGCCGCGGACGTCGACCTCGACCGAGGTGCCCTTCGGCGTGTCGGCGGTCAGCTGCGCGTCGACGCGGTTGGCGGGCGTGCCGAGCGCGTGCTCGGCGGTGATGAGGCTGCCTTCGCTGCCCGCGAAGACCCGCGCGGTCCTGTGCCACGCGGCGTCGGCCAGGGTCAGCGTCCCGCCCGCGCCGGTGACGTTGACGTCGTCACTGTCCACGGTGGACAGGTTGGCGGTCCAGCTCGCGCTGGTGGCGGCCTGGGCGGGGGCTCCGGCCAGCGCCGTCACCGCCCCGGCGGCCAGGACCGCCGCGGTCACGCGGCCGGCCTTCATGATCCGGATCATCCCCGGTTCTCCTCTCGCACTCGTTCACTCGAACGTGGCGAAAGGTTGGCTGGGTGGCGTACATGATCCGTACAAGCAGGTTGTGCGTCAGGCCGAAACTATGTGCGGCCGCTCCTCAACCGTCTCCACCGCCTCCGGCGGCCGCGACGAAAGCTCCCGCCAAATGGCCAACGCCCGCTCCGAATAGTCCCGAGACCGCTCCGGCTGCGACAACGCCCGATGCAGCTCACCGAGCAACTGCGAAACCTCGGCCTCCGACCGCCGGTCCCCGTTGCGGCGGTGTACCGACAGCGAGTTCACCAGCAGCAGCTGCGCGTGCGCGAAATCGCCGCTGTGCAGGCACAGCTCGCCGAGGTTCTGGTTCGCGTACCCCACGCAGTGGTCGTCGCCCAGTTCGGTGAAGATCGCGATCGCCTGGTCGACGTGCTCGCGGGCCGCCGCCAGGTTGCCCTGGTGCTGGAACAGCAAGCCCAGCCTCTTGTACGCGTGGGCCTCGCGGTGGCGGTCGCCGATCGCCGCCGACAGCTCCAGTGCGTCCGTGAACCAGCGCTTCGCCGCCGCGTAGCAGCCGCGCGACATCCAGACCGCTCCCGCGCCCAGCCTCGCCACCGCTTCGCCGTTCGGGTCGCCTTCCTCCGCGAACAGCTTCAGCGCCTCGTGGCAGTGGTCCAGCGCCAGGTCGTCCTCGCCGTCGATGCGCAGGATCGTCGCCAGGCCGGTCAGCGCGATCGCCACGCCCTGGGCGTCGCCGACGCGCTCGAACAGCGCCTTCGACTCCGCGAACGCCACCCGCGAACCGGCGTATTCGTCCTGGTAGAGCAGGTACTGCCCGCGGTTGCGCTGCACGATCGCCTCCGCGCGCAGCGACCCCGTCCGGCGGGCCGCCTCGAGCGCGATCGTGTGCGTGCTCTGCCAGTCGTCCTGGTGGCCGCGCAGGTCGAAGTACGGCGTCAGCGCCGACGCCAGCTGCCACGCGAGGTCGTCGAAGCCGTGCGAAGCGGCCAGCGAAACCGCCGCGACGCTCGTGTGGCGCTCGGCCGCGAACCACGCCGCCGGGTCGTCCGGCAGCACGTCCGCCGGTACCTCCGGCCGGGGCAGCTCCTCATCGCGGTACATGCCGAAGAAGTGCAACGGCATCCGCCCCGCGGCCTCCAACGCCAGCGCGAGGTAGCCCTCCAAGACCCGCCGGAGCCCGGCACGCGTCTTCGCCGCGTCACTCTGCTCCGCCAGCTCCACGGCGTACACGCGCAGCAAGTCGTGCAGCCGGTAGCGCGGCTGCCCGGCCGAATCCGACCCGACCAGCTCGACGAGGTGGCCGTCGACCAGCACGTCGAGGACGTCTTCGGCGTCCCGGCGGCCCAGCACCGCCGCGACCGCCCACGGCGGGAACTGGACCGGCCCCAGCAGGCCGAGCCCGCGGAACGCCGTCGCCGCCGACATCGGCAGCAGGTCGTAGGACAGCGTCACGCTCGCGCGGACGGCGAGGTCGCCGACGCGGAGCTCGTCGAGCCGCCGGTGTTCGTCGTGCAGGCGGTCGGCCAGCAGCCGCAGCGTCCAGCCCGGCCGGTGCGTCAGCTTCGCCCCGGCCACCCGGATCGCCAGCGGCAGGTGCCCGCACTGGCGCAGGATCGCCGCCGCGCTCTCCGGCTCGGCGGCCACCCGCTCGGCGCCGACGATGCCCTTCAGCAGCCGCGCGCCCTCGGCCTCGGGCAGCAGGTCGACGTCGACCGGCTTCGCCCCGGCGAGCCCGGGCAGCCGGATCCGGCTCGTCACCAGCACCGCGCACGCCCCGGCGCCCGGCAGCAGCGGACGCACCTGGGCGGCGCTGCCGGCGTCGTCGAGCACGACGCACATCCGCCGCCCGGCCAGCCGCGACCGCAGCAGCGCCGAGCGCTCCGCCGGCTCCCGCGGCAGGCCGGCGTCCGGGATGCCCAGCGCGCGCAGCAGTTCGGCGAGCACGCCCATCGGCGCGCGCGGCGACGACGACGTCCCGGCCAGGTCGACGTGCAGCTGCCCGTCGGGGAAGTCGTCGCGGACCGCGTGCGCGACCCGCACCGCGAGCGCCGACTTCCCGACGCCGGGCGCACCGGAGAGCACGACGACGGCCGGCGTGCCCGAGTCCGCGCGCTCGCGAAGCAGGCCGACGACCTCGCGCAGCACGTCGTCGCGGCCGGTGAAGTCCGGCAGGTCCAGCGGCAGCTGGCAGACCGGCACGAACTCCGCCGCGCGCACGGCGGGCGCGGTTTCGGAGACCAAAGTCGCCCGCAGTTCGCGCAGCCGCGCGCCGGGTTCGGCGGCGAGCTCTTCGCGCAGGACGCGCTCGGCCGATTCGTAGGCTTCGACGGCGTCCGCGGTCCGCCCGGCCGCGCGCAACGCGACGATCAGCTGCGCCCACAGCTCTTCGCGCAGCGGGTGCTCGGTGACCAGCCCGCGCAGCTCGGCGACGGCCTCGCCGCCGCGGCCGAGGTCGATCCGCGCGCGCAGGCGCTGTTCCTGGACGGACAGGCGGAGTTCGGTGAGCCGGGCGACGGTCGCGCCCCAGCTGTGGTCGTGCGGCAGTCCTTCGAGGACTTCGCCGCGCCACAGCGCGTCGGCCCGGTCGAGGAGCTTGAGAGCGCTCTCGGCGTCGGCGCGGTCGAGCGCTTCCCGCGCTTCACCCGCCAAGGCCGTGAAGGCGAGGTGGTCCAGCTCTTCCGGCGACGCGGTCAGCAAGTAGCCGGAGGCCCGGCTGCTGATTCGGTCGCCCAGGTCGGGGTCGATCTCGGCGAACCGTCTTCGCAGGGAATGGACGTACGTCCGGATGTTCGCCGCGGCCGAGCGCGGCGCCGATTCCGGCCACAGGACCTCGACCAGCACGTCGGCGGACACGACGACGTTCGGCTGCAGCGCCAGCGCGGCCAGCAGCAGCCGGGGCTTCGGCCCGCCGAGCGGGATCACCCGCCCGGAAGCGGTGACCTCCAGCGGTCCGAGGACGCGGATGGTAAGCGAGGTGGCCTCAACCTGCCCGATGAGTTCCCCCATGACCGGATGCTATGGCCCGTTCGACCCCGTGGGCTAGATCCATTCGGAGTGTCTGGGCAGGCCCGTGGGCGGTTTGTACGAGTCGTGTACGAGCCCCGGTCACGCTCCCGCCATGAAGCGTTCGAACCTCCGGCGTATGGCCGGCTTAGGGGTCGTGCTGGCGACGGTCGGCGCGTTCGCGGTGGGCGGCGCGCTCGAGGCGTCGGCCGCCGCGACCGGCACGGTCAAGACCGCGGGTGACCCCCTCAACGTCCGCCGGGCCCCCACCGCGAGCGCCACGGCCGTCAAGACCGTCGCGAACGGCGCGTCCGTGACCATCGACTGCCAGACGACCGGCACGTCGGTGACCGGGACCTACGGCACGGGCACGTTGTGGGACTACGTGCCCGCGCTCGGCGGGTACATCTCGGACACCTACGTCTACACCGGCTCCGACCAGCGGGTCGCGCCCGACTGCGGGGTCGGCTCGGGCAGCGGCCAGTGCGCCGGCGCGTGCGCGGGGGAGGGCCAGTACCGCTCGTCCGACTCGCACTTCCTCGTCTACGACACCGACGCCGACGGCTACTCCGCCGTCGTCGCGTACTGGCTCAAGGGCGGTGCCGGGCCGTTCTACGTCTGGAACTCCGGCGGAGACGGCACGAAGGTCGACAAAGCCGTGAGCGTCCCGCACGGCGGCTGGGTCTTCTACAAGGTCTGCGTCGCGAACTACACGACGGGCAAGCCCGACCTCAAGTCCTGCAGCGACGGCATCACCGACTTCGCGGCCTGACCGCGGCTCCCCTCCCCGAAAGGCTTTCCGACATGGTTCAGGTCAACCGGCGCAAGGTGCTGCTCGGCGGGCTCGGCGCGATCACCGCCACCGCGGCGTCGGCCGCGCTGCCGTCCTGGGCGAACGCCCGCACCACCGCGGCCGCGCCCACCATCCACGACCCCTTCCAGCTCGGCGTCGCCTCCGGCGACCCGCTCCCCGACAGCGTGGTGCTGTGGACGAGACTCGCGCCGGCGCCGCTCAACCCGGACGGCTTCGGCGGCATGCCGGACGCCACCTACGCGGTCGACTGGGAGATCGCGAACGACCAGGCGTTCACCTCGGTCGTGCAGAGCGGTTCGGCGAGCGCGGTCCGCGCGTCCGGGCACAGCGTCCACATCGAGCCCGTCGGCCTGCAGCCGGCGCGGGAGTACTTCTACCGCTTCAAGACCGGCGGCTACACCTCCCCGATCGGCCGCACGCGCACCGCGCCCGCCGCCGGCGCCGCGGTCGACCAGCTCAAGTACTGCTTCAGCTCCTGCCAGCACTGGGAGGAGGGCTACTACCACGCGTACAAGGGCATCGTGGCCGACGACCCGGACCTGGTGCTGTTCCTCGGCGACTACATCTACGAGAAGAAGTCGGGCCGGGCCGCGCAGGAGCGCAACCCGCGCAGCCTCGCGTTCACCGAGGACGTGACCACGCTCGCGCAGTACCGCGCCCGCCACGCCCAGCACAAGACCGACGCAGACCTGCAGGCCGCGCACGCGATCGCGCCGTGGATCGTGGTGTTCGACGACCACGAGGTGATGAACAACTGGAACGGCACCACCTCGCCCGCCACGGCCGCGCGCAAGGCCGCCGGGTTCCAGGCGTTCTACGAGAACACCCCGATCCGCTCGACGGCCAAGCCGAACGGCTCGTCGATCCAGCTGTACCGCCAGTTCGTCTGGGGCAACCTGGCCCGCTTCCACATGCTCGACACGCGCCAGTACCGCAGCGCCCAGGTCGCCGACCCGTCCGGCGACGCCGGGCCGGCCTGCACGGACATGCGCAGCACCTCGCGCAGCATCCTCGGCAGCACCGAGGAAGCCTGGCTGCTCAAGCAGTTCGAGTCGCACCCGACCACGTGGGACTTCCTCGGCCAGCAGGTCTTCTTCGCCACCCGCGACGGCGACGGCGACAAGGCCACCTGCGAAAGCCCCGACTCCTGGCAGGGCTACGAGGCCTCCCGCAACCGGATCCAGCAGGGCTGGGTCGACCGCAAGATCGCCAACCCGGTCGTGCTCACCGGCGACGTCCACCGGCACTGGGCGGCCGACCTGCGGCTGGACTACTTCGACCACAGCGCCCCGGTCATCGGCTCCGAACTGGTCACGACGTCGGTCACGAGCAACAGCGACACCGCGAGCGCGCCGAGCTCGACCTGGTACGCGAACAACCCGCACGTCAAGTACTGCAAGGGCGAGCGCGGCTACGTCCGCGTGACGACCACGCCGTCCCAGACGCGGGCCGACTTCATGACGACGTCCGACACCAGTGTCTACGACCCGGCGGCGGTCGTGATCAAGAACGACCGCAGCTACGTGGTGCAGGCGGGGCGCCCCGGCCTGCAGCAGGTCTGAGGCCCGGGCACCGCCGATCGGGTGTTCCCCTGCCGACGTCCGGGCCCGGGTCCGGCTGGGCCACCCGGGTCATGCCGGATTCATGGTCCGGACCATGACGAACGCACGGTTTCGCCGGGCCCGGCGAAGGTAGACTGCGGGAATCCCGAATGGACGCCGGCGCCGGCCCGGTGTCCCCGCCGCGGCGGTTTCCGGCCTCACGAACACCGGGGGGACCCGCGTCCGACTGGGGGTGGCGCGGGTCCCCCGGGCCCCACGGAATGGTTTCGCGCCGCTTTCCCGGCGATCTTGACACCCCGCTCGCGGCGCTCGTAGGCTGAGTGCTCCGCCGTCATGCCAGCATTTCCCGTATCCATGACAAGGCGGTTCCCCGTGAAAAGATTCCTGCTCATCTCGTGCGCGGTGGCGGGACTGGTGGTGGCCGGAGCCGGCGTCACCACCGCCGCGCCCGGCGGCGTTTACGACGTCAAGGACTACGGCGCCAAGGGAAACGGGTCGACGAACGATTCCGGCGCCATCGACAAGGCGATCACGGCCGCGAACGCGGCGGGCGGCGGCACGGTCCGGTTCACCTCCGGCACCTACAAGTCGGCCAACACCGTCCACTTGAAGAGCAACGTGACGATCCAGCTCGACGCGGGCGCGACCATCTCCGGGTCGAGTGCGGACAGTTACGACAAGGCCGAAGCGAACCAGTGGGACAGCTACCAGGACTACGGCCACAGCCACTTCCACGACGCGATGTTCTACGGCGACAAGCTGACGAACATCGGGTTCACCGGCGCCGGGACGATCGACGGCGGCGGAAACCTCATCACCGGCAACCCGAAGTCCGGCCAGGCCGACAAGATCCTGTCGCTCACCCGCTGTGACGGTCTCACGCTGTCCGGGATCAAGCTGCGCCGCGGCGGGCACTTCGCGGCACTGATCAACGGGTGCACGAACGTCGTCTCCGACCACCTGACGATCGACACGGCGAACGACCGCGACGGCTGGAACATCATCAGCACGACGAACATCACGATCACCAATGCGACGATCGCGGCGAACGACGACGCACTCGTGTTCAAGAGCGACTACGCGCTCGGCGCGAAACTGCCGAACGGGAACGTCACGGTGAACAACGCGAAACTGTCGGCGGTGTGCTGCAACGCGCTGATGTTCGGGTCGGAGACGTGCGGTGACTTCACCGGTTACCAGTTCTCGGACATCACGATCACCGGTGCGCACAAATCGGGCCTCGGCATCGTTTCGATGGACGGCGCGAAGATTTCCGACGTGCACTACCGCAACATCACGATGTCCGGCACGTACTCGCCGATCATGATGAAGATCGGCACGCGCAAGAGGTGCGGCAACAACCCGGGCGTCGGCTCGATCAGCGGCATCACCTTCGACAACGTCACCGGCACGCACACGGGCACGAACTTCAGCCCGACGATCTGGGGTGCGGACGGCTCCCACCGCGTCTCGGACGTGACGTTCACCGGCGTCCACCTGAACGTCCCGGGGGGCAACGGCACCATGGGCACCGGCGTCCCGAGCAACAACGCCACCGACTACAACCCGAAGAGCATCGGCACGCGGCCGTCGTACGGCTGGTACGTGCACTACGGGTCGGGCATCAAGTTCGTGGACAGCTCGGTCGAGTTCGCCAAGGACGACGGCCGCCCGGCGAGCATCGTCAACAACAGCTCCGACGTGACGTTCGACCACTTCACGGCGGAGAAGGGGAGCAAGAGCCCGTTCGACATCGGCTTCCAGACGGTGACGGGCTACTGCGTCAAGAACTCGGCGACGACGTCGGGTTCGGCCCTGCGGGTGAACACCTCGGGGTCCAGCTCGAACTGCTGATACGAAGGGGCCCCGGCTCGTGAGCCGGGGCCCCTCCTGCGGCGCGCCTGCGTGGTCAGTGCGAATACTGCTCGTTCATGATCAGGAACGCGCCCAGGCCGTGGAAGTCGTTCGTCTTGCGGGCCCGGGCGTAGTAGTACGACAGGTCGCCGACGTTCGTGCCCTCGCAGATGTCGGTGATGTTCGTCAGCCCGTCCGAGCCCACCGACACCTTCTTCAGCACGCCGGCGTAGCCGCGGTCGGCCACCGCCTGGTAGGACGACGGCAGGTAGCCGCGCTGCACACCGCGGGCCATCGTGAACGTGTACATCGACGACGCCGACGTCTCCAGCCAGTTCTTCGCGTCCCCACCGCGGTCGACGACCTGGTACCAGCGGCCGGTCGCGGCGTCCTGGTAGCGCTGGTAGCCCGCCGCCAGGAACTGGACGATCTCGATCAGCGCGGGCCGCCGCGGGTGGTTCGCCGGGAGGACCTCGAGGATGTCGATCGCCGCCATCCCGAACCAGCCGATCGCGCGCGCCCAGTGGTACTTCGAGTGGTGGCCGGCGCCGGAGGCCCACGACTCGGACCCGTCCTCGTCGTAGGCGTGGTAGAGCAGGTTCTTCGCGGGTTCGCGCAGGTGGCTGAAGTAGACGACGAGGTTCTTCGCCGACTCCTCGAAGCAGTAGCCGCCGTCGCCGAACGCCGCGCCGTACAGCGCGAGGAACGGCTGCGCCATGTAGACGCCGTCGCCCCACAGCTGGCCGACCTTGCTCGTGGCGTGGAACATGCCGCCGTCGGACGTGCGCGGGTAGGCCGGGAAGCGCTTGCGCAGCTGGTCGGCCGCCGTCTTGTACTTCTTGCGGCCCGTCTCCGCGAACAGCAGCGGCAGCATCTGGCACGAGCGCATCGAGTCGAGGTTGGTGAAGCTGTTCGAGATCCCGCTGTCGGTGATGAAGCGGTCGTACCACGCGACGATGTAGTCGAGGTACTTCTTCTCGCCGGTGCGCTTGTAGAAGAGGTACTGGCCGTAGAGGTACAACCCGAGGGTGTAGCCCCAGCCGCCGATCTTGTCCGGCGTGTAGCGCTTCATCGTCGAGTCGATGACGGCGCGGGACCAGTCCGCCGGCGGCGCCGCGCCGCCGATCGGGGGAAGCCGGTCCGCCGCGCGCGCGACGGGACCCGCCGCGGCAAGGGCGCCCAGTGCGCCCAGGGTGCCGGCCAGAACCGCGCGCCGGGTGGGGCGAAGGGGGTGCTCGGACATCCGTTGTCCTTTCGTGCACGGGCCCCGGTGAGCGGGCAGTCCCGGAGCGGGGCACCGCGGAAGACGGTGCCCCGCCCCGGAATAGGTGGCCGGGATGCCGATCCGCCGTCCGTCGGCATCCCGACCGGCTCTGGGGTGGGGGCGCGGCGTGCTGCCCTGGTCGCCGGAGCGGTGGGGGAGAGCGAAAGCGCTCTCTGGGGAAACATTTACCCGCCTCGGAGACGCCAAGTCAAGAGAGATCGGATCTCTCGTCTCATATATCAGATATTTAACCCGGTTGGCCGCAGTGGTGATGTACCGGCCGCTGGGACGTCGGGAAAAGGTCGGATCTCAGTCTTGACCGTGCCTTCGAACCAGGAGTACACCACCGGGTGGACCAGACCACTTGGAGGTCGCTGATGTCAGCTCGTTTCCTGCGCCGGGTCTTCGCCGTGTGCGCTTCGCTGCTGGTGGTGGCCGGGCTCGCCGCCGCGCCCGCGTCGGCCGACCTGCAGAAGCCGTCCCAGCAGTGGCTGCGCGACAGCCAGGCGGGCTTGTTCCTGCACTGGGGCATGCGCACGTCCCCCGGCTACACCAGTTGCAGCGCCTGGGAAAAGGCGATCACCGACGGCGGGTGGAATCCCGGCTACTGGGTCACCGAGGCCAAGAAGCTGCACGCGTCGTACCTCGTGCTGGCGTCGTTCCACAGCCGGCTCGGCTACTCGCGGGCGTGGCCCTCGAAGATCCCGGGCAGCTGCAGCACCAAGCGGGACTTCCTCGGCGAGCTGGTCGCGGCGGCGAAACCCCAGGGGCTCAAGGTCATCCTCTACATGACCAACGACGCCCAGTGGCACGACGAGGGCGGCCACGAGTGGCTCGACTCGGCCGGCTACTCGAAGTACAAGGGCAAGACCGTGAACCTCGACACCCAGGACGGCTTCGGCCAGTTCAGCTACGACAACTTCTTCGAGGTCATGAAGAACTACCCCGACCTCGGCGGGTTCTGGATCGACAACGACAGCGACTACTGGCTGTCGCACAACCTCTACCAGCAGATCTACCAGCAGCGGCCGGACTACCTGCTGAGCAACAACAACGAAGACACGCCGATCATGGACACGATCAGCAACGAGCAGAAGACCGGCATGACGCCGGCGTACGACTACCCGCAGGCGACCTACACGGCGATGCCGCGGCTCACCGAGGCGTGCTTCAAGCTGCCCGACACCGGCTCGTGGTGGTACGGCGGCTCCAACTCGGCGGTGAACAAGGCGCTGAACATCGGACGTCTGGTGACGAACTCGGGGTCGTCGATCAAGTCCCTGATGGCCGAGACGGCGATGGTGAACGGCAAGTTCCCGTCGAACCAGGAGGCGTTCAACAACTTCGCGTCCGGTTACCTCGACGCGATCTGGGAGTCGCTCGGCGGCACCGAGGGCGCCGGGTACATGTACGGCGGCATGCAGCCCGGCTTCTGGAACGACGGCGCGCACGGCGTGATCACGATCAAGGGCGCGACGCAGTACGTGCACGTCCTGACCAAGCCGTCGGGCAGCACCCTGAAGATCCGCGACAACGGCTACCGCGTCTCGAAGGTGACGAACCTGCGCACCGGCGCGGCGATCTCCTTCGGCCAGGGCGGCGGCAGCCTGACCCTGACGGGACTGTCCGGGTGGGACACCTACGACACGGTCTTCAAGGTCGAGACGGCCGGCCGCACCGGCACGTACGACCCGAAGACCGTGACGCTCAAGGCGAGCGCGTCCGCGAGCGGCCACAGTGGACAGGCGGCGAGCGACGGTGACTACCTGACGTACTTCGACAACGGCAAGACCCTGCCGGTGAACCTGGACTACGACCTCGGGTCGGCGAAGAAGATCCAGTACCTCGGCCTCAACCAGCGCGAGGACTCGGTCAGCTACGCCCGCTCGGCCAGTGAGCAGTCGGCGCGGATCAAGGCGTACCAGGTGTTCGTGTCGAGTGACGGCAAGAACTGGGGGAGCGCGGTGAAGTCCGGGACGCTCCCGAGCCACCGCGGCGTCCAGTTCGTCGACCTCACGGCGGTGACGGCGAGGTACGTCCGCCTGCAGGTGACGAGCACGTACGCGGCCTCGAGCGACAGCACGCGCTACAAGCGCCTGCGGATCGACGAGACCTGGGTGGGTTCGGACTACGCGACGCAGGCGGGCTGAGCCAGCAGGTCCAGGGTCAGCGCCGCGGTCCAGCCGAACGACCGGGCCCCGTGCCCGGCGCCGGTCAGCGGGTCCACGTACTCGGCGAAGTCCGTCCGCAGCGCCGTCTCGACGAGGTCGGCCCGCAGGTGCTCGGCCAGGGCGTGCTCGCCGTGGTGCAGCAGCCCGAGCCGGACCAGCCAGCCGACGTTCGCCCACGACGGGCCGCGCCAGTAGCGGCCCGGGTCGAACGCCGGCGCGGTCAGGTCGTGGCTCGGGACGCCGTGCACGCGCCCGAGGCCGAACCGCGGCCCGGTGGCCGTCGCCAGCAGGGCCGGGGCGACGGCCAGGTCGGGCAGCAGCAGCGGCAGCAGGCCCGCGCACGTGTACTCCGGCAGCCGCGAGCCGGTGCGGACGTCGCGGGCGAAGAAGAAACCGTCGTCCCACAGCGTTTCCTGCATCGCCTTGGCGACGCGCGCGGCGGACTCGCGGTGCGCGGCGGCGGCCGCGGGCAGGCCCAGCTCGCCGGCGATCTCGGCCAGCGCGAGCTCGGCGTCGGCCAGCAGCGCGTTGAACCCCGGGTCTTCGACGACGAACTCGCCGAAACCTTCGTAGCCGTGGTCGCGGTAGTCCGTCGCGAGCCGGACGTACCGGCCGTAGTCCTCGTCGCTCGGGCGGTCCTCGGCGGCACCGTGCTGCAGGTCGCGGCGGACGAACCCGGTCGACGGCGTGACGCGCGAGAGCGGGCCGTCCCAGGCCGGGCTGTTGTCCATCCCGGACTCCCACGGGTGCACGATCGCCGCCAGCCCGCGCCCGCCGGCGTCCCGCGAACGGCGCAGGTACTCGTGCCAGGCCCGCAGTTTCGGGTACAGCGTGGCGAGGAACGTGCGGTCGGGTTCGGCCTGGTGCACCGCGAGCACGGCCCGCGCGTGCACCGGCGGCTGGATCAGCCCGGACGTGCGCCCGGCCCGCCAGAACGACGGGCCGGGGAAGTACGCCTCGGCGGGCGTGTCCGGGTTGAAGAGGATGTGCGGGACGCGGCCGTCGCGCCACTGCGCGGAGAACAGCGTCAGCAGCTCGCGCCGGGCCCGCGCGGGGGCCGAGTGGCGCAGGCCGATCGCGATGAACGCCGAGTCCCAGCTCCACTGGTGCGGGTAGAGCGAGCGTGAGGGCACGGTCGACGAGCCGAGCCAGTTCCCGTCCAAGACCGCCGCGGCTCGTGTTACATCCATATGTCCAATCTATCTCCGGCTTGTGTATTGTCAATGGACAAAAGTCCGGGAGGAGCGGGATGCCGACCAGTGCGGGTGAGCTGCTGCAGCTGGTCCGGAGCGAGCGGGCGACGACCCGGAAAGCGCTCCTGACCAGTACGGGGCTGTCCCGCACGACGCTCACCGCCCGGCTGGACCAGCTCCTCGGAGCGGGCTTGCTGGCCGAAGACGGCCACGAGGACTCGACCGGCGGCCGCCCGGCGCGCCACCTGCGCTTCGACGACGGGCACGCGGTCGTCCTGGCGGCGAGCATCGACACGATGCACGCCGAGGCGGCGGTGACGGATCTGGCGGGCAGGCGGCTGGCGCATCGCGCGGGTGAGCTGCGCGTCGCGGATGGGCCGGAGGCGGTGCTGGATCGAATCGCGGAGTGGTTCGAGGCGATGCTCGCCGAGGTGGGACGGCCTGGGGGCGGCCTCCAGGGGCACTCGCCCGGCGAACCGCGGCTGGCGGGGCAGGTGCCCGGCGGGCCGGGTGGCGTTGTGCGGGCCGGGCCCGGCCTGGCTGGCGCGCGCGGTGGCGCAGTGGGGGGCAACCCCGGCTCAGATGGGGGGCCGGGTGGCGTTGCGGCGACCGGGCCAGGCTTGGTCGGCGGGCACGGTGGCGCAGCGGCGGACAACCCCGGCTCAGCTGGCGGGCCGAGTGGCGTTGCGGGGGTCAACCCCGGCTCAGCTGGCGGGCAGGCTGGCATCGCGGGGGCCGAGCCCAGCTCAGCCACCCGACCACGCGGCGCCGCGGGAGCCGGCTGGCCACCGGTGTGCGGCATCGGCATTTCCGTGCCTGGCCCCGTCGAACCCGGCCGCACCTGCGTCACCCAGCCGCCGATCATGCCCGGCTGGGACGGCTACCCCATCGACACCCACCTCGGGCCGCGCTTCGGTGCCCCCGTGCTGGTCGACAACGACGCCAACCTGATGGCCCTGGGCGAGCACCGCGCCCGCTACCCGGACTCCCCGGCCCTCGTCGTGGTCAAGGCGTCCACCGGCATCGGCGCGGGCCTGGTGATCGGCGGCGAGGTCTACCGCGGCGTCGACGGCGGCGCCGGCGACATCGGGCACGTCCGCCTGCCGGACCACCCGGAGGCGCGCTGCCTGTGCGGCTCGACGGGCTGCCTCGCGGCGGTCGCCGGCGGCGGCGCGCTGGCCGCGCGGCTGACCGAGCTGGGCCTGCCGACGACGTCGGGATCGGGCGTCCGCGAGCGGATCCTGGCCGGCGAACCGGCGGCGGTCCGCCTGGCCGAAGAAGCCGGGCGGCAGGTGGGGGAAGTGCTGGCGACGCTGGTCTGCGTCGTCAACCCCGGCGTGCTCGTGGTGGCCGGGGACCTCGCCGAGCCGCATTTCGTCGCCGGCGTCCGCGAAGTGCTCTACCGGCGGGCGCTCCCGCGCTCGACGCGGAACTTGCGCATCGAGATCGGTGGGCGCGGTCAGGCGATCGACGGCGCCGTGGCGATGGTCGTGGACGCGCAGTTCTCCCCGGCAGCCGTGGACAAGCGCCTCTGACGGCCGAACTACCGCCACTCCCGGACTGTCCGGTGTGGACGGAGCAACCTACTTTGGTAGGTGGCAGGAGGCGAACCCGCGTGTTCCGCGATACGGACCCGAACCGGACTTACCTCGCATACGGCCTCATTCCTCGCGTTTTCCGTGCGACAAATCGGATTTCGGTACCACGCGTGAATTCGCGACCAGATAACGGTTCCGCAAGTACTTCCCCGCGAGCGGAACACCGATCTAGTCTCGTCCGGTGTTCCAGGCCCATTTCCTGGGGGCCGCTTTCGAAGAGGGAGATTTCTGTGCGAAGAAGCTCCACCCTGCTCCTTTCGCTCGCGGTGGTGGGTGGCCTGACCGGCGCCCTGCCGGCGACGGCGTCCGCGCAGGGGCGTCAGGACATTCCGCAGTCGCACCCGTTGTGGGCGAACGCGCAGGCGAAGGTCGCCGACACGGCGGCCTCGTCGAAGCTGAGCTTCCGGGTCTACCTGAACCAGCGCGACAACGCCGGCGCCGAAGCGCTGGCGCAGGCCGTGTCCGATCCGGACAGCACGACCTACCGCCAGTACCTCAGCCCGGACCAGGTGCGTGACCGGTTCGCGGCGAGCGACGCCACGGTGAACGCCGTCAAGGCGTGGCTGACCGGCAACGGCTTCAGCATCGGTGACGTGCCGTCGAACCGCGCCTACGTCGAGGCCACCGGCACCGCCGACCAGACGCAGAAGGCGTTCGACGTCAAGCTGGCCAAGTACAAGGTCAAGGGCCAGACCCTCCGGGCCGCCGACAAGAACCTGTCGGTGCCGGCGAACCTGGCGAACGACGTCCTCGGCGTCGTCGGTGTCGACCAGGCGACCAACCTGTTCAAGCCCGACCACGCGACCGGCTCCGCGACGCCGGCCGACGTCCCGCCCGGCCCCGGTTTCCGCAACGCGCGGCCGTGCAGCGCCTACTACGGCGAGAAGATCGACACCACCGATCCCGCCTACAACGGCCAGCACCTGCCCTACGCCCCCTGCGGCTACACCCCGGCGCAGCTGCGGTCGGCCTACGGCGTCGACAAGGTCGGCGCGGACGGCAAGGGCACCACGATCGCCATCGTGGACGCGTTCGCCTCGCCGACGATCTACTCCGACGCGAGCACGTACGCGAAGAAGAACGACCCGCAGCACCCGCTGAAGCAGAGCCAGTTCAAGCAGCACGTCTTCCCGGCGAACCCGGTTCTCGAGCCGCCGGACCAGTGCGACGCGGCGGGCTGGTACGGCGAGGAGACCCTCGACGTCGAGGCCGCCCACGGTCTCGCACCGGGTGCCGACATCCTGTACGTCGGCGGCGAGTCCTGCGAGGACAACGCCCTCGACGTGGCGCTGAACTACGTGATCGCCGGCCACAAGGCCGACATCGTGTCGAACTCCTACGGCGACACCGGCGAAGACATCCCGGCCGACGAGGTCAAGGTCTTCAACCAGATCTCGCTGCAGGCGGTGCTCGAGGGCATCGGCGTCTACTTCTCCTCGGGCGACAACGGTGACGAGGTCGCGCGCCTCGGCACGCCGTCGCCGGACTTCTCCGCCTCGGCGCCGTGGATCACCGCGGTCGGCGGCACGTCCATCGCGATCGGCAAGGACGGCAAGCGGATCTTCGAGACCGGCTGGGAGACCAGCAAGTCGCTGCTGACCAACGGCGTCTACGGCCCGGCCAAGTACACCAGCGGTTCCGGTGGTGGCACGAGCCGGCTGTTCCCGCAGCCCTTCTACCAGAAGGGTGTCGTCCCGGACGCGCTGGCGAAGAAGAACCAGACCGGCAACAACAAGGGCCGCGTCGTGCCGGACATCTCGGCGATCGGTGACCCGAACACCGGCTTCCTGGTCGGCCAGACGCAGACCTTCCCGGACGGCGCCTACTACGACCAGTACCGGATCGGCGGCACGAGCCTCGCGTCGCCGGTGTTCGCCGGCATCATGGCGGTGGCCGACAGCTTCGACCACTTCCACCACGGCTTCATCAACCCCGTGATCTACAAGCTGACCTCGCGCACTTCGGCGATCAGCGACGTGAAGCACGTGGACGCCGCGGTGGAGCGCGTCGACTACGCGAACTCGGTCGACGCTTCGGGTGGTCTGCTCACCTCGGTGCGCACGCTCGACTACCAGGGCCTGACCATCCACACCACCCCCGGCTACGACGACGTGACGGGTCTCGGCACGCCCAACGGGCTGCTGTTCCTGCTGCTCGTCTAGTCAGTGCTCCGTGAAGGGCATCCTCGTGGCTACGAAAGCCACGAGGATGCCCTTCACGGCTTTTCGGCGACCAAGGGAATGACGGCGCTCACCGCGGTGCCGCCGTCGCCGCTGACCACGGCGAGCTCACCGCCGAGCGCCTGGACGCGGTCCCGCAGGCCCGCCAGGCCCGTGCCGCCTTCGATGTCCGCGCCGCCGACGCCGGTGTCGGTGACGGCCACCCGCAGCTCGGCGCCTTCGACCGCGATCCGCACGTTCACGCGGTCGGTCTGCGCGTGCTTCATCGCGTTCGTCAGCGCCTCCGACGCCACGAAGTACGCCGTCGCCTCGACCGCCGAGTCCAGCCGGGGCACGGTGCCGACCGTCAGGGCCACTGCCAGCGGGATCCGGTCGGCCAGCGACCGGACCGCCGCCACCAGCCCCGCCTCCGTCAGGATCGCCGGGCGGATGCCGCGCGCGAGCTCGCGCAGCTCCGTGATCGCCGTCTGCAGCTCGTCGACCGTGCCGGACAGCAGCGCCCGGACCTCGGTGGGCAGCGCCGGGCCGTACCGGCGCCCGGCCATCCGCAGCAGCAGCACGACGCTGACCAGCCGCTGCTGGGCGCCGTCGTGCAGGTCGCGCTCCAGGCGGCGGCGCTCCTCGTCGCCGGCCGCGACGAGCCGGGCCCGCGACGCCCGCACCTCGGCCAGCCGCTGCTCGAGCTCCGCGGTGAGCCGCTGGTTGTCGAGCACCAGCCCGGCGGCCGCGTTGAGCGCGTCGATCGAGCGGCTGTCCTTCCACACCTCGTCGTCCTGCACCAGCGCCGCCAGCCCGGTGCCGTCGCGCTCCAGCAGCAGCCGGATCATCTCGGCGTTGCCGACGCGGGCGCGCAGCACGCCGGCCAGGAACGCCAGCGGCCACAGGCAGAACAGAACCCGGTAGACCTGCAGCAGCGGCGCCGACAGCGGGTGGCCGTCGCCGAGCGCGGTGCCGGCGCCGGACGCGAGCGCGCCGAACAGCGCGATCGCGATCACCGGGGACAGCAGCCGCCGCTGGGGCAGCTGCCCGGTCAGCCACCGGTAGAGGAGCACGACGATCACCCCGGCGCTGATCACCGTGGCGGCGAGCTCCAGCACGCGGTCGGCGAGCACCGCGCTCGCCGGGGTGGTCGAGACCGCCAGCAGGTCGCGCGGGTCGTCGCTGACCAGCAGCCCGAGCACGCCCAGCGCGAACACCACCACGTAGGCCCCGCCGACGAGCAGCCGTTCCCAGCGCGACCGGAGCCTGCCGTGCGGGAACGCGAGCACGAGGTGCGCGATCACCGGGCTGGACGCGGCGCGCAGCGGCACGGCGATCGTGTACAGCACGGGGCTGCGCGTGAACTGCAGGTCCTCGAGGAACACGGCGATCCCGGCGAGCGCGATGAGCACGCCGATCGGGTTGGCCGGGCGCCGCACGTGCGCGACCGCGCCGGCGAGCAGGAACAGGAACCCGGTCGTGGTGCTGAGCGCCGTGTCGAGCGCGGAGTGGCTGCCCTCGCCCGCCTTGAGGGTCAGCGCGGTGACGCCGAGGGCGAAACCGGCGGCCAGCAGGCCGGTCATCGCCGGCGTCCGCGGATGCTGCACCACGCAACCCTCCCGGTGTGCCTCGCCGGGCAGTGAGCCTTGTTCAGCCGTCGCCCGACGCATGGCTTTTGCCTGGACCGGCGGTCGGCGATCGGGGCGCGGCGGGCTAACCAGAACAAGGCTCATCCTGGCGCGTGCGTGGAGCGGTCCGGCAGCGGCTAACCGTGATTCGCCCGTTCGGGCCGTCGCGTTACACCACGCGGGCGCGCTTTAGGGTGATCTGCGGACAGGAGGCAGCACATGAGCGGACTGGGTGCCGAGGTCTTCGGCGGGCGGATGCCCACCGGCGGCCGTGACCTGGCGATCGAGACCCACGGCATCAAGCCGGTTCCGGAGGGCAACCGGTTCGGGCGCCCGTGGCGGCTGTTCAGCGTGTGGTTCGCGCCGAACCTGACCATGACGGCGGTGTTCACCGGCACGCTCGCCGCGTCGCTCGGCCTCGGGTTCTGGACCGGCCTGGCGGCGATGCTCGCCGGCACCGTGCTGGGGTCGCTGCCGGTGGCGTACCTGTCGACGTGGGGGCCGCGCACCGGCACCGGCCAGCTGCCCCTGGCGCGGCTGCCCTTCGGCGGCGGGGTGGTGCTGCCGGGGCTCGTCCAGTGGCTCGGCTCGATCGCCTGGGACGCGCTGGTCGGCCTGTTCGGCGGCGAGGCCCTGGCCGAGCTGACCGGGCTGCCGTTCTGGGCCGCGGTGCTGATCGTGCTGGTGCTGCAGTGCGCGCTCGGCGTGTTCGGCTACGCCCTGATCCACCGCGTCCAGGCGGTGATGAGCGTGCTGCTGGTGCTCGCGTTCGCCGCGCTGGCCGTGAAGGTCCTTTCCGGACACCCGATCGCCGCCGCGAACACGGCGTCGGGCGCCGACCTCGCGGGCGGGATCGTGCTGTTCACGACGATCACCTTGTCGCTGGCGATCTCCTGGGCGCCGTACGCGTCGGACTTCAGCCGCTACCTGCCCGTTTCGACGTCGTCGCGGTCGGTGTTCTGGGCGACGCTGCTCGGCCTCGTCGCGTCGTACGCGATCGGCGAAGGCCTCGGGCTCGCGCTGGGGTCGTCGCTGGGCGACCAGACGGCGGCGGGGGTCGCGCACCTGCTCGGCGGCGGGTTCCTGGGCGCGCTGGCGCTGGCGGTGATCGCGCTCGCGGCGGTGTCGTCGAACGCGATGAACGACTACAGCGGCTCGCTCGCCCTGCAGACCGTCGGCGTCCGGCTGCGGCGCCCGGTGTCGGCGGTGGTCGTCACGGTGCTGGCGTTCGCGCTGATCCTCTGGATGCACAGCGGCGACCTGTCGGCGAAGTTCGAGAACGTGCTGCTGTTCGTGAGCTACTGGATCCCGCCGTTCCTCGGCGTGGTCGTCCCGGACTGGCTCGCGCGCACCCGCGGCGGCCGGCGGGTGGACGTCCTGGCGTCGACGTCCGTGCGGCCGTGGGCGGCGCTGGTGGCGTTCGTGGTGGGCTTCGGCGCGGCGGTGCCGTTCATGAACACGTCCCTCTACACGGGACCGGTGGCGGCGGCGCTGCACGGCGCGGATCTCGCGTACTACGTCGGTCTGGTGGTTTCGCTGGCAGCGTATTTCCTGCTGCGGCGCCGCATTGACCTCAAGTAATGTAGAGGTTTGACGATGGTGTGGTACCCCTCGAAGGAGGAACCATGCCAACCGCACTCGTCACCGGAGCATCCGCGGGCCTGGGCCGCGCCCTCGCCGCCGCCCTGGTGAGTCGCAAGTGGACGGTCGTCGGCGACGGCCGCGACGCGGCCGCGCTTTCGGCCGCTGCCGGGGAGATCGGCTTCACGGCCGTTCCCGGCGACGTCGCCGACCCGGCCCACCGCGCGTCCCTGGCCGAGGCCTGCCCGTCGCTCGACCTGCTCGTCAACAACGCCAGTTCGCTGGGGGTCAGCCCCTTGCCGCCGCTGGGCGGCTACCCGTTGGCGGAACTGGAAAAGGTCTACCGCGTCAACGTCTTCGCGCCGCTGGCGTTGACGCAGCTGCTGCTGCCCGCGCTGACGGCGGCGCGGGGCACGATCATCGACCTCAGCTCGGACGCGGCGGTCGAAGCGTACGAGGGCTGGGGCGGCTACGGCTCGGCGAAGGCAGCGCTCGACCAGGTCACGGCGGTGCTGGGCGCGGAGAACCCGGAGTTGGCGGTGTACGCGGTCGACCCGGGCGACCTGCGCACGGCGATGCACCAGCGAGCGTTCCCGGGCGAGGACATCTCGGACCGGCCGCTGCCCGCGTCGGCGGTCCCGGCGTTCCTGCGGTTGCTGGACGAGCGTCCCCCGAGCGGCCGCTACCGCGCGGCGGACCTGCTGGTGCCGGCATGAGCATCCGGTTCGACCTGCCCGCGGAGCTGTCGGCCTCGGCCCCACCGGAGGCTCGCGGCGTCGCGCGCGACGGGGTCCGCTTGCTGGTGGCGTCGCCCGCGGGAGTCCACCATTCGGTGTTCTCGTCGGTGGGCTCGTTTCTGTCGGCGGGCGACTTGCTGGTGGTGAACACGTCGGCAACGCTCCCGGCGGCGGTGGACGCCACCCGCGACGGGCGTCCGATCGCGGTCCACTTTTCGACGTCCCTCGACGACGGTTCGTGGATCGTCGAGCTGCGCACTCCGTCGGGCCCGCTGTTGGACGGCCGCGCGGGAGAGCAGGTGTCGCTGCCGGAGGGCGCGTCGCTGACGTTGCTGGAGCCAGTCGCCTCGGGTTCCCGGCGCCTGTGGCGGGCGACGGTGTCGGTGGAGGTCCCGCGCCTCCTCGCGACGGCGGGGCGTCCGATCCGCTACGGGTACGTGCCGGGGACGTGGCCATTGGCCGATTACCAGACGGTGTTCGCCCGAGAGCCGGGAAGCGCGGAGATGCCCTCGGCGGCGCGGCCGTTCACGGCGTCGTTGGTGACGCGGTTGGTCACGGAGGGGGTGTTGTTCGCGCCGCTGGTGTTGCACACGGGGGTGTCCTCGCCGGAGGCGGGCGAGCCCCCGCAGGCGGAGAGGTACCGGGTGCCACCAACGACCTCGGCGCTGGTGTCGTGGGTCCGTTCGCGAGGAGGCCGGGTGATAGCGGTGGGCACAACGGCGGCGCGAGCATTGGAGTCGGCCGCTGACGGCTCGGGTGCCGGATGGACGGAGCTGGTGCTGGGCCCGGATCGCCCGGCTCGTTTGGTGGACGGGATCGTGACGGGGTTGCACGCCCCGGACGC
Organism: Amycolatopsis sp. NPDC101161; assembly: GCF_044768185.1. NCBI lineage: Bacteria > Bacillati > Actinomycetota > Actinomycetes > Pseudonocardiales > Pseudonocardiaceae > Amycolatopsis > Amycolatopsis sp. NPDC101161. The sequence goes on from NZ_JBIWPI010000005.1 coordinate 421,453, forward strand.
GTCGCATCTGTTGTTGCTGGAGGCGGTGGTCGGCCGCGAGCTGGTCCAGCGCGCGTACGACGCGGCGGTGGAGCGGAAGTACTTGTGGCACGAGTTCGGCGACGTGTCCTTGTTGTTGCGCCGCTGACCTGCCCGCCTTCTTTGCCGAGGGTGGGGAGGCCGCGGTGGCTGTCGGCGGGTCTGCGATCCGACGGTGGTCTGGTGGCAGTGGCCCGGCCCACAGCCACTGGGCACACCCAAACCTGCGGGCTGCCCGGCCGCGACGTGCCGCTGCTGCTGGGCCGCCGCCGGTCCGCCGCCCACACAAGACCCCGCCTTCCCTGGGGGCCTGCCCGCTTCCAGCGTATCGAGCCGGGCCGACGAAAAGCCGCGTGAAACCACAGCCCGGGCGGGCTCATCCACATCACGCCCGGGCTGTGGAAAACTCGGGCGCTGGTTTCGGGGCGCCACAGTCTGTCGCCCACAGCGCAGCTGTCCGTGATCGCCACTACGGCGATCCGTCTGCCCACGGTCGCGCCTGCCGTCAGCCAAGACGCAGTGTGGCGTTGTTGCCAAGCCGCTGATCCGTCGCCGCTCATGCAGACCCGAGGGTCGCCTAATTGGGGGACTTTCGGCAGGCCTGGCGAGGCCGCGGCGAGGAGTCTCGGCGCGACTTCGCCAGGGCCCTGGCGTGGCAGCAGATGGAAGTGGCCGACGTGCCGGCCCCTCCCCAGGAACTTGCACGCCAAGTCAAACCACAGCCCGGGCGGGCTAATCCACATCACGCCCGGGCTGTGGACAACTCGATGGCTAGTTCCGAGCCTCCGAGCGTCGCCGCGAGCGGAGCAGGCCGAACCCGGCCACCACCGCGATCCCGAACCCCACCCCGGTCACCACCGAAGCCACCAAACTCGCCGTCGCGGTCGCCAACCCGAACGCCCCACCCAGGTAAACCGGGATGCTCACCGCCACCGGCAGCCAGTTCCGCAACGCGAAAGCGCGGTCCGACGCCACCCACAGCACCAGCGTCACCGCCGCCCCGGTCAGCACCGGGATCGCCCACACCACCAGGCTCGTCACCGCGTCCATGCCGAGTGACCTGAGCCACTCGAACGTCGCCTGGCCCATTCCGATGAACAGCACGACCAGCGCCACGCGGACGCCGGTGGCTCCCTGGCCCCGTCGGCTCGTCATGTTCCCTCCCGAATACGTCGTCACTCGTACCACGTTCGGGTGATGGAAGAGGTTGCCTCGGAGCGCCGGGCGGTTCGCCACTGCACGGCCGCGAACGCCAGGAAGACCAGCAGCGGAACGGTCATGAACACGAGCACGAACTGGTGACCCGGGGTCGCCGAGCCGGTGACCAGGCCGGACACCCCGAGCACGGTCGCCGGGACAGCCCCACCGAGCAGCGGAACCGCCAGGCGGGCCCGGCCCTTGCCCGTGCGCCACCAGTAGAGGAGGCCACCAGCCAGGCAGAGCAGGTCCAGGGCGACCACCAGCACCACGGCCGTCCACTCGCCGACGCCGAGCGAGGTCAGCCAGTCGGCCCCGATCGGGCTGAGCGCGCCGCCCGCCCACGTCGCCAGCGCCACCAGGACCACCAGCCGGATTTCCGCCACTGTCTTCATCGCTCCCCCTCGAAGTCGTCGAGAGCACCACGCGCGAGCGGGCCGGATGGTTGCCTATAGGCGCACCCCGCGACCGATGTCAAGGAATCTCAGCCGATTTCCCGAGATGCGGATGGCTATGCGCCCCAGTGGGTGACCGTGCGAACCTCGCCCCCGACACCGACCCCCGAAAGGCGACCTCGACGTGCGCACCCACCACAGAACCCGCTTCCTGGCCTCGGCGCTGGCCGCCCTGACCGTCGTGGGCGTGCTCGCGGGCTGTTCCCGGGCCGACAGCACCGCCGCCCCGGCCGCGAACCAGGGGTCCGCCGGCGAGGTGCGGCTCGGCTTCTTCCCGAACGTCACGCACGCGCCCGCGCTGATCGGCGTCAAGAAGGACTTCTTCAAGCAAGAGCTCGGCTCGACCAAGCTCACCACCCAGACCTTCAACGCCGGCCCCGAAGAGGTCAACGCGCTGCTCGGCGGCTCGCTCGACATCGCCTACATCGGCTCCGGCCCGGCGATCAACGCCTTCACCAAGTCCAAGGGCGCCATCCAGCTGGTCTCCGGCGCCGTCTCGGGCGGTGCTCAGCTCGTGGTCAAGCCGGACATCACCAGCGTCGACCAGCTCAAGGGCAAGACGATCGCCACGCCGCAGCTGGCCAACACCCAGGACGTCGCGCTCAAGAAGTTCCTCGCCGGCAAGCAGCTGACCGACCAGGTCAAGATCACCAACCTGGACAACTCCAAGACGCTCGACGCCTTCAAGAAGGGCGAGCTCGACGGCGGCTGGCTGCCCGAGCCGTGGGCCTCGCGGCTGGTGCTCGACGCCGGCGCGAAGGTCCTCGTCGACGAGAAGGACCTGTGGCCGGGCGGTCGGTTCCCGACCACCGTCGTCATCGTGCGCAGCGAGTTCCTGCAGCAGCACCCGGACACCGTCAAGGCGGTCCTGAAGGGCCAGCTGGCCGCGATCGACTGGGCGAAGGCCAACCCGGCGGACGCGAAGACGGTCGTCAACGGCGCCCTCAAGGAGTTCGCCGGCAGCAGCCTGAGCCAGGGCGTCATCGACCGCGCGTTCTCCGGCATCGAGCTGACGACCGATCCGATCCCGGCCGAGTTCCCGCAGCTCGCGCAGGACTCGGTGACGGCCGGCGTGGTGAAGTCGGCGGTAGCGTTGAAGGGCTTCGCCGACTTCGGGCCGCTCAACGACGTCCTCAAGGAGAAGAACCAGCCCGCCGTCAACGCGCCCGAACTCGTCAAGTGATCCCGAGAGGCAGCCAGCGATGACCACGACCCTCCCGACCGGCCGGAGCAGCTTCACCGGCGCGACCGCGGTCCGGCTCGACGGCGTCCGCAAGACGTTCGGCCCGGCCGGGCGGGCGGTCGTCGCGCTCGACGGCGTCGACCTCACGGTCGCGCCCGGCGAGTTCGTCTGCCTCCTCGGCGCGTCCGGCTGCGGCAAGAGCACGCTGCTGAACCTGGTCGCGGGGCTCGACGCGCCGTCGGCGGGGGAGATCACGCTGAACACGTCCCGGCCCGCGGTCATGTTCCAGGAGGCCGCGCTGATGCCGTGGCTGACCGCGGCCCGCAACGTCGAGCTGCCGCTGCGGCTGGCCGGTTTCGGGCGCGCCGAGCGTCGCGAAAAGGCCGCCGAGCTGCTGGACCTGGTCCGGCTGAACGGCGCGGGCGGCAAGCGGCCGCACGAGCTGTCCGGCGGGATGCGGCAGCGCGTCGCGCTGGCCCGCGCGCTGGCCGCGACCCTGCGCGTCGGCGGCGACCCGGAGCAGGCGCTGCTGCTGATGGACGAGCCGTTCGCCGCGCTCGACGCCATCACCCGCGACGTCCTGCAGGGCGAGCTGCTGCGCGTCTACCGCAGCACCGGCACGTCGGTGCTGTTCGTGACCCACGACGTGCGCGAGGCCGTCCGGCTCGGGCAGCGCGTGGTGCTCCTGTCGTCGCGGCCGGGCAAGGTCGTGCGCGAGTGGACGGACGTCCCGCTGGCCGACGCCGAGGAGCTCACCGAGGAGATCACCGGGCACCTGCGAGAGGTGATCAGCACCCATGCCGCAGCTTGACCAGTCCGCCGAAGACGACCTCGACGCGGTCGGCGCCGGACTGGACTCGCTCGACGCCCCGCCCGGCGAGCGCCGCCCGAGCTTCTGGAAGCGGTTCGCCTGGGGTTTCCTGCCCCCGGTGCTCGCGCTGGCCCTGCTGGTGGTCGTCTGGCAGATCCTCTGGGCGGCGGCGTTCTGGTCGGAGGCCCAGCTGCCCGCCCCGATCGCGGTGTGGAACGAGTTCTGGGGCATCGTCGTCGACGGCAAGGTGTTCGGCTTCGTCTGGACGTCGGTGCACCGCGCCGCGCTCGGCTTCCTCGCGGGGGTGGTGATCGGCACGCCGCTCGGCCTGGTGGTGGCGAAGGTCCGGGTGGTCCGCGCGGCGCTCGGGCCGTTGCTGACGGGGCTGCAGAGCCTGCCGTCGGTGGCGTGGGTGCCGGCGGCGATCCTGTGGTTCGGTATCAACGACGGGGCGATCTACTTCGTCGTGCTGCTGGGCTCGGTGCCGTCGATCGCGAACGGCCTGGTGTCGGGCATCGACCAGATCCCGCCGATCCTGCCGCGGGTGGGCCAGGTGATGGGCGCGAACCGGCTGTCGTCGGCCCGCCACATCCTGCTGCCGGCGGCGCTGCCGGGGTTCTTGGCGGGGTTGAAGCAGGGCTGGGCGTTCTCGTGGCGCTCGCTGATGGCGGCGGAGCTGATCGCGTTGTCGCCGCAGCTGGGTGTCGGGCTCGGGGCGTACTTGAACCAGGGCTCGTCGCTGAACAGCATCGAGACGGTGATCGCGGCGATCTTCCTGATCCTGCTGGTGGGGATCGGGATCGAGCTGCTGGTGTTCCGGCCGCTGGAGCGGGCGGTGCTGCGGGCTCGCGGGCTGACTTCGTCGCTTTAGGAAATCATCGCCGGACGATGTCGAAGCCGGATCCTCGGCGTCGACGTCCCCTTCGAAAGTCGACGAAGGGACTGGGCGATGGTTCTCGCGTACACGCTGTTCGGAAAGGTCTGGGCCCAGCTCAGCGCGGCCGGCGCCGAGGCACGGCCGTCGCCGTGGCGGATGGGCGCGGAGTTCGGCCGGACGCTCGTCCTGGTGACGGCTTTCGCGGTGCTGGCTTCCGCCGCCGGTGTCCCGGGCGTCCCCGGCGCGCTCGGCTTGGCGCTGCTGGCCTGGGCCGGCTTCCCGGTGGTCATCCTGGCCGGCTCGGTGCTCCACGAGCGCGTCCCGGTGCGCCTCGCCGCCTTGCACGCCGGCGACTGGCTGGCCAAGATCGCCGTGGTGGCCCTGGTCCTGGGGGTGTGGCGATGACTTCCGTCCTGCTCGAAGGCATTGCCTTCGGCGAGTCCCCGCGCTGGCACGGCGGGCGGCTCTGGTTCGCCGACTGGCTGGCGCACGAAATCGTCGCCGTCACCCCCGCCGGGCAGCGCGAGGTCGTCTTCCGCGCGGACTTCCCGACGATGCCGATGTGCTTCGACTTCCTCGACGGCGAGCCACTCGTCGTGTCCTCCGCCGACGGCCTGCTGCTCCGGCTCACGGAATCCGGCGTGAAAACCCACGCCGACCTGGGCGAGCGTGGGTTCAACGAGATCGTCGTCGCGCGCGATGGCGGCTGCTACGTCAACGGCGGCGGCTTCGACCTGATGGCCGGCGAGGAGTACCGGCCGGGCTCGATCCTGCACGTCACGCCGTCGGGTGAAACGCGCCGCGTGGCCGGCGACATCGCCTTCGGCAACGGCATGGCCCTGACGCCGGACGGCTCGACGCTGATCGTGGCCGAGTCCTACGCCAACCGGCTCACGGCGTTCACCGTGCTCCCGGACGGCGGCCTCGCGGACCGCCGCGTGTGGGCCGACCTCGGCGACGGCGCGCCCGACGGCATCGCGCTCGACGCCTCGGGCGCCGTCTGGGTGTCGGACGTGCCGCACCGGTCGTGCACGCGGGTGCGGGCCGGGGGAGAGGTCCTCGAACGGCTCGAATTCGAACACGGCTGCTTCGCCTGCGCGCTGAGCGAGGACACGTTGTACCTGGTCACGCAGGAATGGCGCGGCCTCGACGGCGTCGGAGGGGAGCGGACCGGGCGGATCCTGACGCACCCGGTCGAGGTCGGCCGAGCCCGGTGACATCGGTCACGGAACGATGCCCGGCCGGCGTTCGTTGACGGTACCTACGGCACCGTAACTTACGGTTGCGTAGCCCCGACCCCCGGAAGGACGTGCGCATGACCGTCTCCGAGAGCACCGCGCTGATGTACGAGCTGGAGGGGACGGTCGAGGAGAACCTCAACCGCCACCTCGCCGCCGCCCAGGAGTGGATGCCGCACGAGTTCGTGCCGTGGAGCGAAGGCCGGAACTTCGCCGACCTCGGCGGTGAGGCGTGGGACCCGGAGCAGTCGCGGGTCACGCCCATCGCGCGGACCGCGCTCGAGGTCAACCTGCTGACCGAGGACAACCTGCCGAGCTACCACCGGGAGATCGAGCGCGCCTTCGGCCGCGACGGCGCCTGGGGCACGTGGGTGCACCGCTGGACGGCGGAGGAAGGCCGGCACGGCATCTGCATCCGCGACTACCTGCTCGTGACGCGGGCGGTCGACCCGGTCGAGCTCGAGCGGATGCGCATGGAGACCATGCAGGCCGGCTACGAGACCGGCGACAAGCCGCTACTGCGGGTCTGCGCGTACGTCTCGTTCCAGGAGCTCGCGACGCGGCTGTCGCACCGCAACACCGGCCGCTACACCCAGGACCCGCTGGCGGAGAAGCTGCTGACCCGCGTGTCCACGGACGAGAACCTGCACATGGTCTTCTACCGCAACCTGGTGAAGGCGGCGTTCGAGATCGCCCCGGACGCGACGATGCGCGCGATCACCGACGAGGTCCTCGACTTCGCGATGCCCGGCGCGGTCATCCCCAGCTTCGCCCGCAAGGCGGCGCTGATCGCCAAGGCCGGCATCTACGACCTGCGCATCCACCACGACGACGTCGTGCAGCCGCTGCTGCGGTACTGGAAGGTGTTCGACCGGACGGGGTTCGGCGAGGTCGGCGAGACGGCCCGCGAGGAGCTCGCGGCGTTCCTCAAGACCCTCGACACGCAGGCCGCGCGCTTCGAGGAGCGTCGCGACGCCGCGGCCGCCCGGGCCGCCGCTCGCGGTCTCCCGGCGCTCTGAAGCCCGGCGCACGACCAGCCGCGGCAGACCCTCGCCCGCGGAAGGCCGCAGCCGAGGCGCCGTGGCTCGGCCGCACCGGCCCCGGACGTGGCGAAGGCCGCCTCGGAGAATCCGAGGCGGCCTTCGCGAACCCTCTGGCTCAGCGGCCGGCGCGCCGGGCGCCCGCGCGGGTGCCCGACGAGAACGCCGCCGCGCCGCCCGAGCGGTTGCCCGTCGCCGCGGCCCCCGAACGCCGGGCACCACCGCCGGCGGGGGCACCCGAGCGCCGGGAAGCGCCGCCGGCAGCGGCACCGCCCGCGCGGCGGGACCCGCCCGAAGCGGCGGCGTCCGACCGGGGAGCGCCTGATCGTCGCGAGCCACCGGAAGCCGGGCCGCCCGCGTTGCCGCCGGAACGGCCGGAGCGGGGCTGCTCTTCACGCCGCGTCCGGGCCTGCTGGCCGCCGCGGTTCTCCTTGGGCGCCGCACCCCGGCGCCCACGCCCGGCACCCGGGGCCGCGCCCGAAGCCGTCACCTTCTTCGGCCGGTTGTCCACCGCCGGCGCCTTCGAGAACGTCCGCTCGCCCGGGGCCAGCTCCGCCAGCAGCGGGTGACCCGGGCCGAGCTGGGTCGTCGTCGGCTTGATGCCGGCCTTGCGGGTGAGGTCGCGCACGTCGCGGACCTGCGCGTCCGTCATCAGCGTCACCACCGTGCCCGACGCCCCCGCGCGCGCCGTGCGGCCCGAGCGGTGCAGGTACGCCTTGTGCTCGACCGGCGGGTCCGCGTGGATGACCAGCCGGACGTCGTCGACGTGGATGCCGCGCGCCGCGATGTCCGTCGCGACCAGCGTCTTCGCGGTGCCGGAAGAGAACGCCTCGAGGTTGCGCGTGCGCGCGTTCTGGCCCAGGTTGCCGTGCAGCTCGACCGCCGGAACGCCCGAGGCCACGAGCTTGCGCGTCAGCGCCTTCGCGCGGCTCTTCGTCCGCGTGAAGACGAGCGTGCGGCCCGGCGCCGCGGTGAGGTCGACCAGCACCGGCAGCCGGTGGGTCTCCTCGAGGTGCAGGACGTGGTGCTCCATGGTCGACACCGGCGACTGCGCCGAGTCGACGCTGTGCGTGACCGGGTCGCTCATGAAGCGCTTGACCAGCACGTCCACGCCGTTGTCCAGCGTCGCCGAGAACAGCAGCCGCTGGCCGCGCGACGGCGTCTGGTCCATGATCCGCCGCACCTCGGGCAGGAAGCCCAGGTCGGCCATGTGGTCGGCTTCGTCCAGCACGGTGATCTCGATCGCGTCGAGCTTCACGTGCCCGGAGCGTATGTGGTCGGCGAGCCGGCCGGGGCAGGCGACGACGATGTCGACGCCGTCGCGCAGCTTCGTGATCTGCGGGTTCGCGCTGACGCCGCCGAAGATGGTGGTCGTCTTGAGGCCCAGCGGCTTGGCCAGCGGCAGGATCGAGGCCTCGATCTGCGTCGCGAGCTCGCGGGTCGGCGCCAGGATCAGCGCGCGGGGACGCCCGGGCTTGCGGCGCGTCGGGCCCGCGGCGAGGCGGGCCAGCACGGGCAGGACGAAGCCGTAGGTCTTGCCGGAGCCGGTCCGGCCGCGGCCGAGCACGTCACGCCCGGCGAGGGTGTGCGGCAGGGTCGCCGCCTGGATGGGGAAGGGCTCGGTGACGCCCTGGGTGGCCAGCGCGGCCACGAGCGGGGTCGGCAGGCCGAGTTCAGCGAATGTGCTCATAAGTACTTGCGGGCACGCTTGTGCCCTGGTCTCCATAACCTGAGAAGGGTTGTCCTGCCCGGCGCAGACCGGTCAACGGCCGCGGCGCGTGGTAGTCGACAACAGCAGCGGGCCGAGGCAGAACTGAGCGGCCCGCAAGATCAGTGTACCGAACGGGGGTGACCTAGCCCCAGTGAGATTGCCCGCACTCTGGGGGGCTTGCTAAGTTACCCGTCGGTAATCGAGGAGGACCACCCATGCTGCTGAACCCGCACGAGTACGACCCGGCCCACTTCGACGCGGAGACGCGCCGGCTGCTCCGGGCGACCATCGACTGGTTCGAACAGCGCGGCAAGGCGAAGCTGACCGAGGACTACCACAACCGCGTCTTCTACGCGGACTTCCTCGAGTTCGCGGGCAAGGAAGGCCTGTTCTCGACGTTCCTGACGCCGTCGGCGAACGGAGGTGGCAACCCGGACAAGCGCTGGGACACCAGCCGCGTCGCCGCGCTGTCGGAAATCCTCGGCTTCTACGGCCTGAACTACTGGTACCCCTGGCAGGTCACGATCCTCGGGCTCGGCCCGGTGTGGCAGAGCGGCAACGACGTCGCCCGCAAGCGCGCGGCGGACGCCCTCGACGCCGGCGGCGTCGGCGCCTTCGGACTGTCCGAAAAGGACCACGGCGCCGACATCTACTCCTCGGACCTGGTGCTGACCAAGGACGGCGACGGCTACCGCGCCACCGGCTCGAAGTACTACATCGGCAACGGCAACTGCGCGCGCACGGTGTCGGTCTTCGGCCGCATCAACGGCGTCGAAGGCCCCGACCAGTACGTCTTCTTCTACGCCGACTCCGAGCACCCGAACTACCACGTGGTCAAGAACGTGGTGCCGTCGCAGATGTACGTCGCCGAGTTCCGGCTCGAGGACTACCCGGTGCACGCGGACGACATCCTGCACGTCGGCGCCGAAGCCTTCAGCGCCGCGCTGAACACCGTCAACATCGGCAAGTTCAACCTCTGCTTCGGCGGCATCGGCATGGCGACGCACTCGCTGTACGAAGCCATCACGCACGCGCACAACCGCGTGCTCTACGGCAAGCCCGTGACGAACTTCCCGCACGTGCGCCGCGAGTTCGTCGAGGCCTACGCGCGGCTGACGGCGATGAAGCTGTTCTCCGACCGCGCCGTCGACTACTTCCGCAGCGCGAACCCGGACGACCGCCGGTACCTGCTGTTCAACCCGATCACCAAGATGAAGGTGACGACCGAGGCGCAGAAGGTGATCGGCCTGGTCGCCGACGTCGTCGCGGCCAAGGGCTTCGAGGCCGACACCTACCTCGCGATGTCCAAGAACGACATCGACGGCCTGCCGAAGCTCGAAGGCACGGTGGCCGTCAACCTCGCGCTGATCGCGAAGTTCATGCCCGCGTACCTGTTCGCGCCGCAGGAGTACGCGCCGGTCGGCACGCGCACCGACGCCGCGGACGACGAGTTCCTCTTCCGGCAGGGCCCCGCGCGCGGCCTGTCGAAGATCCGGTTCCACGACTGGAAGACCGCGTACGCCGAAGCCGCGCACATCCCGAACGTCGCGCTGTTCACCGAGCAGGCGGGCTACCTGGTCAAGCTGCTCACCGAGGCGGCGCCGGACGAGGCCCAGCAGGCCGACCTCGACTTCGGGCTCGCGCTGACCGAGCTGTTCACGCTGATCGTCTACGGCCAGCTGGTGCTGGAGCAGGCGCGGATCACCGGCCTCGACGAAGAGGTCGTCGACCAGATCTTCGCCGTGCTGGTCCAGGACTTCAGCGCCGCGGCGGTGGACCTGAACGGCAAGGCGAGCTCGACCGACGCCCAGCAGGCGATCGCGCTGGCCGCGCTGCGCAAGCCGGTGGTGGACGCGGAGCGCTTCGAAAACGTCTGGGCGCGGGTCCGGGCGCTTTCCGGGGTCTACGCGATGAACCCCTAAGCCGATCGACACGCGGTCTCCCGGTTGGCAAGATCACGAGCGTGAACCGAGAGCGGGCGGCGGAGCTGATCTGGGACGCGTGGCAGACCGGGAAACGCCTCGACGGACTGCCCGCGGACGCCCGCCCGCGGGACGCGGCCGAGGGCATGGCCGCCCAGGCCGCGCTCGCCGAGCTGGCCGGGCCGGTGTCCGGCTGGAAGATCGCCGCGACCACCGCGTACGCGCGGCAGTACCTCGACGTCCCCGGCCCGCTGCCCGGGGTGATGTTCGAGCGGTTCCGCCACGCCGAGGGCTCGCTCGTGCCCGCCGACACGATGACGATGGGGGTCGCCGAACCCGAGTTCGCCTTCCGGCTCAAGGCCGACCCGGGGTCGTCGCCGTCGCTGACCGCGGTGCTCGACGCCGTCGACACGATGTTCCTCGCGCTCGAGATGCCGGACAGCCGCTACACCGACCACCAGCACGCGGGCGGTCCGCAGCTGCTGGCCGACGTCGCGTGCGCGGGCCGGTTCGTCGAGGGGCGGCCGGTGCCGGGCTGGCGCGACCTCGAGCTGCCGCGGCAGCAGGTCGTCCTGCACGCCGACGGCGAGGAGTTCTCGCGCGGCAGCGGCAGCCTGGTGCTCGGCGACCCGCGGCTGGCGCTGCACTGGCTGGCGATGGAGCTGAGCCGCCACGGCCGGTCCCTGCGCGCGGGCGACGTCGTGACGACCGGGACGGCGACTCCGCCGTGCCCGATCCACGCCGGCGGCCACGTCGTCGCCGACTTCGGCGCGCTGGGCAGCGTCGAGGCGCGGTTCGCCGGGGGAGGGTAATTCGCCGGTTCCGGCGCTATCGTCGGCGCGTGGGCGAGCGCGGCAGGCCACGGCACCCCGACCGGCTGACCCCCGCCGAGTGGCGGGTGGTCGACGCGGTCCGCCACGGCCTGAGCAACGGCGAAATCGCGCGGCGGCGCGGAACCAGCCGGGACGCGGTCAAGTTCCACGTCGGCAACGCCGTCCGCAAGCTCGGCCTGGCCGGGCGGGCCGAGCTGCGCGCGTGGCGCGGCGCCCCGGCGGACAGCGCGCTCGGCCGGGCTTCCGAGGAGGAACCGATGCTGGGACCGATCGGGCAGGTTTCGCGGACTGTCACCGACCTCGCGCGGGCGAAGGAGTTCTACGGCGAGGTGCTCGGCCTCCCGCACCTATACACGTTCGGGGACTTGGCGTTCTTCGACTGCGACGGCGTCCGGCTGTTCCTGACGACCGGCGAGCCTCGCGGAGGGGAGTCAGTGCTGTACTTCACTGTCCCGGACATCAACGCCGCCTACGACACGCTGCGCGCGAAGGATGTCGAGTTCCTCGGCGCACCGCACCTGATCTTCCGGCACGAGTCCGGCGTCGAGGAGTGGATGGCGTTCTTCGCCGACCCCGACGGCCACACCACCGCGATCATGAGCCAGGTGTCGCTAGGGTGATCGGGTGCTGACGTTCCGTGCCGGGTTCCTCGTGCTCGCCGCGGTCGTCCTGCTGCTCGACGCCGGGTTCTGGTGGTTCGCCCACGCCCAGCACCGGACGACCGCCCGGATCGGCTTCTTGGTGGCGTTCGTGCTGCTGCTGGCGCTGCTCGCGGCGGCCGCGGGGCTGGTGCGGTGGGAGGTCGCGGCCCCGCTCGCCGCGGCGTCGACATCGGGCCTGTTCTTCGTCGGCGCGGCGGCGATCTTCAGCGTGGGCATCGGGTTCCTGCTGGCCGCGGTCTTGGAGGCGGCGCTGCTGCGCAGGCTGGTGCTGGACGCGTCCCCGACGGGCTGGCGCGGCGGCACCGGGCTGATCAGCGCGTCGGCCGCGGTGGTGCCGATGGCGCTGTTCGCGATGGGGCTGTCCGCGTTGCGCTGACCCCGCGGATGAAGGCGGGCCATCACCCCAACGGGATGGCCCGCCGTCGTCGCACGTCCTACTTGCCGAACCCGGCCCGCCGCAGGGCGTCCGCCATGGAGCCGCTGCCGCCGGAGCCGGAGTTGCCGCCCCGGTTGCCGCCGCCGCCCGAGCCGCCGCGCTGGCCGCCGCCACCGGAACCGCCGCGGCGCTGACCACCGCCGCCGCCGCCCTGACCGCGATCCCGGCCGCCCCCGCCACCGCGGTTACCCGAGGAAGCACCCGGCTCGTCGTCCAACCGCAGCGTCAACGAAATCCGCTTCCGCGGCACATCGACGTCCAAGACCTTGACCTTCACGATGTCCCCGGGCTTCACGACTTCCCGCGGATCCTTCACGAAGTTCTTCGACAGCGCCGAAACGTGCGCCAGGCCGTCCTGGTGCACCCCGACGTCGATGAACGCCCCGAACGCCGCCACGTTCGTCACCACACCCTCGAGCCGCATCCCCGGCTTCAGGTCCGAGATCTTGTCGACACCCTCGGCGAACGTCGCCGTCTTGAAGGCCGGGCGCGGGTCGCGGCCCGGCTTGTCCAGCTCGGCCAAGATGTCCGTCACCGTCGGGAGACCGAACGTCTCGTCCACGAAGTCGGCGGGGCGCAACGACGACAACGTCCGCGTGTTGCCGATCAGGGAGCGCAGGTCCGTGCCCGTCTTCGACAGGATGCGCCGGACCACCGGGTACGCCTCCGGGTGCACCGACGACGAGTCCAGCGGGTCGTCGCCGTCCGGGATGCGCAGGAAGCCCGCGCACTGCTCGAACGCCTTCGGACCCAGCCGCGCGACCTCCTTCAGCGCCGTCCGGGAACGGAACGGCCCGTTCGTGTCGCGGTGGGAGACGATGTTCTCCGCCAGCCCCGTCGTGATGCCCGAGACCCGGGTCAGCAGGGGAGCGGACGCCGTGTTGACGTCGACGCCGACCGCGTTCACGCAGTCCTCGACCACCGCGTCCAGCGAGCGCGACAGCGACACCTCGGACAGGTCGTGCTGGTACTGCCCGACGCCGATCGACTTCGGGTCGATCTTCACCAGCTCGGCCAGCGGGTCCTGCAGCCGGCGCGCGATCGAGACCGCGCCGCGCAGCGAGACGTCCATGTTCGGCAGCTCCTGCGAAGCGAACGCCGACGCCGAGTACACCGACGCGCCCGCCTCGGACACGACGGCCTTCGTCAGGTTCAACGACGGGTGCTTCTTGATCAGCTCCTGGGCCAGCTTGTCCGTCTCGCGCGACGCCGTCCCGTTGCCGATCGAGATCAGGTCCACCTTGTGCCGCGCGCACAGCGCCGCGAGCTCGGCGATCGACTGGTCCCACTTGTTCGCCGGCTGGTGCGGGTAGATGACGTGGGTGTCGACGACCTTGCCGGTCGCGTCCACCACGGCCACCTTGACGCCGGTGCGGAAGCCCGGGTCGAGGCCCATCGTCGCCCGCGTGCCGGCCGGCGCGGCGAGCAGCAGGTCGCGCAGGTTCGACGCGAACACGCGCACGGCGTCGTCCTCGGCCGCCTGGCGCAGCCGCATCCGCAGGTCGATGCCCAGGTGCAGGAGGATCTTGGTGCGCCACGCCCAGCGCACGGTGTCGCCGAGCCACTTGTCGCCCGGGCGCCCCTCCTGCTTGATGCCGAACTTCGCCGCGATGCGGTGCTCGTAGTCCGTCGGGCCGACCTGCGGCTCGTCGGTGGGCTCGTCCGGCGACATCGTGAGGTCGAGGACCTCCTCCTTCTCGCCGCGCAGCATCGCGAGGATCCGGTGCGAGGGGAGCTTCGTGTACGGCTCGGAGAAGTCGAAGTAGTCGGAGAACTTCGCCCCTTCCTCCTCCTTGCCCGCGCGGACCTTGGCGACCAGGTGGCCCTGGCCCCACATCTTCTCCCGCAGGTCACCGATGAGGTCGGCGTCCTCGGCGAAGCGCTCGACGAGGATGGCGCGGGCGCCGTCGAGCGCCGCCTGCGCGTCCGCGACGCCCTTGTCCGCGTCGACGAACACCGCCGCGGCGGCCTGCGGATCCGTCGACGGGTCGTTCAGCAGGCCGTCGGCCAGCGGCTCGAGACCCGCTTCGCGCGCGATCATGGCCTTCGTGCGGCGCTTCGGCTTGTAGGGGAGGTAGATGTCCTCCAGCCGCGACTTGGTGTCCGCCGCGAGGATCGAAGCTTCCAGGGCGTCGTCGAGCTTGCCCTGGCTCCGGATCGACTCGAGGACGGCGAGCCGGCGCTCGTCGAGCTCCCGCAGGTAGCGCAGCCGCTCCTCGAGCGTGCGCAGCTGCGCGTCGTCGAGCATGCCGGTGACTTCCTTGCGGTAGCGCGCGATGAACGGCACGGTCGACCCGCCGTCGAGCAGGTCGACGGCGGCCTTGACCTGTCCTTCGCGCACGCCCAGTTCTTCGGCGATCTTCTGCTCGACCGACACGCTCACTGCAACACGCTCCTGCTTCGCCTGGTTCCGATCGTCTCATTCTGCCGTTTCCGCCACCCCGACTTTCGGATGGGGCTCCTTGACATTCAGATTGGTCTAGTCCATTTTGTGGTGACCTGCCTCACCGCCTTCGTGGAGGTCGCCCGTGGTCCCCAAGGTTCGTCTAGCCCTGCTTTCACTACTTTCCGTGGTCGCGCTGAGTCTCGGCGTGACGTTCGTCCTCGCCGGCAACGCCGCGGCGGCGAACATCCTGGCCAACCCGGGCTTCGAGTCCGGCACCTCGGGCTGGACCTGCACCTCCCCGGCGACCGCAGTGAGCACCCCGGTCCACAGCGGGAGCCAGGCGCTGAGCGCGACGCCGACGTCGTCGGACAACGCGCAGTGCTCGCAGACGCTCACCGTCTCGGCGAACACGGCGTACAAGCTGTCGGCGTGGGTCCAGGGCAGCTACGTCTACCTGGGCGTTTCCGGTTCGGCGACGACCAGCACGTGGACGCCGGGCACCAGCGGCTACCAGCAGCTGTCGCTGAGCTTCACGACCGGCTCGAGCACGTCGCTGACGGTGTACCTGCACGGCTGGTACGCCCAGCCGACGTACTACGCCGACGACGTCAGCCTCGACGGCCCGGGCACCCCGCCGCCGACGACGCCGACCACGCCCACCACGCCGACGACGCCCCCGACCACCACGACCCCGCCAACGACGACCACGCCGCCGCCGACCCAGGGTGACCTGCCCAAGCACGTCCTGACCGGCTACTGGCAGAACTTCTACAACGGCGCCAAGGCGCTGAAGCTGGCCGACGTCCCGGCGAAGTACAACATCATCGCGGTGTCGTTCGCGGACGCCACGGGCACGCCGGGCGCGGTGAGCTTCACGCTCGACTCCGGCCTGTCGTCGCAGCTCGGCGGCTACACGGACGCGCAGTTCAAGGCGGACATCAAGACGGTCCAGGCGCGCGGCCAGCGGGTCATCATCTCGGTCGGCGGCCAGAACGGCACGATCAGCGTGAGCGACTCGACCTCGGCGAACAACTTCGCGAACAGCGTCAAGTCGCTGATCTCGAACTACGGTTTCGACGGCGTCGACATCGACCTCGAGAACGGCATCAACGCCACCTACATGGGCCAGGCGCTGCGCAGCATCTACAACGGCGGCGGCAAGGTCATCACGATGGCGCCGCAGACGATCGACATGCAGTCCACGCAGGGTGGCTACTTCCAGCTGGCGCTGGGCATCAAGGACATCCTGACGGTCGTCAACATGCAGTACTACAACTCCGGCTCGATGAACGGCTGCAACGGCAACGTCTACTCCCAGGGCACGGTCGACTTCCTGACCGCGCTGGCGTGCATCCAGCTCCAGGGCGGCTTGCGGGCGGACCAGGTCGGCCTCGGCCTGCCGGCGTCGTCCCAGGCGGCCGGCGGCGGGTACCAGGCCCCGGCCAACACGGTGTCGGCGCTGAACTGCCTGGCCCGCGGAACGTCGTGCGGCAGCTTCAAGCCGTCGGCGACGTACCCGTCGATCCGGGGCGCGATGACTTGGTCGATCAACTGGGACGCGTCGAACGGGTACGCGTTCGCCAACACGGTCTCGGCGGGGCTCGCGAGCCTGCCGTGACCGTGCGCTGAGGAAGGCCCTCCCGGAAGCGCGGCCGGGAGGGCCTCTCGCGTGCTCAGCGGTAGGGGCGGAAGAACTCGCGCAGCTCCGCCGCGTACAGCTCGGGCTCCTCGAACGGCGCGAAGTGGCCACCCCGCTCGGGTTCGGTGACCCGCGCGAGGTTCGCCGTCCGCTCGAGCCACGCCCGCGGCGGCGGCAGGATGTCGCCGGGGAACAGGGAAAAGCCGGACGGCACCTCGACGCGCTCGGCGCGCCGGGCGGGCGGGATCGCGGCGTTCGCGTGGTACATCCGCATCGACGAGCCGATCGTCCCGGTGAGCCAGTAGATCGTCACGTTGGTGAGGATCTCGTCCTTCGTGAAGCTCCGCTCGATGTCGCCACCGCAGTCGCTCCACGTGCGCATCTTCTCGACGATCCACGCGGCCAGCCCGGCCGGGGAGTCGGTCAGCCCGAAGGCCGCGGTCTGCGGCTTCGTGCGGTGCATCGCCGCGTAGGCGCCCTCGGCCGCGCCCCAGCCCGGCCACGCGGCCAGCCAGTCCCGTTCCTCGGGCGTGAGGTCCGCCGGGTCGCCGGTGAAGACCGGCGAGAGCGCGTCCATCCGGTGCAGCGCCACCACCCGCTCGGGGTGGTCGAGCGCGAGGAAGCGGCCGACGTGGCTGCCGATGTCCCCGCCTGCCGCGCCGAACCGCTCGTAGCCGAGCGTGGTCATCAGCTCGGCCCACATCGCGGCGACGGCGACCGGATCGACGGGGGCGCCCGGGCGGTCCGAATACCCGTAGCCCGGCATGTCCGGCACCACGACGTCGAACGCGTCGGCAGGGTCGGCGCCGTGCGCGCCGGGATCGGTCAGCAGCGGGACGACCTTCGCGTAGCGCCAGAACGAGTCCGGCCAGCCGTGCGCCAGGAGCAGCGGCAGCGCGGTTCCGGACGGCGCCTTCGCGTGCACGAGGTGGATTCCGAGACCGCCCACCGAAGTGCGGAAGCGGGGGAGCCGGGCGAGGGCGGCCTCCTGCGCGGGCCAGTCGAACCCGTCGGCCCAGTACGCGACCAGCTCACGCAGGTAGTCGAGGTCGGTGCCCAGTGCCCAGCCGGCGTCCTCGGGTGCGTCCGGCCACCGTGTCGCGCGCAGCCGGGCGCGGAGGTCCTCGATGGCTGACGGGGTGGTTTGCGGACTGAACCGCTCGATGGAGTTCGACACCACTGAAAGCTATAACTGGTGTTGCCGTTCGTCAACACCAGTATCGCGTTACAGTGGTGTCATGGGTGGTGACCTGACCTTGGTCGAGCAGTTCCTCAACACGCTCGACGAACGGACTTTCCGCCGGCACGGGCAGCAGCACGTGGCCGGCGACCGCTTGACTTCGGTCGAGGACCTGTCCGGCTGGCTCGAGCAGCACGATCTGGCGGGGCGGCCGCTGTCGCCGGCCGACCTGACCGCCGCCGTCGCCCTGCGCACCGCGCTCCGAGCGGCGCTGTCGGATGACGCGGAAGCCGCGAAAGCCCTGGCCGGCTTTCCGCTGCGGCTGACTCCCGACGCGTCCGGAACGCTGCGGGTCACCGCCGTCAGCGGCGTGCCCGGTCTCGACGAGGTGGTCGAAGCAGTGGCGGCGAGCGTCGCGTCCGGCGGCTGGCACCGCATGAAGCTGTGCGCGGCGGAGGACTGCCGCTGGGCCTTCCACGACACCTCGCGCAACGGCGGTGGCCGCTGGTGCCACATGGAAGCGTGCGGCAACCGCACCAAGACGCGCGCCTACCGCCGCCGCGCCGACTGACGGCTAGACCGGCGTGATCGGCAGCCTCAGCGCGCCCGGCGCCTCCGCCGGCACCACCGGGTTCTTCGGCGCCACCGGCGCGACCCGCTGGTACGGCGAACCCAGCGAAGGCCGCGGGTCGGCTTCCCCGTGGTTCGGCCAGAACGCCATCGCCCGCTCGGCCTGCGCGGTGATCGTCAGCGACGGGTTCACGCCCAGGTTCGCCGTGATGGCCGACCCGTCCACCACGTGCAGCCCGGGATACCCGTAGACCCGCTGGTAGGGGTCGATCACGCCCGACTCGGCCGAGTCCCCGATCGTGCAGCCGCCGATGAAGTGGCCGGTGATCGGGATGTTCGCCAGGTCCGTCCACGCCCCCTGAGGCAGCCCGCCGATCTTCTCCGCGACCCGGCGCGTCACGTCGTGCCCCGCCGGGATCCACGACGGCGACGGCGCGCCCGCTCCCTGGCGGGTCGTCATCCGGCGGCCGAACAGGCCCCGTTTCGTGTACGTCGTCACGGAGTTGTCGAGCGTCTGCATCACCAGCAGCCCGATCATCCGCTCCGACCACCGGCGCGGGTTGTGGATCCGCAGCAGGTCCCGCCGGGACCGCCACAGTTCACGCAACCCCAGCACCCAGCGGCGGCGGCCCGGCTCGCCGTCCACCAGCACCGTCGCCATCAGGCCCATCACGTTGCTGCCGCGCCCGTACCGCACCGGCTCCACGTGCGTCACGTCGTCCGGGTGGATCGACGACGTGATCGCGACCCCGCGCGTGTAGTCCGTGTCCTCTCGCAACGACCGGGCCGCCAGCACGGCTTCGGAGTTCGTCCGGGCCAAGAGCCCGAGCCGGGGCGACAGCCGTGGCAGAGTTCCGTTGTCGCGCAAGCGGTGCAGCAGCCGCTGCGTCCCCAGGGCGGCCGCGGAGAACACCACCTGCGACGCGGTGAACGTCCGGCGGGACAGGCCGCCGGTCCGCCGCGTGTCGACCGCGTACCCGCCCTCGATCGGCCGGACGGACACCGCGGTGGTCAGCGGGTGGACGGCCGCGTCCGCCTGTTCGGCCAGGTAGAGGTAGTTCTTGACGGTCGTGTTCTTCGCCCCGACCCGGCACCCGGTCATGCACTCGCCGCACAGCGTGCAGGAGGTCCGCAGGGGACCGGCGCCGCCGAAGAACGGGTCCACCCCGGACTGTCCGAAGTAGACGCCGACCGGCGTGCGGCGGTACGTGTGCCCGATGCCCATGTCCGCGGCCACCTCGGAAAGCACCCGGTCCGCGGCCGTCGTCGCCGGGTTCTCGACCACGCCCAGCATCCGCTTCGCCTGGTCGTAGTACGGCGCGAGTTCGGACTTCCAGTCCGTGATGTGCGCCCACTGCGGGTCGGCGTAGAACTTGTCCGGCGGTTCGTACAGCGTGTTCGCGTACACCAGCGAACCGCCGCCGACGCCGGAGCCGCTCATCACGAACGTGTTCTTCAGCAGCGTCAGCCGCTGGATGCCGAAGCAGCCCAAAGCGGGCGCCCACAGGTACTTGCGCAGCCGCCACGACGTCTTCGCGAACTCGTCGTCGGCGAACCGGCGGCCGGACTCCAGCACGCCGACGCGGTAGCCCTTCTCGGTCAGCCGCAACGCCGTGACGCTGCCGCCGAACCCGGACCCGATGACCAGGACGTCGTAGTCCATCACGCCACCACTCGGTAGTCGCCCACGTCGAGGCGCCGGGTCCGGCGGTCGTACTCGGTGACCAGGCCCGGCCAGTTGGTCGTCACCCGGCCGTCGGCCTGGCGGTACCAGCTCGTGCACGCGCTCCAGACGCTGCGGCCCAGCCGGTTTTGGACCTCCCGGTCGTAACGCTCTTCGACGTCCGGCCGGACGTCCACATAGGACACGCCGGGGCGGGTGAGCTGTTCCACCGCCTGGCGGATGTAGCGCGCCTGGCGCTCGATCATGTAGATGATGGACCCGGCGCCGAGGTTGGTGTTGGGCCCGTAGACGCAGAACATGTTCGGGAACCCGGGCACGGCCATGCCCAGGTACGCCCGCGCGCCGCCGGCCCACTCGGCCCGCAGCGACCGGCCGTCGAGCCCGGTGACCTCCATCGGGCCCAGGAACTCCGTCGCGGCGAACCCGGTCCCGTAGACCAGGATGTCCGCCTCCAGCTCGGTCCCGTCCTCGACGCGGACGCCGCTCTTCGTGATCTCGGTGATCCGCCGCGTCTCGACGTCGACGTCCGGCTGCGCCAGCGCGGGCAGGTAGTCGTTGGTGAACAGGATCCGCTTGCAGCCCAGGGGGTAGGCCGGCTTCAGCTTCGCGCGCAGCTCGGGGTCCTTGATGTGGCGGCGCCGCAGCTGCGCGGTCCGCAGCTCGAACATCTTCGCCAGCAAGGGGTGCTTGGTCATCGCGTAGGTCGCGTACTCGGCGAGCAGGAAGATCCGCAGCCGGCCGAGCAGCTGCGTGGGCGGCAGGTGCTCGAACAGCCAGTGCTGCCATCGCCGGTAGCTCGGATCGGACTTCGCCATGACGTACGGCGGCGTGCGCTGGAAGACCGTGACGTGCCGGGCGTGCTTGCGCAGCTCGGGCACGAACTGGACGGCGCTGGCGCCGGTCCCGATGACGGCGACGCGCTTGCCGGTCAGCTCGACGCCGTGGTCCCACCGCGCGGAGTGGAAGGCGTCGCCGGCGAAGCTCTCGCGGTTCGGGATGTCCGGCAGCGCGGGCCGGGACAGCTGCCCGACGGCCGGGACGAAAACGTTTGCCTCGTACGTTTCGCCGCTCTTCGTCTCGACGCGCCAGACGCCGCGGCCGGCGTCGAACGCGGCCCCGGTGACCTCGGTCCGGTACCGGATGTGCGGCCCGAGGCCGTACTTGACGATGACACGGCGCAGGTAGGCCAGGATGTCCGGCTGGTGCGAGAACCGCTTCGGCCACCGCGGGTTCGGCTCGAAGGAGTACGAGTACAGCGGCGACGGGATGTCGCACGCGGCGCCGGGGTAGGTGTTGTCCCGCCAGACGCCGCCGGCCTCGGTCGCGCTCTCCAGGATCGTGAAGTCGGTGAACCCGGCGCGCTTGAGCTCGACCGCCGTCCCGATGCCGCCGAACCCGGTGCCCACGATCAGCACCGACGGCCCCTTCGCCGAACTACTCATGGAGAAAAAGCTACGCAGCGGACGCCTGTGACAACAGGCCACGAACGGTCACTCGATCGAGAATTCCGGCCAGCTTCACGCCGAAGGCAGGATCCGCACTTCCCGCGTCTCGGCGGCCGGCTCCGCCCACGTCACGAGCTGCCCGGCCGCGCTCTCCAACGCCCCCACGTCCCGCTTCGGCAGCTTCTCGAACGGCGACAGCTCCAGCACGGCCGCCTTGCGCTCCTTGCGCAGCTCCCAGAACCCGCGCACCTGCCCGCCGACCAGCAGGGTGCCCTTGACCAGGCCGTTCTGGGTGATCACGCGCTTGCGGTACTCGTCGGAGATCACCCGCGTCCGGTCCGCGAACGACAGGATCATCTGGTCGAACGGCCCGAGCAGCCGCGGCGGCGCCGGGGTGTCCTCGTCCGGCACCGTCAGCTCGGGCAGGTCCAGCAACTCGCGCCCGTCCGGGTCGCGGTAGCGCCGCAGGTCCATCGACGCGGCCACCTCGCCCAGCCGGGTGATGCCCGCCCACGCCTGCACGTCCGCCACCGACGCCGGCCCGAACGCGCGCAGGTACCGCGCGATGAGCGAAGCGGGCGAAGGCGGCGGAAGCGCTTCGCCGACCCACTCGTCGAGACACGCGTACGTCGTCTGCCCGGCCTTGCCCCAGATCGCCCGCGGCGGAGTCTGGACCAGCGGCAGCCGCGCTCGCGCCAAGTGGGTCAGGGAGGCCGCGGGGACGTCCCACCGCTCGGCTAGCGAAGCACCCAACGCCGTGCTCGACAACGGCGAGCGCGAAAGCAGCTCACGTGCCGCGGAGGCGATCTCGGCGTGGTCCAAGCCGGCCAGCGGACGCGCGTGCTGCGTGTTCGTCTTCAGGTCGCGCTCGTAGAGCACCTGGACGACCGGCCGCCACGCCAGCGCGTCGGCCGCGGTCACGAGGTGGACCGTGCCGCGCATCAGCGCGATCCGGACCACCCGGCGTTCCTCCAGCAGGGAGGCCAGCTCCGAAGGCCGGAACCCGTGCAACCGCGACCACAGCGCGAAGTACGGCGGGAACGGCGCCTGCGCCTGCAACCCGGCCAGGTGCTCCACCGCGTCCAACGCGGACATCTTCGCGCGGCGCAGCAGCAGCTGGCGCTCCAGCGTCGCGCGGTTCATGGCCCGCCTGCTCAACGTCTCCACGCCGTCACCCTAACGATCACCCCGGACAGTTCCGGTCCTCGATTCGACGCCCGCGCGGCCGTCATCCATAATTCCGGCCATGGCCGAGCTCGCCGCGCCCGCCGTCGGGGACTGGGACTTCCCGCGCGGCACCGCGAGCATCGAGCTGATGACCCGGTTCGCCGCCGACCGCGGTCTGCCCGCCGAAAAGCTCCTGGCCGCGACGACGCTCTCGCCGGAGCTGCTCGCCGACCCGTCGGTGCAGGTCGACGCGCGGCAGGAGCTGGCCGTCGTCCGCGCGCTGGCCGAGCTGGACGGCTCCGACGCGACGGCGCTCGAGCTCGGGCGCCGCTACCGCGTCAGCACCTTCGGCATCTTCGGGTTCGCCTGCATCAGCAGCCCGACGCTGCGCGATGCGATGCTGTTCGCCCTGCGCTACTTCGACCTCAGCTTCGCCTTCTGCATCCCGCACGTCGAGGTGGCCGGCGGCAAGCTGACGCTGGAGCTCGACGACAGCCGCGTGCCCGCCGACGTCGCCCGGTTCCTCGTGCTGCGCGACCTGGCCGCGATCTTCTCGGTCATGCACGACCTGCTGCCCGAGATCACCTTGGAGGACCTGAGCTTCCGGCACGAACGGTCCACAGTGGACCCGTACCGGGCCGCGTTCGGCGTGCGGCCGCGGTTCGGCGCCGACGCCTGCCGCGCGACGCTCGACCCGGCGCTGCTGGCCTTGCCCCTGCCGCAGGCGAACGACCAGACCGTCGCCCTGTGCGCCGCGCAGTGCGAAGCGCTCGTCGCGCGCAAACGCCGGCGTTCGGGCATCTCCCAGCAGGTCCGCGAGCGCCTGGTCCGGCTCGGCGGTGTCGACGCGGGCATGGACGAGATCGCCCGCCAGCTGACGCTCAGCACGCGCACGCTGCGGCGGCGCCTGACCGAAGCCGGCACCAGCTACCGCGCGCTCGTCGACGAAGTCCGCCAGACGCTGGCCGAGGAGCTGCTCGACACCGGCGTCCTGTCCGTCGAGGACGTCGCGTACCGGCTCGGGTACGCCGAGGCGTCGAGCTTCATCTACGCGTTCAAGCGCTGGACCGGGATGACCCCGGCGGCGTTCGCCCGGCGCTTCCGGGCCGCCCGGCAAGCACCGCCGGGTAGGTGAGCTTCAGCAGGTTGAGGATCGAATCGGTGAGGAAGGTGCGCAGCGCCGCGCGGTCGAGCGTGCCGCGGATCAGCCACTCGCGCGACGCGGCCCGCAGCAGCCCGCCGAACGACCGGATCATCGCGCGCAGCTCGTCCCGCCCCTCGGTGACGTCGGTCATCAGCGCGGCTTCCAGGACGCGGTCGGCCGCGACTTCGTCGGCCTCCAGCATGATCCGCTCGATCTCCGGGTCGCGGCCCGCGGACTCCGGGCCGATGACCGTCAGCCAGGCGTCGCGGTTGCGGTCCACGACGTCGATCCACCGCTCGACGCCGATCGCCAGCCGGTCCTCCATCGTGGTGTCCGGCAGCGCTTCGGTGACCGGCGCCGGCACGATCATCAGCTGCCGCACCACTTCCAGGTAGAGCTCGCGCTTGCCGCCGAAGTAGTGGTTGATGAGCGGGCGCGCGACCCCGGCGGCCTCGGCGATGTCCGAAGTGGACACCGACGCGTAGCTGCCGGCGCCGAACAGGTGCCGCGCGGCGGCGAGGATCTCCGCCCGCCGTTCGGCCGGTTCGAGGCGGCGCCGCCGCGGCCGCGTCCCACTGGTCATCCGCCCAGCCTCGCCGGGGATCGGCATGCTGTCAACAAGTAGTTGACCCTACGTCAAAAGGTTCGTTTCGCCGGAGGGACCGTCGTTACGCAACCGGAACAACCCGCCGGTAACTCCCCGGCGTCCGGATGCGACGAGACGGCAGGGACCCGCGACCGGTGGTAGGAGCAGATGACCGAAGAAGGCGCGCCGATCCGGCCGGCCGGACGCTGGGTGAGCGTCCGCCTGCAGCATCGCCACGTCAGCTTCGACGAGGCCTTCGAGCCGGACGAACCCCTCCCGGACGGCGACTGCGCGGACGAGGGATCGCTGTCGTACTCCGGAATCGTGATCACGGGCTACGACGACGGTTCGAAGGTTTCCGAGCGCTGGATCCCGCTCGGGGTGGACCCGTCCGAAGCGGACGACGAGCGGTTGATCGAGCAGCTGCGCGACGCCCTGCTCTGGCAAGCGGGGCGCCCGCCCCAGACCGCCGGGGACTGACCGGTCACGACCCGGTGCGCAGGCCCTCGAAAGCCACCTTGCACACCGCGTCCGCCACTTCGGTCGCCGCCGAGCCCCGGCGCGGCTTGTACCACTCGATCAGCGAGTTCACCATGCCGAAGATCAGCCGCGCGGTCACCGACGGGTCGACGTCGGGGCGGATGTCGCCCTCGGCCTCCGCCTGCTTCACCAGGTCCGTCACCAGCCGGTCGAACTCGCGCCGCCGCGTCAGCGCCGCCCGTTCGACCTTCGTGTTGCCACGCACGCGAAGCAGCAGCGTCACGAACGGCAGCCGGTCGGCGAGCACCAGCACGCTGCCGCGCACCAGGTGCTCCAGCCGGTCGATCGCGCGGCCGTCCAGCTGGTCGGTCGACGCGGCGACCTCGAACAACCCGTCCAGGGCCCGGTCCACCGCCAGCCGCAGCAGTTCCTCCTTGCTGGGCACGTGGTGGTAGATCGCGGACTTCGTGATGCCGAGCTTGCGGGAGAGGTCCTCCATGCTCGTGCCGTCGTAGCCGCGCTCGTTGAACAGCTTCACCGCCACCTGCAGCAGCGACTCCAGGTCGTAGCCGGGGCGGCCGCGGCGCGGGGCCGTCACCGCTGCTCCCGCTGGTCGACGATCCGGCGCATCTTGCCCATGGACCGCTCCAGGGTGTCCGGCTCGACGACCTCCACCGACACGGTCACGCCGACGCCGTCCTTGACGCCGCTCACCAGCGTCGCGGCGGCCTGCTCACGCGAAGCGGCCGAAGCGTCGTGACGCGCTTCCACCCGCACGGTCAGGTGGTCGAGCCGCCCGCGCGTCGACCGGACGAGCTGGAAGTGCGGGCTCAGGCCGTCGGTGCGCAGCACGATCTCCTCGATCTGCGTCGGGAAGACGTTGACCCCGCGCAGGATGATCAGGTCGTCGGTGCGGCCGGTGACCTTGGCCATCCGCCGGAACGCCGGCCGCGCGGTCCCCGGCGACAGCGCCGTGAGGTCGCGGGTGCGGTAGCGGATGATCGGCAGCGCCTGCTTGGTCAGCGACGTGAACACCAGCTCGCCGGTCTCGCCGCCACCGAGGACCTCCTCGGAGTACGGGTCGATCACCTCGGGGTAGAAGTGGTCCTCCCAGATGTGCAGGCCGTCCTTCGTCTCGACGCACTCCTGCGCGACGCCCGGGCCCATCACCTCCGACAGCCCGTAGATGTCGACGGCGTCGAGCGCGAACCGCTCTTCGATCTCGGCGCGCATCTGCTCGGTCCACGGCTCGGCGCCGAAGATGCCCACCTTCAGCGACGACGAACGCGGGTCGACGCCCTGGCGCTCGAACTCGTCGAGCAGCGTCAGCATGTACGACGGCGTGACCATGATGATCTCGGGCTTGAAGTCCGTGATGAGCTGCACCTGCCGGGCGGTCATGCCGCCGGACGCGGGGATGACGGTGCAACCCAGCTTCTCCGCGCCGTAGTGCGCGCCGAGGCCGCCGGTGAACAGGCCGTACCCGTAGGCGACGTGCACCTTGTGCCCCGGCCGGCCGCCGGCCGCGTGGATCGAGCGGGCCATCACCGTCGCCCAGGTGTCGATGTCCTGCTCGGTGTACCCGACGACGGTGGCCTTGCCGGTGGTGCCGCTGGAGGCGTGGATGCGGCGCACCTGGTCCTGCGGCACGGCGAACATCCCGAACGGGTAGTTCTCGCGGAGGTCCTGCTTGGTGGTGAACGGGAACTTCGCCAGGTCGGCGAGCTCCTTGCAGTCGTCCGGGTGGACGCCGGCCTCGTCGAACTTCCGCGTGTAGGCGGGCACGTTCGCATACGCGTGCCTGAGCGTCCACTGCAGACGTTCCAGCTGGAGGGCGGCCAGCTCGCCCGCGCCGATGTTCGCCTCGATCATGGTCGGTCCCGTTTCGCGGAGATGGCGCGGCTGCGGCCGCGGAATTCGGCGACGACCTCGGGCCCGCCGGGGGTCTCCCGGTGCACGGTGACGTCGTAGATGCCGTTGCGGCCGTAGCGGGTGCGCTCGGTGGCCGTCGCGACCAGGTGGTCGCCGAGCCGGCCGGCCGCGACGAACGAGATTTCGGCGCCCGCGGCGACGGTCACCGGGCCGTGGGTGTTGCACGCGCAGGCGAACGCGGTGTCGGCGAGCAGGAAGACGTACCCGCCGTGCGCGATGTCGTGGCCGTTGACCATCGCGGGGGTGATCGTCATGGTGGCGACGGCCCGGCCTTCGCTCGCTTCGACGAGTTCGATGCCCAAGGCGCGTGACGCCTCGTCGGCGGCGAACATGGTGTGCGCGGCGTTGGTCATGCGCTCTCCGTCCTCACTGACCGAATGGACGGTCACCTCACGGTGTCGCTCAGTAAAGGCAGTGGCCGGGACCGTGTCAAGCGTCGCCCCTTCCGATCTTCGGGTCCGGCGGCTACCATGCAATTACTGAACGTCCGGTAGGTAATTCGGTGGAGGTCGGGACCTGATGGCACTGCTGCGCAGCTACGTCTCCGGGAGCTGGCACACGGCGGCGGACGAGGGCGTCCCGCTGCACGACGCGGCCACGGGCGAGGAGGTCGCCCGGATCTCGTCGAAGGGCGTCGACTTCGCGGGCGCGCTGGAGTACGGCCGCCGCGTCGGCGGCCCGGCGCTGCGCGAGCTGACGTTCCACCAGCGCGCGGCCCTGCTGAAGGCGCTGGCCTCGCACCTGCGCGAGCACCGCGAAGAGCTGTACGCGCTCTCCGCGCGCACCGGGGCCACGCTCGGTGACTCGAAGTTCGACATCGACGGCGGCATCGGCGTCCTGTTCAGCTACGCCTCGAAGGGCAAGCGGGAGCTGCCCAACGACACCGTCTACGTCGAGGGCAACGTCGAGCCGCTGTCGCGCGGCGGCACGTTCGTCGCCCAGCACATCGCGACCCCGCTGCGGGGCGTCGCCGTCCAGATCAACGCGTTCAACTTCCCGGTGTGGGGGCCGCTGGAGAAGTTCGCGCCCGCCTTCCTCGCCGGCGTCCCGAGCCTGGTCAAGCCGGCCAGCTCGACGGCCTACCTGACCGCGCGGCTGGTCGAGCTGATCATCGAGTCCGGCATCCTGCCCGAGGGCTCGCTGCAGTTCGTCGCCGGCAGCGTCGGCGACCTGCTCGACCACGTCACCGCGCAGGACCTGGTGTCCTTCACCGGCTCGGCGTCGACGGCGCAAAAGCTGCGCGCGCACCCGGCGATCATCCGAAACGCCGTCCGGTTCAACGCCGAGGCCGACTCGCTGAACTGCTCGATCCTCGGCCCGGACGCCGTGCGCGGGACCACCGAGTTCGACCTGTTCGTCAAGCAGCTGACCACCGAGATGACGGTCAAGGCGGGCCAGAAGTGCACCGCCATCCGCCGCGCGTTCGTCCCGGCGTCGCTGCTCGACGACGTCGCCGCGGCCGCTTCCGAGCGGCTCGCGAAGGTGACCGTCGGCAACCCCACCGCCGAGGGCGTCCGGATGGGCGCACTGGCCAGCCTCGAGCAGCGCGAGGAGGTCCGGCGGTCGCTGAAGGCGCTGCTGGACGCCGGCAGCGTCGTCTTCGGGGACCCGGAAAAGGTCGAGGTCGTCGACGCCGACGCCGAGCGCGGCGCGTTCATCTCGCCGGTGCTGCTCAAGGCCGACCCCGAGCGCACCGAGCCGCACGAGGTCGAGGCGTTCGGCCCGGTCTCGACGCTGATGCCGTACACGTCCACCGAGCAGGTCGTCGACTTCGCCGCACGCGGCGGCGGGAGCCTGGCCGGGTCGATCGTCAGCGCGGACAAGGAGTTCGTCCGCGAGGTCGTGCTGGGCGCGGCGCCGTTCCACGGCCGCCTGCTCGTCCTGGATGCCGAGGACGCGAAGGAGTCCACCGGCCACGGTTCGCCGATGCCGCAGCTGGTCCACGGCGGCCCCGGGCGCGCCGGTGGCGGCGAGGAGATGGGCGGCGTCCGCGGCGTCCTGCACCACATGCAGCGCACGGCGGTCCAGGGTTCCCCGGCGGTGCTCACGTCGGTGACGGGTCGCTGGGTGACCGGCTCGCCGCGTGCGGAAGGTGACGTCCACCCGTTCCGGAAGTCCCTGGCCGAGCTGAAGATCGGCGACTCCGTCGTCGCCGGGCCGCGCACGGTCAGCCAGGAGGACGTCGACCACTTCGCCGAGTTCACCGGCGACACGTTCTACGCCCACACCGACCCCGAGGCGGCGGCCGCGAACCCGCTGTTCGGCGGGATCGTCGCGCACGGCTACCTGGTCGTCTCGTTCGCCGCGGGCCTGTTCGTCTCGCCCGAGCCGGGCCCGGTGCTGGCCAACTACGGCCTGGAGAACCTGCGCTTCCTGACACCGGTCAAGGTCGGCGACTCGCTGACCGTGACGTTGACCGCCAAGCAGATCACCCCGCGGATCGACCAGGAGTACGGCGAGGTCCGCTGGGACGCCGACGTCACCAACGCCGAGGGCGAGTCCGTCGCCAAGTACGACGTCCTGACCCTGGTTTCGAAGGAGCAGCCGTGACCGCTGTGGCCTCGCTCGAAGAACACTTCGAGCACACTATCGAGCGTGATCAGCGCATCGAGCCGCGCGATTGGGTGCCCGAGGGCTACCGCAAGACGATGATCCGGCAGATCGCGCAGCACGCGCACTCGGAGATCATCGGCATGCAGCCCGAGGGCAACTGGATCACGCGCGCGCCGTCGCTGCGGCGCAAGGCGATCCTGCTGGCCAAGGTCCAGGACGAGGCCGGCCACGGGCTCTACCTGTACTCGGCGGCGGCCACGCTGGGCGCGGACCGCGCGGACCTGACCGACAAGCTCATCACCGGCAAGCAGAAGTACTCGTCGATCTTCAACTACCCGACGCTGACCTTCGCCGACGTCGGCGTGATCGGCTGGCTGGTGGACGGCGCGGCGATCTGCAACCAGGTGCCGCTGTGCCGGTCGTCGTACGGGCCGTACGCGCGGGCGATGATCCGGATCTGCAAGGAGGAGTCCTTCCACCAGCGGCAGGGCTACGAGCTGCTGATGACGATGATGCGCGGGACTCCGCAGCAGCGTGAGATGGTCCAGGAGGCCGTGAACCGCTGGTGGTGGCCGTCGCTGATGATGTTCGGCCCGCCGGACGCCGATTCGCCGAACACCGCGCAGTCGATGGCGTGGAAGATCAAGCGCCACACCAACGACGAGTTGCGGCAGCGGTTCGTGGACATGTCGTTGCCGCAGGCCGAAGCGCTGGGGGTCACCTTCCCGGACCCCGACTTGAAGTGGAACGCCGAGCGCGGGCACTACGACTTCGGCGCGGTGGACTGGGACGAGTTCAAGAACGTGTTGAAGGGCAACGGCCCGTGCAACGCCTCGCGCGTCGAGCACCGGCGTCGCGCGCACGAAGACGGCGCCTGGGTCCGCGAAGCCGCGGTGGCGCACGCTGGAAAGAAGGAGCGCAAGTGAGCGACCTGACTGCCGAAGGCGGCCACGGCGCCGTCCCGCTGGAGGGCGTCCCGGCCGCGCCCGGTCCGGTCAAGCACGACTGGCCGCTGTACGAGGTGTTCGTGCGCGGGAAGCGCGGGCTGAACCACGTGCACGTCGGCTCGCTGCACGCGGCCGACGACCAGATGGCGCTGCACCACGCGCGTGACCTCTACACCCGCCGCAACGAGGGCGTGTCGATCTGGGTCGTGCGGGCGTCGGACATCACGGCGTCGTCGCCGGACGAGAAGGACCCGTTCTTCGCGCCGAGCGGCGACAAGGTCTACCGCCACCCGACGTTCTACGACATCCCCGAGGAGGTGCCGCACATATGAGCTTCGACAACGTCTACGAGTCGCTGACCGAGGAGAACGACGCCCGCTGGGCGTTCGGCACCGGCTTCGAGGACCCACTGTCCGGAGTGGACACTTCGGTGCCGTCCGGTGTGGACGGTGCCGCGTTGGCGGCCTACTGCCTGATGCTGGGCGACGACGCGCTGATCTTCTCCCACCGGCTGCAGGAGTGGTGCACGAACGCGCCCGAGCTGGAGGACGAGGTCGCGCTCGCGAACATCGCCCTCGACCTGCTCGGCCAGGCGCGGCTGCTGCTCGCGCGGGCCGGCAAGGCCGACGGCTCGTCACGCACCGAGGACTCGCTCGCCTTCCTCCGCGCGGAAAACGAGTTCCGCAACGTCCGGCTCGCGGAGCTGGGCGGCGGGCACTTCGGGCACCTGATCGCGCGGCTGTTCGTGTTCTCGACGTGGCGGCTGGCGCTGCTGCAGCGGCTGGTGTCGTCGGTCGACCCGGTGCTGGCGGCCATCGCGGACAAGGGCGTCAAGGAGGTGACCTACCACCGCGACTACGCGGCGCAGTGGCTGGTCCGCCTCGGCGACGGGACGCCGCTGTCGCGTTCGCGGATGCAGGAGGGGCTGGACGCGGTCTGGCCGTACGTCGGGGAGCTGTTCCGCACGCACCCGCTCGAGCTGGTGGACGCGGCTTCGCTGCGGCCGGAGTTCGACGCGGTGCTGGACCAGGCGCTGGCCGCGGCAACGCTTGTCTTGCCCACCGCCGGTGAGCTGGCGGGCGTCTCGGGCCGGACGGGCCGCGACGGCGTCCACACCGAGCAGATGGGGTTCCTGCTGGCGGAGCTGCAGAGCGTCGCCCGCGCGATGCCGGACGCGAAATGGTGACGGCGGAGGCGGTCGCGGCGACGGTCACCGACCCCGAGCTGCCGATGCTGACCCTGGCCGACCTGGGCGTGCTGCGTTCGGTGTCCGAAGAGGACGGTCGCGTCGTCGTGGCGATCACGCCGACGTACACGGGCTGCCCGGCGATGGACACCATGCGCGACGACCTGGAGCACGCGCTGGTCTCGGCGGGCTACGCCGACGTCGAGATCCGGACGCAGCTGACGCCGGCGTGGACGTCGGACTGGATTTCGGCCGCGGGGCGGCACAAGCTCGCCGAGGCGGGCATCGCGCCCCCGGGCGCGGCGCCGCGGCGGTCGGGGCCGATCCCGCTGACGTTGTCGGCGCCGGTTTCGCGGGTTTCTTGTCCGTTGTGCGGCTCTTTCGATACGGAGGAGCAGTCCCGCTTCGGCGCGACGGCGTGCAAGGCGCTGCGGCGTTGCCGTTCGTGCTCCGAGCCGTTCGAACACGTCAAGGAGATCTGAGGTGGCGTTCCATCCCCTGAAGGTCGCGGGCGTCGCGCGGTTGTGCGACGACGCGGTCGCGGTGACGTTCGACGTGCCTTCGTCGTTGGCATCGGAGTTCGCCTTCAAACCGGGCCAGTCGCTGACGTTGCGGCGGTCGATCGAGGGCCGCGACGAGCGCCGGTCGTACTCGATCTGCGCCCCGGCGGGAGCGGCGCCCCGGGTCGGCGTCCGCCTGGTCCCGGACGGCTTGTTCTCGTCGTGGCTGGTCAACGAGGTCCGTCCCGGCGACACGATCGAGGTGGCGACGCCGACGGGATCGTTCACCCCGGACTTGGCTTCGGGTGGTCACCACGTGCTGATCGCGGCGGGCTCGGGCATCACGCCGGTGCTGTCGATCGTGGCGTCGTTGCTGCGTTTTTCCGAGGCCACAGTTACGGTTTTGTACGGCAACCGCCGCACGGACACGGTGATGTTCGCGGACGAGCTGGCGGACCTGAAGGACCGCGCGCCCGAGCGCTTGGAGCTGATCCACGTGCTGTCGCGCGAGCCGCGCGAGGCGGAGCTGTTCACGGGGCGCTTGGACGTGCCGAAGCTGCGTTCGTTGTTCTCGTCGTTGGTGCCGGTGTCCTCGGTGGACCATTGGTGGCTGTGCGGCCCGTTCGAGATGGTTTCCGGCGCCCAGGAGCTGTTGACGTCGCTGGAGGTACCGCGGTCGCGGATCCACCAGGAGCTGTTCTACGTGGACACGCCCCCGGCCCCGGTGGAGCACATCGATCCGGGCGTGGCGGGGGAGTCGTCCGAGGTACGCGTGGTCCTGGACGGCCGTTCGTCGACGATGACGTTGCCGCGGTCATCGTCGGTGCTGGACGGGGCCCAGAAGTTCCGGCCGGATTTGCCGTTCGCGTGCAAGGGCGGGGTGTGCGGAACCTGCCGGGCGCGGGTGACGGAGGGCAAGGTGGACTTGCGGAGGAACTTCGCGCTGGAGGAGTCGGAGGTGGAGGCGGGGTTCGTGCTGACGTGCCAGTCGTACCCGGTCTCGGAGGAAATCACCGTCGACTTCGACGCCTGAGGCGGTCAGCGCCGACCCGACACCGGTCGACGGCGAAGCCGATGACTCCGGCAACGGCCGCGCCGGCGAGCCGACGGAGAGCGCCGCGGCGGCCGGCGCAACGCCGTACCCGGGCGCAGCAGGTCGAGATGAACGGCCGGCCGTCGCCCACGCGGTCCAGCCTGCGCGCGAAGAGCGAGCCGACAAGGTGCGGCAGGGTGAGGCAGACGGCGAACAGGCCGGCGCCGGCTTCGCGTCAGAGGATGCGGCGGCGGCGTCGGCGGCGGGGCGTGGGCGGCTCGGTGACCTCGTCCTCCGGTGGGGTCTCGGCCGGCACCCGAGCCGCCGGGTCGGTCAACCCCAGCATCTCCGCCGCCAGTTGCTGGGAGCTCGCGAACATCCCCGTCGGTGCCTCACTCGCCCGTCGCAGCGCTGCCGGGCGGAGGCGGTTGTAGCCCCGGACCGTCACCGGGCGGCGCATGCGGAGCTCGTACGCCTTCTCCTCCGCCAGCTCCGACGCCAGCTCCCGGTCCACCAGGATCGTCCCCGGGCGGGCCACCGACGTCAGGCGGGCCGCCAAGTTGACCACCGAGCCGTACACGTCGCCGAAGCGCGACAGGATCCGGCCCGAGGCCATTCCCGCCCGGACCGCCGGGAGGCTGTCGTCCGCCGAGGTCCGCTCGGTCAGCGTCAACGCGATCTCCGCCGCGTCGACCGGTGAGTCCGCGACGAACAGGACCTCGTCGCCGATCATCTTCACCACGCGGCCGTGGTGCTCGGCGATCACCTCCGTCGCCAGGGTCTCGAACGCGTCCAGGACCCGGCTCAGCTCTTCCTCGTCGATCTGGCGCGTCAGGCGCGTGTAGCCCACCATGTCGACGAACCCGACCACCTCGGTGCGCGTCTCCACGTTGTCACCCGCGGCCGCGAACGCCCGGCCCGCGTACGCCGCCAGGTGGCGGCGCCAGACGAAGTTCTGGACCCGCTCCAGCTCCGGGAGCAGCCGATCGACCAAGCGCGCGACCTGACGCTCGTTGCGGCCCAGCTCCGGCTGCTCCTCGATCAGCTGCCACAGCATGTCGACCTGCCACTCGGCCAGCCGCGACAGGTGCTGGCCGAGCGCGCGCGTCACCGACACCTCGATGCTCGGGTCGATCAGGCCCGACTGGACCAGCTGGTCCGCCGTGCGCATCGCCTCGACGTCGGCGTCGGTGAAGACCACCTCGTCGTCGCGGACCGTCGCGAACCCCAGCGCGCGCCAGAGCCGGCGTGACCGTTCGTCGGGCACGCCGGCCTTTTCGGCCACTTCGAGCCGGGTGTACTTCCGCCTGCCGCCGAGCAGGACGCGTTCGAGCCGCTGCTGGAGCTCCTCGCTCGGGTCGGTCACCGGCTCAGGTCGTGTGGACGATCAGCACGTCCACGCCGGACTTGCGCGCCACCTCCGACGGCACCGAGCCCAGGATCCGGCCGGCGATCGTGTTCAGCCCGCGGTTGCCGACCACCAGCAGGTCGGCCTCGCGCTCGTGCACGACCTTGCGCAGCGAGTCGACCGGGTCACCCTTGACGGCGATCGTGTCGATCTTCTGCGCGCCCGCCTTGGTCGCCCGGTCCCGCGCCGACTGCAGCGTGTCCTCGGCCGGCGCCGAGCCGACGACCTGGTACGCCTCGTCACCGAGGACGTCCTGGGCCTTGTCGACGTCGGTCTTGCTGGCCGGGTAGTACGCACACGCGATGACGAGCGTGGCGCCCGCGTCGCCGGCCACCGCCGCCGCGCGGTCCACCGCCGCGAACGAGGACTCCGAGCCGTCCGTGCCCACCACCACGGTCCGATATGCCGCACCCATGCGCAAAACCTCCACGTGATCCCGCGTGAGCAGGGACGATAACCGGTCGGCACCGACCGCGCAGGCTCGTCCGCGCCCGTGTCGGGTGGAAGGTTACTCGCCAGTCGCTTTCTGCGCTCCGCTCGCCCGCGGAGCCGGCTTCGGCGCGGGCTTGGGAGCCGGTTTGGGGGCCACCTTGGGCTTCGGGACGTCGGACGCCTTGATCCGGATCGTCTCCTCGACGTCGCCCACCGGCGCCGTCTTCCCGGTGTCGGCCGGCTTCAGGTCGTCGGCCTTCAGGTCGGCCGTGACGTCCGCGGGGACCTTGACGTCGTCGCCGAGGACGGTGTGCGCCTCGGCCAGCACCGCCCGCGCCGCGCGGACCTGCTCGGCCAGCCCGCCGCGCACCTTGCGCAGGGCGTCGACGCGCTCGTTGGCCTGGGTGATCCGCCGGTTCGACTCCTCGGTCGCCGTCGTGACGCGGCGCCGCGCCTCGTCGGCGGCCTCCGCGAGCCGGGCGTTGGCCTCGGTGATCGAGTCCTGACGGCGCTTGTTCGCCTCCGCGACGGACTCGCGCTGACGGCGTTCGATGTCCGCCTTCGCGGCCTTCTCCTCTTCGAGGACCTTCGTGCGGATGTCGGCGGCGTCCTGCGTCGCCTCCTGGACGCGGCGGGCGGCCTCGGCCTTGCTCGCGGCCTCCTGCTCGGCCAGCACGCGCATCGCCTCGGTGCGCCGCGAGGCCATCGCGATCTCGAAGTCCTCTTCGACCTTCGTGCGGCGGTCCGACGACTCGGTGTCGAGCCGCTTGCGCTCCGCCTCGGCCTCGTCGGTGATCTTCTTGGCTTCCGCGCGGGCGTCCTCGAGCACCTTGCGGTGCTCCGCCTCCATCTCCTTGCGGCGCAGGTCGAGCTCGGTGAGCAGCTGCTCGTAGCGGGCGCGCATGGCGCTCGCGTCCGTCTCGGCCTTGGCCCGGATGTGGCCGGCCTCGGCCTCGGCGCGGGCCCGCGTGTCGGCGGACTCGTCCTGCGCGAGGCGCAGCATGCGCTGGAGTCGTTCGGAGAGGCCTTCGACGCTCGTCGGCGGCTGGGCGAGCCGGTCTACCTGCCCACGCAGGTCCGCGATCTCGCCGCGCGCGATCTCCAGCTGCCGGGCCAGGTCGCCGGCCTGCGCGATGGCCGCGTCCCGGTCGGCGGTGAGCATCTTGAGGTCGCCGTCCAGCCGCTCGAGGTGCTCGTCGACCTGCGCTCGGCTGTACCCGCGCTTCGCCACGTCGAAGCCGGCTCCCAGCGGCACAAGCTCCCGTTCATCGCCAAGGCTCATGCGCCTACCGTAGTCGCAGCCGGGTCACGGAAGGGTGAGCACCCGTGCGGTGCGCCGAACGTGCCGCGTGGTGCGGCGAGAGGATCTTGCCGCACGCAGGCGACCCGCGACCCGGGGATCGCCTGCGTACGGCCGGTGTCAGGCGCCGCGGAACGCGTTGATCCCCTCGATGTGCTTCGCGCGCTTCTCCTCGTCGCGGACGCCGAGGCCCTCCTGCGGGGCGAGCGCGAGCACACCGACCTTGCCCTGGTGGGCGTTGCGGTGCACGTCGAGGGCGGCCTGCCCGGTGTCTTCCAGCGAGTACGTCTTCGACAGCGTCGGGTGGATCAGGCCCTTCGCGATCAGCCGGTTGGCCTCCCACGACTCGCGGTAGTTCGCGAAGTGCGAGCCGATGATCCGCTTGAGGTTCATCCACAGGTAGCGGTTGTCGTACTGGTGCATGTACCCCGAGGTCGACGCGCACGTGACGATCGTGCCGCCCTTGCGCGCGGCGTAGACGGACGCGCCGAACGTCTCGCGGCCCGGGTGCTCGAAGACGATGTCCGGGTCGTCGCCGCCGGTCAGCTCGCGGATCTTCGCGCCGAAGCGCTGCCACTCCTTCGGGTCCTGCTCGGTGTCGCTCTTCCAGAACTTGTAGTCCTCGGCGCTGCGGTCGATGATTAGCTCGGCGCCGAGCTTGCGGCAGATCGCCGCCTTCTCCGGGCTGGAAACGACGCAGACCGGGATCGCGCCGCCGTTGAGTGCGTACTGCGTCGCGTAGGAGCCGAGGCCGCCGGACGCGCCCCAGATCAGGACGACGTCACCCTGCTTCATGTCCGCGCCGTTGCGCGAGACGAGCTGGCGGTAGGCGGTGGAGTTGACCAGGCCGGGGGAGGCGGCTTCCTCCCAGGTCAGGTGGTCCGGCTTCGGCATCAGCTGGTTGGCCTTGACCAGCGCGACCTCGGCGAGGCCGCCGAAGTTCGTCTCGAAGCCCCAGATCCGCTGCTCGGTGTCGAGCATCGTGTCGTTGTGCCCGTCCGGGCCTTCGAGCTCGACGTTCAGGCAGTGCGCGACGACCTCGTCGCCCGGCTTCCAGTTGTGCACGCCGACGCCGGTCCGGAGCACGACGCCGGACAGGTCCGAGCCGACCACGTGGTAGGGCAGGTCGTGCCGCTTGGCCAGCGGCGAGAGCTTCCCGTACTTCTTGAGGAACTTGAACGTGGGGATCGGCTCGAAGATCGACGTCCACACGGTGTTGTAGTTGATGGCGCTCGCCATCACGGCGACCAGCGCCTCGCCCGGGCCCAGCTCGGGGACCGGGACGTCGTCGACGTGCAGCGACTTGCGCGGGTCCTTGTCCCGGCTCTCGAGGCCCTCGAACATGTCGACCTCGTCGGCGTGCACGGTCACCCCGCGGTAGCTCTCGGGCACGGGCAAGGACCCGACCGCGGCGGACTCGCCGTTCAGGATGGCCTGCTGGATCTCGCCGAGCTGCGTCATCGGTTCCTCCGCGGAGATGGGGGTCAACGGCGTTGGCGGCAGAAATTACTCGCCGGTAACACGCGGACACAACTGTACGAGACGGAGGGCACGATTACACGTCGAACTGTGACCGATCAGTCTTGACCGGCCGGCCAGTCAAGCGGATCATCGGCCGTGGGAACACCCACCCGGCCAGCAGTTTCACCGACGGAGGTGAGCACGAATGAGTGAAGTCTCTACGCGCGCCTGGGCCCGGCCGCACGATTGGGCCGAGGTCGTCATCGGGGTGGTCGCCGCTCTTTCACCCCTTTGGCTGAGCACGGACACGACCGCGATGTGGACGATGGTCGTCCTGGGTGCCTTGATCGCACTCGACGGCCTGGTCTCGCTGGCGATGCCGGGCATGGTCTACGGCGAAGGCATCCAGATCGCGCTCGGCGTGCTGCTGTTCATCGCGCCGTGGGTGATGAGCTACACCGAGTTCAACGGCGCTTCCTGGACGTCCTGGATCGCCGGGGTGCTGACGGTCATCGCCGGCGCGGCAGCCATGCCGGTCGCGAACGCCGCGCACCGCACCGCCGGCCAGCACTGACGCCGCAGGAGGCACGCATGACCGAGGACTCGGCGAAGGAACGCATCCTCCGCGCCGCCGAGGCGCTCTTCGCCGAGTCCGGCTTCGACGCCACCCCGACCTCCCGCATCGCGGAGCGGGCCGGGGTGCCGAAGGGGCTGGTGCACTACTACTTCCGGCACAAGGCGGACCTGCTCACCGCGCTCGTCGAGCGGCTGCCCGACGAGCGCATCGAGCCGGCCGTGGTCGTCGTCCCCGGCGACCTGGCGGGCAGCCTGCGCCGGCTCGTCCACGAGCTCGACCACCGCTTCAGCCGGTCGCTCGGGCTCTCGCACCTGCTGTGGCGCGAGGCCGACACCCACCGCGTCGTCCGCGACGCCCTCCACGAGCGCTTCCAGGTGCTCGTGCGGCAGGTCCGCGCGGTGATCCTGGCGGCCACGGGCGGCGTCCTGCCCACGGCGGACGTCGAGCGGGCGTCGGGCCTGCTGGCGCGCGCGGTCAGCCACCGCCACGCGACGGCCCGCCACTCGGACGACGACTTGCCCGCCGAGTTCGACGGCGAGCTGACGTTCATCGCCGACGCCCTCGTCGCGAAGACGGCGTCGGCTTAGCCGCGCGCCTTATCACCGGCGTGCGGTTCGCGCGGGCCGGAGTTGTTGCGCCCGAACGGGTTCGCGTCAGTGCGCGGCGCCGTCCTTCGCCGGCTCCACCAGCTCCACCAGGACGCCGCCCGCGTCCTTCGGGTGGACGAAGTTCACCCGGCTGTTGGAGGTGCCGCGCTTCGCCGCGTCGTACAGCAGGCGCAGGCCCTGCTCGCGCAAGGCGGCCGCCGCCGCGTCCACATCGGACACGCGGTACGCCAGCTGCTGCAGGCCCGGGCCGCTCTTGGCCAGGAACTTGCCGATCGCCGAGTCGTCGCGCAGCGGGGCCAGCAGCTGGATCTGCGTCTCCGTGCCCGCCGTGCCGGGCGCGCGCAGCATCGCCTCGCGCACCCCCTGTTCCTCGTTCACCTCCTCGTGCGCCACTTCCAGGCCGAAGTGCGTGCGGTGGAACTCGATGGCCGCGTCCAGGTCCGGGACCGCGATGCCGACGTGGTCGATGGCCGTCACGAACGGCCGCAGGGCGTCATTCATGGAGGCAGGATAGGGCGCTCCCGACCGGCGTCGACCCCGATTCTTCGCGTGCCCCGCCTCACACTGGCTCCATCAAGAAGGCCGCCCTCCGGGTATGGTCGGAAAAACTGCCCATGCGCCGAAGCTTGGAGGACGCCGTGTCCGGTTCCGTGATCCTGGGTGCCGCCCGTACACCGATCGGGCGTCTGCTCGGATCCCTCAAGGACTTCACGGGGGCACAGCTGGGCGGGGTCGCGATCAAGGCGGCCCTCGAACGCGCCGGGGTCTCCCCGGACGCGGTGCAGTACACGATCATGGGCCAGGTGCTGACCGCCGGCGCCGGCCAGATCCCCGCGCGCCAGGCCGCGGTCGCCGCGGGCATCCCGATGAGCGTGCCGGCCCTGACGATCAACAAGGTCTGCCTTTCCGGCCTCGACGCCATCGCGCTCGCCGACCAGCTCATCCGGGCCGGCGAGTTCGACCTCGTCGTCGCCGGCGGCCAGGAGTCGATGACCCAGGCGCCGCACCTGCTGCCGAAGTCCCGCTCCGGCTTCAAGTACGGCGACACCACGCTCGTCGACCACATGGCCTACGACGGCCTCTTCTGCGCCTTCGACCAGGTCGCCATGGGCGCCTCGACGGAGAAGTACAACTCCCGCTACGGGGTCACCCGCGAGCAGCAGGACGCGTTCTCCGCGCGTTCGCACCAGCGCGCGGCCGAGGCGATCAAGAACGGCTACTTCGCCGACGAGATCGCGCCGGTCTCCATCCCGCAACGCAAGGGCGACCCGGTCGTCTTCGACACCGACGAGGGTGTGCGCGCCGACACCACCGCCGAAGGCCTCGCGAAGCTGCGCCCCGCCTTCGCCTCGGACGGCACCATCACCGCCGGCTCGGCGTCGCAGATCTCCGACGGCGCCGCCGCGGTCGTGGTGGCCAGCAAGGCGAAGGCCGAGGAGCTCGGCCTGACGCCGATCGCCGAGATCGGTGCGCACGGCGTCGTCGCCGGGCCGGACGCGAGCCTGCACGAGCAGCCGTCGAACGCCATCCTCGCCGCGCTGGCGAAGGCGAACCTCGGCGCCGACGCGCTCGACCTCGTCGAGATCAACGAAGCCTTCGCCGCCGTCGGGCTGGTGTCGACCGAGAAGCTCGGCCTCGACCCGGAGAAGGTCAACGTCAACGGCGGGGCCATCGCCCTCGGCCACCCGATCGGCGCCTCCGGTGCCCGGCTCGCCGTGCACCTGATCCACGAGCTGCGCCGCCGCGGCGGCGGGCTCGGCGCGGCCGCGCTGTGCGGTGGCGGCGGCCAGGGCGACGCCCTGCTGCTGCGGGTGCCGTCCGCGTAAGTGGCCGGTGCACTCGACCTCGACGACCTGGTCGGCCGCGCGCGGGACGGGCAGCCCCGTGCCGTCGCGCGGCTGCTGTCGCTCGTCGAGGACGCCCACCCCCGCGTCGCCGAGATCGCGCGGGCGCTGACCCCGCACACCGGACGGGCCCGGGTCGTCGGGCTCACCGGTCCGCCGGGCGTCGGCAAGTCGACCTCGACGTCGGCCCTGCTCACCGCGTTGCGAGCGGAGGGCAAGCGGGTCGGCGTGCTCGCGATCGACCCGTCTTCGCCGTTTTCGGGCGGCGCGCTGCTCGGCGACCGGATCCGGATGACCGAGCACGCCACCGACCCCGGCGTGTTCATCCGCTCGATGGCCACGCGCGGGCACCTCGGCGGGCTGTCGTGGGCGACCCCGCAGGCGGTGCGCGTGCTCGACGCCGCCGGCTTCGACGTGGTGCTGATCGAGACGGTCGGCGTCGGACAGTCCGAAGTGGACGTCGTGAAGCTGGCCGACACCACGGTGGTGCTGCTCGCGCCGGGGATGGGCGACGGGATCCAGGCCGCGAAGGCCGGGGTGCTGGAGATCGCCGACGTCTTCGTCGTGAACAAGGCCGACCGCGAGGGCGCCGACGCGACGGTGCACGACCTCAAGCAGATGATTTCGCTGGCGCGCCGCGAGATCCGGGGCGCGAGCTGGCGCCAGCCGATCGTGCGGACGGTCGCGGCGAAGGGCGAGGGTGTCGACGAGGTGGTGGCGGCGCTGACCGCGCACCACGACTGGCTGGTGGCGCACGACGAGCTGGCCCGCCGCCGGATCGCGCGGGCGCGCGACGAGGTCGAGGCCATCGCGGTCCGGCGGCTGCGGGCCGAGCTGGCCGACCTGCGCGGTGGCGGGCGGCTGGCCGGGGTGGCCGAGCGGGTGGTGGCGCGGGAGCTCGACCCGTTCGCGGCCGCGGATGAGCTGATCGCCGACCTGCGGGGCTGAGGTTTCGCTGCGCGGGGGCTGGTGGGTGGGGCGGGTCGGTGCTTCGGCGTGTGGGGGCTGGTGGGTGGGGCGGATCTGCGCCTCGGCATGTGGGAGCTGATCGGTCGGGTGGATCGGCGGCTCGGCGTGTGGGGGCTGATCGGTGGGGCGGGTCGGTACTTCGGCGTGTGGGGCCTGATCGGTGGAGCGGATCGGTGCCTCGGCGTGCGGGAGCCGATGGGTGGTGGGGATCTGCAGTGTCGGCGCCCCGCTGTGTGGGAGCTTGTGTGTGGGGTGGCTTTGCGGTGTCGGCGCCTCGGCGTGGGGGAGACGGGCGGGGCGGATCTGCGGTGTCGGCGCTCCGCCGCGCGGGAGCTGTTGGGTGGGGCGGGCCCGGGCCTGCGGCGCTGATGCCTCGCCGTCTGGAGACTGTCGGCCGTGGATTCGCGGGGCGGGCGGGAAGAGCCTGCGCCGGCGGGCAGGCTGCGGAGGCTGTCGGCGCTTCCGGGTGGCCAGCGCTATCCCGATCAACAGCGAAAACGCAGTCGCCGCAACGGTTCTTCGGCGGTGTGCCATGACTTCCCCCTTCTCGGTGCGGCGGGTTTGCCGCGTGATCGACATCGTGCGCCGGGGGTCCGACAATTTCCGGGGTGTCGCCCTCCCGATTCACCCGATGGGCTGACAGGGGCGACTTTCGCCGGTTATTCCTGTCGGTGCCGGGCCCTAGACTGCGGGGCGCTCCGGAACCGGGCGATCACTGGGAGGGCGTGCAGGATGAAGAAGACACTCGTCACCGCGCTGGCGGCCGGCGCGTTGTTCGTGGCGGGCAATGGTGTCGCCGCCGCGGCCGATGCGCCGCCGCCGAAGACGACGCACGGGCCGTGCCAGTACACCGAGACGCCGGACGAGCCGGCCGCGCGGCCGGTGCCGTTGCCACCCGACCCGCGGCACAC
This sequence comes from Amycolatopsis sp. NPDC101161, assembly GCF_044768185.1. NCBI lineage: Bacteria > Bacillati > Actinomycetota > Actinomycetes > Pseudonocardiales > Pseudonocardiaceae > Amycolatopsis > Amycolatopsis sp. NPDC101161. Next base: position 463,778 of record NZ_JBIWPI010000005.1, read on the forward strand.
GCCGAGCCGCGGGAAGGTGGACGTCGCGGTCCCGACCAGCCAGGGCGCGCTGCCGCTGACGCTCGACCGCGCGAAGGCGCCGTGCACGGTGCAGAGCTTCCTGCACCTGGCGCGGCACCGGTTCTACGACCACACGGTGTGCCACCGGCTGACCGCCTACCCGACGCTGAAGGTCCTGCAGTGCGGCGACCCGACCGCGACCGGCGAGGGCGGGCCGGGGTACAAGTACAAGGACGAGCTGCCGGTGGACCTGCCGCCGGCGCCGACCGACCCGACCGGCGCGCGCCGGGTCTACGCGCGCGGGTTGCTGGCGATGGCCAACGCGGGCCCGGACACGAACGGTTCGCAGTTCTTCGTGGTGTACGGCGATTCCGCGCTGCGGCCGAACTACACGGTGTTCGGCACGGTCGGGGCCGAGGGGCTGCGGACGCTCGACAAGGTCGCGGCTGGGGGGATCCAGCCGACGGCCGACGATCCCGCGCCGGTCGATGGGACGCCGGTGCTGCGGACGGAACTGCTTCGGGTCCGGCCCGGCTGCTGGTTCTGACGGTGACCGCGGGCCGCTCCGGTGGGGTGGCCCGCGGATGGCCGGGCGGCGGCTCGGTGAGGAGGTGGCCGGGCTGCAGGAATGCCACGTGCGGTCACGGCGGTGGTGTGGTGGCCTGCGGCGGAAGTGGGGGTGCCGGCCGGGCGGTGGCGCGCGGGGCGGGACGGGGTCAAGCGGTGATCTCCCACAACGCCTCCACCAGCGTCTGGGTCGCACCGGCGAACGCGTGCTTCGGTGTTGCCGCGTAGCCGACCAGTAAGCCTCCCTGGCGCTCCTCGCCCATCCAATACCCGTGCAGACCCTCGATGCCGATCGCTCGGCGGCGGCACGCCGCCAGGGCCGTTGCCTCCGACGGGCCGTCCGGCGGCAGCATCAACAGCAAGTGCAAGCCCGCCGCTATGCCCTGGGGGCGGACCGTGTCCGGCAGCGCCGCCAATAGCCGGGTGCGGCGGGAGCGGTACTCCGCCCTGCTGCGGCGGATGTGCTGGTCGTACGCTCCCGAGTCGATCAGCTCGGCCAGCGCCAGCTGGTTCAGCAGCGCCGGCCGGGAACCGCTGTCGGCCATCGCGGCTCGGACCGGTTCGACCAACGACCTGGGCAGCACCAGCCACGCCAGCCGCAGCGCTGGTGCCAGGGTCTTGCTCGCCGTTCCCGCGTACACCACCCGCTCCGGCGCCAATGCCTGAAGCGCCCCGACCTGCTGGCGGTCGAAGCGGAACTCGCCGTCGTAGTCGTCCTCCAGCACTACCGCGCCGGAGCGGGTCAGGGCCGCTCGGCGGTGCGGGGCCAGCGTCACCCCGGTGGGGTACTGGTGCGCCGCCGTCACCACCACCGCCGGACTGTCCAAAGCGGACACATCCAAGCCGTCCTCGTCGACCGGCACGCCGACCACCCGAGGGCCCTGCGCCGCCGCGATCGAGCGGTACATGCCCAGCGACGGGTTCTCGAACGCCATTTCGCCGACACCCAACGAGAACAACGCCCGGGACAGCACCGCGATCGCGTGCGAATACCCGTGGCACACCACGATCCGCGCCGGGTCCGCGACCACGCCACGGGCGCGGGCGAGGTACCCCGCCAGGGTGTCGCGCAGCTCGGGCGCGCCCAGTTCCGACTCGTAGCCGAACGCCGACGCCGGCGTCCGCAGCAACGCCCGCCGGGTCGCGGTGATCCACGCCTGGCGCGGGAACGCCGTCAGGTCCGGACGCCCCGGACGCAGGTCCCAGCGCGGCGCCGGGTCGCGCGGTGCCTGCCTCGGCGCGGACTGGGGGAGCGAGCCCGCCGTCGCCACGCGGGTCGGCGCGCCCTGGGCCGTGCGCAGGTACCCCTCCGCGGCCAGGTCGGCGTACACCCGGGTGACCGTGCCGCGCGCGATGCCCAGGTCGGACGCCAGCGCGCGGGTCGACGGGACCGTCGCGTCCGGCTGCCAGCGGCCCGCGCGGATCGCCGCCCGGATCGCGTCGGCGAGGCCGCTCCGGCCGGTCGACGGCTCCCAGCCGAGGTGGACGTCGAGGCCGGAACTGGACCACGAATCTGCCATGTCACTGGACCATACCCGTGGACCAGTTCGGACTAGCGTGGACACCATGACGAAGCGAATCGGACTCGGGCAGTCGCCCGAGCTCTACCAGGCGATGGCCAACCTGCAGGCCGAGGTCAACAAGGCCGGGGCGAACGCCGGCCTCGACCCGAAGCTCCTCGAACTGGTCAAGACCCGCGCGTCCCAGATCAACGGCTGCGCGTACTGCCTCGACATGCACTCCCGCGACGCTCTCGAGCTGGGGGAGTCGCCGCGGCGTCTGTTCGTGCTCGACGGCTGGCGCGAGACGGACCTCTTCACCGAGCAGGAGCAGGCCGCCCTCGCCCTCACCGAGGCGATGACCAAGCTGTCCGCGACCCAGACCGTTCCCGACGACGTCTACGAAGAGGCGGCGCGGGTGTTCACCGAGGACCAGTACCGCGCGGTCGCGTGGGAGGTCATCGCGATCAACAGCTGGAACCGGATGACCATCACCAGCCACACGCCGCTCCCGAAGCGCGACGCGTGAGCGCCGCCGCGCTCAAGGCGCTGCACGTCCCGGGCAGGCCCCTGGTCCTGCCGAACGCGTGGGACGCCGACACGGCCAAGCTCGTCGAGGCCGCCGGGTTCCCGGCCGTCGCGACCAGCTCGGTCGCCGTGGCCGCCGCGCTCGGGTTCGCCGACGGCGAGCAGGCGCCCGCGGACGAAATGTTCGCCGCGGCGAGACGCATCGCGAACGCCGTGAGCGTGCCGGTGACCGTCGACGCCGAATCGGGCTACGGCCTGTCCGGCGCCGAGCTGGCCGGACGCCTGTCCGACGCCGGCGCCGTCGGCTGCAACTTCGAGGACACCGACCACGCGACCGGCGGGGTCCGGCCGGTCGCCGAGCAGGCCGAGCGGATCGCCGCCCTGCGCGACGCGGCCGGCGACGGCCTGGTGATCAACGCTCGCGTCGACTCCTTCCGCGGCGTCGACCCGAAGGACCACCTCGTCGACGGCATCGCCCGGGCACGGGCGTACCTCGAGGCGGGCGCGGACTGCGTCTACCCGATCCACCTGCGCACACCCGAGGTGCTCGCCGTGTTCGTGGAGGGCGTCGGCGGCGCCGTCAACGCGCCGGCCTGGCCGGGCAGCCCGGGTCTCGGCGGCCTCGCCGAACTGGGCGTGGCGAGGATTTCACTGGGTGGTGGGCTCTGGCAGTACGTCCGCAAGCAGCTCGAAGCGACGCTCGCGGGTGTCGCCGAAGGAAAACTGCCGTACTGAGAAATGGCCGAAGGCCGCCGCGAGGATGACTCACGACGGCCTTCGGTGTCTCGGGGTGTCAGTGGGCGACGGCCTTCTCGGCGCCCGCGCCGGTCAGGGAGCGGACCTCCATCTCGGCGTACTTCTTCTCGTCGTGCTCCTTCGACAGGACCGTGCCCAGCCAGCCCAGGATGAACGCGGCCGGGATCGAGACGATGCCGGGGTTGCTCAGCGGGAACCAGGCGAAGTCCGCGGTCTTGATCATCGACGTGCTCTTGCCGGACACCGCCGGCGAGAACACGATCAGCACGATCGTGATGGCCAGGCCGCCGTAGATCGACCACAGCGCGCCCTGGGTGTTGAACCGCTTCCAGAACAGCGAGTAGAGGATCGTCGGCAGGTTGGCCGACGCCGCCACCGCGAAGGCCAGCGCCACCAGGAACGCGACGTTCTGCCCGTTGGCCAGGATGCCGCCGCCGATGGCGAGGGCGCCGATGACCACCGCGGTGATCCGGGCGACCTTGACCTCGGAGTCCGGCGACGTCTTGCCGCGCTTGACGACGTTCGCGTAGACGTCGTGGGCGAAGGACGCCGACGCCGTGATCGTCAGGCCGGCGACCACCGCGAGGATCGTCGCGAAGGCGACCGCGGAGATCAGGCCCAGCAGCACCGGCCCGCCCAGTTCGAGCGCGAGCAGCGGCGCCGCGGAGTTGACCCCACCCGGTGCCTTCTTGATCGTGTCCGGCCCGACCAGCGCGCCCGCGCCGTAGCCGAGCACCAGCGTGAACAGGTAGAACACGCCGATCAGCACGATCGCCCAGACCACCGAGCGACGCGCGTCGCGGGCCGTCGGCACCGTGTAGAAGCGCATCAGGACGTGCGGGAGGCCGGCGGTGCCCAGCACCAGCGCGATGCCGAGGGAGAAGAAGTCCAGTTTGGACGTTCCGGTGGCGCCGTACTGCTTGCCCGGGCCGAGCAGCGTCTCCCCGGCCTTGCCCGCCTTGTCGACGGCGGCCTGCAGCAGGCTGGAGAAGTTGAAGTTGTACTTGCCGAGCACCCACAGGGTGATCACGAGCGCGCCGACGATCAGCAGCGCGGCCTTGATGATCTGCACCCAGGTGGTGCCCTTCATGCCGCCGATCAGGACGTAGGCGATCATGATCACGCCGACGACCGCGATGACCAGGGCCTGCGCCCCGCTGCCTTCGACGCCGAGCAGCAGCGCGACGAGACCGCCGGCGCCGGCCATCTGGGCGAGCAGGTAGAAGAACGACACGGCCAGCGTCGACGTCGCGGCCGCGGCCCGCACCGGGCGCTGCTTCATGCGGAACGCCAGCACGTCGCCCATCGTGAACTTGCCGGTGTTGCGCAGCAGTTCCGCGACCAGCAGCAGCGCGACGAGCCACGCCACGAGGAAGCCGATGGAGTAGAGGAAGCCGTCGTAGCCGTTGATGGCGATCGCGCCCGCGATGCCGAGGAACGACGCCGCCGACAGGTAGTCACCCGAGATCGCGATGCCGTTCTGGGGACCGGTGAACGCGCGCCCGGCGGCGTAGTAGTCCGACGCCGTCTTGGTGTTGCGGCTGGCGCGGAACACGATCACCAGCGTGATGACCACGAAGGCGGCGAAGATGATGATGTTGAGGACCGGGTTGCTGCCTTCCACACCCGCGGCGATGTCGAAGTTCACGGCTGCTCCTTCTCGATGTCCTCGCGGATCTTCTCCGCGACCGGGTCGAGCTTCCGGTTCGCGTACCGCACGTAGAGGCCGGTGATCACGAACGTCGAGACGAACTGCAGCAGGCCGAAGATCAGGCCGATGTTGATGTTGCCGAAGACCTTCGTGCTCATGAAGCCGTGCGCGTAGTCCGCGAGCAGCACGTAGAGCAGGTACCAGAGGAGGAAGACCGCCGTCATCGGGAAGACGAACCGGCGCAGCCGGCTGCGCAGCTCGCGGAACTCGGTGCTTTCGTGCGCGCGTTCCCAGATGGTCTCGGACGTGTCCGGGGGGCCGCCGCCGGTCTCCGTCGTGCTCATCGCTGCTCCCTGCGACGTTGCGGAAAGTGACCTGCGACACCGTAGGGACGTGTGAGTCCCGCGTGAAGATTCAGCGGCTCAACAGCCGGGCCAGACGACGAACGGTTGACGAACGGTCGCGGGGTTCCGTCGAACGGGGTTCGTCCAGGTGCAGGCGGAGCATGGCGGCCGTCGACCAGGCGGGCGGCCTGCCGCGCAGCGAGACCAACGCCATTGCGCCGAATGCCAGCGGTACCGACCAGGGTGCCGGTTGCTGCACCAAGATCGCCACCCAGCCGTGCAGATCCGGGCCGGCGAGGGCGAACAGGATCGAGCCGGACGACGCGATCAGCCCGGTCAGCACCCCGGCGATCCCGCCGGCCGCCGTCAGCCGCGGCCACCAGATACCGAGCACCAAAAGTGGGCAGAACGTCGACGCGGCCACGGTGAAGCCCCACGTGACGAGCACCCCGGCGTCGAGCTCGGCCGAGCGCAGCGCCAGCAGGACCATGATCGCGGCGACGCCGAACACCGCGATCCGCAGCCGGCGCAGCCCGCCGGGCACGAGGTCGTGCGCGATCGCGCCGGACATCACCAGCAGCAGCCCGAGCGACGTCGCCAGGAACGCCGCGAACGCGCCCGCCGTCAGCAGCGCCGTGAAGAGCCCGCCGGCCCAGCCACTGTCCACTTGGTACGGCAGCGCGACGACCACCGTGTCCGTCGCGCCCGACAGGTAGAGGCCGGGCACGAGAACCCGGCCGAGGACGCCGTAGACGCCGGGGAAGAGGTAGAAGATCCCCAGCAGCGCCACGGTGATCGCGGCGGTGCGGCGCGCGGCGCGGCCGTCCGGGCTGGTGTGGAAGCGCATGAGCACGTGCGGCAGGCCCATCGTGCCGAGCATGGTCGCGATGAGCACGGACCACGTGCCGAGCAGCGGGTAGCCCTGGTCGCCGAGGTCGAGCAGCGGCCGCTGCCAGTCGTGCCCGCCCAGCGGGGCGCCGCCGCGGACGGCCGGGACCGCGGTGCCTTCGCCGAACACGACGGCGTCCTGGCTGTGCGCGGTGAACTCGCCCGGCGGCAGGGTCCGCGGGACGCCGTTGACGCGCACGGCGGTCGGCTCGCGGATCTCCATGGTGACGTCGACTTCGAACCGCACCGGCGTTTCGCGGGCGAAGTGCGTGAACTCGACCGGGTGGAGGGCGTCGGCCCGGTTGACCGCGCCCGCCTGCAGCACCAGCCAGATCGCGGGGATGAGGAACAACAGCAGCTTCAGCACGAACTGGAACGCCTGCACGTACGTCGCCGCGCGCATCCCGCCGAGCGCGAGGGTGACGCTGACCGCGGCGCCGGCCAGCACGACGCCGACCCAGTACGGCGTGCCGCCGACCGCGGTGAGCACCAGGCCCGCGGTGCGGAACTGCGGGACGACGTAGATCGTGCCGATCACCAGCACGACCACCGCGGCCAGGCGGCGCAGGGCGGGGGAGTTGAGGCGGGCTTCGGCGAAGTCGGGGACGGTCAGCGCGCCCGACCTTCGCATCGGTGCGGCGACCAGGACGAGCATCGCGATGTAGCCGGCCGTGAAGCCGACCGGGTACCAGAGGGCACCGATGCCGTCCTTGACGACGAGCCCGGCGACGCCGAGGAACGAAGCCGCGGACAGGTATTCGCCGGAGACGGCGGCCGAGTTGACCAGCGGCGAGATCCGACGGGACGCGACGAGGAAGTCCGACGTCGTGCGCATGGCGGCGACCCCGCGGACGCCGATGAGCAGCGTCACGAGGACTACGGGGGCGACGGCGAGCGCGACGCCCACTAGTCGTCCTCGAGGCGTTCGGCGCGACGCAGCTGCCAGCGGGCCAGCACGGCCATCGCGGGGTAGGGGAGGACCGCGATCATCAGCCAGGACAGCGGGATTCCCAGCAGCCGCACGGAGTCCAGGCCCGGGAAGATCGCGAAGACCCCCGGCAGGCCGAGGAGGAGGGCGAACATCAGGACCAGCGCGGGGATGCCGCGACGGCGCTGGGCGCGGTAGAGCGTGGTGGCGCGCTGGGTGTCGCTCGCGGGGAGCCGGGGCTGGCGCCAGCGGTGCCGCGACCGGCGGCGCGCGTGGGCCAGACGGGTCTGCGGGCTCGTGACGGCGACCCGGCGGATCTTGCTCATCGCGGGCCCGGCCCGAGCTGGCCGCGTTGCGCCGCTTCCAGCAGTCGGTCGCGCAGGTCCCGCGCGTGCCGGCGGCTGACCGGGACGTCGCCCGCCTCCGTGTGCGCCAACAGGCCGCCCGCGCTGTCGCTGCGCAGCTCCAGCACCGCGCCCACCGCCAGCAGGAAGCCCCGGTGCACGCGGCTGAACCCCGTGCCCTCCCAGTACTCCTCGAGCCGCGAAATCGGCATCCGCACCAGGTGGACGCCGCCGCGCGTGTGCAACCGGACGTAGTCGCCGTGGGCCTCGACGAACAGCACGTCGTCGCGGCGGACGTACCGCGTCCGGCCGCCCGACTCCACCGGCAGCGCCGCCATCGCGTCCGGCGTCGGCCGGGACGCGGGGGTCGCCATCCGCAGCACCTTCGCCAGCGCCGCCGACAGCCGTTCGGCGCGCACCGGTTTGAGCAGGTAGTCGACCGCGCCGATGCCGTACGCCGTCACCGCGTGGCCGTCGTGCGCGGTGACGAACACGATCACCGGCGGCTCGCTCAGCTTCGCCAGCAGCGACGCCAGTTCGAGCCCGTCGAGGCCTGGCATGGAGATGTCGAGGAACACCGCGTCGAAGCGGTCCGCCTGAAGCAGCTTCAACGCCTTCAGCGCGTCACTCGCGCCGACGACTTCGCCGACTTCGGGCGCTTCGCGCAGCATGGTGCACAACTCGTCCAGGGCGGGCGCGAGGTCGTCGACGGCCAGGACCCGAAGCGAAGTCACGGCAGCACCCCCGGCTGGAACCGCGGCACCCGCACGACCACGCGCGTCCCGGCGCCGACCTCGGTCTCGACGGTCAGGCCGTACCAGGCGCCGTAGACGTCCCGCAGCCGTCTGTCCACATTGGCCAGTCCGAGCCCGGCCGGGTCGTCCTCGCCGGTGCGCCCGGCCAGGATGTCCGCCGCGCGCTTCGGGTCCATGCCGACCCCGTCGTCTTCGACGAAGATCACGCAGTCGTTCCCTTCCGCCTGGCCGTGCACCTGGACCAGGCCCGTGCCCGAGCGCGGCTCGATGCCGTGCCGGATCGCGTTCTCCACCAACGGCTCCAGCACGAGGTACGGCACCGCGACGGCGAGGATCTCCGGCGCGACCCGCACCTGGACGCGCAGGCGTTCGCCGAGCACCGCCCGCTGCAGCGCGAGGTACGTCTCGATCGCGCGGAACTCCTCGGCGACCACCGTGTACTCACCGTGGCGAGCGAGGCTGTAGCGCGTGTAGTCGGCGAAGTCGAGCATGAGGTCGCGGGCGCGGTCGGGGTCCGAGCGCACCAGCGACGCGATGACGGTCAGTGCGTTGTAGACGAAGTGCGGGGACATCTCGGCCCGCAGCGCCCGCAGTTCGGCCTGCGCCGCCTGTTCGGCGGACGCCTCGAGCCGCCCGCGTTCCAGAGCCTGCACGACGAGGTCCGCGGCCTGGGCCGCGACCGCGTCCCGGACGTCGCCGACGACGAGCAGCGCTCCGGCCAGTTCGTCGCGGACGTGCAGCGGCAGCACCATGACGTCGGGCGCGGAGCCGGGTTCCTCGGTGTGGAGCACGCCGTCGAGCACCGACGCGACGACGGCGTCCGGCCCGGGCCGCCCCGACCACAGCAGCGAGCCGGAGAGGTCGGTGAGCCCGAGCCCGGGGAAGCCGAACAGGCGCCGCAGGCTGTGCGCGGCGCGGCGCGCGCGGGTGCCCGACAGGCCGTCGCGCAGGTCGTCGGTGATCCGGCGGGCGGCGGCGAGCACCGGCAGCGGGTCGGCGCGGGATGCCGCGCGCAGGTGCACGGTCAACGGGCCTCCCCTCGGCGACGGTGTCCAGGGCAGTAGATCCTACGGCTACGCGGGGCCCTCCCGGTCGGCCAGCACCTGGGCGTGGCGGCGGAAGCGGCGCCAGGTCCGGTAGTCGTCCAGCGCCGTGACGTCGCCGAGCAGGCTCGTGTTCGCCGGGTACGGCCGGTCGGGCAGCGCGATCCAGCCGGTCGTCCGGGTCTCCTTCACCGCGACCGGCACCGGCCGGAACGTCGTCGGGTCGAGGCCGTCGCTGTGCCGGACGACCTCCTCGAAGAACCACGCCGACGTGATCAGCCCCAGCACGCCGGGCGACGTCTTGAGCGCCTTCTTCAGCGGCGCCGCGTCCAGGAGCCGGAACGCGTGGTTGATCGCCGGCGCGGTCACGCCGTGGTCGTCGTAGGCGACTTCGCCCGCGTGCAGCGCCATCCGGAGCCGGATCCGGGCGCCGGCGTGGTGGGTCAGGTTGTGCCGGTGCAGCGCCACGGCGAGCGCGTTGGGCAAGAACTCGACGAAGAGCCCCTTCGGGATCTGCGGCGGGGCGAGGACGAAGACGCCGTCGCCGCAGTCGTCGCTCCGGCAGGCCGCCCAGGGGACGCCCGCGTCGTCGAACGCCCGGCCGAGCGCGCGGTAGAGCCCTTCGCGCATCGCCAGGCGGTCCGGTGTGGTCCTGCGCTGGTCGCCGTAGCCCTCGACGTCCACGGCGAAGATCGTCCGGTGTATGGCCGGCCGCTCGTAGTTCATCGCACCCTCCCTGCGATCATGCATGTGTAAATGCATGTGCAGATGAGTGTGACGGGCGACACCCGCGCGGGGGAACGGTTCGTGCGGTGAGCGGTGGCCCCGCCGCGGTGACCGGTGGTGACCGATCACCGGCGGTGAAACACCTGGTCAGAACCCCTGCGGGCGGTGCGCACACCACCCGCAGGGATCTGACGGACGGGTCAGCAGGACTGCTTGTAGAAGTACTGCGAGTTGGCGTCCATGTCCGCCTTGGTGATCGAGTGCAGCTGCGCGGTGAGGTTCCGCGTCACCGGCTTGCCCTCGACGGCCGCGACGGCCTGCTGGACGCCCTGGGTGCCGATCGAGGCCGGGTCCTGGGCGATGAGCGCCTGGTACTGGCCGTTCTTCAGGCCCTCGACCTCCGACGGGCTGGCGTCGAAGCCGATCAGGTTGACCGCGCCGACCTTGCCCGCGTTGCGCAGGCCGGTCGCCGCGCCCTCGCCGGTGTTCAGGTTGGTCGCGAAGACGCCGATGAGGTCCGGCGTCGACGACAGGGCCGCCGTCACCTTGGCCGCGGCCTGCTCCGGCTCGTTCTGGGTGAACTGGACGCCGACCGACTTCAGGTTCGGGGTGTTCTTCAGCTCGTCCTCGAAGCCCTTCGCGCGCGCGGCGGTCGTCGACGTGCCCGCGATCGTGTCGAGGACCAGTACCGAGCCGCTCTTGCCGTTCGCGAGCTTCGCCATCGTCTGGGCGGCGAGCTTGCCGCCGGCGGCGTTGTCCGACGAGATCGACGACGCGGCCACGCTGGTGTCCTTGAGCGCGGTGTCGACCTCGACGATCTTCGAGCCGCGGGCCTTCACCTGCTGGATCGGCGCCAGCATCGCGGTGTCGTCGGTGGGGGCGATGAGCAGCGCCGCCGGCGGGTTCGAGCCGAGGGCGTTGACGAGCTGGGTCTGCAGGGGCGCGTCGAACTTCTGCGGCGCCTGCGTGGTCAGTTCGTAGCCGAGCTTCTTCGCCTCGGCCTCCGCACCGCACTGCAGCGAGATGTAGAACGGCTCGGCCTGCACACCCGGGATCAGCGCCAGCTTCTTGCCGCCGACCGGCTTGGCCGAGTCGCCGGACCCGGTCTGCCCGACCGTGCCGGAGCCGCAGGCGGTGAGCAGGGCGGCGGCGGAGACCACGGCACCCATGGCGGTGAGGGTCTTGGTCAGTTTCATAAGCACCTCTTTGTACTCGAATCTTATTCTGGTTAGGGCGGCGCTACGGACTGCAGCTCGCCCGCCTGCGGTGACCTTCGCGCCGCCCGACGGCTGAATAAGGTTCGCAGGGGGACTCAGCGGGAGTTGCGGCGACGACGGCGCTGCTGGTCGAACCAGACCGCGGCGATCAGGACCCAGCTGACGATGAACAGCTGCCAGAAGTCCTGGACGTGGATGATGGTGAAACCCTTGCGCAGCACCGCGGGGATGAACACCCCGATCACCGTGCCCAGGATCGTGCCGACGCCGCCGAAGAGGCTGGTGCCGCCCATCACGACCGCGGTGATGGCGTTGAGGTTGTCGGTGGTGTGCCCGGAGATGGTCGTCGAGTTGTAGTAGGCCAGCGAAAGGAACCCGGCGAGCCCGGCCAGGAAGCCGGTGAGCGTGTACACCTTCAGCAGGTGGGCGGTGACGCCGATGCCGACCCGTCGCGCGCCCTCGGCGTTCGAGCCCACGGCGAAGGTGTACCGGCCGAACTTCGTCGTCCGCAGCAGCCAAGCCCCGATCACGGTGATCACGATCGCCACGATCACCAGGTTCGGCACCACGCCGAAGGACGTGCCGTAGCCGAGGGTCTGGGTGAGCACGGCCGGCACCGTGCGCAGGTCCGAACCGCCGTTGAACAGGTAGGCGGTGGCCAGCGCGGCCCCCATCGTGCCGAGCGTGACGATCAGCGGCGGGAGCTTCGCCAGCGCGACGAGGGCGCCGTTGATCAGGCCCCAGATCGTGCCGGTGACCACGGCGACGACGAGGCCGACGACGATCACGCCCCAGCCCGCCTTGGACGCGTCGCCGCCGGAGAGCGCCTCCATCGTCTTGCCGCCGGCCATGCCCGAGAGGATCAGCACCGAGCCGACCGAGAGGTCGATGCCCGCGGTGATGATCACGAACGTCATGCCGACCGACAGGATGAGCAGCACCGAGGACTCGATGAACAGGGTCTGGAAGGTGAACAGCGTCGGGAAGGTGTCCGGCGCGATCACGCTGAACATCGCGATCAGGAGCAGCAGGACCAGGCCGATCCAGAACGTGTTGGCCTCCACCAGGCGCTTGCCCAGCGGCCGCTTGCCGAAGCCCGCTTCGGGCGACTCCTGGATGTCCTTCACCGGTGCGCTCACGCGGCCTCCTCCTGCACGAGGGCGCCGGTCATCGCGGCGACGAGGTCCTCGAGCTTCGTGTCCGGCCCGCTGAACCGGGCCACGCGCTTGCCGAGCCGCAGCACCTCGACGCGGTCGGCGACCGACAGCACCTCGGGCATGTTGTGGCTGATCAGCACGACGGCGATGCCCTTGTCGCGCACCTTCTTGATGACGTCGAGCACGCGTTCCCGCTGCACGACGCCGAGCGCGGCCGTCGGCTCGTCCATGAACACGACCTTCGACGCCCACACGACCGAACGGGCGACCGCGACGCTCTGCCGCTGCCCGCCGGACAGCGCGCCGATCGGGACGTCGGTGCTCTGCAGCGTCACGCCGAGGCGCTGGAACTCCTCGATCGCCTGCCGCCGCATCTCGGCCTTGTCGAGCATGCCGAGCTTGCCGAGGATGCCCTTGCGGTGGATCTCGCGGCCGAGGAAGAGGTTCGCCGCCGGGTCCAGCTCGGGGGCGACGGCGAGGTCCTGGTACACGGTCTCGATGCCCATCCGCCGCGCCGTCGTCGGCGAGTCGAAGCGCACCTCCTCGCCGTCGAGGAGGATCTTCCCCGACGTCGGCTGCTCCGCGCCGGAGAGGCACTTGACCAGGGTGGACTTGCCGGCGCCGTTGTCGCCGATCAGCGCCGTCACCTCGCCCGCGCGTGCCTGGAACGACGCGCCGCGCAGGGCTTCGACGGATCCGTAGTGCTTGGTCAGGTCGACCGCGTCCAGGAGGGTTTCGCTCATCCGCGCCTCTCTTCCGGTGCCGGCGGACGGCAGCGGATCACCGTCGCCGCGCCGGACAGCTCGGTCTGGCCGGCGTCGAACGGGACGACGTAGGTGTCGCCCTTCGCCAGCGCGTGCTCGCCGCCGTGCTCGGTGCGCAGGGTGCCTTCGCCGTCGAGGACGACCAGGACCGCGAACGACGGGTCGAGTGACAACGTTGTCATCTTGTCCGTGCGCAGCTGCTCGGCTCGGAAGAACCGCTCCGATCCGCCGGCCAGCAGGTCCACAGTGGACGCGTGCTCGCCCGCGGTGCGCTTGATGATGGTCTCGAGGCGCTCGTCGTCCCAGCCCGACGTGTCGAGGGCCTGGATCGCGGTGTCGAAGCCGATCCCGAGGTGGCCCTTCTCCGGCGACGCGAGGAAGTCGCGCCACTCGATGGTCAGCGAGAAGTCCGTCGGCTGCTGCAGTTCGACCACGAACACGCCCTCGCCGATCGCGTGCGGCAGGCCCGCCGGGATGTAGACGGTGTCGCCGGCGGTCACCGGGACGCTGTTCAGCGCGCCCAGCATCGACGGCACGTCCTGCTCCCGCGTCCACTCGGACACGGTGCCCTTCGACAGCGTCTCCTTGAAGCCGGGGTAGACGCGCGGGTCGTCGCCGTAGGTGCCGACCACGATCCACGCCTCGGTCTTGCCGAAGTGCGAGTCGAAGTGCCGCTGGGCGAACGCGTCGTCCGGGTGGAAGTGCACGGGCAGCCGCTGGCCCGCGTCGAGCAGCTTGACGAGCAGCCCGGTCGACGTCCCGAGCGCCTCGACGTGCTTGGCGCCGAGCCAGCCGTTCGGGTTCGCGATGACGGCGTCACGCAGCCAGCCGCCGTCCGGGAGCCGGGTCAGGCCGTTGGTGTCCTGGCCGAACATGGTGGTCGCCGAGGCGACCCAGTCCTCCGGGCCGAACTTCTTGTCCGGCGAGGCTCCGCGCAGCGCCGCGATGGCGTCGCCCCCGCGGTAGAACTGCGGCGGCTGGTTGGCCGGGAGCCGGATGGGTTCGAGGGTCACGGGGCGACCTCACCGGAACCGCGGGCGACGAGATGCACGGGCAGGACTACCTTTCTGGGCGGGGACTGATCTCCTTGGACGCGCGCGAAGAGCAGCTCGGCCGCGGCGTGGCCGAGCGCGCTCACGTCGTGCGCGACGACGGTGACCGGCGGGTCGAGCAGGTCCGCCAGCTCGAAGTCGTCGAAGCCGACCATCGCCGGGCGGTACTCGGCGTGGGCCAGCGCGCGCAGCAGGTGCACGGCGACCCGGTTGTTGCCCGCGATCACGGCGGTGGCCGCGTCCGGTCCGTGCAGCAGCCGCTTCACGGCGTCGCCGATGCCCTCCTGCGTCGGCGTCCGCATGGAGACCAGCGACTCGTCGTAGGAGATGCCGTTGCGGACGCAGCCTTCGCGGAACCCGCGCAGGCGCTCGGCCGCGGTGAAGATGTCCGGGCTGTCGCCCAGGAACGCGATCCGCCGGTGGCCGTGCTTCGCCAGGTGCGTGACGGCCTCGATCGTGCCGCCGAGGTTGTCGACCAGCACGGTGTCGGCCACGATGTCGCCGGCCGGCCGGTCGATGAACACCACCGGCGTGCCCGCGCGCATCTCCGGCACCAGGTAGCCGTGCTGCAGGCCGGCCGGGACGACGAGGATGCCGTCCACCCGCCGCGCGCAGAACTCGAGGACGAGTTCGCGCTCGCGGTCGGAGTTCTCCTCCGACGAGCCGGTGAGCACCTGGCGGCCGAACGACGTCGCGATACGCTCGACCGCGCGGTTCAGCTCGGAGTAGAAGGGGTTGCCGACGTCCTCGACGATCAGCCCGATGGTGCCGGTGGTCGACCCGCGGCGCAGGTTGCGCGCGCCCAGGTTGCGCCGGAACCCCAGCTGCTCGATGGCCGCCATGACCCGCTCGGCGGTGTCCGGGTGCACCGCCGGTTCGTCGTTGACCACGCGCGAGACGGTCTTGATCGACACGCCCGCCAGCCGGGCCACGTCGCTCATCGTGGCTCGCCTGCTCGCGGTGCGCGTGGCGCCGTCCCGGTCCCGGCCGGGGGGAGACAACGTTGTCATAGTGACCGGGATTGAACGCCACCCGCCGGTGGGTTGTCAACGCTTCACGCGCGAATTGTGCCGATTCGGCTACTGACGTCGTAGGTCAGACGGCTGATCATGCTGTCCCGAAGTGGACAGGTCTTGACGAGACCCCTTGACGATCCGGTGAGCCGCTGCCCAAGGTGGCCCGGTTCTACCGACTGCGCGACAAGGTTGTCATGACACCGTTTCCGGTCGCGCTGATGAGGTGAGAGGCGATGGCGATGGCGCGAGCGCGCTTCAGAGCCGGTTTTACCTTCCTGGCATTGGCGGTGACGGCAGCGGTGGCTCCCGCTGTCCCCGCCGCGGCGGCCCCGGCGACGGACTTCGCCAAGTGGGTCAACCCCTTCGTCGGCACCCGTCCCGGCGGCGCCGACCACGGCACCGGGGGCGGTGCCGGCAACACGTTCCCGGGCGCGGTCGCGCCGTTCGGCATGGTCCAGTGGAGCCCGGACACGGTGAAGTCCCAGCCGGGCGGGTACTTCTACGACGACAACGCCCTGACCGGGTTCAGCCTGACGCACCTTTCGGGCGCGGGCTGCTCGACCTACGAGGACATCCCGTTCATCCCTTATGTCGGTGAAGTGACGACTTCCCCGGCGACCGATCCAGGCCACTACACGTCGAAGTTCTCGCACGCCAACGAACACGCGACCGCGGGCGCCTACGACGTCACCCTCGACAGCGGCGCGAAGGTCGAGCTGAGCGCGACCCAGCGCACCGGCTCCGCGCGGCTGACCTACCCGGCCGGCGCGTCCTCGACGCTGCTGGTCAACACCTCGGGCTCGGTCAACGGCACCGACGACGCGTCGATCACCATCGGCAAGGACACCATCAGCGGCTGGGCCACCAGTGGCCGCTTCTGCGGGGCGCGCAACAGCTACCGCGTCTACTTCTCGGCCAAGTTCGACACGCCGTTCGCCTCGATCGGCACGTGGAAGAACGGCGCCGTGACGCCGAACAAGGCCGCGGAAACCGGTGGTGCCAAGGCGAAGGTCGCGCAGCCCAACGGCGTCGACGCCTCGATCGCGCGCACCACCACCGCCAAGCAGCAGAACACGACGGTCAGCGGACCCGGCAGCGGCGGGTACGTCACCTTCGCCAACCTCAACGGCGCCCAGGTGAACGTCCAGGTCGGACTGTCCTTTGTGTCCGTCGACGGCGCGAAGGCCAACCTGAAAGCGGAGAACACCGGAAAGTCCTTCGACACCATCGCGGCGGGCGCGCGCAAGGCGTGGAACACCCAGCTCGGCAAGATCGCCGTCACCGGTGGTTCCGACGCCGATATGACGACGTTCTACACCTCGCTGTACCACTCGCTGATCCAGCCGAACGTCTTCTCCGATGTGGACGGTCAGTACCCCGGCTTCGACGGCCGGATCCACACGGCCGACAAGGGCCACGCGATGTACACCAACTTCTCCGGTTGGGACATCTACCGCTCGGAGGCTCCGCTCCTGGCGACGATCGACCCGAAGGAGACTTCGGACATCGTCCGGTCGATGATGGCCTACGCCGAGCAGGGCGGTTCGTGGGACCGCTGGACGGTGGCCAACGACTACACCGGCGTCATGAACGGCGACCCGTACCACATCATCGTCTCCAGCGCGTACGCGTTCGGCGCGCGTGACTTCGACGCCCAGAAGGCGTTGCTGCTCATGATCAAGGGCGCGACCCAGCCGACGCAGGGCTACACCGAGCGGCCGGGTCTCGAGGACTACCAGAAGCTCGGTTACGTGCCGGGCGCGGGCGCGGACACGCTCGAGTACACCAGCGCCGACTTCTCCATCGCCCAGTTCGCGAAGCGGCTCGGCGACAGCGCGACGTACACGACGTTCATGAAGCGCGCGCAGAACTGGCAGAACCTCTACAACCCGGGTACCGGGCACCTGCAGCCGCGCAACGCGGACGGCTCGTTCGCCGGCACCTACGACCCCGCCAGCTCGCAGGGCTGGGTCGAGGGCAACGGCGCGCAGTACGAGTGGATGGTGCCCTACGACCTCGGCGGCGTCGTGACGGCGTTCGGCGGGAACACCGCGACCCAGTCCCGGCTGGACACCTTCTTCACCCAGCTGAACGCGGGCACGCAGGAGCCGTACGCCTTCATGGGCAACGAGCCGAACTCCAACGCGCCGTACGTGTACTCCTACGCGGGCGCGCCGGCCAAGACCCAGGCGATCGTGCACCGCTCGATGAACGAGCTGTACAACCCGCGGCCCGAAGGCCTGATCGGCAACGACGACCTCGGCCAGATGTCGGCCTGGTACGTCTGGTCCGCGCTCGGCGTCTACCCGGAGATCCCGGGCCGCGCCGAAACGCTGCTCGTCACCCCGCGCTTCGAGCACGCCGTGCTCACCACCGGCGCGGGCAAGAAGATCACCATCAACGCGCCGGGCACCGGCGACTACGTGGGCAGCCTGAAGGTCAACGGCGGCGCGGCGGCGAAGGCGTGGCTGCCGGAGGCGCTGATCTCCAGTGGCGGGACGCTCGACTACACCCGCTCCGCCACGGCGACCTCGTGGGGCAGCGCGACGGCCGACGCCCCGCCGTCGTTCCGCGAGCAGGAGAAGCCGAGCCTGTCCTTTGTGGACCCGGCCCGTGCGGTGACGCCCGCGGGGTCGACGTCCAAGGCGTCCGTGGGGGTCCAGGACCTTTCGGGTGTCGCCCGGACCTGGACCTACAGCGCGGGCAGCGTCGACGGGATCACGCTGACCCCGGCGACGGGCACCATCGCGGTGCCCGCCGCGGGCAAGGCGAGCGCGGAGCTGACGGTTTCGGTCC
This sequence comes from Amycolatopsis sp. NPDC101161, assembly GCF_044768185.1. Lineage (NCBI taxonomy): Bacteria > Bacillati > Actinomycetota > Actinomycetes > Pseudonocardiales > Pseudonocardiaceae > Amycolatopsis > Amycolatopsis sp. NPDC101161. The sequence continues at coordinate 481,809 of NZ_JBIWPI010000005.1, forward strand.
CGGCGGCCCTGGCCGACGGCGCGCGGCGCATCCCGGTGACGTTCTCCGCACCGGGAGTCGCGTCCTCGCAGGCCGTCCTGACGGTGCTGGTGGCGCAGCCGAACAGCTGGCTCGCCACGGTGAACAACGCCGGCATCTCCCCGGATTCGAACTCGGGCGCGGCGAACTTCGACGGCGGCGGCTGGAGCTACTCGGCCGACGCCCTCGCCGCGGCCGGTGCCACCCCGGGCGGCACGGTCACCAGCGACGGCATCAAGTTCACCTGGCCGGCGTTCCCGGCGGGCGACCCGGACAACGTGATCGCTTCGGGCCAGACGGTCAACGTCTCCGGCTCGGGTCGGCTGGCGTTGCTCGGCTCGGCGTCCAACGGCAACGCGTCCGGCACGCTGACGCTGACCTACACCGACGGCACGACGTCCACGGCCACCATCGGGTTCTCCGACTGGACCCTCGGTGGCGGCGGCGCCCAGCCGGCGTTCGGCAACCGGATCGTCCTGTCGACGCCGTACCGCAACGCCTCGGGCGGCGACCCGCAGCAGATCCGCACGATGGTGTTCGGCACCAACCCGATCACGTTGGCCGCGGGCAAGACCCTCGCCAGCGTCACACTGCCGGACAACGTGAGCGGCGGAGCGCTGCACGTGTTCGCCATCGGCGTCGGCGCCTGACCCGACAAGACGACGGCCCCCTCCCGCACGGGAGGGGGCCGTTCCCATGTCCGCGCGCGGGCCGGATCCGGCCAGCGCGATCCCCCGTTCGGCCGCTTGCAGGCGATGATCGCTGCGTTAGGTTGGGCACACCCCAAGGGGACTGGGGAGGTGGGGGAAATCGTGCCGATCGCCCAGGAACCGTTGGTGTTCCCGGATGTCGAACAGGCGGTCGCGGCGTTCTTGCGCTCGCGGCCGGAGCTGTCCGGCGTGCCGGTGGGCTCGGCGGTCCCGCCGGGCTTCGACGGAACGCAGCGCGCCGTCGTGCTCACCCGGCTCGGCGGCGTCTACCTCGACGATGACCGGCTCGACAACGCGGAGGTGCGGCTGGACTCCTACGGTCCGGACAAGACCGCCGCGCACGCGGTCGCGCTGGCCGTGCGGGGTGTGCTGCCGCTGCTGAACGCGTCCGGCGGAACCGTGTTCCCCGACGTGACCGAACTCCAAGGGCCGTGCTTCGTGCTCGACCGGAGGCATTCCGACGCGAACCGGTACGTCATGCGGTACCGGTTCGTCGCGCAAGTCGTATCCAGACCGGCCTGAAAAGGGCCGGCGGCGCAGTGGGAGGGCTGCTCATGCCAGGACTGAACGCCAGCGAGATCCGGGTGGCGGGAACCGGGGCCATCTACGTGGCGCCCGCGCACACCGCCGCACCGGCCGACTTCACCAAGCCGTGGGCGTCGCCGTGGATCGACCTCGGCTACACCACCGCCGACGGCGTCAAGTTCGTCAAGAAGGACAAGCTCGACCCGGTGGACACCTGGCAGTCGGTGGCCGCGATCCGGTACGTCTTCAGCGACCGCGACTTCTCCGCGAAGTTCTCGCTGCTGCAGATCAACAGCGACACCCTGCAGTTCTTCTTCAGCGCACCCGCGGGGACGAACGGCGTCTACAACATCGCCGCCGCGCCCCGGGTCGACGAACGCGCGCTCGGCATCGAGTTCAGCGACGGCCCGAACGTCAAGCACCGCTTCTACATCCCGCGCGGGGTCGTCACCGAGACCGACGAAACCGCGATCACCCGGACGTCGGCGATCAAGCTCGGCGTCACCTTCACCGCGATGACACCGATCAACAGCACGTCCGAGCCGCTCGCGCAGTGGTCGATCAACCAGGCCGCCGCCGGGGTCGCCGCCGAAGCCGAAGCCGAAGAACAGCCCGCGTGACCGGGCGAGGGGGAACGCACGAAATGGCGAAGTACAACGTCAACGCCGCGCGGGCGCAGCGCCTGGAAGCACTGGGGGAGCGCTGGGAGTTCGAGCTGGACGGCGACACGTTCAGCCTGCCCACCGAACTGCCCCGCGAAGCGGTGACCCGGCTCTCCGGCCTCGACGCGTCCGATTTGGACGGTCTGCTCGAGGTGCTGCTCGGCGCCGAGCAGTTCGAGAAGCTCGGCCGGCACGCGCTGAGCGTGCAGGACATCCAGGCCCTGCTGGAGGCCTACGGCCGGGACACCGGTATGGCGCTGGGGGAATCCTCGGCCTCGACGCGCTCCTGAGCGAGCACGGCGAGGCCGTCGAAGCCGACCTGCTCCGGTTCTACCGGGTGGACCTGCTCGACTACTACCGCGGCAAGCTGACGCCGAGGCGGCTGCGGGTGCTGATCCGGCACCTGCCCCGCGACTCGGCGCTGGTGCGCGCCCTGCACGGCGAGGCGGCGGAGTGGGGCCTCACCGAGCACCTGCTCGCGGGCGCGGTCGACGAGCTCGCGGTGGGCAACTGGCTGTTCGTCGCGGCCAACTCCGCCGAGGGCGCCGACCAGCCGGACCGGCCGCGGCCGGTCCCGCGCCCGGGTGTGGAGCCCGAACCCGACCCGGCGGCGAGCACCGACGAGATCGCCGCGTTCTTCGGCACCCCAGGGAGGTGAGCCCGTGACGCAGCCGACGTCGGCCATCACCAACGCGGCGCAAGCGCAGGTGACGGCGCTGATCAACGGCATCCGCGAGTCGATCACGAACGCCGTCTCCGACGCGGCGACGAAGCTCACCGAGGGGTTCACCGAGCACGTCAACAAGGAACTCGGCGAGATGACGGCCAAGTTCAAGGAGACGCACCCGGCCGTGACCGCGGCGGTCACCGACGTGGTGGGCTTCGCCGACGCGATCAACACCGCGTCGACCGCCGTGCAGAACACCGTCGGGCAGGTCAAGGACGCCGCGGCCGCGATGCGGGAGCTGCCGGGCGCCATCAAGGACCTGCGCACCGGACTGCGGGAAAGCGCCGTCGAAGTGCAGCGGCTCGGCAACGACCTGAAGAACATGGTCAAGAACGCCCCGGGCGCGATCCGCGACCTCGGGACGTCGCTGCGGGGCTCGCTCAGCCAGGGGCTCGGCGCCGCCCGCCAAGCCGCGACGAGCGCGGGCGAGGCGATCGGCCGGTTCGCCGCCCAGGCCCGGAGCACGGCACTGGCCGCCGCGTCCGCCGTGCGGAACCTGGCGCAGCTCGCCGTCGCCTACGCGAAAACGGCGGTCCAGGCGGTGATCGCGACCGCGCGGACGGTCGCGATGGCCGTCGCGCAACGCGTCGTCGCCGTCGCGACCCGGCTCTGGTCGATCGCGCAGGGACTGCTCAACGTCGTCATGCGGCTCAACCCCATCGGTCTCATCATCACCGCGATCACCCTGCTCGTGGCGGCGGTCGTGCTGGCCTACAACCGCAGCACCACGTTCCGGAACATCGTCAACGCCGTCTTCACGGCCGTGAAGAACGTCGTGCTCGGGGCGGTGAGCACGATCCGCGGCGTCGTCGCGGTCGCGTGGCCCTACATCGCCAAGGTGATCCAGGTCGCGGTCACGGTGATCCGCACCTACGTCACCACTTACTTCACCATCGTCCGGACCGTGGTGACGGCGGTGTTCAACGCGGTGAAGGCGGTGGTCACCGGCGCGATCCGCACGGTCGTCGCGACGATCCGCGGCGTCGGCGAGGTGGTCGGCATCGTGCGGAACGCCTTCGACCGGGCCAAATCCGCCGTGAGCACCGCGATCTCCGGGGTCGTCTCGTTCGTGCGCGGGCTGCCCGGGCGGGTCGTCGGCGCGCTCGGCAACATCGGGAAGACGCTCTACGGTGCCGGGAAGTCGCTGATCGAAGGGTTCATCGGCGGCATCCGCGACATGGCGGGCAACATCGTCTCGGCGATCAAGAACTTCATCGTCGACAAGATCCCGGGCCCGATCAAGAGCGTGCTCAAGATCTTCTCGCCGTCGCAGGTGATGGCCGACATCGGCCGCAACATCGGGGCCGGCCTGACGGTCGGCATCGAGGCGAGCGGCGACCAGGTCTCCGGGGCGATGACGCGGCTCGTCCCGCTGCCGGGCTCGGCCACGATCCGGCCGGCGGTGGCGAACCTGACGAAGGCGGTCGCGGCGTCCGCCGTGGGGCCGGTGGCCCGCTCCGCGCCGGGTGGCTCGGTGACGGTCAACGTGCACCCGCGGGCGGGGCAGTCCGAATACGAGATCGGCCGCATCGCGGCCCGGGAGGTGGCATGGGCGGCGAAACGCTGAGTGCCGTGTCGCTCGCGCTGCCGGTGTACGAACTGGACGGCTGGGCCGGCAACACCGTGGACGCCGACGGCGTCGAGTGGTGGGTCACCAAGGAGGACGGCTGGTCGTCCGGGCCCGGCGTGCGGCTCGAGCTGGCCGACCGGCCGCAGCGCGACGGCGCCTTCGACGCGCCTTCGTTCCGCTCGGCGCGGGTGATCACCCTGGAGGGCACCGCCGTCGCGCCCGACGAGGACAGCCGCGAACGGGCGAAGGACCGGATCGCCGCCGTGCTGGCCGACGGTTCGGCGCCGGCGGAGCTCGTCGTGCGGGAACGCACCGTGACGCGCCGCGCGCTGGTCCGGCTGTCCGCCGGGACGAAGGTCTCCGACACCACGCCGGTGAGTTTCGACTGGTCCCTGCAGGTCACCGCGCCCGATCCGCTGCGCTACGGCGGCGAGGTCCACGAGCTGTCCTGCGGGCTGCCGAAACCCGGGCAGGGCACCAGCTTCCCGCTGCGGTTCCCGTTGGTGTTCGGGCAGGCCGACGGCGGCGCGCTGGCGCTGGTGAACGCCGGAACGGCCACGACGCGTCCGGTGTGGACGATCACCGGGCCGTGCACGCAGCCGGTGATCCGCAACGACTCGACCGGCGAACGGCTCGCGTTCTCGCTGAGCCTCGCCGAAGGCGACGTGCTGACCGTCGACACGGCCGCGCGGACGGTGTTCCTCGGCACGGCGTCCCGCCGGTCGGTGCTGCAGCCGCGGTCGAGCTGGTTCGGGCTCCCGCCGGGCAGCACGACGATCGGGTTCGAGGCTTTCGACGACACCGAAGCGGGCACGCTGACCGCCCGCTGGCGGGACGCGTGGATCTGAAGAGCGAGAAGGGGGAGCTGCGATGGCGGAACGGCACGCGGGGTGGGTCGACGGCGTCGACTCGGCCGAAGCGCGGTTGATCACCGGGGCACTGGTGCAGGCGGACGCGACCGGCGACGTCCTGGACCCGCTGCGAGCGCGCCCGGGGATCCGGGACGCGCCGGGTACGCCCGGGACGGTCGTGATCGCGTCGAACAAGCTGCGGGTCAACCCGTTCCAGGCCGTCCTCACCGACCGGGCCCGGCCGGGTGACGGTCCCTACATCGTCACGCTGGACGCGGTGAAGGAGCTGCCCTTCGGCGCGGCGCACGCGTCGCTGTCCCGGCTGGACCTGGTGGTCGCGGAGATCGTCGGCGGGGCGTTCGCGGTGAACGTCTACGCGGGGGAGAACGCGGCCAGCCCGGTGCGGCCGACGCCGAACGGGTCGCCGGTGCTCGTGCTGGCCGAGGTCCAGGTGCCCCCGGCGGGCACCGCGCCCACGGTTGTCGACCGGCGCCAGTTCACGTCCGCCCTCAGCGGGATCCTGCCGGTGCGCGGGGACACCGATCTGCCGCCCGTCGCGACCACGCACAGCAGCCAGTTCGTCTACCGGCTCGACACCGGGGTGCTGCTGTGCAAGCGCGGCGGCGCGTGGGTGCCCTACCGGCCGCCGCGCGGGGACACCTGGCGCACGGCGACGTTGCAGAACAGCTGGGTCAACTACGGCGGCGGGTTCACCACCGCCGCCTACACCCTGATGGACGACGGCTGGGTGCGCCTGCGCGGCCTGGTCCGCAACGGCGTCTTCGACAAGCCGATCTTGACGCTGCCGGTCGGCTACCGGCCGGTCGCGCACTGGCTGCTCGGCGTCTCCACCAACCCGGACGCGCACGGCCGCGTGGACATCCTGCCGACCGGCGAGGTGATGGCGACGACGGGCAACGCGGGCTGGCTCTCCCTCGACGGCCTCACGTTCTCGACCTACTAGGCGCGGCACATGGGCACGTCGTACACCTACCTGATCGCGGACCTGCGCACCGGCGCGGTCCTGGACGAGCTCCCGCTGTCCGGCGTGCAGTTCGACAAGAAGCTGAACGACACCGGCACGCTGCGCGGGCAGCTGCGCGTCGACGACCCGGAGATCCGCATCCGGGAGCCGCGGCTGCTCGCCGAGCCGGGCCGCACCGCGGTCTACGTCGACCGCGACGGCGACCTGGTGTGGGGCGGCATCGTCTGGACCAGCCGCTACAGCGCGGCCGGCGGGGTCCTGGAGCTGACCGCCGCCGACTTCGCGTCCTACTTCGACCACCGGCTGGTCCTCGACCCCGCGGACCTGACCCGGCCGGTGTCGTTCACGGCCACCGACCAGCTCGCGATCGTGCGGGGGCTGCTGGACCTCGCGCAGTCGGCGGACGGCGGCGACCTCGGGGTGGAGGTGACCGGCTCGGCGAGCTCAGGCGTCCTGCGCACGGTGAGCTACGCCTCGGCCGACCTGAAGTCGGTCGGGGAGGTCGTGCGGGACCTCGCCAACACCGACACCGGGTTCGACTTCGCCTTCGACGTCCGCTACGACGAGAGCGGCCAGCCGGAACGCCTGCTGCGGCTGGGGTACCCGCGCCTGGGGCTGCCGGGCGGGGAGCGCGCGTTCGTCTGGGAGTACGGCGCGAACCTGGTCGACTTCGTCTGGCCGAGCGACGCCGCGAGCATGGCGACCCGGGTGCTCGGGATGGGGAACGCCGACGCCGGGGGCGTCCCGGTGGTCCGGTCGGACCCGAGCGCGACGGCGGGCGGCTGGCCGTTGCTGGAAGCCGCGGCCGCCCCGGTGGACACCACCGACGCCGCGATGCTCGCCGCGCACGTCGCCGGCGAGCTGGCCGCGCGGCGGCGGCCCGTCGTGCTGCCCGAGCTGACCGTGCGCGCCGACCTCGACCCGGTCGTCGGGTCGTATTCGGTCGGCGACGACGCCCGGATCGTCGTGGCCGACCCGTTCTTCGCCGGGGACCAGCTCGACGTCACCGTCCGGCTGCTCGGGCTGTCGGTCACGCCCGGCGACGACGCCGGGCAGGAGGAGGTCGTGTTGACCGTCGAACCGTTCCTGGAGCCCTCGTGAGCCGCGTCAACCACCCGGACACGCTCGTCACGCTGCTGCGGGAGGTCCAGCGGCGGCTGCGCGTGCTCGAAGGCACCCGCCACACCGCGACGTTCGCGGCGGCGGCTGCTGCCGCCGAGCCCGGTCCGGCGCTGGCCTTCCAACCGGCGCGCCCGCAGGACTGGCCCGGGACGACCGCGGCCGGCTGGACGCCGCTGGTCCGGCTGCTCACCCGGCCCGGCGCGTTCGTCGTCGTGCTCGAGGCCGTGGCCGACAGCGAAGGCGAGGTGCGGGTGGTCGTGGACGGCGAAGCGGCCGAAACCTTCGCGGTCACCGGCGAGGTCGGCCGCCACGAAGTCGCGGTCGCCCCGAGCGCCGAGCTGGTGGTCGAAGCGCGGCGGACCGGCGCGACGGGAACGGTGCGGGTGACGGCGTTCGCCCTCGCCGGCTGAGCGCTGTCCGGAACGAGACAGGTATTCACCGCCCTCTTGACCGGTTCGTCGGGCGTTGCCGAAGGTGTCCGAGGGGATGACATCGTTGGCAGGAGGAAGCTCAGTGAAGAGCAAGGTCCTGGCGGGCGCGTTGGCGCTCGCCGTGGTGGCGACGGGGGTGAGTCCCGTCGTCGCGGAAGCGTCCGGAGGTGACTCCCTCGACGCCGTCAACACGTTCATCGGCACGCAGGACGAAGGCAACACCTTCCCCGGCGCCTCGGCGCCGTTCGGGATGACGCAGGTCAGCCCGATCACCTCGCACTACGCCGGCTACCGCTACACCGACACCGCGATCCGCGGGTTCGGGCACTTCTTCCTGTCCGGCGCGGGCTGCTGGGAGCAGGGCGGCCTCGTCTCGACGCTGCCGACGACCGGCGAAGTCGGCCCCGGCAAGGCGTTCGACACGAGCGCGCCGGAAACGTTCGACCAGAAGCGGTACGCGGCGCCGTTCACCCACGACGGCGAGGTCGGCAAGCCCGGCTACTACAAGGTCCACCTGACCGGCTACGGCGGCGTCGACGTCGAGACGACCGCGGCGACCCGCGCCGGCGTCGAGCGGTACACCTTCGCGAAACCCGGCGACGCCAACGTCTTCGTCAACGTCGGGCAGGCCAACGACAAGGAACCGGTCACCGGCAGCAGCATCCGGGTCGTCGACGACCGGACCGTCGAAGGAACCGTGGAGTCGCAAGCCTTCTGCGGCGGCAAGGCCTACACGACGTACTTCACGACGAAGTTCGACAAGCCGTTCAAGGCGTTCGGGACGTGGTCGCCGACCGGCGGCACCCCTGGGGGACGCGAGTCAAGCGGCGCCGCCGGTCTGCGTGGTGCCTGGCTGACGTTCGGCGGGCAGAGCCAGGTCACCGCGACCACCGCGATCTCCCAGGTGGACGCGCAGGGCGCGCGGGTCAACCTGGCGTCGGAGAAGATCCGGTCGTTCGACGCCGCCAAGGACGCGGTGCAGCGCACCTGGCGCCACGAGCTGTCCACTGTGGACATCAAGGGCGGCACGACGGACGACCGCACGGTGTTCTACACCTCGCTCTACCACGCGCTGCTGCAGCCGCTGACGGCGAACGACGCCGACGGCCGCTACTACGGCTTCGACAAGAAGGTCCACCGCGCGGTCGGCTGGACGTACTACGACTTCTTCTCGCTGTGGGACACCTACCGCTCCCAGAACCAGCTCCTGGCGCTGCTGCGGCCCAGCCGCGCGAAGGACATCGCCAAGAGCATCCTCGCCATCCACGACCAGGGCGGCTGGCTGCCGCGGTGGGCGTACGCGAGCCAGGAGACGAACACGATGACCGGTGACCCGGTCACGCCGTTCCTGGTGGACCTCTGGCGGTTCGGCGCGCTGTCGGGCGAGGAGGCGCACGCCTACCAGGCCCTCCTGCAGAACTCGCGGGAGATCCCGCCCGCGTCGTCGCCGTTCCAGGGTCGCTCGGGCAACGCGAGCTACCAGCGGGACGGGTTCGTCCAGTACGACCCGAACTTCCCGAAGAAGGGCCAGGACACCGACCCGAACCACGGCGCGTCGGCCACCCTGGAGTACGCGCTCGGTGACTGTTCGCTGTCGGTCATGGCCGCCGCGCTCGGCAAGAAGGACGACGCGGCCGCGCTGAAGGCGAAGGGTCGGACCTACCGGACGCTCTGGGACGAAACGCAGACCGACCGCGGCTTCACCGGCTTCTTCCGGCCGAAGGTCCTCGGCGGCGACTGGTTCAGCCCCGCCGACAAGCCGTACAGCCCGCAGAGCCAGGACGGCTTCCACGAGGGCACGGCCTGGCAGTACCAGTGGCTCGTCCAGCAGGACGTGCCCGGCCTGGAGCAGCGGATGGGCGGTCCGGCGGCCACCGGCCAGCGCCTCGACGACTTCTTCGCCTACGACGAGCTGGTGAAGAACCCGGCGACGGCGGTCCGCGAGAACTGGGTGGTCGGCCCGTACGACTACTACGACCAGTTCCGCTACAACCCGAACAACGAGCCCGACCTGCACTCGCCGTGGGTGTACGCGCTCACCGGGCAGCCGGCGAAGACGTCGACGGTCGTGCGGGCGGCGCACACGCTGTTCACCAACGCGCCCAACGGCGTCACCGGGAACGACGACCTCGGCACCATGTCGGCGTGGTACGTCTTCAGCGCGTTGGGGCTCTACCCCGCCGTCCCGGGGACCGGGAACTTCGTGCTGAACGCGCCGCGGTTCGAGAAGTCCGTGCTGCACCTGGAGAACGGGCGCGACATCACGGTCAAGGCGCCCGGCGCGGACGGCTCGAAGCTGCAGTACGTCTCGGGCCTCGAGGTGGACTCGCGCGCCAGTGACCGCGTGTACGTCAACGTGGACCAGTTGAAGCGCGGCACGACGCTCGACTTCCGCCTGACCGCCGACGCCGCCGCGGCGACGTGGGGGACGTCACCCGCGTCCGCCCCGGTTTCGCCCTGCGCGGAGTAGACAAAGGACGCTCCCGGCCGTGGTCCAGACCACAATGGACCACGGCCGTGAGCAGGGTCACGGGCCCCGGTGTTCCCGTGAGGGCCGTCACGCCTCACACTGGTACCAACACGTCCGACAGCGCCGTTGACGTACAAGGCAGGCAAGTCCGCCTTGGACGGTGTGCCGGGCGTTTTGTTGTGTCAGTACCAACGTGGTGAGACCCCACAGGAGGAAGCAGTGTCCAGCAAGGCCGCTCTAGTTTTCCGCGTGGCCGCAGTCGCCGAAGCCCTTTCCTGGGCGGCGCTGCTTGTCGGGATGTTCCTCAAGTACGTCGTCCACTCCTCCGGTGAGGGCGGCGTGCCCGTCATCGGCATGGTGCACGGCGTGATCTTCGTCCTCTACGTGGTCGTCTCCCTGTCCGTGGCGAAGCCGCTCGGCTGGCGCCCGAAGACGCTGGTCCTGGCCCTGCTCGCGAGCATCCCGCCGCTGTTCACGTGGCTGTTCGAGAAGTGGGCGCTGCGCAACGGCAAGCTCGACGGCCCGCAGCGGCTGTCCCACGGCGGTGTCGGCCTGTTCCAGGTCGAGGAGCCCGTCGCCGCCTGATCCCGGCATGTGAGAAAGGCCCGCACCTCGGTGCGGGCCTTTCTGCTTGTCCGGTTATTCGGTGAAGTCCCCGGCGGCGCGGCGGACCTTCGTCAGCAGGTCGGTGAGCTGCTCGGTCTGCCGGTCGGTCAGCCCGTTGAGGCCGAAGTCGATCTCCGTCACCGCCGCCGTCGCCGTCTCGCGGCGCTTGCGGCCTTCGTCGGTGATCTCGACGAGCGTCGTGCGCCGGTCCGTCGGGTGCGGGACGCGCTTGACGAGCCCGTCGCGCTCCAGCCGGTCGACTATGTTGGTGACACTGGTGGGGTGCAGCTGGAGCCGCTCGCCCATCACCCGCATCGGCAGGCTGGCGCTGCGGGCGAAGGTGAGCAGCACCAGTGCTTCGTACCGGGCGAAGGTCAGGCCGTGCGGCTTGAGCGCGCCGTCCACCGCGGACTGGATGATCTGCTGGACGCGCATCACGCCGGTGACCGCGGCCATGGTGCCGGACGGCCCGATCCGGGCTTCCCAGAGCTGTGCCGCGCGGGCGATCGGGTCGAACGGCAGCGGACGGTTCATGACACGCGAAGTTACCAGCGGGTACCGGCGGGTGTCGCACGACCGGCGGAAAGAACACCGAAGAAGGGACTTCCGAGCATGATCGTCGCGTTCAGCGTGAGCCCGTCCGGGGGAGAGCCCGACGGCGGGGTGAGCGAGGCCGTCGCCCGCGCCGTCAAGGTCGTCCGCGACTCCGGGCTGCCCAACTCGACCAACGCGATGTTCACGAACATCGAAGGCGAGTGGGACGAAGTCATGGACGTCGTGAAGCGCGCGGTCGAGGCCGCGGGGGAAGGGTCGGCGCGCGTCGGCCTGGTCCTGAAAGCGGACATCCGGCCCGGCTTCGAAGGCCAGCTCGAGGCCAAGGTGGACCGCGTCGAAGCCCACCTGCGCGAGAGCTGACTACGGCAGTGGCGGGGTGAAGGCGACCGTCCAGCGGCCGTCTTCGCTCGTCACCGTCAGCGGGTAGCTGAAGGGCCGGCCGTCGCCGAGCGCGCCCGTGATCGTCGCGCGGGCCGGGGCTGCCGCGTCCGGGCCCAGCTCCACGTGCACGTCGTGGACGCCGTGGTCGGCCAGCACCGTGACGTAGTCCTTGGCGAAGTCGTCACCCCCCGAGCCCGGGTAGTCGAGCAGCTCGCCGAACGCGTCCGGGTCGTGGCTGCCGAGCGCGGTCGCGAGCCGGTCGCGCAGTTCGGCGGGCGAGGCCGCGCCGGGGTCCGGCTCGTGGACGATGAGCAGCGCCACGGCGCCGATCCAGACGACGGCGGCCGTGATCGACAGGCCCACCTTCACGTCACGCCGGATGTGCATCCGGCCGAGCCTGCCCCAAGCGGCGCCGTCCTGCCAAGCGGACCGGCCCGGGGCACCCGGTGAAACTCCTCCGGCGCGCGTGCCAGGATGGAGGGCGTGACACAGCCACGCGGATCTGCAGCGAAGTCAGCGGCCCTGTCCGCCGCCCTCTCCGGCGCGGTCGACCTGTCCGCGCTCAAGGCCCGCGCCGAATCGGCGCAGAGGCAGCCGGCCCCGTCGGCCGGCCCGCCCGGTGCGGACGGCCCGCCGAAGCCGGCGTCGGGCGGCGCCGTGATCGATGTCACCGAGGCCACCTTCCAGGCCGAGGTCGTGGAGCGGTCCCTGCGCCAGCTGGTGGTCGTCGACCTGTGGGCCGAGTGGTGCGGCCCGTGCAAGCAGCTGTCCCCGGTGCTCGAGCGGATGGCCGGCGAGTCCGGCGGCGCGTGGGTCGTCGCGAAGGTCGACGTCGACGCGAACCCGCGCATCGCGCAGCTGTTCGGCGCGCAGTCCATCCCGACGATCGTCGCCATCGCCGGCGGTCAGCCGGTCGACGCGTTCTCCGGCGCGCTGCCCGAGCCGGAGATCCGCAAGTGGATCAACGCCCTGCTCGACGCCCTGCGCGACAAGCTCCCGGCGATCGCCGAGGCCGAGGCCAACGGCGGCGGCCCGATCGAGGAGCCCGAGGACCCGCGCTTCACCGAGGCGGAGGAAGCCTTCGAACGCGGTGACTTCGCCGGGGCGCAGGCCGCGTACGAGCGCATCCTCGACGTCGAACCGGCCAACGAGCTGGCGAAGAACGCGCTGGCCCAGGTCAAGTTCACCGCCCGCGCGGAGAACGCGGACCCGGACGCCCGCGCGAAGGCCGACGCCGACCCGTCCGACCTGGCGGCCCAGCTCGACGCGGCCGACCTGGAGATCGCCTCGAACGACGTCGAGGCGGGCTTCAAGCGCCTGATCGACACGGTCCGCCGCACGGCGGGGGAGGACCGCAACAAGGTCCGCGAGCACCTGGTGGCGCTGTTCGACCTCTTCGACCCGGCCGACGACCGCGTCATGAAGGCCCGCCGCGACCTGGCGAGCGCCCTCTTCTAGAACGCATGAGAAAGGCCCCCACCGCGGTGGGGGCCTTTCTCATGCTCAGGCGTGGCTGCGCGCGAAGATGACGGCTCCCGGGACGTCCTCGTCGGGACCGATGACCAGTTCGGCCTCGATCGTGAACCCCGCGGCACGCAGCCAGCCCGCGATCCGGTCCGGCGGCCGGTGGTGACTGTCCACGTTGACCGGGCGACCCGTGTAGCCCTCGGACGTGTGCCGTGTCCCGTCACCGACGTGAAAGCCGACCAGCAGCGAGCCACCCGGCCGCAAGACCCGGTGGAACTGCTCGAACACGCCGGGCACGGCGTCGTCGGGCACGTGGATGACGGACCAGAACGCGAGCACGCCGGCGACCGAACCGTCCGCCAGGTCGAGGTCGGTCATCGATCCGACCTCGAAGCGCAAGCCGGGGTGGTCGCGCCGCGCGATGGCGATCATCTCGGGCGAGAGGTCGATGCCGAACGCGTCCACGCCGAGCTCTTGGAGGTGGCCGGTGACGTAGCCCGGCCCGCAGCCGACATCGGCGACCGGCCCGCCTCCGGCGCCGTGCACGGACTCGGCGAACAACGCCAGGCTCGCGCGCAGGTAAGGCCGCTCACCGAGCAGTCCACGCACCTTCTCGACATACCCTGGGGCGTCGGTGTCGTACGAGGATCGGGTGTCGGACAGCCAGGTGTCGGGCACGGGCGACATCACCGCACTCAGCCGTACTGCTTCGAGCAGACCGAAGACCCTTCGAGGTACCCGCGCCGCAGGGACTCGACGCGGTCGAAACCGCTGTCCGGGCGCTTCCCGTTGACGTCCGCCGAGATCAGGCTCTCCGGCTGCAGCAGGTCCGCGATGGCCTCGTCGAGGTCGCCCGCCGACAGCCGCAGGTCGCCGGGCCGGTTCGTGAACGCCGCCCAGGCCCCGACCAGGCACGCCGTCCGCAGGCCCGCGTTCGCGTTGTCGATCGACGCGCCGACGCCCTTCTGGATGCCCAGCGCGTACCGCGAAGCGACCTCCGAGAACGCGGCGAAGTCGCCCATGCCGCCCGGGTCCTCGCCCTTCATCTCGGCCTCGCGGTCGATCGGCTGGGCCAGCTGCGAGAGCTTCGCCAGGTCGATGGCCACGGTGTTGTCGTTCGGGCAGTACGACGCCGGCGGCGTGGTCTGGCAGCTGCCGCCGTCGGCGATCTCCGGCGCGGCCACCCCGGCGCCCTTGAAGGCCTCGTCGAGGCTCTTCTTCAGCAGCTGGACGGCCTGGTCGTTGAACTTCGCGTCGCCCTTGCCGGTGTCGCCCTTGTCGAACGGGCGCTCGGTGAGCCGGGCCTTGACGTTCTCGGTGTTCATCGCCGCGCACTCCTTCGGGCCCTTCTCGAACCCGGTCTGGAACGCGAAGGTGCGGTCGAACGCCGTGCCGTGCGCGCCGCGGTCGGCGCCGCTGGTGCCCGCCTGGTCGCGGATCAGGAACATCGCCGCCATGACCTGGTTCAGGCCCTCCGACGTCGACACCCGGTAGTACTTGCTCTTGTTCTCGGCGACCCACCGGAAGTACCCGCCGGCGAAGCAGTCGGCCTGCTGCTCCTTCACCACGGTCGGGGTGCTGTTGGTCATGTTGGCCTTGTCGCCGAGCCGGTACTGGACGGCGTGGCCGAACTCGTGCGCCAGCACGACGACCACGGACATCGGCCCGAACCGCTGGCGCAGCATCGGCAGCAGGACGCCGCGGTCCCACGCCACCGAGTCGTCGACCGAGCAGTAGAACGCGTTCACGAGCTTCTTGACGCTGCCGCAGCCGGTCTTCTCGGTGTCGGTCTGCGAGTCGTAGGACAGCAGCGACTTCACCGGCTCGAACTGCTGGCCGAAGTCGGCGGGCAGCCGCTCGCCCCAGTACGTCTGGACGTCGTCGATCGCGGCGGTGGCGAGCTTGTCGTCCTCGCCGCCGTCGGCGTTCTTGACGTCGATGCCGGGCGTGGGCGCGTCGGGCTTCAGGCCGCTCTCGAAGTGCGTCACCGGCAGGCCGGCGACGGACCCTGCGCCGGTGTCCTTGCTCGGGTCCCCGCTCGCGCCGCCCTTGTCGTTGCACCCGCTCACGGCCACCGCCGCGACGGCCAGCAACGCGACCAGCGCGCGCCGTCCTCCCCCTCGGATCATTCGTTCACTCGCTCTCGTGCCCCGGTACCCGACGGGCAGGACCCTACCCAGCGCTTACGGGGCGTGTGCGCGTTATCCCCGAACTACTCCCTGCGCATCGTCGCCCTCGGCCCGATATCGTCGCTTCCCATGCGTGCAGTCCGCCGGTTCACCGTTCGCGCCAGCCTCCCGGAGTCCCTGTCCGGCCTCGGCGCGCTGGCCACCAACCTGCGCTGGACCTGGCACCCGCCGACGCGTGACCTCTTCGCGTCGATGGACGCCGAGCTGTTCAACGCCGTGCGCGACCCGCTGCGGATGCTCACCGCGCTGCCGCCCGCCCGCCTCGACGAGCTCGCCGTCGACGACGACTTCCTCGCCCGGGCGCGCGAAGCGGCCGAAGACCTGGAGAAGTACCTGTCCGAGCCGCGCTGGTACCAGCAGCGCGACGACGCGGACCTGCCGCCGGCGGTGGCCTACTTCTCGATGGAGTTCGGCGTCACCGAGGCGCTCCCGAACTACTCCGGCGGCCTCGGCGTGCTGGCCGGCGATCACCTCAAGGCCGCGTCCGACCTCGGTGTGCCGATGGTCGGCGTCGGCCTGCTCTACCGCAACGGCTACTTCCGGCAGTCGCTGTCGCTCGACGGCTGGCAGGTCGAGCACTACCCGGTGATCGACCCGAACGCGTTCCCCCTCGAACTGCTGACCGCGGGCGGGCGGCCGGTGCTGATCGGCGTTGCGATGCCGGGCGGGCGCGAGCTGTGCGCGCAGATCTGGCAGGCCCGCGTCGGGCGGGTGCCGCTGCTGCTGCTCGACACCGACACCGAGGCCAACGACGAAGACCTGCGCGGCGTCACCGACCGGCTCTACGGCGGCGACGCCGACCACCGGCTGCGCCAGGAGATCCTGGCCGGCATCGGCGGGTTCCGCGCGGTCCGGAAGTACTGCGAGCTGACCGGCCACCCGCAGCCGATGGTGTTCCACACGAACGAGGGGCACGCGGGCTTCCTGGGCCTCGAACGCGCCCGCGAGATCGTCCAGGCCGACGGGCTCGCGTTCGACGAGGCCATGCCCGCCGTCCGCGCCGGGACGCTGTTCACCACGCACACGCCGGTCAGCGCGGGCATCGACCGCTTCCCGGTGGACCTGGTGCAGCGCTACTTCAACGACGGCAGGCTGGTGCCGGACGTCGACCCGAGACGCGTGCTCGCGCTCGGCGCCGAGGACAACCCCGGCCTCTTCAACATGGCGCACATGGGCCTGCGGCTGGCGCAGCGCGCGAACGGCGTCTCGCAGCTGCACGGCCGCGTCACGCGCAAGATGTTCTCGCGGCTGTGGCCCGGGTTCGACCACGACGAGGTGCCGATCTCGTCGGTGACCAACGGCGTCCACGGCCCGACGTGGGTGGCGCGCGAGCTGAGCACGCTGCTCGGCCGAGAGTGGGGGCTCGACGTCGGCGAGGGACCGCTGCGCGACGGCGTCTCCGACGCCCAGCTGTGGGGCCTGCGGCGCGACTTGCGCGAGAAGCTGGTGCACGAGGTGCGCCGCCGGGTGCGCGCGGCGTGGCTGCAGCGGGGCGCGTCGCCGCTGGAGCTGGGCTGGGTGGACTCGGTGTTCGACCCGGACGTGCTGACGGTCGGGTTCGCCCGCCGCGTCCCGACGTACAAGCGGCTGACGCTGATGCTGCGCGACCCCGAGCGGCTGCGCACGCTGCTGCTGCACGAGGACCGGCCCATCCAGGTCGTCGTCGCGGGCAAGTCGCACCCGGCCGACGAGAACGGCAAGCAGCTGATCCAGCAGATCGTCCGGTTCGTCGACGGCGCGGACGTCCGGCACCGGATCGTCTTCCTGCCGGACTACGACATGTCGATGGCGCGCTACCTGTACCGCGGCTGCGACGTCTGGCTGAACAACCCGGTGCGGCCGCTGGAGGCGTGCGGGACGTCGGGGATGAAGTCGGCGCTCAACGGCGGCTTGAACCTCTCCATCCGCGACGGCTGGTGGGACGAGTGCTACGACGGCAGCAACGGCTGGGCCATCCCGACCGCGGACGGCGTCACCGACCCGCTGCGCCGCGACGACCTTGAGGCCGCGGCGCTGTACGAGCTGCTCGGCCAGCAGATCGCGCCGCTGTTCTACGACCGGTCGGCCGACGGCGTCCCGACCGGCTGGCTGTCGATGGTGTGGCACACCCTGGAGACGCTCGGGCCGCGCGTCCAGGCGTCCCGGATGGTCCGCGAGTACGTCGACAACGGCTACCTGCCCGCGTCGCGCATGGTGGCGGCGGCGACGGGCGACGGCTACCGCGGCGCGCTGTCGCTGGCGGACTACCGCACCAAGCTCGAGGTGTCCTGGCCGCGGCTGCGCATCTTCGACTCGGAGCTGCTGATCGAGGCGGCCGAGCCCCTGGTGGTGGGCACCGAGGTGACGATCCGCGCGCGCATCGACCTGGCCGGGCTCGATCCGTCCGAAGTGGACATCCAGGCGGTGGTCGGCCGGGTCGGCGACGACGACGAGCTGCGCGACGCGGTGACGGTCCCGATGACGGCGGACGGCATCGGCGCCTTCGCGGCCCGGCTGAAGCTGCCGCGACCGGGATCGATCGGCTACACCGTGCGGGTGCTGCCGAAGCACGGGCTGCTGGCGGCCCCGGCCGAACTGGCGCGCGTGGTCCTGGCCTGACCTGGAGTTGCTCCACCTCGAAATCGCTGCGCAGCAAGGCGAGAGCGGCGTTAGGTTGGACGCATGCGCTTCGGAATGTTCGTCCCGCAGGGCTGGCGGCTGGACCTGGCCGGCATCGACCCCGCGGACCACTGGAAGACCATGCTCGGCCTCGCGAAACACGCGGAGGCCGGCCCCTTCGAATCGATCTGGGTCTACGACCACTTCCACACCGTGCCGGTCCCGACCGAGGAGGCCACGCACGAGGCCTGGTCGCTGATGTCGGCGTTCGCCGCCGCGACCGACACCGTGCGGCTCGGCCAGATGTGCACCTGCATGGGGTACCGGAACCCGGCTTACCTCGCGAAGGTCGCGGCCACGGCCGACACCATCTCCGGCGGCCGCGTCGAGATGGGCATCGGCGCCGGCTGGTACGAGCACGAGTGGCGGGCCTACGGCTACGGCTTCCCCAGCGCCGGTGAACGCCTGGGCCAGCTCGATGAGGGCGTGCAGATCATGCGCGACCTCTGGACGACCGGGACGTCCACACTGGACGGAAAGCACTACCAGACGGACGGCGCGATCCTGCGTCCGCTGCCGCCGCAGGAAGGCGGGATCCCGCTGTGGATCGCCGGCGGCGGCGAGAAGAAGACGCTCAAGATCGCCGCGAAGTACGCGAAGTACACGAACTTCGCCGGCGACCCCGAGACGTTCACCCGCAAGTCGGAGATCCTCGCGCAGCACTGCAAGGACGTCGGCACCGACTACGACGCGATCGTCCGCTCGGTCAACCACAACGTGGTCATCGGGGAGACGGAGAAGGACGTCCAGGACAAGCTGGCCTGGCTCAAGTCCCACCTCGACAAGTACGCGCCGGCCGACGCCGCGGAGCGGTGGCACGGCGTCTTCGTGAACAGCCCGACGACCGGCACGCCCGAGCAGGTCACCGAAAAGCTCGCCGAGCTGGGTGAGCTGGGCATGTCGTACGCGATCTTCAACTTCCCCGAAGCCGCGTACGACCGGTCCGGCATCGACCTGTTCACCGAGAAGGTCGCGCCCGCGCTCGCCTAGGGCACCGCGGGGCTGCCGCCGGTCTGCACGGGCAGGCCGGCGGCAGCCCACGCGCGGAACCCGCCTTCGAGGTCGGTCGCGTTCGGCAGGCCCAGTCGCTGCAGGTCCGCCGCGGCCAGGCTCGACGAGTAGCCCTCGTTGCACAGCACCACGACGGTCGAATCGGCCGTCACGCCCGGCAGCCGCCACTCGCTGTCCGGGGCCAGCCGCCACTCCAGGTGGATCCGCTCGACGACCACCGAGCCCGGGATCTCGCCCTCGGCCTGGCGGTTCGAGAACGGCCGGATGTCGACGAGCAGCGCGCCCGCCTCCTGCAGCTCGCGAGCCTTTTCCGGCCCCACGCGGTCCAACCCGGACCGCGCGTCGGCCAGCAGCGTGTCGATGGCGCTCATCCGTGGACGATAGCGGGCAGCGGCGGGATTTCGGCCGGGACGTCGGCGAGCGTCGTGTACTCGCGCGTCGGGACCAGCGGCGGCGAATACGCGTGGACGCTCGCCGCGGGCGCGTCACCGATGCCGGTCACCTGGTGGGCGCGCCCGGCGCCGAAGCCGATGCCTTCGCCGGCGACGTGCGTGCGGCGCCGGATCGGGCCGCCGGGGTAGCGGTACTCCTCGCCGAGCTCGCCCTGCAGGACGGTGAACGAGCCGGACGCGCCGCCGTGGTCGTGCGGCTTCGTCTGCTGGCCGGGCAGCCACGACAGCAGCCACAGCTCGACGCCGTCGGTCAGGGCCAGCCGGGCCCACCAGCGGCCGTCCTCGTCGAAGCGCAGGATGTCCTTGACGCTCGAGGTCAGCTCGGTGGTGACGGTGGCCGTGAGGTCCGCCAGCTCGCGCGGTGTCCACAGCAGCCGCGACGGGTGCAGCAGCTCGGGCAGCAGCGGGTCGGTCAGCTGCGGGTGGATCTCGACGGCGGGACGGACGAGGGAAGTGGTCAACGCGGGTGCTCCTCGGACGCGAAGGTGATCAGGACGCGAGGCAGCGCGGCACCGCAGGGAAGATCAGCGAAGCCGCGCCCGCGTACACCCGGCCGAAGCGACGAGGAGCAGGTCGATCGCGCGACGGCGCCAGAACGAGCCCCGGGTCACCGGGGTCACGGGCGCGTCGGTCGACATGCCGCGATCCTGCCACACCGGCGTGGTGCCCGGCACTTCCGGCGTGCGGTGTTCCACGTCGTGGAACGCGCTCCGACCTGCCGGTTCGCCGTCTCACCCGGGCGGGTGCGCACGCGCGCGCGACGGAAGACAGAATGGGCCTCGTGAGCGAGCCGATCCAGCCCAGCGAACTTGACGACCTCGTGGTCCGGATGGCCGGTGTCGGCGTCCGCCGGGGGACCAACGACCTCCTCGCCGGCCTCGACTGGACCGTGGAACTGGACGAGCGCTGGGTGGTGCTCGGCCCGAACGGCGCGGGAAAGACCACCCTGCTGCGCCTCGCCGCGGCCGAGCTGCACCCGACGACCGGCGAGGTCGACCTGCTCGGCGAGCGGATCGGCCGGGTCAACATCTTCGACCTCCGCCCGCGCATCGGCTTCACCTCGGCGGCCATCGCCCAGCGCGTCCCCGGCGACGAGCTCGTCAAGGACGTCGTGGTCAGCGCCGGCTACGCCGTGCTCGGCCGCTGGCGTGAGGAATACGACACCCTCGACACCGCCCGCGCGACCGAACTGCTCGAAGCGATGGGCATCGGAAACCTGGCGGAGCGCACCTTCGGCACGCTGTCCGAGGGCGAGCGCAAGCGCGCGCTGATCGCCCGGTCGCTGATGACCGACCCGGAGATGCTGCTGCTCGACGAGCCGGCCGCGGGTCTCGACCTGGGTGGCCGCGAGGACCTGGTCGCCCGGCTGTCCGACCTGGCGATGGACCCGGACGCGCCGGCCCTCGTGCTGGTCACCCACCACGTCGAGGAGATCCCGCCGGGGTTCACCCACGCGCTGCTCCTGCGCGACGGTCACGCGGTGGTGTCCGGCCTGGTCGACGACGTCATCACCAGCGAAAACCTGTCGAAGACGTTCGACCAGGACCTCGTGCTGGAGCGCTCCGGGGATCGCTTCTTCGCCCGCCGTCGCTAAGCTGACGCTTACCGGCCGGTAGCCTGCTGGCACCTGTTCAACGAGGAGGAGTGACGTGGGAGAGTTCGTAACCCTCGAGGTCAAGGACGGGGTCGGCACCATCCGGCTCGACCGCCCGCCGGTCAACGCCCTGAACGCCCAGGTCACCGCCGAGCTCGCCGAGCTGGCGAAGGAGGCCACCGAGCGCGACGACGTCCGCGCGGTGATCCTCTACGGCGGCGAGAAGACCTTCGCGGGCGGTGCGGACATCAAGGAGATGGCCACCCGCACGTACCCAGAGATCGCGAAGTTCGGCGCCACCCTCACCGGCACCCTCGCGGCCATCGCGAACATCCCGAAGCCGGTCGTCGCGGCCATCACCGGCTACGCCCTCGGCGGCGGCCTCGAACTGGCCCTGACCGCGGACTGGCGGGTCGCCGGCGACAACGTCAAGGTCGGCCAGCCGGAGATCCAGCTCGGCGTCATCCCCGGCGCGGGCGGCACCCAGCGCCTGGCCCGGTTGATCGGGCCGAGCAAGACCAAGGACATCGTCTACACCGGACGGTTCGTCAAGGCCGAAGAGGCGCTGCAGCTGGGGATCGTGGACCAGGTCGTCGCTCCGGACGACGTCTACGCGGCGGCGCACAAGTGGGCGGCCCAGTTCGCGAACGGCCCCGCCGTGGCGCTGCGCGCGGCCAAGGCGGCCATCGACGGCGGCCTCGACACCGACCTCGCGAACGGGCTCAAGCTCGAATCGCACCTGTTCGCCGCCCTCTGGGCGACCGAAGACCAGCGGAACGGCATGAAGTCGTTCATCGAAAACGGGCCCGGCAAGGCCACTTTCGAAGGGAAATGACGCCTTGACCGACGTGAACGACCCGGCCCCGAACCCGCACGCCACCGCGGAAGAGGTCCAGGCGGCCTACGCCGACCCGAAGCTCGCGAACGTGCTGTACCACGACTGGGAAGCCGGCACCTACGACGAGAAGTGGTCGATCTCGTACGACGAGCGCTGCATCTCCTACGCGACCGACGTGTTCAACGCCGTCGCGGGCGAGGACGGCCAGCCCTACCAGCACGCGATGGAGCTGGGCAGCGGCACCGGCTTCTTCCTGCTGAACCTCATGCAGGGCGGCGTCGCCAAGAAGGGCTCGGTCACCGACCTCTCGCCCGGCATGGTCCAGGTCGCGCTGCGCAACGCCGAGAAGCTCGGCCTCGACGTCGACGGCCGCGTCGCCGACGCCGAGCGCATCCCGTACGAGGACAACACGTTCGACCTCGTCGTCGGGCACGCGGTGCTGCACCACATCCCGGACGTCCAGGCGGCGTTCCGCGAGGTGCTGCGCGTGCTCAAGCCGGGCGGCCGGTTCGTCTTCGCCGGCGAGCCGACGAAGATCGGCGACTTCTACGCCCGCAAGCTCGGCCAGTTCACGTGGTTCCTGACGACCCGCGTGACGAAGCTGCCCGCGCTGAGCGGCTGGCGTCGTCCGCAGGAGGAGCTCGACGAGTCCTCGCGGGCCGCCGCGCTGGAAGCCGTGGTCGACATCCACACGTTCGACCCGTCGGAGCTGGAGTCGTGGGCGCGCGGCGCCGGCGCCCAGGACGTCCACGCGGTCACCGAGGAGTTCGCCGCGGCCCTGGCCGGCTGGCCGATCCGGACGTTCGAGGCCGCCGTGCCGCAGGAGAAGCTGACCGTGCGCTGGCGCCTGTTCGCCTACCGCCTGTGGCTGCGGCTGTCCGCTGTGGACAAGAAGGTCCTCGCGAAGGTCCTGCCGCGCGAGCTGTTCTACAACGTGATGATCACCGGGACCAAGCGGCCGTCCTGAGTGGGCTATTCGTTCAGCCTCGGCGACGTCGCCCACCTGCGTTCGGACGCGGGTGCCGCGGCGCTCGCCGAGGTCTCGGCCCTGCCGCTGACCGACCACATCGCCTCCGTGGCCGCCGTCCGGCGCTTGGCCGGCGAGGAGCACGCGGCCGCGGTGCTGGAAACCGTGCTGCTGCGGCGCAAGGCCGTCGGCAAGCTGTCCGGTGTGGACTGGCTGTTCACGTCCGACGCGCTCCAGCAGGCGAGCGCGTCGATCGTGGCGCGGCACCGGGCCGCGCGCCTGGCGGGGCTCGACGTCCACGACGTCACGTGCTCGGTCGGCGCCGACCTCGTCGAAATCGCCCGGGTGGCGCGCCGCGCGCTCGGGTCCGACCTGGACCCGGTGCGGCTGGAGATGGCGCGCCACAACGGAACCGCGGCCGGGGTCGCGTTCGGACTCGCCCGCGCCGACGCCCTGCGCCCGGTGAGCCGCTCGGGTGTCGTCGTCGCGGATCCCGCTCGGCGTGACTCCGCCGGGCGGCGGGCGTGGAAGCCCGCGGACTTCGCCCCGCCGCTGGACGGCCTGGTCGACGCCTACCCGGGACGCGCGCTGTCCGTGAAGTGCGCGCCGGGGCTGGACTTCGCGCTCACGCCGTGGGCCGACGAGGTCGAGCTGGTGTCCCTCGACGGCCAGGTCCGGGAATCCTGCCTCTGGCGTGGCCTGGGCACCGGCGTCACGCGGCGGGCGACCGTGCTGCGTTCGGACGGAACACAGTGGACGGTCACCGACGCCGAGCCGGACGACCTGCCCACGCGCGAGCCGGGGGAGTGGATCGTCGACCCCGACGGCGCCGTCGTCCGGGCCGGTTTGGTCCGCCACTACGCGGCGCGGCACGGGTTGTGGCAGCTGGACGAACGCATCGCGTACCTGACCGGTGACACCCCGCCGCCGGGCGTTCGGGCCTTCCGCGTCCTGGAACACGGGCCGTACACCGAGAAGGCGCTGAAGGCCGTCCTCAAGCGACACGACGTCGGCCGGCTGGAAATCCTGGTGCGCGGCCTGGACGTCGATCCGGACGCGCTGCGGCGGCGGCTGAAACCCCGCGGTGGCGCGGAAGCTTCGGTGGTGCTGACGCGGATCGGGCGGTCGCCCGTGGCGTTCGTCTGCCGCGCCGAAAGGTGAACGGAAACTTTCGAGGGGTGGAACTCCGGGTGAACGTCACGTAGGTTCCCCCGGGTCGTCAAGTTCCACTGGAGGGTTCGCCGTGTCCGGAAAATGGTCAAGTCTCGTCAAGCTCGCCGCCGCCGCGGCCATCGGCGCCACCGTCGCCTCGGGGGCGACCGCGCTCGCCGGGTCGGACGACGCGACCGCCGCCCGCTCGAAGGAGCCGGCCAACATCGGCCAGGTCAAGAACGACGTCAAGGCCTACTACGGCGACTACCTCGACGCCGCCGGCAAGCACCACTACTCGGAGACCAGCCAGTTCGCGAAGGACAGCAACCGCGTCGTCTCCGACGCGAAGCGCTACCTGCAGCAGCAGCTGGGCAAGGTCGAGAACCCGGCGATCGTGCTGGACGTCGACGACACCTCCGAGATCACCTACGGCTGGGAGGCCGACAACGACTTCGGCTTCGACCCGGTCAAGCAGCAGCAGGCGATCGACAACGGCACGTTCGTCGCCAACAAGCCGGTGCTGGAGCTGGCCAACTGGGCCTCGCAGCGCGGCGTCAAGGTCTACTTCCTGACCGGCCGCAACGAGTTCCAGGGCCCGCAGTCGCTCAAGAACCTGGCCAACGAGGGCTACCCGGCCCCGGCGGGCGCGTTCTTCAAGCCGAAGACGACCGCGCCCGGCTACCTGCCGTGCGGGCTGACCTGCAACACCGTCCAGTACAAGTCGGGCACGCGGGCGCACATCGAGGCGACCGGCGCGAAGATCGTGCTCAACGTCGGTGACCAGTTCAGCGACCTCGAGGGCGGCTACGCGCTGCGTCCGATCAAACTGCCGAACCCGATGTACTACCTGCCCTGAGCCGGAATAACGGCCGGGCCCGGGGTGCTGCTCCTGGTACACGATTCTCTCGAGGAGCTGACATGCCGGAGAAGAAGGTGCTGGTCCCGGGCCCGGACCACCCGATCACCGTCGAGCCGACCAAGGCCCGCGTGGTGGTCAAGGCGGGCGGGCGCGTCATCGCGGACAGCCGCAACGCGTTCACCCTGCAGGAGTCCACGTACCCGGCGGTCCAGTACATCCCGCTGGCCGACGTCGACGCGAGCGTGCTGGAGCGCACCGACCACGAGACGTACTGCCCGTACAAGGGCGAGGCCGGCTACTACTCGCTCAACGCGGGCGAGGTGAAGGGCGAGAACGCGGTCTGGACGTACGAGAAGCCGTACGACGCGGTCGCGCCGATCAAGGACCACGTCGCGTTCTACCCGAACGTCGTGGATTCGATCGAGCTGATCGAGGACTGAGCTGGACCTCGATCTGCTGCGGACGTTCCTGGCCGTTCACCGGGCAGGTTCGCTGACTGGCGCGGCGCCGTCGCTGGGGCTTTCCCAGCCGACGGTGACCGCGCAGGTCAGAGCCTTGGAAGACGAGCTCGGCCAGCAACTGTTCGTCCGGCGGGCCCGGGGTGTGACGCCGACGTCGGCGGCCGACGAGCTGGCGGCCCGGATCGCCCCGCACGTCGACGCGCTGACGTCGTTGACCGTCGGCGAGGTGGACCCGTTCGCCGCACCCGTGCACCTGGCGGGGCCGGCCGAGCTGACGACGTTGCGAGTGCTGCCGGCGCTGTCGGACCTGGTTTCGGCGGGCCTGCGGTTGCGGGTGACGTTCGGTCTGGCCGACGACTTGCTGGCGGGCCTCGCGCAGCGCCGGTTCGACTTGGTCGTGTCGACGGTCCGCCCCCGCGGCCGGGCGTTGTCGGCGACCCCGCTGACGGATGAGGAGTTCGTCCTGGTGGGTCCCCGCGGCTTCACCGGCGACCCCCGGACGGCGCCACTGGTGGCGTACGCGGAGGACATGCCGATCATCCGCCGCTACTGGCGGTCGGTGCTGGGCGTCCGGCCCCCGTCCGGGCCGGCGGTCGTCGTCCCGGACCTGCGGGGTGTCTTGGCGAGCGTGCTGGCCGGGTTCGGGGTGAGCGTGCTGCCGAGGTACCTGTGCGCGGCCGAGCTGGCTTCGGGTTCGCTGGTCGCGTTGCTCGAACCGGAGGAGCCGCCGATCAACACGCTGTTCGTGGTCACTCGTGCGGAACCCTGCCGGGCGGGGCCCGCGGCAGTGCGGGACGCACTGCTCGCGGACGCCGCCCGCTGGTGACTCAGCCGGTGTAGCCCGCGAAGATCTTCGCGAACTCGTACTTCGACTGCGGCACGTTGGTGCACTTGTAGAGCGCGCCGGTGCACGCGTTCGCGTCGCGGCCGGCCTCCCAGAACGACAGCATGCCCAGGTGGACCGTCTTCGCGAACGCCACCAGCGCCTTCGCGTCCTTCTGGTAGAAGATCTCGTTCTGCGAGTCGTTGACGCCGATCATCGGGGTCACGCCGACCTTCTTCCACGCCGCCGCGTCGCTCAGCCCGTACAGCGACTTCAGCTGCGCCTGCGTCGCCTTGGCCGCGGAAATCGCTTTCGCGCCCTGGTCGCCCGCGCCCTGGTAGTAGTCCATCGCCATGATGTTGACGAGGTCGAGGTTCACCCCGGCGTCCTTGGCCGACTTGACGACGTTGAGCCCGTCGGCGGTCAGGCCGTTCGGCAGCACCGGCAGCGTCAGCGAGATCTTCAGGCCCGGGTTGTTGTTCTGCAGCGTCTTCAGGGCCTGCGACCGGCGGGCGATCGTCGTCGGGTCGGCGATGGCCGCGCCCTCGATGTCGAAGTCGGCGTACTTCAGGCCGTACGCCTTGACGACGGCGTCGTACTCGGCCGCGACCTGCGCGGACGTGCTGCACGCCTGCGCCAGCTCGATGCCGGACGCGCCGCCGAAGGAGATCTTGACGTCGCCACCGCCGCCCCGGATCTTGGTGATCTCGTCCTTCTGCCAGGCCGTGCGCGGGTCGTAGGCGCCGAACCAGCTGGCCTTGCAGCCGTAGGAGTTGACGAAGGCGAGCGTGAAGCCCTTGACGCCGCTCGCGGCGGACATCCCGGACAGGCTGGGCGTGGGCCACGCGCCCATGTCGACGTAGGGCCCGACGGGGATCGGCGACCCGGCGGCGGCCTCGGCGGGCGCGCCGAGCCCGGTGCTCACGAGCGCGAGGCCGGCCAGCCCGGCCAGCAGGGAACGGAGACGCATGGTGGAACCTCCACGACGACGAGCGCGGCGGCGGGATTTCCGGACATGATTGGTATAGACCATTAACTGTGGTGTGGACCATCGGCCGAACGGGCTACCCCGGTGACCGGCGGTGAACACCAGTCGGTTCGACAGATGGCCGCGCGGCCGGACCCCGCCACGCTGGGGGCATGAGCGAGAACGACGAAGAACCCCGCCGCTACAGCCGGCGCCGGCTCCTGGCCACCGGCGGGATCGCCGCCGGGGTGGGCGCGGTCGCCGGTGTCGCGGGCGGGGTCGCACTGGTGCAAGGTGGGGCGCCGAAGCCGCGGATCGAGCCGTCGGCGGCGCGGCGGTTCGCCGGGAAGGTCGTGCTGGTCACCGGCGCGACGTCGGGGATCGGCCGCGCGGCCGCGGTCCGGTTCGCGGCCGAAGGCGGAAAAGTCGGCTTCTGCGGCCGCCGCGAGCAGCTCGGCGCCGAGGTCGAGCGCCAGATCCGCGACGCGGGCGGCGAGGCGACGTACGTGCGCGCCGACGTCCGGTCGGAAGACGACGTGAAGCGCTTTGTCGACACGGTCGCGGCGAAGTACGGCGGGCTCCACGTGTGCTTCAACAACGCGGGCGTCACGGTCCAGAAGCCGTTGCACGAGTACCCCGCGGCCGAGTGGGACGACGTCGTCGGCACGAACCTGCGCGGCACCTTCCTGGCGCTGAAGTACGAGGTCCCGCACCTGCTGGCGGCGGGCGGCGGCACGGTGGTGGTGACGGCGTCGTCCAACGCGCTGGCGACCGACGCGGGCCGCGGCGCGTACACGGCGTCCAAGCGCGGCCTGGTCGGACTGGTCCAGGCCGCGGCGCTGGACTACGCGGAGCGGGGAATCCGCGTCAACGCGCTGGTTCCCGGCACGACGAACACGGAGCTGGTGCGCCGCGCAGCCGGCGCGCTGAACCTGCCGGACGCGGTGTGGGACGCGATGGCGGCGAACTGGGCGAAGACGAACGTGCCGGGGCTGAAGCGCATGGCGACGGCGGACGAGATCGCGGTCTTCGCCCTGGCGCTGGCCTCGGGTGACTTCCCTTACCTGACGGGGGCGCAGCTGGTAATCGACGGCGGGAAGACCGCGCATGCCTAGACTGTCGCCGGTGCTGATCACCACGAAACGGCTCACGCTGCACGAGTGGGCCGAGGAGTACTTCGACGACTTGTTCGCGCTGGCCCAGCTCCCGGAGACGGTCCGGTACGTGGGCACGGGCGAGCCGTGGACCCGCGAGTACGCACTCGCCAGGCACCGGGCAACGCTGGCCCACTGGGCGACGCACGGGTTCGGCTGGTTCGCGGTATCGGCATCACCGGGCTCGTTCGACGGCGTGGTATCGCTGGTGAGCCGCAGCGCCACGGAGTCCGGCTTGGCGGCACCGGCGGTGGAGATGGGCTGGTGGATCGCCCCCTCGGGCTGGGGCCGGGGCTACGCAACGGAAGCGACGGCAGCGGTGCGCGACCACGTGTTTTCGTCCGGTTTCACGGACCGGTTGCTGGCGGTGTACGAACCGGTGAACAAGGCATCGGCGCGGGTGGTGGAGAAGCTCGGGTTCAAGCCCCACAGCCGGTTCACCCTGGACGGCCGAGTCGAGCAGCGCGCGGTCTTGACCCGAGCTGTCCACAGCCAGGGCTGATTGTGGACAGCTCGGGCGTTCGCCGCCCGAGGACGCAGTTTTGTCAGAGCGCGCCGGTAAACTGGACCAGAGGACGCCCCTTAGGGAATCCGTTGGTGTTTTCGTTCGAGCCGCGTTGCCAGGGGGCGTGCGGGTCGCAGAAAGTTATCGCTTTCCGCTGGCCTGGTCCCAGGTTGACGACCGCCGCAGCTGTGCCGGCGACGTCGCGTTCTTCGCGGCCAGGGCATCGCGCGCGGCGGTCGGTGTAATCGTCGGGCAGGTGCACCGACATGAGCCAGGAAACCGCCGAAGTGCAGGGGCCGCCGCCGAGATCAGGCCGTCGCCGGGATCGGGACGTCGCCGATCCAGCGGTGCACCGCCTCCGCCAGCCCCTCCTGGTCCGCGCCGGAGGTCACCCAAGCCACATGCCCGTCCGGCCGCAGCAGCACCGCCCCGACGTCCGAAGTGGACGGTGACTCGGCCACCACGACATCGATCCCCGACCACGCACCGAAAGAACCCCTCAGATCCAGCAACACCGGACGCCCCGAATGCAGCAACGCGGCCAAGTGCGTCTCGCGGCCATCCACCACCAGCGGCACATCCGGCGCCAACCGCCCCAGCCAAGGATGCTCCCCGGGCTCGTAACAAGCGTCCAGCCCCGTGATGATCTCCGCCAACGCCCGGTTCCCCGCCGGGTGCTCGGCGACCCGCCGCAGCAGATCCGCCCACGGCTCGGCACCCGCCTCCGCCACCGCCACCTGCGCCCGCGTGTTCGCCAGGATCCGCTCGCCCGCTGCGTGCCGCTCGGCGTGGTAGGTGTCCAGCAGTCCGGGCGGGGCCGTCCCCAGCACCGTCGCCGCCAGCTTCCAGCCCAGGTTGAACGCGTCGTCGAGGGCCACGTTGACCCCGATCGCCCCGGCCGGCGGGTGGATGTGCGCCGCGTCGCCGGCCAGCAGCACCCGGCCTTCGCGGTACCTCGACGCCAAGCGCGCCGCGTCGCCGAAGCGGGTCAGCCAGCGCGGTGACCGCAGCTCGACGTGCCGTCCCAGCACCGCGTCCACCTGCGCCTGGAGCTGTTCGAGCGTAACGGGGGCGTATTTGTCAGTCGGCGGGTCGTCCTCGCGGACCACGATCCGCACGTACCCCGGCCGCGGGATGACGAACAGCGTCCGGCCGTCCGGTCCGGCCGAAACCCCGTACGGCAGCTCGCATTCGACGTCGCCGAGCAGCGCGTACCAGCGCGCGTCCACGCCCGGGAAGTCGATGCCGGCCTGCTTGCGCACCGTGCTGCGCCCGCCGTCGCACCCCACCAGGAAACGCGCCGTGATCGTGCGGCCGAATCGTCCATTGTGGACGACGCTGGAAACGCTTTCCGGCGACTGCGTGAACGACCGCAGCTCGTGCCCCCGCAGGATTTCGACGCCGAGGTCGGCGGCCCACCCCTCCAGGACCTCCTCGACGCGGGTCTGCGGAATCCCCAGCGAGAACGGGTGGTCGGTGGCCGCGCCGGCGAGCAGCAACGGCCCGGGCAGGCCGGTGACCGGCGCGTGCGGCACCTGGTGTCCCTCGGCGACCAGGCCCTCGGCCAGCCCGCGGCGGGCCAGCAGGTCCAGCGACCGCGCGTTGAGGTTGAAGCCGCGGCAGTACGGCGGCCGCTCGGGATGGCGTTCGACGATCGTGGCGCGCACGCCCGCCAGCGCGAGCTCCGCGGCGAGCAGCAGGCCCGCGGGCCCGGCTCCGGCGACGAGGACGTCGGTTTCCAGCATCGTGTTCCCCTCAGAAGTGGTCGGGCCACGGCAGCGAGCCGGAGCGGATTTCCGCGGCGGTGGCGCGGGCCCAGTCGAGCTCCGCCTGCCACGCGTGCCGGACGAACTCGACCTCGATCATGAACAGCCGCGGCGCGCCCTTCCCGACGGTCTCGTCGAGGGCGGTGTTCGCGCCGTCGATGCGGGCGGCGAGGTGGCGGGCGCGTTCCTCCAGCGCGTCGGCCGCGCGTTCCGGGCCGAGCGCGCCGAGGTAGCTGACCGCCGCGACGAACTTCGGGTACTCCGTGACGGGCTCGCGGACCAGTTCATCCAGCCAGGCGACGAACTCCTGGCGGCCGAGCTCGGTGTGCGCGTAGACGGTCCGCTCGGGCCGGTTGCCCTCCCGCACCGTCTCGACGGGTTCGATCCAGCGGTGCTTCGCCAGCGACTCCACGGTGTCGTAGAGCGAACCCGGGTTGATCTTGAAGCTGCTGTCCTTGTAGCGCTCGCGCAGCGTGGACGCCATTTCGTACGGGTGCATCGGGCGTTCCAGCAGCAGGCCCAGCAGGGCCAGCGCGAGCGTGTTGCGGATCTTGCGTGGCGGCACTAGTCGCTCCCTATTACTCGGATCCGACTATACGGCGCCCGTCAAGCCGGTCGCGATCAGGACCGGGAGGTCTCCCGCAACCGCGCGGCCCGCGTCAGCAGGTACCGCTGCTCGGGGGTGTTCGTCGTCCGCGCGGCCGCGGCGTCGTAGTGCCGGACGGCGGCGTCGACGTCCCCGGCCAGCTCGTGCAGGTGCGCGCGGACGGCGTCGAGCCGGTGCCCGGTCAGCTCCAGCGTCTCCAGCAGCGCGAGCCCGGCGGCCGGCCCGTGCACCATCGCCGTCGCGATCGCGCGGTTGAGCGTCACCACCGGGTTGTCCGTCAGGCGCTCCAGCAGCCGGTAGGTGCCCAGGATGCGGCCCCAGTCGGTGTCCTCGACGCGCGGCGCGATGTCGTGCGCGGCGGCGATCGCGGCCTGCAGCCGGTACTCGCCCGCGTCGCCGAGCGCGAGCGCCTCGGTGACCAGCGCGACGCCCTCCCGGATCTGCGCGCGGTCCCACTTCGCGCGGTCCTGCTCGGCCAGCGGCACCAGCTCGCCGGACGGCCCGGTCCGCGCCGGGCGCCGCGCGTCCGTGAGCAGCATCAGCGCCAGTAGCCCGGTGACCTCGCCGTCGTCCGGCAGCATCGCGTGCAGCAGCCGCGTCAGCCGAATCGCCTCGCCGGACAGCTCGGTCCGGTGCAGCCGCCCGCCCGCGCTGCTCGTGTAGCCCTCGTTGAACACCAGGTAGAGCACGTGCAGCACGGACCGGAGCCGGGCGTCGCGCTCGTCTGCGGCGGGCAGCCGGAACGGGACGTCCGACGCCTTGATCCGCGCCTTCGCCCGGGTGATCCGCTGGGCCATCGTCGCTTCCGGGACCAGGAACGCCCCCGCGATCTCGGCCGTGGTCAGGCCGCCGACCGCGCGCAGCGTCAGCGCGATCGCCGACGCCGGCGTCAGCGCCGGGTGGCAGCACAGGAACAGCAGGACGAGGGTGTCGTCGCGATCCGGGACATCGGCCGGCGGTGGTTCCAGCGCCGCCGCGTCCTCCCGGCGGCGACGGGCCTGGTCGCTGCGGAGCTGGTCGGTCAGCCGGTTCACGGCGGCCTGGATCAGCCACCCGCGCGGGTTGTCCGGCAGGCCGTCGGACGGCCAGTGCCGCGCGGCCGCGAGCAGCGCCTCCTGCACGGCGTCCTCCGCGGCGTCGAAGTCGCGAAAGCGCCGCGCGACGACGCCGAGGACCTGCGGCGCGAGCGTCCGCAGCAGGTCCTCGACCACGTCGGCGGCCATCAGGCGGGCGCGCTCATCACCTGGCGGACCTCGATCGGCTGCTGGATCGGCACGCCACCCGGCCCGGGCGCGGCCGACGCCTTCGCGGCGATCTCCAGCGCGCGCTCCTCGCTCTCGACGTCGACGACCCAGTAGCCGGCCAGCAGCTCCTTGCCCTCCGGGTACGGCCCGTCGGTGACCACGGGGCTGGTCCGGCCGTCGGACACGACCGTCTTCGCCAGGTCGGGCCCGGCCAGGCCCTGTGCGTCGACGAGCTCGCCCTTGTCGCGCAGTTCGGCGTCGAGCGCGTGCTGGAAGTCGATGTGCGCCCGGATGTCCTCCGGCGGCCATTCGCCCATCGGCAGGTCGCACCCGGCACCGGCGGTGTAGCTCATCAGCAGCATGTACTTCGCCATGATCGGCTCCTTCCCGCGCCCCGGTGGCGCGTTCACGGGAAAGGACGGAGTCCGGCCCGCGGTCTCTACACACTTAGCCGATTTTTCCCAAGATCAGGATAATCGCGGAACGTGACGGGGGATCTGAAACGCGCGCGCCTGGGAGTCTCGGTCGTCTTCGCCGTCTGCGGGGCGGCGTTCGCGACCTGGCTGGCGAGGGTGCCGGCGGTCCAGGAACAGCTGGGCCTGACCACGGGCCAGCTTGCCACGGGCCTGTTCGGCCTCGCCTTCGGATCGGTGATCGCGCTGCTGGGCGCGGGGGCGCTGCTCACCCGGATCGGCAGCCGCGCGGCGGTCGTGCTCGGCGCGGTCGTGCTGTGCGGCGGGCTGCCGCTGGTGGCGTTCGCGTGGTCGGCACCGGTGTTCGTGGCCGCGCTGGTCGTGCTCGGCGTGGGCAACAGCCTGCTCGACGTCGCGATGAACGCCCACGCGGCCCGCGTCGAGGACGGTTACGGCCGGCCGATCTTCGCCGGCTTCCACGCGTTCTGGAACATCGGCGGCCTCGCGGGCTCCGGCGTCGACGCGCTGATGGAAGCCCTGCACGTCCCGGTCTCGGCGCACTTCCCGGTGGCCGGCGCGGTGCTGCTGGCCTTCGCGCTGTGGGGTCGGGCACTGTTCCTGACCGGGGCCGACCGCGGGCAGGGCGAGACGGCGTTCGCGTGGCCGAGCCGGGCGCTGGTGCCGCTGGGGGTGATCGCGTTCTGCGGGTTCGTCGCCGAGGGCGCGGTCAACAGCTGGAGCGCGGTCTACCTGGCGGACGTCACCGGCGCGACGCCCGCGCTCGCCTCCCTGGGCTACTTCGCCTTCTCCGGGACGATGATCGCGGTGCGCCTGGTCGCCGACCGGATCGTGGCGCGCGCGGGTGCGGTGCGGTTCGTCCGCGTGGCGACCACGGTCGCGGTGCTGGGGTTCGCCGTGGTCCTCGCGGCGCCGTGGCCGGTCGCCGGGATCGCCGGCTTCGCGATCGTCGGGCTGGGCGTGGCCGGGATCGTGCCGATCGCGTGGAGCGTGGCGAGCCACAAGCAGGCGGACGCGCCGGGCCGGGCGGTGGCGGCGGTCGCCGCGTGCGGCTACCTGGGGTTCCTGGTCGAACCGGTGCTGGTGGGCGCGCTGGCGACGCGGATCGGGCTGCACTGGGCGTTGTCGTCGGCGGTCGTGGTGACGTTCGCGATCCTGTTCCTGGCGCCGTCGCTGCGGGTCCGGGAAGGCGTGCTCACGCGCTGAGCGTTTCGCTCAGCAGGCGCCGGACGGCCTTGCGGTCGCCGTCGACCGTCACCCGGCCGTCGGCGATCGCCGCGTCCAGGTCGGACGGGAATTCGAGCAGCGCGTTCAACGTCGGCGGGTCGGTCCGGATCGTCGCGTCCGGAGCGCCGGGCTCGCCCGGCTCGACCGTCAGCCGGCCCGGCTCGGTGCGGACCGTCCACACGCGACTGTCCAGTTCGACGCGGTGGCACGCGGTCGAGCGCGGACGGGCGAAGCCGCGGAGGAACAGCAGCACGGACGTCGTGCCCAGGTGCGCTGCCGGGGACAAGGAGAGCCGGGAGCCCCACGTGCCCAGCGCCAGCACGACCGGCTCCAGCTCACGGCCCCACTCGGTCAGCTCGTAGACCGTCGAGGCCGCCGGGGGAGGCAGCTTCCGGCGTGCGACGACGCCGTGGCCCTCCAGCTCGCGGAGCCGGTCGGTGACCAGGTTCGCGCTGGCGCCCGGCAGCGCGCGGCGGACGTCGGAGAACCGCTGCGGCCCCAGCAGCAGCTCGCGCACGACGAGCAGCGCCCAGCGTTCCCCGACGACGTCCAGCGCGCGGGCGATCGTGCAGGCGTCTCCGTAGCTCCGGCTCGTCGGCATGGTCCTAATCTACAACTTGGTGGTTGTTTTTAACAACTATGACGGCGTACGGTGGCCGCCATGGGAAATCCGGTCGTGCACTTCGAGATCATCGGAACCGACCCGGCGCGGCTGCGCGAGTACTACGGCGAGCTGTTCGGCTGGGAGTACGACACGTCGGGGCCGGTGTCGGCCCAGGTGTCGGAGGCGGGCAACTACGGCTTCGTCGAAACGGACAGCATCCCGGGCGGCGTCGGCGGCGGCGCGGGGTACGAGAGCCACGTCGTGTTCTACGTGGGCGTCCCGGACGTCGCGGCCGCGCTGGCCGAAGCCGAACGCCTCGGCGGTACCCGCCGGATGGGGCCGGACCGCGCGCCCGGGCGCGACCTGGTGGTCGCCCACTTCACCGACCCGGAGGGCAACGTGATCGGCCTCGCCGGCCCGGCCTGACGGTCAGTCCGCCGCGTTGGCCCGGTCGATCGCCGCCATGTTCTCCTCGGCCCAGTTCCGCAGCGCCGCCAGGGGAATCTCCAGCGAGCGGCCCAGGTCCGTGAGCCGGTAGTGGACCTTCGGCGGCACGGTCGGCTCGACGCGGCGGGCGACCAGGCCGTCGCTCGTCAGCGAGCGCAACGTCACCGACAGCATCTTCTGCGAAACCCCCGGCATCCGCCGTTGCAGCTCGGCGAACCGCACCTCGCGCGGGTCCGCCTCGGCCAGCACCTTGACCACCATCGACGTCCACTTCGTGCCGATCCGGTCGAGCAGCCGGCGCGTCGGGCAGGCCGGGTCGAACAGGTCGCCGCGCGGGGAGGGGGTCACCTGGAGCTCACCACCTGTCGGGGAAGTGCCGTCTTGGCCGACGACGTCAAGTTACCTACGGTTTTCTGGTAACCAATGGTAACTGCCCTGGGAGAGACATGCTGCGGGTCAACGGCATCGAAGTCGGCGTCGCGGTCACGGGGGAGGGGCCGGCCGTCCTGCTGCTGCACGGCTTCCCGCACACCCGGCGGCTCTGGACCGAGGTCGTCCCGCGGCTGGCGCGGCGCCACCGCGTCATCGCGCCCGACCTGCGCGGGCTCGGCGAGTCGGAACGCCCGCCGGGCGGCTACGACGCGAGCACCCTCGCCGCCGACGCCGAAGCGCTCCTCGACGCGCTGGGCGAGCCGGCGGCGACCGTCGTCGGCATCGACGCCGGCGCGCCGCCCGCGTTCCTCCTGGCCATGCGACGTCCCGGGCGCGTCCGCCGGCTCGTCCTGATGGAGTCGCTGCTGGGCCGCCTCCCGGGCGCCGAGGACTTCCTCGCGGGCGGGCCGCCGTGGTGGTTCGGGTTCCACGCCGTCCCGGAACTCGCCGAGACCGTCCTGATCGGACACGAAGCCGAGTACGTCGACTGGTTCCTCGACGCGGGCACACGGGCCCGCGGGGTGCCGCGCGAGATCCGCGACCACTTCGTCGCCGCGTACACCGGGCGCGACGCCTTGCGTGCCGCGTTCGCCCACTACCGCGCGATGCCGGTCAGCGCCGGGCAGATCGCGGACGCTGTCGCGGCAGGAAGGCTGACCGTGCCCACGATGGCGGTCGGCGCCCACCCGGTCGGCGACGCGCTCGCCCGCCAGCTGCGGCCCGTCGCCGACGACCTCGTGACCCACCTCGTCGAGGAGTGCGGCCACATCATCCCGCTCGACCGGCCGGACGCCCTGCTCGAGCTGCTGGAGCCGTTCCTTGACCTCGACCCTGCTGGAGATTCGACACTGGCGCCGTGACGATCTGGATCTGCGGAACCTGCGGGGTCGAGCACCCCGACACCGAACGGCCCCCGGCCGGCGACTGCGTCATCTGCGCCGACGACCGCCAGTGGGTGCCCCCTTCGGGCCAAGTGTGGACGACTCTCGAGGACATCTCGGCCGGCACCCGCGAAATGGTGCACGAAGAGCTGGAACCGGGGCTGCACCGGTTCAACCGGGAACCACCCTCCGGCATCGGCCAGTGGACGCACTTGGTGCGGACGCCCGGGGGCAACCTGCTCTGGGACCCGCCGAACCACCTCGACGCGGCGCTCGCCACCAAGCTCGAGGAGCTGTGCGGGGCCGCGGTGATCGTGGCCAGCCACCCGCACATGTACGGCTCCCAGGTCAGCTGGAGCCACCGGCTCGGCGGCGTCCCGGTGCTGGTGCACGCGGCGGACCGGCGGTGGGTGCGGCGCGAGGACCCGGTGCTGCGCGAGTGGTCCGGCACCGAGCGGGTCCTGCCCGGCGTGACGCTGATCGAGGCGGGCGGGCACTTCCCCGGCGCCGCGGTGGCCCACGTCGCCAACGAAACCGGCGGCGTCCTGCTGGCCGGCGACACGATGGTCCCGGTGGCGGCGGCCGGCTGGGTGACGTTCATGCGCAGCTACCCCAACAAGATCCCGCTGTCGGCGGGCCTGGTGCGCCGGATCGTGGACCGGCTGGAGCCGTACGAGTTCGACCGCCTCTACGGCCTGCTGGGCGGAACGATCCGGGGCGACGCGAAGGGCGCGGTCCGCCGCTCGGCCGAGCGGTACATCGCCTGGGTGAGCGGGGAAAACGACCACCTCGGCTGAGCCGCCCAGGCGGTGTCGCGGGTGCGGCTCGCGGATCCGAGGCGCGTCAGCCGCGCAGGTGGGTGTTGAGCCGCGCGGCCTGCCGGGTCAGGTGGTCGCGCTCGGCCAGGTTCGGCGCCTTCGCGGCCGCCTCCGAGTACAGCCGCGCCGCGGTCACCAGGTCGCCGTCGCGCTCGTGGAGGTAGGCCGCCACCGCCGCGTGCCGGGGCAGCGTGTCGTCCACTTCCGCGAGGGCGGCGAGCCCCGCGCGGGCGCCGTCGGCCTCACCGACCGCCACCGCACGGTTCAGCCGGACGACCGGGCTGCCGGTCAGCTTCGCGAGCTCGTCGTACCACTCGACGATCTGTACCCAGTCGGTCTCGCCGGCCGTGGGCGCGTCGGCGTGCAGGGCCGCGATGGCCGCCTGGGCCTGGAACTCGCCCAGCCGGTCGCGCGCGAGCGCCGCCTGCAGGATCGCGACGCCCTCCGCGATCGCCGCGGTGTCCCAGCGGCCGCGGTCCTGCTCGGCGAGCGGCACCAGGCTGCCGTCCGCCGCGGTCCGGCCCGCGCGCCGCGCGTGGTGCAGCAGCATGAGCGCGAGCAGGCCCGCGACCTCGGGGTGGTCGATCGCGGCCGCGAGCTGCCGGGTCAGCCGGATGGCCTCGGCGGCCAAGTCGACGTCGCCGGAGTAGCCCTCGTTGAAGACGAGGTAGAGCACCCGCAGCACGGTCGCGACGTCGCCGGGCTGGTCGAACCGCACGGTCCCGACCGTGCGCTTCGCCCGGCTGATCCGCTGGGCCATGGTCGCTTCGGGGACCAAATACGCCTGCGCGATCTGGCGGGTGGTCAGCCCGCCGACCGCGCGCAGCGTCAACGCGACCGCCGAAGACGGCGTCAACGATGGGTGCGCGCACAGGAAGTACAGCTGGAGCGTGTCGTCCACTGTGGACGCGGGGCCGGGCGCCGGCTCGACGTCGACGACGTCTTCGCGCCGTCGCCGCGCGCTGTCCGACCGGGCCGCGTCGAGGAACTTGCGCCACGCCGCGGTGACCAGCCAGCCCTTCGGGTCGCGCGGCGGGTCGTCCGGCCAGACGCGCAACGCTTCGATCAGCGCCTCCTGCACGGCGTCCTCGGCCGAGGCGAAGTCAGCCCCGCGCCGGACGACGATCCCGAGCACGTGCGGCGTCAGGCTGCGGAGCAGGACCTCGTCCACGCTCACCCCACCTTTTCGGCCAGCTCGACGATGATCCCCGCCGGCCCGCGCAAGTTGCAGAACCGGAAGCTGTCCGAGCGGACCCCGTCGAGCCCGTTGATGAGGTCGACCACGGGGCCTTCGACCGTCATGTCGCCTTCCGGCCGGAGCCGTGGAAAGTTCCCCATCGTTCCCCCTCTCAGACGGTCTGACGCTCGTCGCGCCGCCGGATGAGCTCTTCGACGGCCGAGGGCAGCGTCGTCTCGAAGTCGATCAGCTTCGCCCAGGTGGGTGTGACCACGATCCGGACCATGCCGTCGTAGAGCGACCGCACGCCCGCCTCCCACTCCACCCGCTGCTCGGGCGTCATCTCGTAGGTGCCGTTGAACTGCAGGTATTCGTCCGGGATGCCGTCGACGACGTCCAGCTCGACCGTGCCGCGGATCAGCAGGATCTTCGGCGGGTGCACCTCGGTGTCGATCGTCAGGGCGACCGCCGGGTTGCGGCGTAGCGCCGGCAGCTTCGGCGCGTTCTTCGACGTGCACAGCACGAGCCGCGAGCCGTTCCAGGTGAACGCGATCGGGATCGACCGCGGGGTGCCGTCGAGGGCGGTGTAGGCGAGCCGGGTCAGGTCGCGGGCCAGCAGCTCCCGGCTGAGCGGGCGGTTCAGGACCTCGTCGATGGCGCTCTGGTGCATGACGTCACTCCGTGATGGTGGTCGCCGGGCCCCAGAACGGCCGCAGTTCGAGCCATTCGCCGACTGGCTCGCCGCCCTTGCCTGGGGCGGCCGACAGCTCCGCGGCCAGCTCGAGGGCGCGCTCGTAGCTGTCGACGTCGATGATCGTCCAGCCCGCGATGAGGTCCTTCGTCTCGGCGAACGGGCCGTCGGTGACCGGCGGGCGCCCCTCGCCGTCGAACCGGACGAACGTCCCCTCGGGGGCCAACGCGCGGTGCTCGACGAACTCGCCGGTCTCCTCGAGCCGCTTCCCGAAGTCCTCCATGTACTTCACGTGCGCCGAGATCTCCTCCGGCGTCCACTGGTCCATGGGTGCGTCGTTGACCGAAGCCGGGGCGCCTCGGTAGTGCTTCAGCAGCAGGTACTTGGCCATCGTCGTTCTCCTCGGTGCGCGTGCGGCCCATCTTGGCCGCGTTCGCACCGGGGACGCAGCCGATCGCGCGTTCTCGACATCGCCGCCGGAGAAACTTTTCAGGCGGTCGGGCGGCCCGCTCCGGCGTAGTCGTCGCCGTCCCGGCGGTAGGAGTGGACCTGCACCGCTTGGCCGGTCTGCGGCGCGTCGATCATCTGCTGGTTGCCGATGTAGAGCCCGACGTGGTGGATCTTCGTCGCCGGCTCGCCGTAGAAGATCAGGTCGCCGAGCTGCGGATCGGTCACGTGCGGGACGCTCCGGAACTGCGTGTCGGCCGTGCGCATCAGCTTGACGCCGGCGCTGCCGTACGCCGCCGTCGTCAGGCCGGAGCAGTCGAAGCCCGGGTCGTTGCCGCCGGTGCCGTTGCCGCCCCAGATGTAGGGGAGGCCGATCTTGTCGATGGCGAAGTTGACCGCGCTCAGCACCGCCGGGTTCGGCGCCGCCGAGCCCTGGCCGACCGTGCCGTAGACGTTGACCGTCGCCAGCGTCCGGTGCAGGAACAGCGGGGCCGACTGCAGCTTCGCGACCGCGTCCCACCACGGCTGGCCCTGCGACAGGTCGGTCCCGCCGTCGCACAGCGCGCGGCCGGTGGTCAGCGCGGCGTCGTCGATGTTCTGGACATCGGGCTTCCCGCCCGCGTAGCTCGCCTGGTACTTCCCCCAGAGCGCGGGGGAGAGCTGCATCGGGCCGGCGGCGTTCGCCGTCGAGACGACCTTGTTGTAGAAGTCGCGCACCTCGATCGTGCCGAGGGGCTTGTCGAGCACGCCGGTGGTGCCGATCTGCCCGCCGCGGGCCCGGCCGTGGTCCGTGGTCACTTTTCCGACCGCGGCGAGCGTCACCCACGAGAGGTGGCAGCCGGGGATGTCCTTGCCGATTTTCGTCGTCGCCTTCGCGTAGCCGACCATCGCGCGCAGCGGGACGTCGAGCCACTGGCTGGTCTTGGACGCCCAGGCGTCGAACTCGCTCGCTTCGGGCACCTTCGGCGGCGTCGACGGCTGCGGGGGCGTGGTCGTTTTCGGGACAGACGACGTCGGCGCCGACGTCACCGTCGCGGCGGCGTTCGTCGTCTCCTGCTGCTTCGGCGCGAACTGGACGCCGACCACGAGCGCGGCGGCGACCACGACCACCGCGGCCACCACGACGGCGGCTCTCCGGCGGCGCGGCTCTTTCGCCGGCGCGTCTTCCGGCACGATCTCGGGCTCTTCGCTCACCTCGCGGCCCCGGTCAGCCGGTCGAGGACGAAGGTGCGCAGGCCGTCGAGGTCGGTGTCCATCGCGACCTCGATCGGGCGGCCGGGACTGAACTGCGGATCGTCCTCGCCGAGCTTCCGCCGGTCGACGAGCGTCTGCCCGCGCGCCGGCCCCAGCCCGCAGTCGACGTCGACGCGGTAGGTCTCGGTGTGCAGGATTCCGGGCGAGATGGCCTCGGCGACGGCGACGGCGTCGTGCATGACCATCCGGTCTTCGCCGAACACACGCGTGTAGTGCTGCCGGTAGGTCGAGGTGAGGCCTTCGAGGGTGGCGCCGACCGGCCCCGACGCCGCGAGCTTGGCCAGCCACTCGCCGTCGACGGCGCAGCGGTGCGTGAGGTCGAGCGGCACGAGCACGACCGGGACGTCCTCCTCGACCAGCACCCGGCGGGCCGACTCGGGGTCGCTCCAGATGTTGAACTCGGCGGCGGTGGTGCTGTT
Organism: Amycolatopsis sp. NPDC101161; assembly: GCF_044768185.1. Lineage (NCBI taxonomy): Bacteria > Bacillati > Actinomycetota > Actinomycetes > Pseudonocardiales > Pseudonocardiaceae > Amycolatopsis > Amycolatopsis sp. NPDC101161. Next base: position 522,964 of record NZ_JBIWPI010000005.1, read on the forward strand.
GCCGAACGTCACGCCGCCGCCCATGATCACCAGCCGCGCGATCTTCGCCGCCGCGCCCGGGTGGGCCGCGAACAGGGCGGCGATGTTCGTCAGCGGCCCGATCGGGGCGATGGTCACCGGCTCGTCCGACGCTTCCAGGAGGTCCACCATCAGGCGGACGGCGTCGCGTTCTTCGACGGGCCGGGTCGCCTCGGGCAGCGTGTAGGAGTGGCCCGAGAGGCCGTCGCCGCCGTGGACCTCCTTGGCGTCACGTGGCTTCGAATAGACCAGCGGCCGGCTCGCTCCGGCGGCGACCGGCACGTCGGTGCGGCCGAACAGCTCCAGCAAACGGCGGGCGTTCGACGTCGTGCGGTCGAGGGGGACGTTGCCGAAAACCGACGTCACGCCGAGCAGGTCGACGTCCGGGGACAGCGCCGCCAGCGCGATCGCCAGCGCGTCGTCGACGCCCGGGTCGGTGTCGATGATCAGCTTCGTGCCCATCCAGCTCCCCTTGCCCGTGAACCCGTCCCGTACACAGGTTACGGTCACGGGCATGACGTCGATGTGGGGTGCGCCGGCACTGTCGCGGGTGCGGGCCTGGCGCCGCGCGCGGCAGGACCCGCGGCAGGCGAAGTTCCTGACCGCCGACTCGCTGCGCTGGGTGCTGCGCAACCGCGCGTACACGCCCTGGTACCTGGTCCGGTACTACCGGCTGCTCAAGTTCCGGCTCGCCAACCCGCACATCATCCTGCGCGGGATGCTGTTCCTCGGGAAGGACGTCGAGATCCACTGCCGCCCGGGCTACGGGCGGCTGGAGATCGGCCGCTGGGTCCACATCGGCGACGGCAACGCGATCCGCTGCCACGAGGGTTCGCTGCGGATCGGCGACAAGTCGGTGTTCGGCCGCCAGAACGTCATCAACTGCTACCTCGACATCGAGCTCGGCGCGGCCACCCTGGTCGCCGACTGGGTGTACATCTGTGACTTCGACCACGTCATTTCGGACATCCACGTCCCGATCAAGGACCAGGGCATCGTGAAGTCGCCGGTCCGCATCGGGCCGGACACGTGGCTGGGCACGAAGGTCAGCGTCCTGAAGGGCACGCGCATCGGCCGCGGCTCGGTGCTGGGCGCGCACGCGGTCGTCCGCGGTGACATCCCGGACTACTCGATCGCGGTCGGCGCGCCGGCGCGAGTCGTGCGTAACCGCGAAGAGGACTACGCGGCCGACGCGGCCCGTCGCGAAGCCGTCGCCGACATGGCCCGGAAGGCGAACAAGGCGCTGCAGAAGACGCTCGAGCAGTAGATCTACTCAGGTCTTCCGGGCGTTTTCCGGGCACACTCGGCCCGGTGGGGGATCTTCGGACCGTGTGGTCTTCGCTCGTCGTGGCGGTGTGCGCCGTGGGCCTGCTGGTCGTCGTCCCGTTCCTGGTGCTGCTCGGGTTCCTGGCGAGCATCCCGGTGTTCGGCGAGGTCGGCGACGGCGCCCGCGGCTACCTGACCTGGGCGTCCTGGCTCGGCGCGGGGCTGCCGCTCGTGGGCGTGGTCGTTTCGGCGACAACGCGCCGGCGCGGCTGGACGTGGTTCTTCGGCATCTGCCTCACCGTGGCGGCGGTGGTCGCCGCGTCGAGCTGGGTCGCCCACGTCAGGCACGCGCCGCCACCACCGCCGGGACCGAGCCACTGCGTCGAGCGCAGCGGCGGCGGCAACGACTGCCCGGGCGGCTGACGGTGTGGCGCGATTTCGGCGACGTCGTCGCCGGCGCCCTGCTCGCGGTGGGCGCGGTGGTGTGGCTGCTCTTCGTCCCGTTGATGTTCTTCCAGGGCGCGTTGACGGCGTCCGGATTGTGGGCGGGGACCGGCGACCCCGTCGCGGCGAGCGCCTTCTTCGCCTGGGCGTCCTGGTGCGGCGTGGGCATCCCCATCCTGGGCGTGGTCATTTCTGCGACCACTCGGCGGCGGGGCTGGACCTGGTTCTACGGTGTCTGCCTCGCGGTGGTCGCCGTGGTGGTGGCAGTGCGGTGGGCGCAAACCCACCACGCCCCGCCCCCGCCGCCGGAGCCCACCCATTGCGTCGAGCGCAGCGGCGGCGAGAGCGACTGTCCCTGAGTCACTCCTCGAACGTCATCTCCGGCGGCGGCCGCCGGAAGCCGCGGGTGATCGCCGCCAGGACGACGACGCCGATCGCCAGCCAGACCAGGCCGAAGACCAGCGCGATGCCGTCGAGGTTGACCAGTAGCCACAAATCGACCACGGCGCCGATCATCGGGAAGACCACCCAGGTCAGCGCGCGTTTCCCGGTCCGGTCGCGCAGCCACGTCGCCAGCACGCTGACGTTGACGAACGTGAACGCGGTGAACGCGCCGAAGTTGATGAACGACGTCGACGTGCTGACGTCCAGCGCCAGCGCGACCAGCCCGACGAGCCCGGTCAGGACGATGCCGAACACCGGCGTCGCGAACCGCGGCTGCAGTTTGCCGAAAACGCGCGGAAGCACGCCGTCGCGGCCCATCGCGAACATCAGCCGCGACGCGCTCGCCTGCGCGGCGATCCCCGACGCGAACTGCGCGACCACCAAGCCGGCGAGGAAGAACGACGCGAAGAGGTTGCCGCCGATCGTCGTCGCGATTTCGAACGCGGCGGACGACTCGTCGGTGAACGCGCTGCCAGGGTGGGCGAGCTGGGTGAAGTAGGCCAGCACGATGAAGATGCCGCCGCCGATGAGCGCGGTCAGCAGGATGGCGCGGGGGATCGTCCGGCGCGGCTCGGTCGTCTCCTCGGTCAACGTCGTGACGGCGTCGAAGCCGAGGAAGGAGTACGTCGCGAGCGCGGCGCCGCCGGAGATCGTGCCCAGCGTGCTGCCCGCGTGGAAGAACGGCTGCGTGCTGGTCAGCGAACCGCCGACGTGCAGCACCTGCTTGACCGAAAGAACGACGAAGAACCCGATGACCAGGATCTGGAACGCCATCAGGATGAAGTTGGCCTTTTCGGCGATCTTGATGCCGAGGACGTTGAGGATCGTCGTCACCGCGATGAAAGTGATCAACCAGATCCAATTGGGCACGGACGGGAACTCGGCCGACAGGTAGGCGCCCCCGATCAGCCAGATCACCATCGGCAGGAAGAAGTAGTCGAGCAGCACGGCCCACCCGACGAGGAACCCGGCGCGCGCGTCGACCGCTTTCCGGACATAGGTGTAGGCCGAGCCGGCGACGGGGTGGGTGGCGGCCATCTTCCCGTAGCTCGCGGCCGTGAACAGCATCGCGACCAGGGCGAGCAGGTACGCCGACGGAACGGTGCCCTCGGTCGTCGTCGCGACGATGCCGAAGGTGCCGAGCACGATCAGCGGAGCCATGTAGGCGAGCCCGAACAGGACGACGCCCGGCAGGCCGAGGCGGCGCTGCAGGGTGGCCGGGGCCGCGCCCGTGGTGGTCATCGGTCGTCTCCTTCTCGTGGACTCCAGCGGTCCGGGTCGATCCGGCCCTGGTAGAGCGGCAGCTGCAGGGGAGCGTCGGCGGGGGTGAACTGCGCCCAGACGCGGTTGGTGCCCGCGGTCCCGTCGCGGCGGATGCGGGCGACCTCGTCGAGGTCGACGGTGTGGGCGAGGACGCCGTGGTCGTTTCCCGGCAACGCGCCGAGGACGTCGCCCTCGGGCCCGACGAGCAGGCTGTCGCCCATGCCGAACGGTCCGGCCGTGTTCACGCTGGCGACGAACACCTGGTTGACGATGGCGTTCGCCCGGGCCAGGACGAGCTCCTGCGCGCGGTCGGGCGTCGTGGTCTGGACGGGGTTGAGCACGAGCTCGGCCCCCATCCAGGCGAGGTGGCGGGTCACCTCGGGGAACCAGGCGTCGTAGCAGATCGAGAACCCGACGCGGCCGGCGTCGGCCAGGTCGGCGACGACGAAGCGGTCGCCGGGGTCGTACGGCTCGTGCGGCCGCCAGGGGAAGACCTTCCGGTACCAGCCGGCCAGCTCGCCTCGCGGGGAAAAGACCAGGGCGGTGTTGAACAGCTCGCCGTGGTCGCCTTCTTCGCAAACGGTGCCGGGCGCGAGCCAGATCCCGAGGTCGCCGGCCAGTTCGGCGAGTTCCGTGGTCCGTTTTCCGCGCAACGGCTGGGCGGCTTCGCGCAGTTGACGGGTGCGCTCGTCGCCTTCGCCGTCGACGCCGCAGAGGTGCAGCTCGGGGAAGGCGGCCAGCCGCGTGTCCGGAAATCGGCGAAGGACCGCCTCGACCTCGCCCGCGAACCCGCCGTCCCCGACGGGCCGGGGCGGCGCTTGCACCAGGGCGATCGGCAGTGGTCGCGGCATGGACGAAAAATAGTCCATCTTGAACACTTAAACAAGAGTGCTCAAGATGAGCAGTTTGTGCGGTACGGTCGTTTCATGGCGACGGCAGACCTGAGCGCCCCGGCCCTGACCGGCATCCGGCGGCTGTCCGCGCTGGACACCGTCCGCGCGCGCATCGCGCTCGCGGTGGAGCTCGGCCTGCTGAAGCCGGGCGAGCGCCTGCCGGCGAACGCCGAAATCGCGCGAGCCCTCGGCGTCGCGGAGATCACGGTGCGCAGGGCCCTGGAGTCATTGGTCGGCGACGGCCTGATCGAACGCCGCCGCGGCCGGGGCGGCGGGACGTCGGTGGCCGCGGACCCACCGGCGGAGCGAGTCCGCGAGGTCGGCGCCTACCGCGAGTCGGCGGCCGAGGTCCGCGACCTGATCGACCACCGCCTGGTCTTGGAGTCGGGCTTGGTCCAATTGGTGGCGAAACGGTCCCCGGACCTACCCCACCTGCGGACTTTGGTCGCGCGCATGGACACGGCGAAGGGCTGGGCGGAGTTCCACGAGCTGGACGCGGAGTTCCACCGGACGGTGGCGGCCCCCGGCCCGGCGGCGGCGGTCGCGCAGTACGAGGCGGTGCTGGCGGAGCTGTACCGGTTCTACCTGCCGTACCCGATGGAGAAGCTGCGCGAGTCGAACCGCGACCACGCGAAGCTGGTGAAGGCGCTGTCGGCGGGCGACCCGGACGCGGCGGCCCGCGTGACGAGGAAGCACGTCCGCGGCCTGCACCAGACGATGTTCGTCGGCCTCGGCTGAGCAGTAGCCGAAAATCGACCACGCCCTGGTCGGAAGTCGACCACAGCTCGATTCACGTGGGCGAGGTGCCAGCTAAGTCCCGTCGGCGCCCAGACCTGACTCAGCGAGCCCGCAGCTGGTCGCGGACCTCCATCAGCGCGAAGCCGAGCAGGTTCAGCCCCCGCCAGTAGTCGGGCTTCGTCGCGTTCTTCTCCTCGCGCGCGAGGCCGGTGCCCCAGACGAGGTCCTTCTTGGACGCCTCGACGAGCACCGCGTCGCCGGTCCCGAGCAGGAACCGGCGCAGGTCGCGGTGGGCCTTGAACTTGGCCAGGTTGCCGTCGACGACGATGTCGAACCGGTGCCGCTCCCAGGTCGCCGCGTCGAACCCGGCGACCTCGCGGCCGAGCACCTTCGCCGCCTTCGGGTCCGGCGTGGTCCGGATCAGCTCGGCCTTCTCGTGGTCGCCGAACAGCTCGGCCTTGCCCGCCATCATGTAGTGCTCGGCGGTCGGGTACTCGACGCCGTCGGCCTCGAACGGGTCGACCCACCACTGGCTCAGGCAGCTCGCCGTCACCCGGCCGGACTTCGAGGGCGTGTGCCCGTAGAACAGCAGGTACTCGGGCTCCGCACCCTCGTGGACCTTTTCGCGCAACGCCTCGACACTGCGGACCCCGTCGACCTTCACCATCCGCCTAGTGGACCACGCGCTCACAGCAGGAAGTGGAACAGGGGGCTGCCCGGCTCGATCCGCTCCACCTGCAGCGGGCTCGCGTCCATCCGCGCCAGCAGGCCCGGCAGGTCGGCCGACCGGGCGATTTCGATGCCGACCAGCGCCGGGCCCATCTCGCGGTTGGTGCGCTTGACGTACTCGAAGCGCGTGATGTCGTCCTCCGGCCCGAGCACCTGCTCGAGGAACCGCCGCAGCGCGCCCGGCTCCTGCGGGAACCCGACGAGGAAGTAGTGCTTCAGCCCTTCGTGCATCAGCGAGCGTTCGAGGATCTCGCTGTAGCGGCTGACGTCGTTGTTGCCGCCGGAGACGACCACGACGACGGTCTGCCGCGGCTCCACCCGGACCACCGAGCCGAGCGCCGCCGCGGCGAGCGCACCCGCGGGTTCGGCGATGATCCCGTCGGACTGGTACATCGCGAGCATCTCGGTGCAGATCGCGCCCTCGGCGACCGCCGTCAGCTCGGCGCCGCTCTCGCGGACCAGCGGGTAGGTGACCGCGCCGGCCTGGCGCACCGCGGCGCCGTCGACGAACGAGTCGAGCTCGGGCAGCCGCACCGGCCGTCCCGCCTCCAACGCGGCCGCCATGCACGCCGCGCCGGCGGGCTCGACGCCGACGACCCGGACGTCCGGGTGCCGTTCGCGCAGCCAGCTGCCGACCCCGGCGAGCAGCCCGCCGCCGCCGACCGGGACGACCACGACGTCCGGCACGAACCCGAGCTGGTCGATCACCTCGAGGGCGACCGTGCCCTGGCCGGCGACCGTCCGGACGTCGTCGAACGCCGGCACGAGCGTCGCGCCGGTGCGCTGGGCGTCCTCGTTGGCCGCGGCGAAGGCGTCTTCGTACGTCTCGCCGACGACGATGACCTCGATGTGCGCGCCGCCGAGCGTCGCGATGCGCTCGCGCTTCTGCCGCGGCGTGGTGCCCGGGACGTACACGCGGCCGTCGGCGCCCAGCCGACGACACGCGTACGCGACGCCCTGGGCGTGGTTCCCGGCACTCGCGCAGACGACGCCGAGCGCGCGGGTCGCCTCGTCGAGCTGGACGATGAAGTTGTACGCGCCGCGGATCTTGTACGACCGGACGGTCTGCAGGTCCTCGCGCTTCACCCAGACCTGGGCGTCCACCCGGGACGACAGCCGCGCGCTCGGCTCCAGCGGCGTGCGGGTCACCACCCCGGCCAGCCGCTCGGCGGCCTTTTCGATGGTCGCCGCGGTCACCGTGTCGATGTCGTGCACCCCGATGAATCTACGACTCGCGCGCACCGGGCAACCGCGCGGGCCTCCGGGGGCATCAAAGGGGTGACGAACAGGACAAGGGGGTGCCGGTGAACGACTTCACCGAGTACGTGACCGCACGGTCGGGCTGGTTCCGCAAGGTCGCGTACCTGCTCTGCGGCGACTGGCACCGGGCCGACGACCTGGTCCAGACGGCGATCACCCGGCTCTACGCGAACTGGTCGCGAGCCGCGCGAGCGGACAACCTCGACGGCTACGCGCGCCGGACGCTGGTCAACGCCTACCTCGCCGAGCAGCGGACGTCGTGGTGGAAGCGGGTGGACCTGCGCGGCGCCGACCACGACCCACCACCGGCGCCGGGCCCGGACCTCGACTCGGCGCTGGACCTGCGGGCCGCGCTGGACCGGCTGCCCGCGCGCCAGCGGGCGACCGTCGTCCTGCGTTACTTCGGCGACCTGCCGGTTGCCGAGACCGCGCGCGCCCTCGGGTGCTCCGAAGGGACCGTCAAGAGCCAGACCGCGAAGGCCGTGGACACGCTCCGCGAGCTGCTGCGCGAGCCGATCCGGGAGGGACGAGCATGACCGACTCCGAGCTGGCCACGATGCTGAAGGACCTGGCCGACACGCCCGCGCCACCGCTCCGGATCGACGTCGACCGGGCGCGCCGCGCCGGCGGACGTCGTCGTCGCGCGCGGACCACCGCCCTCGCCCTGGGGTGTGCTGCCGTCGTGGCGGCCGGCGGTGCCACGGCGGTTGCCGTGTCCAGGCACGATGCCCCGCCCGCGCCGCCGGCCGTGCTGCCCGAGCCCGCGCCGCCCGCACCCGCGCTCGCGCCGGCACCGACCGACAACCCGATGGTGGCGAGGGCGAAGTTCGGCTGGCTGCCGGAGCAGATCAAGGGCGTCGAGTACGCCGTCGGCGCACACGGTGATACCGCCTTGGCCATCGGAAGCGGCGACCTGCCCCCGATGATCTGGGTGTCGGTCTCCGACCAGGAGCCGACCGTCCCACAGGACGTGGCCGGCAGGCAGACGCGGATCCCGGTCCGGGTCGGCGACCGGGACGGCTACTGGATCACCGACGACGCGAACGACCCGCTGAACCACGGCCAGACCTACCTGCGCTGGCGGACCTCCGACGGCCGGTGGGCCCAGCTGCTCGCGTACTACCTAGCCGTCCCGGACCTCCCGCGGGTCCTGACGCGGGTGGCGGCCGGTGTCACGTTCGCGAACCGGCCGGTGCCGCTTCCGCTGCGCATCACGAGCCTGCCGGACACGTTCCGCCTCGGCGACGGCTACCTGTCGCGCCGGCCGGGCCAGGACGGAGTCCCGTGGCGGCTGGTGCTGCAGTACTCGGCGAACGGCGCGCTGGCGACGATCACGGTCTCGCTCCCCGGCGGCCGGGCGGACGGTCCCGGCGTACCGGCCTGCGTGACGAAGAACGGCCTGCGGGCGTGCGTCAAGGTCGACAAGGCCGAGGCCGCGGGCATCACGTCGCAGGAGCTGCTGAGCCGGATCACGCTGATCGGCCCGGACGAAGCGAAGTGGACAACGCACGTGCTCAGCCCTTAGGCACCGCCGGGTAGGGGACGAAGGTGCTGGTGTTCTCGTCGACGGTGAGCTGCTTGCCGATCGTCGGGAACGCGCGCTGGGAGCAAGCCGGCCGTTCGCAGACTTTGCAGCCCATCCCGATGGGCGTCGCGGCGGCCGGCTCGTCCAGGTCGAGCCCGGTCGAGTAGACGAGCCGCCCGGCGTGGCGGAGTTCGCAGCCGAGGCCGACGGTGAACGTCTTGCCCGGGCTGCCGTACCCGCCGATGTTGCGCGACACCGTGCGCGCGATCCAGAAGTAGCTCTTGCCGTCGGGCAGCGTCGCGATCTGCGTCAGGATCTTCCCCGGCTGGGTGAACGCCTCGTAGATGTTCCACAGGGGACAGGCGCCGCCGACCCGGGAGAAGTGGAAGCCGGCCGCGGACTGCCGCTTCGACATGTTCCCGGCCCGGTCCACCCGCACGAACGAGAACGGCACCCCGCGCTGCTTCGGACGTTGCAAAGTGGACAGCCGGTGGCACGCGGTCTCGAAGCCGACGCCGTAGTGGTCGCACAGCCGCTCGATGTCGTAGCGGAACCGCTCGGCCGTGGCCAGGAACGGTCCGTAGGGGAGGATCAGCGCGCCCGCGAAGTAGTTGGCCAGGCCGACGCGGGCCAGCGAGCGCGCGGCCGGGCCCGAGAACGCCCACGAGTCGGCCAGCTCGGTGATCAGGTCGTCGTACTCGAGCAGCGCGATCTGCGAAGCCATGCGAAACGCCTGCTGTCCGACGCGCAGGCTGGGCGCCAGCCGCAGCACCCGCGTCACCGGCTCGTAGCGGTGCTGCTGACCGGCGGATTCGTCGATCCCGTCGTTGGTCACTTCGACGCCGTAGCGCTGCCAAAGCCGTTCTTTCAGCGCGCCGAGCACCTGACCGCGCTGCAGCGGGATGTCGGCGGCCATCTTCTCGGCGCGTTCGTCCAGCTCGGCGACGTAGTTCTCGCGCTCGTAGAAGAAGTCCCGGACCTCCTCGTGCGGCAGCGGCGCCGCCGCGCTGCCGTGCATGCCCAGGCCGTTTTCCGTGGTCAGCGCGGCCGTGCTCTCGACGGCGTTGCGGTAGCTGCGGTGCAGCTTGACCAGCGCCTGCGCGATCGCCGGCAGGTTCGTCGCCAGCTCGTTCAGCTCGCTGGTCGTGACGTCGATGCCGAGGACCTCGTCGAGCAGGGCTTCCTTGACGTCGGCGACCAGCCGGGACGTGTCGTTGTTCGCGAAGAACTCGGTGTCGACGCCGAACGCCTGCGTGATCCGCAGCAGCACCGGCACGGTCAGCGGGCGCGAGTTGTGCTCGATCTGGTTGAGGTAGCTGGGTGAGATCTCCAGCACACGAGCGAGGTCGGCCTGGCTCATCGCCCGGCTTTCGCGCAGATGCAGCAACCGCGCTCCGGCGAAAGTCTTCTCCATTCGTGCCCTCTTCTCCGGAAGGTTTCCGGTCCTGAACGGTTACGTGAACGGTCAAGAACGCGAATTTTCGATCAGTTGCGAATCGGCTGATTCGCAACCTTTGCAAAGAGCCTACGGACCCTTCGCACAAATTGGCAACTTGGACAGCTGGACCGGATTTTCCCTGCCATGCGAGGGTCGGATCAGGCAAGGCGAGCAATCGCAAACTTCGCAACACCGGGAGAACCGATGACGGAACAGGCCAAGCAGGCGGCCGCGGAGCTGGCGGCGCAGTGGGCGAACGACCCCCGCTGGGCGGGCGTGCAGCGCTCCTACTCGGCCGAAGACGTGATCAAGCTGCGCGGCAGCGTCGTCGAGGAGCACACCCTGGCCCGCCGCGGCGCGGAGAAGCTGTGGAACCTCCTGCACACCGAGGACTACATCCACGCGCTGGGTGCGCTGACCGGTAATCAGGCCGTCCAGCAGGTGCGCGCCGGCCTGCAGGCGATCTACCTGTCCGGCTGGCAGGTCGCGGCCGACGCCAACCTGTCCGGCCAGACCTACCCGGACCAGAGCCTCTACCCGGCCAACTCGGTGCCGGCCGTGGTCCGCCGCATCAACAACGCGCTGGGCCGCGCCGACCAGATCAACTGGGCCGAGGGCAACACCGACATCGACTGGTTCGCCCCGATCGTCGCCGACGCCGAGGCCGGCTTCGGTGGCCCGCTCAACGCGTTCGAGCTGATGAAGGGCATGATCGCCGCCGGCGCCGCGGGCGTGCACTGGGAAGACCAGCTCGCGTCCGAGAAGAAGTGCGGCCACCTCGGCGGCAAGGTGCTGATCCCGACCAAGCAGCACGAGCGCACGCTGAACGCCGCGCGTCTGGCGTCCGACGTGCTGAACGTGCCGACGCTGGTCGTCGCCCGCACCGACGCGCAGGCCGCGACGCTGCTGACCAGCGACGTCGACGAGCGCGACCAGCAGTTCCTCACCGGCGGCCGCACCGCCGAGGGCTTCTACGAGGTCCGCAACGGCATCGAGCCCTGCATCGAGCGCGGCCTGGCCTACGCCCAGTACGCCGACCTGCTCTGGATGGAGACCTCGGAGCCCGACCTCGAGGTGGCGCGCAAGTACGCCGAGGCGATCAAGGCGAAGTTCCCGGACCAGATGCTGGCCTACAACTGCTCGCCGTCGTTCAACTGGAAGAAGCACCTGGACGACGCGACGATCGCGAAGTTCCAGCGCGAGCTCGGCCACATGGGCTACAAGTTCCAGTTCATCACGCTGGCCGGCTTCCACGCGCTGAACTACTCGATGTTCGACCTGGCGCACGGCTACGCCCGCGAGGGCATGACCGCCTACGTCGACCTGCAGGAGCGCGAGTTCGCTTCGGAGAGCCGTGGCTACACCGCCACCAAGCACCAGCGCGAGGTCGGCACCGGCTACTTCGACAACGTCGCGACGGCGCTGAACCCGGAGAGCTCGACCACCGCGCTCAAGGGCTCCACCGAAGAGGCGCAGTTCCACTGATCCCGGCCGCGGCCTGACGGCGGCACCCCCCTCCCGTCGTCAGGCCGCGTCCCTCCCTTCTTCTCCTTCCCTGCACAGCTCGTGGAGGCACCCCATGGTTGATCGGCTGAACTACCGCATCGAGGTCACCGGGCCGGTCGAGGGCCGGTTCGCGGAGATCCTCACCCCGGCGGCACTCGACTTCCTGGCCAAGCTGGACAACACGTTCGCCGGCCGCCGGCGCGAGCTGCTCGACGCCCGCCGCACGCGGCGCGAGGAACTGCAGTCCGGGGAGAAGCCGCTCGGCTTCCTGCCCGAGACCCGCCGGATCCGCGACGACGAGTCTTGGCACGTCGCCCCGACCGCGCCGGGCCTCGAGGACCGCCGCGTCGAGATCACCGGCCCGACCGACCGCAAGATGACGGTCAACGCGCTGAACTCCGGCGCGAAGGTCTGGCTGGCGGACTTCGAGGACGCGACGTCGCCGACGTGGCACAACGTCATCGACGGTCAGATCAACCTCTACGACGCCATCCGCCGCAACATCGACTTCACCACCGAGGCCGGCAAGCGCTACACGATCGGCGACGACCCGGCGACGATCGTCGCGCGCCCGCGCGGCTGGCACCTGGTGGAGAAGCACATCCGCATCGACGGCCGCCCGGTGTCGGCGAGCCTGGTCGACTTCGGCCTGTACTTCTTCCACAACGCGCGCCAGCTGCTCGCCCGCGGCGTCGGCCCGTACTTCTACCTGCCGAAGCTGGAGAACCACCTCGAAGCGCGGCTGTGGAACGACGTCTTCCTGATGGCGCAGCGCGAGCTGGGCATCCCGCGCGGCACGATCCGCGCGACCGTGCTGATCGAGACGATCACGGCCGCGTTCGAGATGGACGAGATCCTCTACGAGCTGCGCGAGCACGCGGCGGGCCTGAACGCCGGCCGCTGGGACTACATCTTCAGCCTCATCAAGAACTTCGCCGCGCACGGCGCCGACTTCGTGCTGCCGGACCGCGCGCAGGTCACGATGACCGTGCCGTTCATGCGGGCCTACACCGAACTGCTGGTGAGCACCTGCCACCAGCGCGGCGCGCACGCCATCGGCGGCATGGCCGCGTTCATCCCGAGCAAGGACCCCGAGATCAACGCGACGGCGATCGAGAAGGTCCGCGCCGACAAGGAACGCGAGGCCGACGACGGTTTCGACGGCTCCTGGGTCGCGCACCCCGGCCTGGTCCCGATCTGCCGCGAGGTCTTCGACGGCGTGCTCGGCGGCTGGCCCAACCAGCTCGGCAAGCTGCGTGAAGACGTCCACGTCACCGCCGAGGACCTCCTGGACGTGGCGAGCGCCGGCGGCGAAGTCACCGAAGCGGGCGTGCGCGCGAACATCAACGTCGCGCTGCGCTACGTCGACGCGTGGCTGCGCGGCACCGGCGCCGCGGCGATCCACAACCTGATGGAGGACGCGGCCACCGCGGAGATCGCGCGGTGCCAGGTCTGGCAGTGGATCCGCAACGGCACGAAGCTCGAGGACGGCACGGCGCTGACCCGCGAGCTGGCGGTCGAGTTCCTGGACGACGAGCTGGCCTCGGTGCGCGCCGACCTCGGCGAGGGCAACCGCCTCGACGACGCCTACGAGATCTTCACCGAAACCGCGCTGGGTGAGAAGCTGCCGAGCTTCCTCACCACGGGTGCCTACGCGCGGTACCTCACAGACGCCCGGTAGCAGGGGCTCCGAGGACCTCTACCTGACGAGGGGTCCTCGGACACCACACTGGTTGGGATGGTGTGGTCCGGAACTGGTCCGGTGACGGTGGCTCCCCGTCGCCGGGCCAGTTTCGTTGTACTTTTCGAGGATGAGCCTGAGCTTCCCGGGCGAGACGCCCGAGTACCGCGCCGCGCGCGACCGTCTGCTGGACCGGGAAGCCGCGCTGCGCCACGAGATGGAGGCGGTGGCCGAACAGCGCCGCGCCCTCCCTCCCGGCGGCCTCGTGCCGGAGGACTACGTCTTCCAAGGCGGCGACGGCGCCGTTCGGCTGTCGGAGCTGTTCTCCCCGGGCAACGACACGGTGATCGTCTACCACTTCATGTTCCCCCGGGACCCGATCGACGACCGGCCTGGTCCGTCATCGGGCGACAGTGCCCAGCTACCCCTCGACCAGGGTCCGTGCCCGTCCTGCACGGCGTTGCTCGATCAGCTCGACGGCGCGGTGGAGCACGTCTCGCCGCACGCGGACTTCGTTGTCGTCGCCCGGGCGCCGGTCGAGCACCTGACGACCTTCGCCGCGGAACGCGGGTGGCGTCGGCTCCGGCTGTTCTCCTGCGCAGGCACGACGTTCAGCCGCGATTACCACGCCGAGACCGAAGACGGCAGCGCGCGCCCGATGGTGAACGTCTTCCGGCGCGAGGACGGCGGCATCCGGCACTTCTGGGGTTCGGAGCTGCTGTACGCGCCGGCCGAACCCGGCCAGGATCCACGCCACCTCGGCACGCTCGAGCCGGTCTGGAACCTGTTCGACCTCACCCCGGCCGGCCGCGGCGTCGACTGGGACGAGCAGCTCGACTACTGCTGTGAGTGAGCCAGGAGCACCTTCGCTGCTTCGCAGGCCTTCGTCGCTTCAGCCGGATCACCGGTGATCGCGGCGAGCACGGTCGCGCCTTCGACGAGTGAGAACAGCTGGTCGGCGACGGTTTCGTCGGAAACGAGACCACGCAGGTAGGCCCGGACCTGCTCCTTGTGCTCGCGGATCGCGGCCGCGACGCCGGGCGCCGGCTCGCCGAACTCGCCGAAGGAGTTGACGAACGCGCAGCCGCGGAAGCCGGGCTCGGAAAACCAGTCGCGCAGCCAGTCGAACACGGCGAGCGCGTCGTCGCCGCGGGCGTGGACGAATTCGCGCAACGACGCCCGCCAGCGCTCGTCGCGGCGCCGGAGGTAGGCCTCGACCAGGTCGGTCTTCGCCGGGTAGGTCTGGTAGAGCCGTTTGAGCGAGACACCCGAGCGCGCGCGGACGGCGTCCATTCCGACCGCTTGGACGCCGTGGGCGTAGAAGAGCTCCTCGGCGGCCTCCAGCAACCGGTCGGTCGCCTCCGTGGGGGTCATGTCACCTGCCTCTGGTGCGGAGAATGTGCGTTCTCTAGACTACCGGAGAACGTACGTTCTCCACGTCTCGAAGGAGTGCTCATGAGCCCGCGTCCGCCTTTCCCGCCGTTCGACGAGGACACCGCCCGCCAGAAGGTCCAGGCCGCCGAGGACGCGTGGAACACCCGCGACCCGGAGCGCGTCTCGCTGGCGTACACCGAGGATTCGGTGTGGCGCAATCGCGACCAGCACGTCGTCGGGCGCGCGGAGATCGTCAGGTTCCTGACGGCGAAGTGGGAGCGCGAGCTCGACTACGCGTTGCGCAAGGAGCTGTGGGGCTTCCGCGGCAACCGCATCGGCGTCCGGTTCCAGTACGAGTCCCGCACCGCCGACGGCCAGTGGTTCCGCAGCTACGGCAACGAGCTGTGGGAGTTCAGCGACGAAGGCCTGATGCGGCGGCGCGAGGCGAGCATCAACGACGTGCCGATCGCGTCTTCGGACCGCCGGATCTTCGGCCCGCGCCCGGAGTCCGAGCACGGCGTCCTGCTGCCGGTCTTCTAGGCGGCCGAGCCGTCCCCGGTCCGGGGTGCGCCGTGCGGGACGACCTTCACCTGGCCGGACTTCGCCGCCAGGACCGTGAAGCGCACGCTGACGGGCTTTCCCGCGCAGCGGAAGGAAACCGGATAGGTGCCGGGCGCGACAGCGGCGACGACGCTTTCGCCGAACAACGCCCACGGCTGGTGCCCTTCGGCGTTGCGGGCCGGGGGTGTCGTGATGCGCAACGCTGTGGTCGTGACCGGGCCCGCCTCACCATCGCAGGCGACGGTGAGGGAGACCTTTTCACCGGGATGTCCGCTGTAGACGGACAACTTCAGCCAGGTGGGCAACGGTGGTGGTGACGTGGTCTGCGCGGCGGCCGCCGGCGTGAGCGCGAGCAGGCACGCGGCGGTGAGGGAGAGGATCTTCATGGTGACCTCACGGAGTTCGGTTCGTGTAGACAAGGCGTTTGCGCAGGCCAGGGGGTTGCCGGTCGAGATCCGACTGTGACGCTCGAGTCCGCCTTGAGCAGAAACGCGGGCCGGGAGGTGGCCACCTTGGGCAGGCTCGGGGCCATGACGGAATCGGCGTTCGGCGGCGAAGTGAGCGAGTACTACCAGCGGTTCCGCCGCGGCTACCCGCCGGCGGTGGCGGACGCGCTGACGACGTCGTTCGCGTTGACGCGCGAGGACGTCGTGCTCGACCTCGGCTGCGGCACCGGCCAGCTCACCCGGGTTCTGGCGCCGCGGGTGGGCGCGGTGCTCGGCATGGACCCGGAACCGGACATGCTCGCCCAGGCCCGCCAGGCGACGACGGCGTCGAACGTGAGCTGGCTCCTGGGCGCGGCCGCCGACATCGAGGCGTTGACGCCGGTCGTCGGCCCGGGCCGGCTGGCCGCGGTGACGGTGGCGCAGGCGTTGCACTGGATGGACCACGACCGGCTGTTCACGACGGCGCGCCCGCTCCTGCGCCCGGGCGGCGGCGTCGCGGTGGTGACGAACGGCGAGCCGCTGTGGCTCCAGGACTCGGCGTGGTCGTCGGCGCTGCGGGAGGTGCTGTCGTCGTTTTTGGGGACACCGCTGCACCGCACGTGCGGCACGGACTCGGCGAGCCAAACGCGCTACGCGGCCGCTCTCTCGGCCGCGGGGTACATGGTCGATTCTCAGGTCATTTCGTACGACGCGGAGCTGACCATCGAGGAGATCGTCGGTGGCGTCTTTTCGGCCATGAGCCCGGCGCAGCTGCCGGCGGCCGAGGAGCGGCCGGCGTTCACCGAGCGCGTCCGAGAGGCGTTGTCGCCGTTCGGACCACTGCGCGAGCAGGTCCGGGTCCGCGTCTTGACGGGCACCCGCTGACCGATCACGCAAGGCGAATGGGTACCGGCCCGTAGAGTTCCGCTTATTGTTTCCCCGGGAACCGGCGCGGATGCTCGCTGCCAGGCGCGTCCTTGCGCCGCGTTCCCGAGGAGTCCCCATGACCAGCAGGTTGAGAGCCGTCGTCGCAGTCGTTTTCGTCGCGTTGTCGTTTTCGTTCGGCGCGGTGGTGACGGTATCCGCGTCCACCGAGGCCCGTCCCGACTGCGTCCGGCCCTGCCACTTCTGAGCGGGCCGCTACCTACAGTTCGGGCTTTCGTCCGCCGATCGACCACGGCGAATCCCGGCTGCTCGCGGCCGGCGCCGTCGTGGTCGCGATGGCGACCACCACCTACAGCTCGGGCACCCCGGCCGCGACCGGCTCGAAGGCGTTCCCGGTCGCGATCTTCGGCCGCGGCAGCTCCACCGGCTCGCCCGGCTTCGCCCGCCGGTAGACCGCGGCGGTCGCCTCGGCGATCCGGCCCCAGTCGAAGTCGGCGGCCAACCGGGACTGCGCCGCCCGCGCCCGCTCGGCCGCCGCGTCGGCGTCGTCCAGCACGGCCGTCACCGCGTTGGCCAATTCCGCGACATCGCCGGGGCTGAACGCGAGCCCGGTCTCGCCGTGCACGACGACCTCGCCGAGCCCGCCCGCCGTCGACGCCACCAGCGGCGCCTTCGCGGCCGCGGCCTCCAGCGCGACGATCCCGAACGGCTCGTACCGGCTGGGCAGCACGACCGCGTCCGCCGCCGCCAGCGCCGCGCGCAGGTCGCGGTCGGAGAGGTGCCCGACGAAGTCGACCGCCCGCCGCACCCGCAGCTTCCGCGACTGCTCGACCAGCTCGTCGAAGTGTCGTCCTTTTCCGGCGACGACCACGCGGGTCCCCGGATGACGGCGCCGGATGCGGGGGAGGGCGGCGAGCAGGTCCTGCACGCCCTTCTCCCATTCGAGTCGTCCGAAATAGAGCAACAGCGGCGCCCCGGCCGGGCTGTAGACCTCACGGGCGTGCGCGATCTCGTCCGCCGGCACCTGCCAGCCGCGTTCCTCAATGCCGTTGTGGATCACCGTGACGTCCTCGGCCTCGACCTCGAAGAGGTGCGCGACCTCGCGGCGCATGGCCTGCGAGCAGGTGATCAGCGCGTCGGCCCGGTTGGCCAGCCACCACTCGACCGAGTGAACTTGCTGGTTCAGCGGGTGCGACAGCCAGCCGGAGTGCCGCCCGGCCTCGGTCGCGTGGATGGTGCCGACCAGCGGCACCCGCGCGGCCTCGGCGATCGCGATGGCGGGGTGCGCGACCAGCCAGTCGTGCGCGTGGACGACATCGGGCTGCCAGTTGCGCAGCAGGTCGTGCGCGGCGCGGATCATGGCGTGCCCCATGGCCAGCGTCCAGGCGACGAGGTCGCGTTCGAAGGTCACGTGCATCGGGTCCTCGGCGACCCGGATGATCCGCACGCCCTCGACGACGCGGTCGGTGCGCGGGTGCGTCCCGGCGTCGGTGCCCGCGGCGTGCCGGCAGAGGACGACGACCTCGTGACCCTGCCGGGCCAGGTGCGTGGCGAGCGCGTGTACGTGCCGCGCCAGGCCACCGATGGCCACTGGCGGGTACTCCCAGGACAGCATCAGCACACGCATGGGCAGAGGTTACTCGCGAGTCGGGACGGCTCGGCGGCACCCGTGCCAGCCGACCGGCCAGGTCCGTCGATGAATGTGATCCGACTCACTGGCGCCCTCGCGGATCTCTGCCACCATCGGCCGGGATGACTGCACCGGAGGACACCGGCTGGCGCCGGCTCGACCCGCCCTTGACCACCCCGTGGACCGGCGACGTCGGTCCGGACAACGCCCTGCCCGAGTACCCGCGGCCGCAGCTGACCCGGCCGCGGTGGCTGAACCTCAACGGCGTCTGGGAGTACGCGGGCTGGCCGTCGTCGCCGGACGAACCACGACCGTCCGGCTACGGCGAGCGGATCCTGGTCCCGTTCCCGCCGGAGTCGGCGTTGTCCGGAATCAGCCGGCGCGACGAGGTCCTCTGGTACCGGCGCCTGGTCGAAATTCCGCCGGACTGGCGTGACCAGCGGATCCTCCTGCACTTCGGCGCGGTCGACCAGACGGCGAAGGTGTGGGTCAACAACCAGCTCGTCGCGACGCACGAAGGCGGCTACACGGCCTTCGGCGCGGACATCACCGACGTCCTACGGGCGTCCGGGCCCCAGGAGCTGACGGTCCGCGCCGAGGACCGCACCGACATCGAGCCCTTCCCGGTCGGCAAGCAGCGCAACGCGCCCGGCGGGATCTGCTACACGGCGTCGTCCGGAATCTGGCAAACGGTGTGGCTCGAGCCGGTGCCGCGGTCCCGAGTCGAACGGCTCGATCTTACCCCGGACCTCACCGGCGTGACGGTGTTCCCGCAGGTCACCGGCGGCTCGGAGGTCGTTGTCGTCGTTTCGACCACGGACGGCGAAGTCGCTCGCGGCTCGGGCGCGGCGGGGACAGCGGTGCGCGTGGACGTTCCCCGACCACGCCTCTGGACCCCCGACGACCCGCACCTCTACACGCTGCGCGTCCAGCTGCTCGACCGGCATGGCGCGGTTCTGGACGAGGTCGGCAGCTACACCGGCCTCCGGACGATCGGCCTGCGCCCGGACTCCGAAGGCCGCCCACGGATCGCGCTCAACGACCGGCCGACGTTCCTCCACGGCCCGCTCGACCAGGGCTACTGGCCGGACGGCATCTCAACGGCCCCCACCGACGCCGCCCTGCGCTTCGACCTCGAGAAGACGAAGGAGCTGGGCTTCAACTTCGTCCGCAAACACGTCAAGGTCGAGCCGGCGCGCTGGTACTACTGGGCCGACACGCTGGGCTTGGTCGTCTGGCAGGACATGCCCTCGCTGACGGTGTCCTTCGACGGCCCACCAGGCATCGCGCCGGACCCCGTCCCGCGAGCGCGTGAGCTGTTCGAAGCTGAATTGATCAAAATGATCACCCAGCTGAAGGCGGTCCCGTCGATCGTCGGCTGGGTGCCGTTCAACGAGGGCTGGGGCGAGTACGACACGGCCCGTGTCGCGGAACTGGTCAAAAAGCTCGACCCGACCCGCCTGGTGATCGCGAACAGCGGCGTCAACTGCTGCTTCTCCGGCCCGGACACCGGCGCGGGCGATGTCTACGACGACCACACGTACGTAGGCCCGGGCGAGCCGACGGTGACCGACGGCCGAGCGATCGTCGACGGCGAGTACGGCGGCCTCGGTCTCGTTTTGGACGACCACTGCTGGCCCGGCCCGCCGAACGCGTACGAGATGACGCCAACCCGAGAGCGGCTGACCGAGCGCTACGCGGAGGTGAGCGCCGCGCTGGAGCGAGTGGTGGCCGACCGAGGCCTGTCCGGCTCGGTGTACACCCAGACGACCGATGTCGAAAACGAGGTCAACGGCCTGCTGACGTACGACCGCCGGGTGGTCAAGGCCGACCCATCGGTGGTCGCGAAATGCGCCCGATCGGTGATCGACGCCGGCTCGGCCTGAGCCGTCCTGGTCGTTCCCGCGACGGGCAAGCACGGCCCAGGTGGCGGTCTGGTCAGCTTTCGGCAACGGCTCTGACCAGGGCATCTCGTCCGTGGTCGAGTGCCGACAACAGCGCGCCGCGCAGGGCGGCCGAGTCCGTCACCGAGCCCGCCTCCACCCGGACCGGCCCGGGCGTCGCCGCGTGGACCGTTCGCCGGATTTCGGCCACCAGCCCGGGACGGCTCCCCGCCGGGCCGCCCAGCAGCACCAGGTCCGGATCGACGATCGTGCAGATCGCGGCCACGGCCCGTCCGAGCGTCGCACCGAGCAGCCGTAGCCGTTCGGCGGCCACGGCGTCGCCCGCCGCGTGGTCGAGCGTGGTCAAAATTGCGTCGACGTCCAGCGAAGGCGCGCTCGACCTGCCGAAACCTTGGTCGGCGAGCGCTGACGCGAGTGTCGACCCCGAACTGTCCAAGTACCCGATCTCGCCCGCAAGCCCGTGCGTGCCCCGCACGAGCTGGTCGCCGACGTAGAGACTGACGCCGAGCCCGGCGCCGACATAGACGTAAGCGAAGCTCTTCGCCTCGCGCGCGGCGCCCTCACGTCGTTCGGCGAGCGCGGAGAAGTTGACGTCGTTGTCCAACAAAACGTCACGCCCGATTTCCCCAGCTCGCAGCCGGCCCTCGGGAAAAGGCGACCCCGGCAGCTCGACGACCTCGTGGGTGACCGGGTCGACCGGGTTGGCCACCGAGACCGCGGTCGCCCGCACCGGTCCCGACCCCGCTTGACCGGCCGCCGCGACAGTGTCCCGGACCGCGGTCGTCATCGGCCGGTCGTCCGGGGCGTGCTGTCCGGTGGCCAGGATCGTTCCGGTCAGGTCGGTCGTCACCGTGCGGATGCCCTGCTGGTTGACCTCCGCGGCGACGACGCGGCCGGCGTCGGCCGCCAGCTCGTAAAAGGTCGCGATACGACCACGGCGACCCGTCTGGTCGGTGCCGGTGGCCCGCAGCGCGCCCGCCGTCTCCAGCCGTCGGACCGACTCGGAGATCGTCGGCTTCGAGATCCCGGTGGTCGCGGCGAACTCCGCGCGCGTGGTCCGGCCGTGGACGAAAACGTGGTCGAGCACCGCGCGGTCGGTCATGGCCCGCAGCATCGCCAGGCGCGGAAGCGGCCGGTCGGGGTCGGACATCGCACCTCTTGTGGCGGGAGACGGACAGGGGTTACCGTAGCCGGGACATTCTAGTAAGGAGTCCTAACCAAAAGATCGCGAGGGACACCGATGACGACCACAGAGCTGCCCGCGAACATGTCCGAGGCCGTCTCGCGGACCAAACAAGAGCTGCGCGCCCGGATCGGCGACGTCGCCGGCGCGTTCGCCGGAGTCCGCGATCGGATGCGGCGCGAGGTCGACGCCGTCGCCGCTGACCAGGACGCCTTCCCCGTTGTCCGTTATCGGGACATCGCCGACGGGACCGTGCCGCAGCGCACGCTCGACGCCGTCCGGCGCCGCGGCTGCGCCGTCGTCAAAGGCACCTTCGCGCGCGAGACGGCCGAGACCTGGGACGCCGAACTGGCCGCGTACCTCGCTGACAACGACTTCGCCGGGACCTACCAGGGGCCGGCCGACGACGTCTTCGCCGGTCTCGCGTCGAGCCAGCCGCAGATCTACCCGGTCTACTGGTCGAAGCCGCAGATCCAAGCCCGCCAGCACGAGCGCATGGTCGCCGTCCGGCGGTTCCTCAACTCCTTCTGGCGGCACGAGTCCGAGGGCCGCGTCTGGTTCGACCCCGATCGCGACACGGCCTACCCCGACCGCATCCGGCGCCGGCCGCCCGGCTCGGCGTCGCTCGGCCTGTCCGCGCACACCGACTCCGGCTCGGTCGAACGCTGGCTGCTGCCCGCCTACCAGCAGGTCTTCCGCCACGTTTTCGCCGGAAACTGGCAAGAGTACGACCCGTGGGACGGCGCCTACCGCACGGAAGTCGACGAGTACCCGTCGACGGTCATGTGCTCGGCCTTCCGCACTTTCCAGGGTTGGACGGCGTTGTCGGAAATGCACCAGGGCGACGGCGTGCTGCACGTGGTGCCGATCCCGTCGGCGATGGCGTACGTGCTGCTTCGCGCGCTACAGGACGACATCCCCGACGACGACCTCTGCGGCGCGGCCAACGGTCAGGCGTTGCCGGTGAACGACAAATACCACGACGACCTGCTGCCGGCGCTGACCTCGATCCCCGCGATCGAACCGGGCGACACGGTCTGGTGGCACGGCGACGTCATCCACGCGGTCGCCGACGGCACCAACCCGGACCGCTGGGGCAACGTCATGTACATCCCGGCGAGCCCGCATTGCCCGAAGAACGCGGCCTACGCCGAGAAGTGCGGCCGCGCGTTCCTGACAGGCGCGAGCCCGGGCGACTTCGCGCCCGAAGACTACGAAGTGAACTGGACCGGCCGCGCCACGATCGACGACCTCACCGCCGTCGGCCGCGAGCAGCTCGGCCTGTGACGGCGCCGCGCCGGGCGCAGGGCCCGGCGCGACACCCGTCGTCTCACGCGGGCAGAGCGGCCTCGATGGCCTTGACGACCCGCTCGTCCTCGGGCTCGGTCCGCGGCCGGAACCGGGCGAGGACCTCGCCGTCCGCGCCGACCAGGAACTTCTCGAAGTTCCACTGGACGTCGCCGGTCTCGCCCTCGGCGTCGGCCGTCTTGGTCAGTTCCGCGTACAACGGGTGGCGGTCCTCGCCGTTGACGTCGATCTTCTCGAACAGCGGGAAGGTGACGCCGTAGGTCGTCGAGCAGAACGTCTGGATCTCCTCGGCGCTGCCCGGTTCCTGGCCCGCGAACTGGTTGCACGGAAAACCGACCACGGAGAAGCCCTGGCCGCCGAAGCGCTCCTGGAGCCGCTCGAGGCCGGAGTACTGCGGGGTCAGGCCGCACTTCGACGCGACGTTGACCACGAGCAGCGCCTTGCCCGCGAGCGAGCCCAGCGAGCTGTCCTGCCCGTCGAGGGTCTTGACCGGAATTTCGTGGATCCCCATGAAGGTCCCTTCAGTTGTGCTTCAGCGCTCGGGCGTCGAGGTGCCCGAACGGTCCGTCGTCGGCGCGGTAGGTCGCGGCCAGCTGCTCGGCCCGCGCGCGGTCGCCGCGTCGCAGTAAATCGGCCAATGCGTCGAAGCGCTCGGTGTGGACCGCCGCGCGTCGACGCGCGTAGTCCGCGGCCGAGTCCTTCGTGACCATGAACGCCCAGTCGCTCTCCAGCGCCAGCATCGCCTCGGCCACGGCCTGGTCGGCGACGGTATCGCGGGCCGTGGTCGGCAAATTGGCAACGAGGTCGAGCAGCCGCCGCTGCAGCGCCGTATTGGCGTCGACCATGTCTTTGACCTGCTCGCCGTCCCAGACGCGCCAGTCCTTGCCCGACCCCCACGACGACGCCGGCAGCTCGATCGGCTCGCCGACGAGCCCGGCGTCGAGCGCGCCCTTCAACGTCGTCACCCGGACGCCGGCCTCGGGCAGCGCGCGCAGCACGCCCTCAAGCCACGCCGGCCCTTCGTGCCACCAGTGGCCGAACAGCTCCGTGTCGTACGCGGCGACCACGAGCGCCTCACGGCCGTGGTGCTTCTTCAGCGAACGCAGCCGCGTGACCACGGTGTCGACGAAGTCCTTGACGTGCAGCCCCAGCACGTCCGCGGCCAGCGCCGGGTCGTACGGCGCCTTGTCCGCCGGCTCGACCGTCTTGCCGGTGACGCGCGACGCCTTGAGCCCGACCTCGTGCGCCCAGGTGTGGAAGTCGCGGTAGGCCGAGTGGCCGGGGTAGCCGGCCTTCGGCGACCAGACGCGGTAGGTGACCTCGAGGTCTCGTCCGAAAGCGACCACGTCGCTGTCGCCGACCGGGCGCGCCGCCCACGTCTCGCCGCGCAGCGACGGCCCGTCGACCATGAACCGCCGGACGCCCGCGGCCGCGTAGTCGTTTTCCATACCAGGCGCGTAGCCGCACTCGGGCGCCCAAATTCCCGCGGGCCGCGACCCGATCCGCAACGCCGTGTCGTCGAGGCCCGCGTTCAGCGCGAACTCGCGCACCCGCGGGTCCAGCAGCGGCTGGAACGGGTGGGCGAGCGGCCCGCCGAGCAGCTCGATCGTCGAGTTGTCGACCAAAGTACGAAGGATGGGCGAGAAGCCGTGCCGCCAGCGCGTCCCCAGCTCGTCGGCCGCGCGGACCGCGGTCCGGTGCTCGGCCGCGGCCAGCTCGCGCAAGGTCGGGTCGCCGCGCCACAACGTCGACGCGTGCTGCGCGCGCAGCTGCCAGTGGCCGAGCCAGTCGTGGAACGCGCGGATGCTGTACGGGTCGTCGAGCTGCGCGGCGAGCACCGGCGTCACGCCCAGCGTCAGCACGTCTTGGCGGCCTTCGGTGGCGAAGCGCTCGAGCAGGTCGACCATCGGCAGGTACGAATGCGCCCACGCCTGGTAGAGCCATTCCTCGCCGACCGGCCAGCTCCCGTGGTGCGGCAGCCACGGCAGGTGGCTGTGCAAAACCAGGCAAAAAGTGCCTTCGTTCATCGGCGCACCGCCACGGCGACCAGGTCGAGGCTCGCGTCGATGTCGTCGCCGTGGATGGCGAAACCGGTGGCCTCGATCGCGGCGACATCGGCGAGCAGCGCGGGCGGCCACACGGCCTGGCCGGGCAGCGAGCCCATGACGACGTCGAGCTGGGCGTCGATGATCGAGCCGCCGTACCGCTCGTCCAGGGCGCGGACCGCCGAGCCGTGGTGCAGGCCGTGCAGCGATTCGACGTCGAATCCGGCGTCGGTGAGCAGTCCCGCCAGCTCGGCCGGCGCCAGCTCACGCGTGTGGAACGGGTTCAGCGGCGTGTCGCTGTCCGGGGTGAAAGTCAGCCGGTTCGGGGTCGTGACCAAAAGCCGACCACCCGGCTTCAGCACCCGCCGGCACTCGGCGAGGAACCCGGCTTGATCCCACAGGTGCTCGATGACCTGAAAATTGGCCACGACATCGACCGCGCCGTCACGCACCGGCAGGAACGCCAGGTTCGCTCGCGCGACGGAGACCTCGGGGTAGCGGCGGGCGACGTGCTCGGTCGTCGGGACGTCGTAGTCCAGCGCGAGCACCCGGCGGGCCGTCGTCGCGAGGAGGCTCGCGCCGTAGCCCTCGCCGCAGCCGGCTTCGAGCACCGTCGCGTCCGCGCAGTGGGGGAGCAGCGCGAGGTAGGCGGCCTCGTGCCGGCGGAACCAGTAGTTCTCCTCGGCGATGCCGGGGACGGTCCGTTCGCCGGTCAGGTGCAGCGCCTCGGCCCGGGTGGCTGGGGTGGTCACCTCCGCGACCCTAGCGGGTGTCACGTCCGGCCCGGCCGTCTCGTTCCGTGGTCATGCAACGGACAACCACCCGCGTTCTGCTTGTCTTCTTCGGCTTGGTCGAGGCCGTGGTCGGAATTTGGCCACTGGTCACACCGACCGGCTTCTACCAGGACTTTCCCGGATTTCGCACCGGCTGGGTTTCCATGGATGGCGCCTTCAACGAGCACCTCCTCCGCGACTTCGGCGGCCTCAACCTGACGCTCGCCGCGCTGCTGGTCGGAGCCGCCGTGATCGGCACCACAGCCGTGGCGCGGCTCGCCGGCGTGGCGGGGCTGCTGTTCGGCCTGCCGCACTTCGTCTACCACCTCGGCCACGTGTCGCACTTCGAGCGCATCGACCAGGTGCTGATCATCGCGATGACCGGGCTCGGCGTCGTGGTCCCGCTCCTGGTGCTGGCGATCCCGGCGCGGCGGGTCAGAACACCGGCGACACCGTGATGCCGAGCGCGCCGGGGCCGAGGTGCGCGCCGATGACCGTGCTCGCCTCGACGACCATGCTCTCGGCCATCGCCGGCACCCGGCGCTCGATCTGCCGGCCGATCTCGAGCTCGTGGTCGCTGGCGCCGAACCGGGTCACGGCGATGTCGGCGCGGAAACCGCCGGACTTCTTGACCGCGAGGTCGACCATCTTGGCCAGCGCGCGCCGCGTGCCGGCGACGCGGGCCAGCGGCGCGACCTCGCCGTCCTTGACCGTGAGCAGCGGCTTGATCGAAAACGCCGTACCGAGCATCGCTTGCGCGGCGCCGATCCGGCCGCCGCGGCGGAGGTACTCCAGCGTGTCGACGTAGATGAACTCGGTGCTGGTGAAGCACCGGCGTTCGGCGGCTTCGATGACACGGGCGGCGTCCGCGCCCGCCGCGGCCGCCCGGGCCGCGGACACCGCGGCGAAGCCCAGGCTCATCCCGGTGGTGCGGCTGTCCAGGACGTGCACCGGGATGCGGACCTGCTGGGCGGCCTCCCGGGCCGCGCGGACGGTGTCGGACATGCGGCCGGAGATGTGGATGCTGACGATCGCGGTCGCGCCGGAGGCGGCCGCTTCCTGGTACGTCCAGAAGAACGCCCCCGGATCCGGGGGCGAAGTGGTGAGCACCTGCCCCGCTCTCAGCGCGTCGATCACGTCGCCGCGGTCGAAGCGGTTTTCGTCGTCGAAGTGACCACCCAGGTTCAGCTGGATCTGGACGACTCCGATGGCCCAGCGGGACGCGACGAGGTCGGGCAGGCAGGAGCTCGAGTCGGTGATGACGGCGATGCGCGCGGGCATGGTGGGGGAGGTTAATGCCTGACACCCACTGCGAGTAGGCCGTGGTTGGTCCGATCGGACGAACGGCAGTTCAGGTGGGGTAACCGGTCGATTACCGGGACGATGGTCCCATTAAATTGCTCATCCAGGTGAATGGCGTCACCTCAGCGGGTCCTGCGCGCCGATTGGCCCTAATCTACCGGCCAGTAGAGCACTGTCCCGTGGTCTTCCGCGGGCCACGAACCGGGAGGTCGAAGCAGACCCATGACCAACATCGTCGTCCTGGTCAAGCAGGTACCGGACACCTACTCGGAGCGGAAGCTCAACGGGTCCGACCACACCCTTGACCGCGAATCCGCCGACGCCGTGCTCGACGAGATCAACGAGAAGGCCGTCGAAGAGGCGCTGAAGATCAAGGAAGCCGGCGAGGGCGAGGTCACCGTGATCTCGGTGGGCCCGGACCGCGCGACCGACGCCATCCGCAAGGCGCTGTCCATGGGCGCCGACAAGGCCATCCACGTCTCCGACGAGGCCCTGCACGGCTCCGACGCGATCGCCACCGCCAAGGTGCTCGCCGCCGCGATCTCGAAGGTCGAAGGCTTCGACCTGATCATCGCCGGCAACGAGTCCTCCGACGGCCGCGGCGGCGCCGTCCCCGCGATCCTCGCCGAGCTGCTCGGCCTGCCGCAGGTCACCTACGCCCGTGAGGTCACGGTCGAGGGCACGACCATCAAGGCCGTCCGCGAGACCGAAGACGGCCTCACCCGCCTCGAGGCGACCCTGCCCGCGGTGGTGAGCGTCGGCGAGAAGATCAACGAGCCGCGCTACCCGTCCTTCAAGGGCATCATGGCCGCGAAGAAGAAGCCGGTCGAGACGTTCACCATCGCCGACCTGGGCGTCGACGCGGGCGAGGTCGGCCTCGGCAACGCGTGGTCCACCGTGACCGAATCCGCGCCGAAGCCGCCGCGCACCGCCGGCGAGAAGGTCGAAGACGAGGGCGACGGCGGCACGAAGGTCGCCGAGTACCTGGTCGGCCAGAAGCTCATCTGACAACGGCTCTTCGAGGAGGAACAAGAACATGGCTGAAGTACTCGTCCTCGTCGACCACGTCGACGGTGAGGTCAAGAAGGTCACGCTCGAGCTGCTGACCGCCGCCCGCGCGCTCGGTGAGCCGTCGGCCGTCGTCGTCGGCCCGACCGGGACCGCCGCCAAGGCGAAGCAGGCGCTGGCTTCGCACGGCGCCGCCAAGGTTTATGTCGCGGAAGGCGACGACGCCGCGAACTACCTGGTCACGCCCAAGGTGGACGTCCTCGCCGCGCTCGCGCAGCAGGCGTCCCCGGCCGCCGTGCTCGTCACCGCCAGCGGTGAGGGCAAGGAGGTCGCCGCCCGCCTGGCCGTGCGCCTGGGCTCCGGCCTGATCTACGACGCCGTGGGCGTCAACGGCGACGGCGTCATCGATCAGTCCATCTTCGGTGGCGCGTTCTCGGTGAAGTCCAAGTCCGCGAAGGGCGCGCCGGTCGTCTCCATCCGCCCGGGTGCGGTCGAGGCCGAGCCGGCCGAGGGCGCGGCGGCCGAAGAGACCGTCGAGATCCCCGCCGTCGACGCGGCGAAGGCCACCAAGATCACGGGTGTCGAGCCGGTGACCGGCGGTGACCGTCCGGAGCTGACCGAGGCCTCGATCGTGGTCTCCGGTGGCCGCGGTGTCGGCTCGGCGGAGAAGTTCGACGTCGTCGAGAAGCTGGCCGACTCGCTCGGCGCGGCTGTCGGCGCGTCGCGTGCCGCTGTCGACTCCGGCTACTACCCGGCGCAGTTCCAGGTGGGCCAGACCGGCAAGACCGTGTCGCCGCAGCTGTACATCGCGCTCGGCATCTCCGGCGCGATCCAGCACCGCGCCGGCATGCAGACGTCGAAGACGATCATCGCCGTCAACAAGGACCCGGAGGCGCCGATCTTCGAGATCGCCGACTTCGGCATCGTGGGCGACCTGTTCAACGTCGCGCCGCAGCTGACCGAAGCGGTCGAGAAGCGCAAGGGCTGATTGCCTGTTCGAAGGGCCTTCCGGGACTTCCCGGAAGGCCCTTCGTGCGTTTTCGGGACCTGAGAGAAGCCTGAGAACCCGCCATTAACTGAACGTGCACTAATCGGTCATCGGATGGCACTCTCCGCGGCTTCCAACGCGCAGGTACACCTTGACCATGACGACGTCACAGCTCCTCGTCAGCACTGATCAGGCGGGTGCCGACCTCCCCGCGGACGCTCCCCGGTACTCCCTTCTCGTCGCCCACGCGAACGAAGAAGTGGTCGCCGCGCAGAAGTTGCGGCACCGGGTTTTCGCCGAGGAGATGGGTGCGCGCCTGCACTCACCGGTCGCCGGCCTCGACGTCGACGAGTTCGACGAGTTCTGCGACCACCTCGTCGTCCGCGACGACAACACCGGCGAAATCGTCGGCACCTACCGGATGCTGCCGCCGGACCGCGCCGCCAAGGCCGGGAAGCTCTACGCCGACAGCGAGTTCGATCTCACCGCTCTCGACGCCCTGCGCCCGTCCCTGGTCGAAACCGGCCGGTCGTGCGTGCACCCGGACCACCGCAGCGGCGCCGTCGTGAGCCTGGTCTGGGCCGGGATCGCCCGCTACATGCTGCTGTCCGGCCACCGCTACCTCGCCGGCTGCGCGTCGGTCCCGCTGGTGGACGGCGGTTCCTTCGCCGCCGGCGTCTGGGACGTCCTGCGCACCAAGCACTACTCGGACGAGGCCACGCGCGTCTCGCCGCTGATCCCGTGGGACGCGTCGGGAGTCGACCGTCCCGACCGCTCGATCCTGCCGCCGCTGATCAAGGGCTACGTCCGGCTCGGCGCCAAGGCCTACGGACCGCCCGCGCTCGACGCCGACTTCGGCGTCGCGGACTTCTTCGTCGTGCTGGACCTGCACAACGTCGACGAGCGGTACCTGAAGTTCTTCCTCGGGGTCCAGGTATGAGCCACGCGTGGATGCCGACGTCGCCGTGCGGCGACGGTTGCCTGACCGACGGCGACCCGGTGGTCGGTTTCCCGCGACGCGTCCTGCGCGTCACCGCGGCGATTTTCGTCGTGCTCGCGGCGTTGGCGTCGGCGCCGTTGCTGCTGGTGTCGTGGGGTCGCGAGCGTCGCGTCCGGCTGATCTTCCGCGGCATGCTGCGGGCGTTCGGCGTCCGCCTGGACATCCGGGGCGGCGGCGACTTCCTGACCACGCCGGCCGGGCGTGGTGCGCTGGTGGTCAACAACCACATCTCGTGGCTGGACATCGTCGCGATCAACGCGCTGCGGCCGATGCGCGCGCTGGCCAAGAAGGAGATCGCGGGCTGGCCGGTGCTGGGCGGACTGGTCCGCCGCGGCGGCAGCATCTTCCTCGACCGTGAACGGCTGAAGACGCTGCCGGCCACGATGGCGTCGCTGGCCGACGCGCTCAGGACGGGCTCGCTGGTCAGCGTGACCCCGGAGGGCACGACGTGGTGCGGCCTAGCGTCTGGTCGTTTTACGACGGCGACGTTCCAGGCGGCCATCGACGGCGGTGTCCCGGTCCGCCCGATCGCGCTGCGGTACCGCCTGGCCGACGGCCGTGAGACGAGCCGTCCCGCGTTCATCGGTCCGGAGTCGCTGATCGCGTCCCTGCGCCGGGTCGCGGCGTTGCGCGGGCTGGTGCTCGAGGTCCACATCTGCCCGGAGATCGCCCCGGGCCGCGCGGAGGACCGCCGTGAACTGGCGGCGCTCGCCGAGGCGGCCGTGCATTCGGCGCTGGGGACGGTCAAGATCCCGGCCCAGCAGCGGCGCCGGAGCGCCCAGCGGGTCCCACTGGCTTCGCCTCCCGCGAAGTGATCCGGGCCCTGTCGCCGCGATCCGGCGACAGGCCCGGGTTGGGAGGCGTGCGCGGGCCTGTCGTCGTGTTTCGGACAACAGGCCCGTCCGACGGTTTCGGGCTGCTCGTGTTCAGCCGATGGCGAGCGTGAGCTTCCCGCCGGGGTGGCCGTTCTCGCTTTCGACCTGCGCGGCGGCCGCATCTTCGAGCGGGTAGCTCTTGCCCTGGGCGATCCGGACCCCGCGGTCGGTCACCCACTCGGCGATCCCGGTCAGGACCTCACGCGACTGCTTGCCCCCGCTCGAGAACGGGATTCCCAGTTCGAAGGCGGCCCCGTCGGCGATGGTGACGATCCGGTCCTTCGTGCCCCGCAGCTCGACCGACCCGGGCAGGACCCCGTGCCCCGCGGCGTCGAACACGGCGTCCACCGGTCCGGGCGCGGCCTCGCGGACCCGCTCCTGCCAGCCGTCGCCGTACAGCACCGGCACGACGCCGAGTGACTTCAGGTCGTCGAGGTTCCGGCTGCCGGCGGTGCCGATGACGGTGACGCCCTGCGCGATGGCCACCTGCGCGGCGAAGCGCCCGACGGTGCCGCTGGCGCCGTGGATCAGCAGCGTCTCGCCTTCGCGGACCTCGAGCAGCCCGAGAACGCGAAGCGCGGTCTCGCCGGCGACCGGCAGCGCCGCCGCGTCCGCCCACGAAAGTCCGGCGGGCTTGGGCGCGAGCGCCTTCGCCAGCGCGTATTCGGCGTAGGCACCGGTCTCGGACCAGCCGAACACCTCGTCACCGACGGCGAAGTCCGCGCCCTCGCCGACGGCGTCGACGACACCGGCCACTTCGGCACCGGGGATGTGCGGGAAGGAGACCTGGAAGTTCTGCTGCATGAAGCCGTTGCGGATCTTCCAGTCGATCGGGTTGATCCCGGCGGCGCGGACGGCCAGCCGCACCTGTCCCGGGGCGGGCTCCGGCACCGGGACCTCGGACAGCTGCAGGACGTCAGGCCCGCCGTAGGTGGAGAAAGTGATCGCTCGCATGGTTCTCTGCGCTCCTCGAGTCGAGACTTCGAATGTCCATGCCAACGGGTCAACTCGCCGGGTATTCCGGCCGAACCACCCGGACGAGCAGTGTTCACCAGCCGGACGAGCGGGCCGTCGCGCCTACTTCGCACCTGGGGCCGGCGGCGCACCGCATGGCCTGAAATCGGCTTGACCTCCAGCGGGCTCGATGTTGCAAGCTGCTGATCATGGCCTCGACGCTCGACTCCACGCCCCGTCGCCGCAGCGTGCTGTGGACGCCGGAACACCGCCTGACCACGATCGCGCTGCTGCTGGTGGTCACGTTGGTCGCGTTCGAGAACATGGGCGTCGCGACGGCGATGCCGACCCTGGTCGCCGACCTCCACGGGCTGTCGCTGTACTCGTGGCCGTTCACGATCTTCCTGATTTCGAGCGTGGTCGCCACGGTGCTGTCGGGCCGGATCGGCGACCGCCGCGGCCCGGCACCGGCGCTGCTCGCGGGTCCGGTGTTGTTCGCGGCCGGCTTGGTCGTCGCGGGGACGGCGACCGGGATGCCGACGTTCCTCCTCGGCCGCGCGCTGCAGGGCTTCGGCTCGGGGCTGCTGCTGGTGTCGGTGTCGTTGCTGATCGCGTTGACGTTCACCGACGAGGAACGCCCGGTGATCTACGCGGCCAACGCGGCGGCCTGGGTCCTGCCGGCGGTGATCGGGCCGTCCCTGGCCGGCGTGGTGACGGTCAGCATCGGCTGGCGCTGGGTCTTCCTCGGCCTGGTCCCGCTGGTGGTCGTCGGCGTGGCGATGCTGGTGGTGGTCATCCGCCGCCTCCCCACACACTTGCCCTCAGCCGGCGGCCGGCGCGCGGGCGTCGTCCAGGCGATCATCGCGGCCTTGGGCGTCGCGGCGTTGACGTGGGCGGCCCAGCACCAGTCGCTGCTGGCACTCGTCTACGGCACGGCCGGTCTCGTGGCCTTGGGTTACGCCCTCCGGACCTTGCTCCCCACCGGGACGCTGTCGTCCCGGCCCGGCCTTCCGACGGTGGTTGCGTCCCGCGCCCTGATCGCCGGCGCGTACGCCGGGATGGAGGCGTACTTGCCTCTGACGATGACCGCGGTCCACGGCTACAGCCCGGCCCTGGCGGGCCTGCCGCTCACCATCACGGCGCTGGGCTGGTCCGCGGCGTCGGCAGCGCAGGGCCGGTACCTGAACTGGTCCCGGGAGGCATCGCTGCGCACGGGGTTCTGGCTGGTCGCGGCCGGGTTGGTCTGCTTCGGCCTGGTCTCCCAGCCCTGGTTCCCCGCCTGGCCGGCGTTCGTGGCCTGCGCGGTCGGCGGCGCCGGCATGGGGATTGCGATGCCCGCGATCTCCGTCCTGCTGCTCCGCCACTCACCCGAGGGCGAGCGAGGCTTCAACACTTCGGCGATGCAGCTGGCCGACTGGGTGGGGTCGGCGCTGCTCATCGGCCTGGGCGGCGTCCTGCTCAGCGTGGTCGGCTCGGTACTCGACCCCTCGCCGGCGATGGCCCTGCTCACAGTGGCCCTGGTGGCCCTCGCGCTGCTGGGGGTCAAGCTGACCGGACGCTGGCCGTCGAAGGTGTGACAGCCCACTTCGAGGGCCAGGGTGGGCTTCGTCACGCGGTGGAGCGGACTACCCTGAAGGAGCGATGACCTATCTCGACCACGCGGCGACCACTCCGATGTTGCCCGAAGCCATAGCGGCGATGACCGAGGCGCTGTCCAACGTGGGCAACGCCTCCGCGCTGCATTCCTCGGGCCGCCGCGCCCGGCGGATGGTCGAGGAAGCCCGCGAAGCAATCGCCGACGCCCTCGGCGCCCGCCCCTCCGAGGTGATCTTCACCGGCGGCGGCACCGAGAGCGACAATCTCGCGCTCAAGGGCATCTATTGGGCCCGCCACGACGAGCAGGAGCAGCGTCGCCGCATCCTGTGCGGCGCCGCGGAGCACCACGCCGTGCTCGACACGGTCGAATGGCTCGAAGCTCATTGCGGCGCCGAGATCACCTTGCTGGAAGTCGACAGCCAGGGTCGCGTCTCGCCGGACGTCCTCCGTACCGCCATCGCCGCCGATCCCGAGGCCGTGGCGCTGGTGACGGTGATGTGGGCCAACAACGAGGTCGGCACGATCAACCCGATCGCCGACCTGGCAGCCGTCTGCGCGGAGTTCGGCATCCCGCTCCACACCGACGCGGTGCAGGCTGTCGGCGCCGTACCGGTCGACTTCGCCGCCAGCGGCGCTGCGGCACTCACGTTGACCGGCCACAAGCTCGGCGGGCCGTTCGGCGTGGGCGCGCTCCTGCTTGGCCGGGACGTGACCTGCGTGCCGTTGCTGCACGGCGGAGGCCAGGAGCGCAGCGTTCGCTCCGGCACTCTCGATGTCCCGGCGATCGTCGGATTCGCGGCCGCTGTCCGAGCCAGCGTCGCGACCCGAGCCGAGTACGCGAAGCGCGTCGAAGAGCTCCGAGACGGACTCATCGAAGTCGTCCAGCGCGAGGTGCCCGACGCCATTCTCAACGGTGGCGACAGCGAGCGGCTGCCGAGCCACGCTCACTTCACGTTCCCCGGCTGCGCCGGCGACAGTCTCCTGATGTTGCTCGACGCCAAGGGCATCGAATGCTCGACAGGCTCCGCGTGCACGGCCGGAGTCGCCCAGCCGAGCCACGTGCTGCTCGCCATGGGCGCCGATCCAGCGGCGGCCCGGGGCTCGCTCCGATTCTCCCTCGGCCACACATCCACCGCCGCGGACGTCGAGGCCGTCGCCGCCGAGATCGGCGGCGTCGTCACGCGCGCGCGCCAGGCCGGTTTGGCTGGAATGCGCAAGCAGACCCAGAAGCAAGAGGTGTAAGACAATGCGGGTTTTGGCCGCCATGAGCGGAGGAGTGGACTCGGCGGTCGCCGCCGCGCGGGCGGTCGACGCCGGGCACGACGTCGTCGGCGTGCACCTGGCGCTGTCGGCCAAACCGGGCACCTTGCGGACCGGCTCGCGCGGCTGCTGCACGATCGAAGACTCGCATGACGCCCGGCGAGCCGCCGACATCCTCGGAATCCCCTTCTACATCTGGGATTTCGCGGAGCGCTTCACCGAGGAGGTCGTTGAGACCTTCGTCGGCGAGTATGCCGCCGGACGCACGCCGAATCCGTGTGTCACCTGCAACGAGAAGATCAAGTTCGAGGCTCTTCTCGAGAAGGCGATGGCGCTCGGCTTCGACGCGGTTGCGACAGGCCACTACGCGCGCCTTTCCGTGGTGGATGGCGTGCCGGAGTTGCGCCGCAGCGCGGACAGCGGCAAGGACCAGTCCTACGTGCTCGCCTCCCTCACCTCGGAGCAGCTCAGCCACGCCATGTTCCCGTTGGGTGGTTCGTGGAAGACCGAGGTACGGGCGGAAGCTGAGCGACGCGGTCTGTCGGTCGCCAACAAGCCTGACAGCCATGACATCTGCTTCATCCCGGACGGCGACACCAAGAAGTTCTTGGAAGGCAGACTGGGGCAGCGTCCTGGTGAGCTCGTCGACGCGGAGACCGGCGCCGTGCTCGGCCGGCACACCGGCGTGCACGGATTCACCGTCGGACAGCGCAAGGGTCTTGGGATCGAGGCTCCCGCTCCCGACGGTCGTCCTCGATACGTCCTTTCGCTCGAGCCGGTCTCGGGCTCCGTCAAGGTCGGCTCCGTCGCGGGGCTCGGCGTCAAGGTGATCGAGGCCGATCGCGCCATCTGGCCCAGCGGCGAACCACTGACCGAACCGACCGAATGCGTGGTGCAGGTCAGGGCCCATGGAGGCATCGTCGACGCGGTCGCCGACGTGGACTCCGACGCGATGACGCTGCAGCTGCGCGAACCGCTGCGAGGGGTGGCCCCGGGCCAGGTCGTCGTGCTCTACCGGCCGGACGCCGAAGGCGGAGACATCGTCCTGGGCAGCGCGAAGATCTCGGGCACGCGCTGACCGTCGCTCATTGCCGTGACTTCTTGCGGCTTCGGCTCGCTCGCCGCCGACCGGAGTGAATCGACGGTGGCTCGGTCGAGTGCACCCGGCCGGCCGGTGTTGCGACGTTCACCGTGCCTTCAGGCGTGACTTCGTAGTCCCAGCCGGGCTGGCTCTTCAGCCTGCGGTGCCGCGTGCAGTACGTGACCGGCTGGTCAGCGGCTTCCTTGGCTTCGCCACGCGCCCGAGTCGGCTCCACCCCGCAGTTCTGGGCTGGACGTGTGCAGCCGGGCTGTCGGCACTCACGGTCTCGGACTCGGATGAACTCGTCGTGGGCAGGATCCAAGGGATACCGCGTCGGCGACAGCTCGATCACCTGGCCGTTGCGCGGATCGGTGAGGACCCGCCGGATCGTGGTGTCGGAGCCGCCGATGATGCGGCGGGCCATTGACGCAGCGATGGGCCCGCGACCGGCCAGTGCCGCCGGCAAGTCGTTCATGCCGAGGTAGGTCGCCAAGTCGACGTGAAGGAACACCTCGGCGCGACCGTTCGGGCCGCCCGTTCCGCTGAGCAGCAGGTCCATGGCCACATCCGCGCGGAGCTGGTCCAGCGTCCGAGACTCTTCAGGCGTCTTCAACGCTCGAGCGGCCCGATCGATGCGAGCGTAAGCCGCGGTCGCCTTCTCGGTGGGTACGTTGTTGACGGACAGACTGGTCACGCCGTTGTCCTGGTGGTGCGCGGCCAGCCGTCGCTCGACGAGACTCCGGTCGGTGCGTTGCGCGGCGCCTTCCGGATCCACCTGCGCGGCCGCATAGGCCGCGGCTCGGCGAACCTGGGTGGCATTGCGTCCCGGAACGCGACCTTCGAGTTTCGCATCGACCAGGCGTACGTGGTCTCTGGACAGCCATGCCGTCGCATCCGTGACCTTCATGGCGCGGTACAGGTCGAGCCGGCCGTCGTCCATGAGGTTCAGCATGCGAGGGAGCCGGGCGATCAGCGCGTTGGCCGCCGAAACTATGTTGCTGGCGCGGCGTTCCGTAATGGAGAGTGCCAGAGCCACTTCCGAAGCGGCGCTGGGCGCCCGTCTCCGGCGCACGCTGAGATTCGCGATCGCCCGTAGCTGAAGGGCCTGCAGCTTGGAGATCTCGGCGTCGGTGTGACGGATTAGGTCGACGACTTGCTCGTCTTTCATACGTCGCAACGTCTCCGGGTCTGTGCGGGCTGTCCTCAGTACGAACGGGAGCTTGTCGTGCGTGTTCCGGGGATCGGCCGGAGCAGCGACTTTGCGGAGTGGTTGTGAAGGTGTCATGAGCGCGACCGTACGGGGCCGCGCAAGAAATGTCACCGAAGTTCGGAGGAATGGGTGACTAGGGGAGCGAACGGTCCTTTCGCGACGTTCGCGACTTGACTTTTCTCCGATTGTTTCGAGATGGTCGCGTGTGTGGACGCGTGAGCGTTACCGGCGCCGGAAGGAAGTGCGATCAGGGGAATGTCTGATGTAGACAGATGGAATATTATTACGTGGCAACGTTTCTGGTGCTCAGAGCTTGAGCTTGAAGCCGGTGTGGCTCGGGGTGAAACCGAGGCGTTCGTAGAAACGGTGCGCGTCGGTCCTCGCGACGTCCGAGGTGAGCTGGACGAGGGCGCATCCGCGTCGTCGAGACTCGTCGATTGCCCAGCGCATGAGATCCGCACCGAGCCCGGAACCCCGATGGTCGGCGCGAATCCGGACGGCCTCGACTTGACCGCGAAGCGCGCCGCGCCTGGCGAGCCCAGGGATGATCGTCAGCTGCAGCGTTCCGACCGGTTCGTCGCCGCACGTCACGACGATGAGGAGTTGGTTCGAGTCTGCGTCGATGTCCTCGAAAGCCCGCAAGTAAGGCTCGAGGTCGTCGGGATCGTCCCGCGTCGCGCCGACTTGGTCGTCCGCCAGCATGCGCACGATCGCGCCGATGTCGTCCCGCCGTGCCCGGCGGATGTTGTAGTCGGTCACGGCGCCAGTATCACAGGACGCGGGTGAAACCTTGATAGCTGTGCTCGAATCCGAAGCGCGCGTAGAAGTCTCGCAAGTCGGCGCGCTCAAGGCCGGAATCGAGGTGGACGCGACTGCAACCTCGGCGGCGGGCTTCGTCGATGCCCCAGGTCAGAAGTGCGCTGGTAACTCCGCGTCGAGCGGCACGGATACCTTCGAGCAGACCCCGGGTGGCGCCTTCCCACATGAGCCCTCGCAACACCGTCAGTTGCGCGGTGCCGACCACGCCGTTGTCGTCTTCGGCGACGACCAGGATGACGTGTGAAGTGTTCATGAGCTCGCGAAGCGCGGTTGCCAGCGGCTCGCCCGGTGCGCCGAACAGGCGGCCAAGCGCCTCGACGTCTGTGGCCCGGGCGCGTCTGATGACATCCATTTCGCCCAGTATGCAGGACGCCCGTCGTAGGTCGTAACTTGCGACGACGTGACTACCCGCGGTACTGACTGCGACGGCGCTCAGGTAGTCGTGTAGTGGCGAACGCCGTCGACGACCTGGGCGGCCAGCTTGCCCTGCGACACCAGGAGGTCGAGGTGTGCCGCTGTCTCGAGAACCGCGAGCATCTGGTTGAACGAGTCCATTTCGGACAGTTTTCGGTTGCGGCGGGTCCAGCCGATCCGGTGCGCGGCCTCGTACGCCGTGCTCGCGCCGGCTGTGATCTGAGAGCCGATCGTCTCGAGGCGTTGCCGATGGTGGTCCAGCAGTTCGTCGACCCGCGTGTGCACGCTTTCGGACACCGGACCGTGCGCGGGCAGCATGCGCCGGTCCGGCATCGCGCGGACCAGGCGAAGCGAGTCGATGAAGTCGTTGAGCGGCAATTCGACCGGTACGGGTTGGAAGCCGATCGAGGGCGTGATGTGCGGCAGGACGTGGTCGCCCGAAAACAGGAGATCGGCCGTGTCGTCGACGAACACGACATGGCCGGCCGTGTGGCCGGGGGTGGCAACGACGTCGAACTGGCGACCGGGCAGGATCGGGCGTGGTCCCGGCGTCAACCACTCGTCGGGCGCTTCCCAAAGCTCGGCCTCCATGTGCCGACGGTCTGTGCCGAAGTCGCGGGCCAGGGCTTCGACCACTTCGCCGGCGCCTGCCTGGACCAACAGGTCGACCTGAGCTTCCATCGGCAGCCGGTCGGGGTTACCCGAAGCCTTGAGTGATGGTTCCTCGTCCTGGCCGAGAGCGATCTTGGAGCCGAATTCGCGACGAAGGACGACCGCCTGCGAATAGTGGTCGCGGTGAACGTGCGTCACGAGGAACTCGCTGACGTCGGCGAGCTCCGCGCCGATGCCGACGAGTGCGTTCGCGAGTTGTTGACGCGCGACGGTCAACGCCCAGCCTGAGTCGACCAGGACCAGCTTCTCGCCGTCGGTGACCGCGTAAACGTTGACCGCGCGCAGAGCGTCGTTGGGCAGGGGCAACGGGATTCGGTAGACGCCGGTCGAGACCTCGTAGATTCCGGGCTCGGTCCAGTTCCTGTCGCTGCTTTCCGGCAACGGTTCCACGGTGACCTCCGTCCCGGCGAGACTGCGGCGTCCCGGCCTTCATTCACCCTGAGCCGTGCCGGGCCCGCTGTCCACCGGGAGGAGCTGAGACGCCGGTCACTCGCTCAGTCGGTGTCCTGCTTCAAGGCGGTGTCGATCGTGAGGGCCGCGGCGACAACCATGCTGGCCAGCGGATCCGGTAGCGGGTGGGGGATCTCGACGACGTAGTTGTCGGCGGTCGTGAAGGCGGCTTTCAGGAACCCGCCCCACGTCTTGGTCACGCGGGCGACCTCGGTGCCGGCGTGGTCGCGGATCG
Source organism: Amycolatopsis sp. NPDC101161 (assembly GCF_044768185.1). Lineage (NCBI taxonomy): Bacteria > Bacillati > Actinomycetota > Actinomycetes > Pseudonocardiales > Pseudonocardiaceae > Amycolatopsis > Amycolatopsis sp. NPDC101161. Next base: position 562,121 of record NZ_JBIWPI010000005.1, read on the forward strand.
AGAAGTTCCAGGCGCGCCAGTTCTCGGCGAAGATCCCGCCGACCGAGTGACCGTCGACGACGAAGCCGAAGCGGATCTTGCCGAAGACGTTCTCCTGGACGATCTCGCCGATCGGGGTCTCGTCGGCCCGCGTGACCAGGAACCGAGACTTGAACACCTTGGCGGGCCGGGTCACCTTGAGCACGGTGCTGTGGTTGGCGTCCCGGACCTCGAACTTGTGGGTCAGGAACTGGTCGTAGTTCGTCAGCAGCCGGATCGCCTTCTTCAGCGTGCTCTGGCCGACCTCGACCACTCCGCCGAGTCGGTTGCCGTGCTGGTCGAAGACACCGAACTCGTTGGCCATCTCGATCAGCTTGGCGCGCTGGTTGACCACCAGGACAGGCTCGGTGAACAGCGTCCCGCCGCCGTTGCGCGCAGTGCCTCGGCCGCGCGTCGCGCGGTTGACCTGGTCCTGGATCCGGGCCGGGTCGTGGGCCCGTTCGATGTCCAGCTCGATCGGCTCCGAGTCGCTCGGTGGCGGTGCCTGGTGGGCCGGTCGGGTGTTGGCCGTCCAGGCCTGGCCGTCCCACCAACGGTGCAGACGGGGGTCCCGCGCGTCGGGATACCAGCCCGGTTGCGGTGGCGAACTCGTCATGGCGGGTCAGCCTATCCGCGCGGACCGCGCCACGGTGCCGGTAAAGGCAAATGCGGCGTATGTCTGCCTCGGACGGGGTCGGCGCGGCAGCCCGGTCGGCGACGCCGGCGGGTGGTCGACCAGAATCGGGCTTTGTGAGTGAGCGAGCTTGGCCCAGCGGTGCCGCGACGGCGATCGGTTCGATGCCGGGCACCGACCCCGTGGAAGCGGCGGCGATCGTGTTCGGCGAGCTGCCGGACTTCCCGTACCTGCCGGAGCTGCCGGCCCGTGGCGTCGGCGCGGACATGCTCGGCCGGACCGCGGCGCTGCTGGTGGACCTGGCCGTCGACGTCGTGCCGAGCGGCTACCGCGTGGTGGCGCGGCCGGGACACGAGCACCGCCGGGCCGTGGACCTGCTTCGCTGGGACCTCGACGCCGTGCAGGAGGCGCGGGAGAAGGCCGGAGCCACCCCACCCGTCTTCAAGATCCAGCTGGCCGGGCCGTGGACGCTCGGTGCCGGGATCGAGCTGCCCCGCGGCCACAAGGTGCTCACCGACCGCGGCGCCTTGCGGGACTTCACGTCATCCCTGCTGGACGGCCTCACCGGCCACGTCGCCGAGGTCCAGGCCAGGACCGGCGCGCCCGTGGTCGTCCAGTTCGACGAGCCGTCGCTGCCCTCGGTGCTGGCCGGTGGCCTGCCGACGCCGTCCGGCTACGGGAACGTCGCCGCGGTGCCGGAGCCCGAGGCGCGTGACCTGCTTTCGACGGTGATCGAGGGTGCGAAGGCGATCACCGGCAAGCCGGTGATCCTGCACTGCTGCGCCGCGAAACCGCCGCTGGGCTTGCTGCGCGAAGCCGGCGCTGACGCCCTGGCCTTCGACATCGCCGCGCTCGACGGCGCGTCCGCCGCGTTCCTCGACGAGATCGGCGAAGTCTGGGACGGCGGGGCGACCTTGTTCCTCGGCGCGGTCCCGTCGACGGCGCCCGCGTCGCCGACGACTCTGAAGGACGTCGGCGAGCCGGTGTTCCGGCTGGCGGACAGGCTCGGCTTCAACCGCAGCGTCCTCGCCGAACGCGCCGTGCCGACGCCTGCCTGCGGCCTCGCCGGCGCGACGCCGGAATGGATGCGTCGCGCTCTCGCGCTGACCCGCGACCTCGGCAAGGCCTTCGTGGAGCCTCCCGAAGGCTGGTGACGGAATCCGGTAACTCGCCGACGTCCACGTCACCGGGCAAGTAGCGTGGCGGCGTAGCCGATCGAACGAGGACCACTCCTGACCATGCGCCTGTTCCGCCGCAAGAACGCCGCCGCCGACCCGCCCGACCCGCGCACCGCGTGGCCCGAGCAGCACGTGCCGGACGACCCGGCGGCCGCGGCGGAAGTGTTCTGGCGGGGCTGGTACGACCTCTTGCCGATGGTCAGCGCGGCCCTCGGTGAGGGCGAGCCGCACCGGGTCGAGCACGAGCTCTGCCAGCTGGTCGAGGCGCTGCACCCGCGGCTGCACTTCTCGCTCGAACGTGGTCGTCGATCGATCTACGCCCTGGTCGTGACCGGTCAGGAGGACCCGGAGCTACGGCCGTTCACCGACGCGTGGCGCGTCGCCGCACCATCGGATGACGCGATCTGGGAGTACCACGACTCGGTGCCGCCCGTGCCGGATCCGACCGAGGTCACCGTCAACCTCGGCGAACACCGGATCGCGCTGGCCGACGTCCGGGTCGTCGCGCAGGTCGACGAGGACGAGCACGTCGTCGACGTCGCCGTCTTCCACCCGGGCTTCGCCGACCTCGACGACGCAGCGCGACAGACCATGACATTTCTGCCGCTCGACGCGACATTGGGTGAACGGCTCGCCGCCGAACGACTACGGCGCGTCGAGACCGCGGCGGCCGAGCCGGCCGGGGCGATCACCCTTCTGGAGCTCCGTGAACTGGTCCGCGGACTGGACGCCGGCGGGCACGAAAATGTCGGTACCCCCGACTAGGGTTACCACCCGTGAGCAGCACCGAACTTCCCCCGGACCCGGCCACCGCCCCGGTGGCCGCCGAGGACGTCACCGACGTCCCGGCCGACGTGCGCGAGCGGCATGGCGCCCTCGCGGAGGAACTGCGCGACCACCAGTTCCGCTACTACGTCCTGGACTCGCCGATCGTCTCCGACGGGCAGTTCGACGAGCTGCTGGGTGAGCTGCAGCGGATCGAGGACGAGTACCCGGGGCTGGTCACGCCGGAATCGCCGACGCAGCGCGTCGGTGGCACGTTTTCGACCGAATTCACCGCGTACGACCACCTCGAGCGCATGCTCAGCCTGGACAACGTCTTCGACAAGGACGAGTTCCTGGCCTGGTACGAACGCGTCGAGAAGGAGGTCGGGCGCACCGAGTTCCTGGCCGAGCTGAAGATCGACGGCCTGGCGATCAACCTCTTGTACGAAAACGGTCACCTCACCCGCGCGCTCACCCGGGGTGACGGCCGTACGGGCGAAGACGTCACGCTGAACATGCGCACGCTCGACCAGGTGCCCGAGACACTCACCGGCACCGACCAGTTCCCGGTGCCGGCCCTGGTCGAGGTGCGCGGCGAGGTCTATTTCCGCGTCGAGGACTTCCTCGAGCTGAACGCGAAGATGGTCGAAGCGGGCAAGCCGCCGTACGCGAACCCGCGCAACACCGCGGCCGGTTCGTTGCGGCAGAAGGACCCGAAAATCACTCGCGAACGTCGGCTGCGGCTGATTTGTCACGGACTCGGCAAGCGCGACGGTTTCGAACCACAGCGTCAGTCGGAGGCGTACGACGCGCTGGCCGCGTGGGGCCTGCCGGTGTCGCCGCACAGCAAGGTCCTGACGACGGTCGAGGAGCTCACCGAGCACATCACCTACTGGGGTGAACACCGGCACGACGCCGAGCACGAGATCGACGGCGTCGTCATCAAGGTCGACCGGGTGGCGCTGCAGCGTCGGTTGGGCACGACGTCACGGGCGCCGCGGTGGGCGATCGCGTACAAGTACCCGCCGGAAGAGGCCATCACGACGCTGCTGGACATCCAGGTCAACGTCGGGCGGACCGGACGGGTGACCCCGTTCGCGGTCACCGAGCCGGTCAAGGTCGCGGGGTCGACCGTCGCGCGGGCCACCCTCCACAACCAGGAGGAGGTCAAGCGCAAGGGCGTGCTGATCGGCGACCGGATCGTCATCCGCAAGGCCGGCGACGTCATCCCCGAGGTCCTCGGGCCGGTGGTGGACGCGCGCACCGGTGACGAGCGCGAGTTCGTCATGCCCACGCACTGCCCGGCCTGTGGCACCGAGCTCGCGTACCAGAAGGAAGGCGACAAGGACATCCGCTGTCCGAACAGCCGCTTCTGCCCGGCGCAGCTGCGGGAACGGCTGTTCAGCCTGGCCGGGCGCGGGGCGTTCGACATCGAGGTGCTCGGGTACGAGGCCGCGGTCGCGCTGCTCGACGCGCGCGTGGTCGCCGACGAGGGCGACATCTTCGACCTCGACGAAGACAGCCTCGCCGAGGTGGAGCTGTTCCGGACCAAAGCCGGCGAATTGTCGGCGAACGCGCGAAAGCTGCTCGCGAACCTCGACGTGGCCAAAGATCGACCACTCTGGAAAGTGCTGGTCGCTTTGTCGATCCGGCACGTCGGGCCGACCGCGGCGCAGGCGCTCGCCCGCGAGTTCGGCTCGATCGAACGCATCGAGCAGGCCACCGAGGAAGAGCTCGCGGACGTCGACGGCGTCGGCCCGACCATCGCGCGTGCGACGCGGGAGTGGTTCGAGGTCGGCTGGCACCGGGAGATCGTCGAAAAGTGGCGACGCGCCGGCGTGCGGATGGAAGAGGAGCGCGACGAGTCGATCCCGCGCAACCTCGAGGGCCTGTCGATCGTGGTGACGGGGTCGCTCGACGGTTTCTCCCGCGACGAGGCCAAGGAAGTCATCATGGCCCGCGGCGGCAAGGCGGCCGGGTCGGTCTCGAAGAAGACCGCGTTCGTCGTCGTCGGGGATTCGCCTGGTTCGAAATACGACAAGGCCGTGCAGCTGAAGGTGCCGGTGCTGGACGAAGGCGGTTTCCGCGTCCTGCTGGAGCAGGGTCCCGAGGCGGCGCAGGAGGTGGCGCTGCCAGCCGGCGACGAGGCCGCCGAAGACGAGTCTGGGGAGACGGATGGGTGATGTCGAGATCCGGCCGCCGCGGCCGGAGGAATACGCCGCGGCGGGGGAAGTCACGGTGCAGGCCTACGACGTCGACGGTCACCTGGCCGGCGACGTCGGGTACGACGCGGAGCTGCGGGACATCGCGCGGCGGGTCGAGCTGGCCGAGGTGCTCGTCGCCGTCGATGCGGCGGGGGAGGTGCTCGGCACGGTGACCGTCGTGCGGCCCGGGTCTCCTTATGCCGAGATTTCGCGTCCCGGCGAGCTGGAGTTCCGGATGCTCGCCGTGGCGCCGTCGGCGCGGGGGCGGGGCATCGGCGAGGCGCTCACGCGGGCCGTGCTCGACCGTGCGCGGGCGCTGGACATCCGCAAGGTCGTGCTGAGCAGCCTCGACGGGATGCGCAGCGCCCATCGGCTCTACGAGCGTCTCGGGTTCGCGCGCCTGGCCGAACGGGACTGGCGGCCGTACCCGCACATCAGCCTGATCGCCTACCAGATCGACGTCTGACCTGGGCGTTGCCGAAACTCGGCAACGCGCGTCAGCCGTCGAGGACGACCGCGACGATCCCGGCCAGGTGGGCGAGCCGGGCGACCTCGGCGGCGCGGAAGGCCGGACCGCCCGGTCGCGCGACCAGGAGGGCCTTGCCCGGCTTGCCGAGCGGCGTCGCCGCCAGCTCGGTGCCGAGCTCCTTCCAGGTCTCCGGGATCCAAGCCTCTTCGCCGTCGAGCACCGTCGCGCGCTCGAGTGGCAGCCACGGCAGGTCGGTGATCGGGGTCTCGGGGGCGGCGCTCGACGACGCCAGCCGGAGCGCGCCCGTCTCCGAGTGTTCGACGATCATCGCCCAGCCGGCGCGCACGATGCGGGGCACGCCCTCGGCCAGGATGTCGAGGCCGGACTTCGGCTGCGCGGCGATTTCTTCGACGAGTTCGAGTTCGCGGTGCGTGTCCAGCACGCCCGCGTACGGGCGGACAGCGTCCACTTCGACACCTTCGACGCTCTCCGCCGCCGTGATGAGCGCGTCGGGCAGCCGGCCGGAGGGAAGCTCGACCACGAGGTCGTCCACCGCCACTCCGGTGCCGCGCTCGACGACGTCCACGCTGAGGATGTCGGCGCCCACCGTGCCGAGCGCCGTGGCGACCGCGCCGAGGGTCCCCGGGCTGTCCGGAAGGATGACCCGGATCAGGAACGACACCACGCGCCCCTCTCACCTCTGGCGTCCCAGCCTTGCCGTGGGACGCTCGATGCCGGTCGCCGATTGTGACAGACCCACCCGGTCCGCGGGCCTGCTGTCCGCCGGGCGGGAGTCGAGCGTCGCCGGACGGCACCCGGCCTGCGCCGGGCGTAACCCAGTCGAGTCCGCCCGCGCCGTCACCATAGACTTGCAGCTTCCGAGACAACCCGCACAGCACAACCCGGGAGTCACCCGCGTGCCCAACATTTCCCGAGACGAGGTCGCGCACCTCGCGAAGCTGGCCAGGCTGGCCGTGACCGACGACGAAATCGACGTCTTCGCCGGCCAGCTCGACCAGATCCTGGACTCGGTGGCCAAGGTGAGCGAGGTCGCCGCCGACGACGTGCCGCCGACGTCGCACGCCGTGCCGCTGACGAACGTCTTCCGGCAGGACGTCGTCCGTCCCGGGCTGACGCAGCAGCAGGCGCTGGCCGGTGCGCCGGCCGCCGAGGACGGCCGCTTCCGGGTGCCGCGGATTCTGGGGGAAGAGCAGTGACCGAGCTCATCAAGCTGACCGCCGCGGAGCTGGCGGAAAAGATCCACACGCGCGAAGTGTCCGCGGTCGAGGTCACGCAGGCCCACCTGGACCGGATCGCCGAGGTCGACGACCACATCCACGCGTTCCTGCACGTCGACACCGAGGGCGCGCTGGCCGCGGCCAAGGCCGTCGACGAGGGCATCGCCGGGGGCGGCGCGCCCGCGTCGGCGCTGGCCGGCGTGCCGCTCGCGCTGAAGGACGTCCTCACCACCGAGGGCATCCCGACGACCTGTGGTTCGAAAACGCTCGAAGGCTGGATCCCGCCGTACGACGCGACCGTGACGCGCAAGCTGCGTGAGGCCGGCGTCGTGATCCTCGGCAAGACGAACATGGACGAGTTCGCCATGGGGTCGTCGACCGAGAACTCGGCGTACGGCCCGACGCACAACCCGTGGGACCACGCCCGCATCCCGGGCGGGTCGGGCGGTGGCTCGTCGGCGTCGATCGCGGCCTTCGAAGCCGCCATCGCCATCGGCACCGACACCGGCGGGTCGATCCGGCAGCCCGGGTCCGTCACCGGCACCGTCGGGGTCAAGCCGACCTACGGCGGCGTGTCGCGCTACGGCCTGGTCGCTTTTTCGTCATCTCTCGACCAGGCCGGTCCCTGCGCGCGGACGGTGCTCGACGCCGCCCTGCTGCACGAGGTCATCGCCGGGCACGACCCGCTGGACTCGACCTCCATCGACGCGCCGGTGCCGCCGGTGGTCGCCGCCGCCCGGCAGGGCATGACCGGTGACCTCAAGGGCGTCAAGGTCGGCGTCGTGAAGGAGTTCGGTGGCGACGGCTACCAGCCGGGCGTCGAGCGGTCGTTCCAGGCCGCCGTCGAGCAGCTGCGCGCGCTCGGGGCCGAGGTCGTCGAGGTCTCTTGTCCGAATTTCGTCTACGCGCTGCCCGCGTACTACTTGATCGCGCCGAGCGAGTGCTCGTCGAACCTCGCCCGGTTCGACGCCATGCGCTACGGCCTGCGCGTCGCCGACGACGGCACGCACAGCGCCGAAGAGGTCATGTCGCTGACCCGCGAGAAGGGCTTCGGCGCCGAGGTCAAGCGACGCATCATGCTGGGCACCTACGCGTTGTCGTCCGGCTACTACGACGCCTACTACGGCTCGGCGCAGAAGGTCCGCACGCTGATCACGCGTGACTTCGCGGCCGCGTTCGAAAAGGTCGATGTCCTCGTTTCGCCCACGACGCCGACCACGGCGTTCAAGATCGGCGAGCGCGTGGACGACCCGATGGCGATGTACCTCGCCGACCTGTGCACGATCCCGTCGAACCTCGCCGGCAACGCCGCTATGAGCGTGCCGAGCGGGCTGTCCGACGAGGACGGGCTGCCGGTCGGTCTGCAGATCATGGCCCCGGCGCTCGCCGACGACCGGCTCTACCGGGTCGGCGCCGCCTACGAGGCCGCGCGCGACGCCGCCGCCGGCGGGGCGCTCATCCACAAGGTCCCGGAGCTGGGAGGAACGAAGTGACTGCCGTGGCCGAGTTGATGGACTACGCCGACGTCATCGAACGCTTCGACCCCGTCCTCGGGCTTGAGGTGCACGTCGAGCTGAACACGAACACGAAGATGTTCTGCGGCTGCCCGAACGAGTTCGGCGGCGAGCCGAACACGAAGGTCTGCCCGACCTGCCTCGGCCTGCCCGGCGCGCTGCCGGTCGTCAACGGCAAGGCCGTCGAGGGTGCGATCCGCATCGGCCTGGCGCTGAACTGCGAGATCGCCGAGTGGTGCCGGTTCGCCCGGAAGAACTACTTCTACCCGGACATGCCGAAGAACTTCCAGACGTCGCAGTACGACGAGCCGATCGCCTTCAACGGCTACCTCGACGTCACGCTCGACGACGGCGAGGTCGTGCGCGTCGAGATCGAGCGCGCGCACATGGAGGAGGACACCGGCAAGTCGCTCCACGTCGGTGGCGCCACCGGCCGGATCCACGGTGCCGAGCACTCGCTGCTCGACTACAACCGGGCCGGCGTGCCGTTGATCGAAATCGTGACAAAGCCGATCGAGGGCACCGGTGCGCGGGCTCCCGAGGTCGCGCGGGCGTACGTGAGCGCGCTGCGTGAGCTGCTGCGCGCGCTCGACGTGTCCGACGTCCGCATGGACCAGGGCTCGCTGCGGTGCGACGCGAACGTTTCGCTGATGGCGAAGGACGCGACCGAGTTCGGTACGCGCACCGAGACGAAGAACGTCAACTCGCTGCGGAGCGTCGAACGGGCCGTCCGCTACGAGATGACGCGGCAGGCCGCGATCCTCGCCGAGGGCGGTTCGATCAAGCAGGAGACGCGGCACTTCCAGGAGGCCGACGGCACCACGTCGCCGGGTCGGACGAAGGAGACCGCCGAGGACTACCGGTACTTCCCGGAGCCCGACCTGGTCCCGATCGCGCCGTCGCGCGAGTGGGTCGACGAGCTGCGCGGCACGCTGCCGGAGATGCCGTCCGAGCGGCGGAAGCGGATCCAGCAGGAGTGGTCGCTTTCCGACGAAGCCCTGCGTGACCTGCTGAACGTCGGCGCTGTCGACCTCGTCGCGGCGACGGTCGAGGCCGGCGCGTCGCCGGACGAGGCGCGGGGCTGGTGGGTCAACACCCTGGCGCAGGAGGCGAACGCCCGCGAGGTCGAGCTGGCCGACCTGGCGATCACGCCGAAGCAGGTGGCCGAGGTCATCGGGCTGGTTTCGTCGGGCGAGCTGACGAACAAGCTGGCCAAGGAGGTCGTCCAGGGCGTGCTCGCCGGTGAGGGCGAGCCGCGCGAGGTCGTCGAGAAGCGCGGGCTGAAGGTCGTCTCGGACGACTCGGCCCTGCTCGCGGCGATCGACGAGGCCCTGGCGGCGCAGCCGGACGTCGCGGACAAGATCCGCGGCGGCAAGGTGGCCGCGGCGGGCGCGATCGTCGGCGCGGTCATGAAGGCGACCAAGGGGCAGGCGGACGCCAAGCGGGTCCGCGAGCTGATCATCGAACGCGTCGGTTCCTGACCCGTTTTCATGACACGGCCTTTTTCCGTCAAGAGCGTCACCTGGCGCGAGTGGCTCGGCCTGGCGGCCGGGCTGCTCGCGCTGGGCTCGACGTTCCTCCCGTGGACGACGCTGAGCACGAACAAGCCGGACATCGAGGTCGTACTGTCGTCGTTGCCGCAGGGTGACGTCGTCCGGGACGCGTGGAATTCGAGCTTCTTCGCGTGGTGCCCGCCGCTGGCGTTGGTGCTGGCCGGGGTGGTCGTGGTCGTTTTCGGACGAATCCGCAAGGCGCGGGTCAGCGGTCTGCCGCACCTGTGGCTGGTGGTCGCGGTGGCGGCGCTGCTGCTGATGGTGTTCGGGTGGCTCACGCTGGACTGGGAGTTCGACGCCGACCAGCGCGGCATCTTCGACGCCGCCGGGATCGCCATCGGGCCCGGCTTCGGGCGGTTTCTCGGGGTGCTGGCCGCGCTCGTTTCGGGCGTTGCCGCTTTCTTCGACATGCGTGCGGCGCGGGCCGAAAGCCGGCAGCCGCGGAAGCGTCAGCCTCGGAGCAAGAGCCGCTGACCGGTTCTCGGTGGAACCCCGCCGGGCGGACTCGATGACGGGTGGTTGCCGGGTCCTTGGGGTGCGCGGTCGCTCGGGTGACTGAGTCGTCCGTTCCGGTTGCAGGCCAGTGGTGACAACGTTGACATCGTTGGTGGCCGTTGCGTGAGAAAGCGCTTTCTGAGACGGTCGAGGCGAAGGTCGCCGGAGGCTGCGGGCGGCCGGTAGGAGGCGCCGGTGAGCGGGAAATCCGGTGATGGTGCGGTGATGTGTGGCAGCGGCATGGCTCGGCGGGAACGAGGTCCGCGGCGACGTGGGGAGGATCGCCGTGGAGTGGGCGATGTTCGGAAGGTGGCCGCGGGAGCGGTGATGTGCGGCAGTGACCGCGCGAGCGCATCGGCGTGCGGCAGTCGCTGAGCGGATGCGGCGCGGTGGGAGAAGCAGCCGTGCGCAGTGGCCGTGCGGTGTGGGCGATGTGCGGCGGCGGTCGTGCGGTGCGGGTGCGGCGGCGATCGCGTGGGCGCCGCAGGTTTCTTGGGGCGTAGGTCGGGCTGTGGAGGAGGTTCCGGTTGGCTCGGGGAAAGCGCTTGCGCGTTGCCGTCGTCGGGGCTGGGGCTATTGCCGGCAGCCATCGGACCGCCTTCCTGGCCCACGGTGACGATGTCGATCTCGTGGCCGTCGCGGATGTCGATGAGGCTCGTGCCGTTGCTTTCTGTGCCGACACCGAGCGTGCAAAGCCCTACCGCGACCTCGATACCTTGCTCGCCGAACAGGAACCGGATCTCGTCTCGATCTGTACGCCTCCCGGGCTGCACGTCGAACAGACCAAAAAGGTCCTCGAGGCCGGTGCCTGGGTCTGGTGCGAGAAGCCCCCTTGTCGTTCGCTCGCCGAATACGACGACATGACCTCCGCCGAACGGGACGGGGGCCCCTACGTCTCCTTCGTCTACCAGCAGCGGTCCGGCTCGGCCGCCGCTCACTTCCGGGATCTGCTCGGCAAGGGCGAGCTCGGCCGTTCTCTTGTCGCGCACTGTCAAACCACCTGGTACCGCGATGACGCCTACTACGAGGTCCCCTGGCGAGGACAGTGGGCGACCGAAGGCGGCGGTCCTGCCATGGGCCACGGCATCCACCAAATGGACCTGCTGCTCCACCTCCTGGCCGGCGACGGGAACGAATGGGCCGAAATCCAGGCCATGACCGCGCGGCTCGTGCACGACGTCGAGACCGAGGACGTCTCCACCGCTCTCGTCCGGTTCGAGTCCGGGACACTGGCCACCGTCGTCAACAGCGTTCTCTCGCCCGACGAAGTGAGCCGGATCCGGATCGACTGTGAACGCGCCACCGTCGAGCTCACGCACCTCTACGGCCACGTTGCCGAAAATTGGCGATACACCCTCGCGCCGCAGGCCGGGCCCGTCGAGACCGAACCGAATGTCGACGTCGGCAGCTCGCACGCCGCCGCGTTGACGCCTGTTCTCGACGCCTACCGGGCCGGCCGGCGGCCTCCGTGCGGCGGGGCCGATGGGCGGCGGGTGCTGGAGTTCGTCGCCGCTCTCTACAAGGCCGCCTCCACCGGGCGGGTCGTGCGCCGGGGCGAGATCGGGCCTGGGGATCCCTTCTACTCGGGGATGGCCGGATGAGCGCCGACATCACCGTCACGCACCGGCACGGGGACCGCGTGGTCGTCGAGGCCGGCGAGGTGCCGCTCATGTCCTATGTGTACAAGCCCGACCCCGTCGCCTACGAGTCGCGCAAGCCCTACACCCACCCGCTGCGGACCCTGCGCGGCCGGCGCGTCAGCGGGTACCGGCCCGCCGACCACCGGTGGCACAAGGGGCTGCAGATGACGTCGAGCCACCTCTCCGGTGAGAACTTCTGGGGCGGCCACACCTACGTTCCCGGCCACTGGTACCAGGACCTGCCCGACCGCATCGGGTCGATGCGGCACGACGGGTTCGCCGGATTCACCGTCGGCGGCGACCGGCTCACCTTCACCGAACGGCTCACCTGGGTGACCCACCGCGGCGACGAATGGGCGCGCGAGCGGCGCGACATCGTCGTCCACTCCGTCGAACCCGACGAGGGCGCCTGGGCCATCGACTGGGGCATCGAGCTGACCAACGTCCGCGACGCGCCGCTCGTGTTCGGCAGCCCGACCACCGCCGGCCGCGAACAGGCCGGGTACACCGGGCTGCACTGGCGGGGCCCGCGCGACTTCAGCGGCGGACGCGTCCTCGGTCCCGGTGACCTCGGCGGCGACGACATGATGGGCGCTCAGGCGCCGTGGCTCGCCTTCGTCGGCGAGCACGACGACGTCGACGCGCACTCGACGCTCGTCTTCGCGCATTCGCCGGAAAACGACCACGCGATCCACGACTCGCACTGGTTCGTCCGCAGCAAGGACACGCCCATGGTGGCCTTCTCGTGGGCGTTCTTCGAGGAGTTCGCGTTGCCGCCGGGGGAGAGCTTCACGTACCGCTACCGGGTCGTCGTCGCCGATGGAGCGTGGGACCGCGATCGGGTGACCGACTACCTCGACAGGCACGGATGGTCATGAACGAATTCCCGCTTCCGGGTGGTATCGGCGTCTCGCACTTACGCGCCTACGAATGGGAAGCCGAAGATGGTGTGTGCGGCGGCAGCCCGCACCTGCACCTCGCCTGCACCGAGGCGTACGTCGTCACGGCCGGGCGCGGCGCCGTCCAGACACTGAGCACCGGCGGGTACGCGGAGACGCCACTCGAGGCCGGCGTGATCGCGTGGTTCGCGCCGGGGACCGTCCACCGGATGGTGCAGGGCGGCGGCCTGCGCGTCACCGTCCTCATGCAGAACAGCGGCCTGCCCGAGGCCGGTGACGCCGTCTTCACCTTCCCGCCCGACGTGCTCGCCGACCCCGCCGGATACGCCGAGGCCGCCGCGTTGCCGAAAACCGACCACGCCGCGAAAAGGCGCCGTGACCTGGCGGTTCGCGGCTACCTGCCGCTGCGCGAAGCGCTGCTGGACGGCGATCCGGCGCCGCTGCGGGCGTTCCACCTGGCGGCCGTCGCGCTCGTGTCGCCGAAAATCGGAGACTGGGTACCGCGCTGGCAGGCCGGGGCACTGAAGGCCGCCGAACTGACCGGCGCGCACCTCAAGGCCCTCGCCGACGGCGACGGGAGCCACCTCGAGCAGTCGGGTGTCCGGGTCGCGACGCCGTCGAACCCGGACGGCTTCGGCATGTGCGGACGCCGCGCCGAATACGACATCGACCAGGAAGGTCGTCAGCGATGAACCAGAAGACCATCGGAGTGCTGCTCAACGGGGTCACCGGCCGGATGGGCTACCGGCAGCACCTGCTCCGGTCGGTGCTGGCCATCCGCGAACAAGGCGGTGTCGAGCTGCCCGACGGCACGCGCGTTCAGCTCGAGCCGATCCTCGCCGGCCGGAACGCGGCGAAACTCCAAGAACTCGCCGAACGGCACGGCCTGACCGCGTGGACGACGGACGTCGAATCGGCGCTGGGTGACGTGGGGATCTACTTCGACGCGCAGCTGACGTCGGCGCGCGAGCCGTCGGTGCGGGCGGCGATCGCCGCGGGCAAGCACGTCTACGCCGAGAAACCGCTGGCCGAGACGCTGCCGGCGGCACTGGAGCTGGCCGGGCTGGCGCGGGAGGCCGGGATTTGTCACGGCGTCGTCCACGACAAGCTGTTCCTGCCCGGCCTGCGGAAACTGCGGCGGCTGATCGACGGCGGGTTCTTCGGACGCATCCTGTCGGTGCGCGGCGAGTTCGGCTACTGGGTCTTCGAAGGCGACTGGCAGGATGCGCAGCGCCCGAGCTGGAACTACCGCGCCGAAGACGGCGGCGGGATCGTGCTCGACATGTTCTGCCACTGGAACTACGTCCTCGAGAACCTCTTCGGCCGCGTCGAGGCCGTGACCGCGAAAGCGACCACGCACATCCCGCGCCGCTGGGACGAGCAGGGCGAGCCGTACGCGGCGACGGCCGACGACGCCGCGTACGGCATCTTCGAACTTGAGTCGGGCGCCATCGCGCAGATCAACTCCTCGTGGTCGACGCGAGTGTTCCGCGACGAGCTCGTCGAGTTCCAGGTCGACGGCACCGAGGGCAGCGCCGTGGCCGGTTTGCGGCGATGCCGCGTCCAGCACCGCTCGGCGACGCCGAAGCCCGTCTGGAACCCGGACCTGCCGGCCACCGAACCCTTCCGCGACCAGTGGCAGGAGGTCCCGGACAACGCCGAGTTCGACAACGGCTTCAAAGCCCAGTGGGACGAGTTCGTCCGGGACGTGGTCGCCGGACGGCAACACCGCTACGACTTCTTCTCGGCCGCGCGCGGGCTGCAGCTGGCCGAGGCCGGGCTGACGTCGTCGGCGGAGGGACGGCGGGTGGAACTCAAGCCGTTGAGCTGACGTGGTCGCGAATCGGCGAAACTCCGGCGTCAGTCCTTGCCGTTGCCGCCGCCGGAGGTCGCCGGGGTGATCAGCACGACGCGGTCGTCGCTCGACACCGGCGTGCCGCCGTCCTTGTTGACCGTGCCCGCCACCGCGAGCTGCGGGTTGATCATGCTCACGCCGGCCAGCCGCCCGAACGTCTCCGGCGGCTTGCCGGTCTTGCCGTCGAGGCTCACCGACGGCTTCCCGCTGATCGCGCCGTCGGCGGTCACCGGCAGGTTCTGCAGGTTCCCGGCCAGCGACGTGACGACGCCGAGGAGGCCGTTCGCGTCGACGAAATCGGCACAACCGGCGACCCCCGGCTTGTCCGTCCACGTCCACGCCGGCGTCGTCAGCGACTGTCCGGCCTGCACGCGGTAGAGGACGTCCTTGTCGGCGAGCCGGTCGGTGACCCAGACGCGGCCGCCGTCGGCGGACGCGCACAGCCCGCCCGGCGCGTGCAGCCCGGCCGCCACGACCAGCGAACCGTTCGGGTTGCCCGCCGAGGCCTTGCCGGACGTGTCGATCCGCAGCACCTTCCCGGCCAGCGAGTTCGGGTCCGCGGCGGCGTTCGGGTCGCCGGCGTCGCCGGTCGCGACGAGCAGGGCGCCGCGGTTGTCGGCGCTGATCGTGCCGCGGTTGCCGGTCGCGCCCTTCGGGATGCCGGTGAGCACCGGCTTCGCCGCCTGCCCCTTGGCGAAGCGCACGACGCGGTTGTCGGTGGCCGTGGTCACATAAGCGAACACGAGCTGGTCCTCGACGTAAGACGGCGACAGCGCGAGGCCGGTCAGGCCGCCATCCCCGGCCGCCTGGACGTCGAGCTTCGCGAAGTCCGTGGCGTCCTTGCCCGCCGTCGCGAGCAGCACGCGGCCGCTCTTGCGCTCGCCCGCCAGCGCGCTCGGCGTGGAGCCGTCACCCGGCAAACCGGCCACCGCCGCGACGGTGTCCAGGCAGGTCGCGATGACCGCCGGGTCGAAGTCCTTGCAGCCCTGCGGCGGCGGGACGGGCGTGGCCGACTGGCCGGGACGCGCCTGCTTGCCGTCGCCGCCGGAGTCCGCGCCGGGGCCCTGGACCTCGGGCGGCGACTCGGGGCTGGGCACCGGCGCCGGGCTGAAGGTCTGGCCCGCCGCGGTGTCGTCGAACCGCGCGCACCCGGCGGGCAGCAGGACGCCGCAAGCCAAGATCGCCAGCAGGGCGGACCGGTACCGAGTGCGCATGATCCCCCAGCCTAGGGGCCGCCGCGTGAACCATGGGTGAGTACTCCTGGATTACGTTGGGGATCATGACGCTGACCGTGCTGGTCCCCGACGACGAGGGCATGACCGTGCTCGCCGAGGTGCCGCGGGTCCTGCCCGTGCGCTACCAGTGGGGCGAACCGGTGCCCCCGGAAGCCGCGAAGGCCGAGGTGCTGATCCCGGGCAAGCACCCGCCGGGCGAGGAGCTGTGGCGCACGCTGCCGAACCTGAAGCTGATCCAGCTGCTGTCCGCCGGCGCCGAGGACTGGGTCGGCAAGGTGCCCGACGGCGTCCTGCTCTCGACGTGCCGGGGCGCGCACGGCGGGAGCACCGCCGAGTGGGTAGTCGCCGTGCTGCTGTCGATGTACCGGAAGCTGGACGTCTTCGGCGCGGCGCAGCGCGAGGGTCGGTGGGAGCGGCAGAGCACCGACACGCTGCAGGGCAAGCGCGTGCTCGTCGTCGGCGCGGGTGACCTGGGGCAGCACCTGCGGCGCCGGCTCGAGCCGTTCGACGCGCGGTGCACGATGGTCGGGATGACCGCGCGGGAGGGCGTGCACGGCGTGCGGGAACTGCCGTCGCTGCTCGGGCTGCACGACGTCGTCGTGCTGATGGTGCCGCTGACCTCGCGCACCCGCGGGATGGTCGACGCGGCTTTCCTCGCCGAAATGCGCGACGGCGCGGTGCTGGTCAACGTGGCGCGCGGCGCCGTCGTCGACACCGACGCCCTGGTCGCCGAATTGACCACGGGCCGGCTGCGCGCCGCGCTCGACGTCACCGACCCCGAGCCCCCGCCTCCCGGGCACCCGCTGTGGACGGCGCCGGGGCTGCTGCTGACGCCGCACGTCGGCGGGGCCGTGCGCGGGGTGCGGGGGCGGTCGTACGCCGTCGCGGCGGCCGAGATCGCGCGGTACGCCGGGGGCGAGCTGCCGGACAACCTGGTCCACGGCGAGTACTGAGCTCGCCAGGGCGTCGCGGATCCCCTACCCTTCGCGCGTGAGCAGTGGAGACGACTTTTCGCAGCAGCCCACCAGCCTCCTCTCGGACGTGCAGGACGACGGGCCCGACGACACCCCGCGCCAGGGCGGTCTGGGGCTCGGCCTGCTGATCCTGCGGGTGGGGCTCGGCGCGACCATGGGCGCGCACGGGCTGCAGCACCTGTTCGGCCTGTTCGGCGGGCCGGGCATCAGCGGGTTCGCGCGGATGCTGGAGACGTTCGGGTACCACAAGCAGACGACGCTGCTGTCGTGGATCACCGGGATCGTCGAGCTGGGCGGTGGGGCGCTGGTGGTCGTCGGGCTGTTCACGCCGCTGGCCGCGGCGGGGCTGCTCGGGGTCGCGGCGAACGCGGTCTACGCGAAGGTCCACGGCGGGTTCTTCGAGGGGCAGGGGCAGGGCTTCGAGTTCGAGCTGCTGCTGGGGCTGTCGGCGCTGAGCCTGCTGTTCACCGGGTCGGGGCCGATTTCGCTGGAGCGGAACACGCCTTGGCGGAAGCGGCCGTTGCCGTTGGGGCTGGTTTCGCTGCTGCTGGCCGCCGCGGCGGCCGTGGTGGTCATCGTTTTGACGCGGTAGGGGCTTGGGGACAACTCGGCGGTGTGGGCCGGGGTTGGGGACAACTCCGGTGCTGGGCCGGGGAATTGTCGGTGGCTGCCGGTAACGTTGAAATCGGGGGTCCCCCTCGCGGGTTGGGCCCCGAAAAGCCGAAAGGCCGCCCCGGGAACGGGACGGCCTTCGCAGCTTGAGCCGGACTTACTTGTTCACGTCCCGGACCGCTCCCGTGTCCGCCGACGTCGCCATTCGCGCATACGCACGCAACGCCGCCGTCACCGGGCGCTGGCGCTCCTTCGGCTGCCACGGCCTCTCGGACGCCTCCATCTTCGACCGGCGCTCGGCCAAGACCTCCGCGTCCACCAGCAGCTCCAAGCGGCGCTCGTGGATGTCCAAAAGGATCCGGTCGCCGTTCTCCACCAGGCCGATCAAGCCGCCCGCCGCTGCCTCCGGGGAGATGTGGCCCACCGAAATGCCCGATGATCCGCCCGAGAAACGGCCGTCCGTGATCAGTGCGCACTTCTTGCCCAGGCCGGACCCCTTCAAGAACGCCGTCGGGTGCAGCATTTCCTGCATGCCCGGGCCGCCCGCCGGACCCTCGTAGCGGATCACCAGGACCTCGCCCGGCTGGATCTCCTTCTTGAGGATCGCCGACACCGCCTCCTCCTGGCTCTCCAGCACCCGCGCCGGGCCCTCGAAGTGCCACAAGTCTTCGTCGATGCCCGCGGCCTTGATCACCGCGCCGTTCTCCGCCAGGTTGCCGCGCAGGATCGCCAGGCCGCCGTCCTTCGTGTACGCGTGCTCGACGTCGCGGATGCAGCCCCCGGCGGCATCGGTGTCCAGCGACGACCAGCGGTTCGAAGTCGAGAACGCTTCCGTCGTGCGCACTCCGCCCGGCGCCGCGTGGAACAGCTCGAGAGCGGCAGGCGAGGGCGACGACGCCCGGATGTCCCAGGTGGAAAGCCACGAGTCGAGGTCGTCGGAGTGGACCGACCGCACGTCGGTGTTCAGCAGGCCGCCGCGGTACAGCTCGCCCAGGATCGCCGGGATTCCGCCCGCGCGGTGGACGTCCTCCATGTGGTAGTCCGAGTTCGGCGCCACCTTCGACAGGCACGGCACGCGGCGGCCGATCGCGTCGATGTCGGCGATCGTGAAGTCGACCTCGCCCTCCTGCGCGGCGGCGAGGATGTGCAGCACCGTGTTCGTCGAGCCGCCCATCGCCATGTCGAGGGCCATCGCGTTCTCGAACGCCGCCTTCGACGCGATCGAGCGCGGCAGCACCGAGTCGTCGTCGTTTTCGTACCAGCGGCGGCACAGCTCGACGACCGTGCGGCCGGCCTCCTCGAACAGCGCGCGACGCGCGGCGTGCGTCGCCAGCGTCGAGCCGTTGCCCGGCAGCGAAAGACCCAGCGCCTCGGTGAGGCAGTTCATCGAGTTCGCGGTGAACATGCCGGAGCACGACCCGCACGTCGGGCAGGCCGAGCGCTCGACGATCGACAGGCCGTCGTCGTCGACCTCGGGGCTGGCCGACGCCGCGATCGCCGTGATCAGGTCGGTCGGGGCCTGCGCGACGCCGCCGACGACGACCGCCTTGCCGGCCTCCATCGGGCCGCCCGAGACGAACACCACCGGGATGTTGAGCCGCATCGCCGCGTTGAGCATGCCCGGCGTGATCTTGTCGCAGTTGGAGATGCAGACGAGCGCGTCGGCCTGGTGCGCGTTGACCATGTACTCGACCGAGTCGGCGATGATCTCGCGCGAGGGCAGCGAGTAGAGCATGCCGGAGTGGCCCATCGCGATGCCGTCGTCGACGGCGATCGTGTGGAACTCGCGCGCGACGCCGCCGGCTTCCTTGACCGCGTCCGCGACGATTTCGCCGAGGTTCTTCAGGTGCACGTGGCCGGGCACGAACTGCGTGTAGGAGTTGGCGATCGCGACGATCGGCTTGCCGAAGTCGCTGTCGGTCATGCCCGTGGCGCGCCAGAGCGAGCGCGCGCCCGCCGCGTTGCGGCCGTGGGTGGTGGTCCGGGAACGGAGAGGCGGCACGGGGGAACTCCCAGGTCAAAGACGGGCCGGTGAAACTGGTAGGACCAATTTACTCCGCGGGTGACGCCTTGGGCTGGCCGGGCTTGATGTCCTCGGAGTCCAACAGCCCGCTCGGGTCCGCGACGAGACCTTCGCTGACCAGCGACAGCACCGGCAGGTGCCGGGTGCGCACGGTCGGCAGCGGCACCTTCGTGTCGTCCTTCAGGACCGCCTGCACCCGCGACTTCTTGGTGATCGCCAGGCCCTTCAACGCCGACCACGGGACGTCGCGGTGGCCGAACATCGTGCGGGTCGCCAGTCCCTCGCGGGTCGCGATCGTGCGGGTCCGGATCACGAACACCGCCAGCGCGATCGGGAAGATGTAGAGCCACTGCAAGTACGGGATGTCCCCGAGCGCGACCGGCGTCACGCAGATCGTCAGGAGGGCGATCGCCATGAACGACGTGCGGGGGATGCGGAAGACGGCCTTCCGGCCCTCGTCCTGCTCTTTTTCGGCCACCCCGAAATGGTGCACCGCGGCGCGGACCGGCCCGGACCCGGGTCGGGCGGGTGTGACGCCTGTCCATCCATGCCCCCACCGCCACCCTCAACGGACAGCGCTCCGCGCTGCGATCTTGCCCACGATGCGGACACGTCATCCCGCAGAGTTGACACCTGAGAGACCTTCGGACTAGCGTCAGCGTCGTGACACCGCTGACCGGCCTCGTACTTCCCAAGCGCGTCGACGCTTAGGGAAGACTTTCCGCTGCGTCGACGCGCGAACCCTCGTGCGACCTTACGGTCGGCGAGGGTTTTTTGTTGCCCTAGGGAAGAGATTCCCCGCCCCACCGCACAAAACCGACCCGAACGAGTGACACCGAGACCCACGAGGCAGAACCGATGACCAGTGCCACGTCGCGCAGCGACGCGAAACCCGGGCCGACGCCCGGAACGCCCGGAGCACGTCCGAAGCCGGCGCCACCGGCGGGAACCCCGGTGCGCGTCACCGGCGCGCAGTCCCTCGTGCGCTCGCTCGAGGCGGTCGGCGCCGAGGTGGTCTTCGGCATTCCGGGCGGCACCATCCTGCCCGCCTACGACCCGCTGCTGGACTCGACGAAGGTCCGCCACATCCTGGTCCGCCACGAGCAGGGCGCGGGGCACGCCGCCACCGGCTACGCGCAGGCCACCGGCAAGGTCGGCGTCTGCATGGCGACCTCCGGCCCCGGCGCGACCAACCTGGTCACCCCGCTGGCCGACGCGAACATGGACTCCGTCCCGGTCGTCGCCATCACCGGGCAGCAGTCCCGGGCGCTGATCGGCACCGACGCGTTCCAGGAAGCCGACATCTGCGGCATCACCATGCCGATCACCAAGCACAACTTCCTCGTCACCGACCCCGTGGACATCCCGCGGACCATCGCCGAGGCGTTCCACCTGGCGTCCACGGGCCGACCCGGCCCGGTCCTGGTGGACATCCCCAAGGACGTGCTGCAGGAGATGACCTCCTTCTCCTGGCCGACCGAGCTGCGGCTGCCGGGCTACCGCCCCACGCTCCGCCCGCACGGCAAGCAGGTCCGCGAAGCCGCGAAGCTCATCGCGAAGTCGCGCCGCCCGGTGCTGTACGTCGGCGGCGGCGTCATCAAGGCCGAGGCGCACGCGCAGCTGAAGCAGCTCGCCGAGCTGACCGGCATCCCGGTCGTCACGACGCTGATGGCGCGCGGCGCGTTCCCCGACTCGCACCCGCAGCACCTCGGCATGCCGGGCATGCACGGCTCGGTCGCCGCGGTCGCGTCGATGCAGCGCGCCGACCTGCTGGTCGCGCTGGGCGCCCGGTTCGACGACCGCGTCACCGGCCAGCTGTCGTCGTTCGCGCCGGACGCCGCGATCGTGCACGCCGACATCGACCCGGCCGAGATCTCCAAGAACCGCAAGGCCGACGTCCCGATCGTGGGGGACTGCAAGGAGATCATCGGCGAGCTGATCACCGCCGTCACCACGGAGTTCGAGCACGGCGGCAAGCCCGACCTCGCCGACTGGTGGACGCTGCTGGACGACTGGCGCAAGACCTACCCGGCCGGCTACGAGTGGCCCGACGACGGTTCGCTGTCGCCCCAGTACGTCATCGAGCGGATCGGCGAGCTCGTCGGCCCGGACGCGGTGTACGCCGCCGGCGTCGGCCAGCACCAGATGTGGGCCGCGCAGTTCGTCAAGTACGAGAACCCGCGCACCTGGATCAACTCCGGTGGCCTCGGCACGATGGGCTTCGCCGTGCCGGCCGCGATGGGCGCGCAGTTCGGCGTCCCGGACACCCCGGTGTGGGCGATCGACGGCGACGGCTGCTTCCAGATGACCAACCAGGAGCTGGCCACCTGCGCCATCGAGGGCGCGCCGATCAAGGTCGCCGTCATCAACAACGGCAACCTGGGCATGGTCCGCCAGTGGCAGAACCTCTTCTACTCGGAGCGGTACTCCAACACCGACCTCGGCACGCACAAGCACCGCATCCCGGACTTCGTGCTGCTGGCCGAGGCGCTCGGCTGCGCCGGCCTGCGGTGCGAGGCGAAGGAAGACGTCGACGCCACCATCCGCCGTGCGATGGAGATCAACGACCGCCCCGTCGTGATCGACTTCGTCGTGGGGAAGGATGCCCAGGTGTGGCCGATGGTCGCGGCCGGCACCGGCAACGACGAGATCATGGCGGTCCGGGGCATCCGGCCGCTGTTCGACGACGACGAGGTTTCGGTCGAGACGACCGAGGCAGCCGCGGAAGCCGCCGGGGAGGGTGAGCGCTGAGATGAGCGTCCACACGCTGAGTGTCCTGGTCGAGAACAAGCCCGGTGTGCTCGCGCGCGTGTCCGGCCTGTTCTCCCGCCGCGGGTTCAACATCGAGTCCCTCGCCGTCGGGCCCACGGAAAACCCCGAGGTGTCCCGCATGACGATCGTGGTCGCCGTGGAAGAGCTACCGCTCGAACAGGTGACGAAGCAGCTCAACAAGCTGGTCAACGTGATCAAGATCGTCGAGCTGGAACAGTCGACCGCCGTGCAGCGCGAACTGCTGCTCGTGAAGGTGCGCGCCGACAACACCGTGCGCAGCCAGGTCCTCGAAACCGTCCAGCTCTTCCGGGCCAAGGTGGTGGACGTCTCTCCCGAGGCACTCACCGTCGAGGCCACCGGGACGTCCGACAAGATCGGTGCGCTGCTGCGGATGCTGGAGCCGTATGGCATCCGCGAGCTCGTGCAGTCCGGCATGGTCGCGGTGGGCCGAGGCGCCCGTTCGATCACCGCAACCTCCCCGCGTTAACGAAGTAAGTCAGGAAAGGAAGCAGTACCCCCATGGCAGTGGAAATCTTCTACGACGACGACGCCGACCTCTCGATCATCCAGGGGCGCAAGGTCGCTGTCATCGGCTACGGCAGCCAGGGCCACGCCCACTCGCTGAGCCTGCGCGACTCCGGCGTCGACGTCCGCATCGGCCTGCCCGAGGGGTCCAAGTCGCGGGCGAAGGCCGAGGAGCAGGGCCTGCGCGTGCTCACCCCGGCCGAGGCGTCGGCCGAGGCCGACCTGATCATGATCCTGGCGCCGGACACGAAGCAGCGCTTCATCTACGAGCAGGACATCGCGCCGAACCTCAAGGACGGCGACGCGATCTTCTTCGGGCACGGCTTCAACATCCGCTACGACCTCATCAAGCCGCCGGCGAACGTCGACGTCGCGATGGTCGCCCCGAAGGGCCCGGGCCACCTCGTCCGCCGCCAGTTCGTCGACGGCAAGGGCGTCCCGGCGCTCATCGCGGTCGAGCAGGACGCGTCCGGCAACGCCCAGGCGCTCGCCCTCTCCTACGCCGCCGCCATCGGTGGCGCCCGCGCCGGCGTCATCAAGACGACGTTCAAGGAAGAGACCGAGACCGACCTCTTCGGCGAGCAGGCCGTGCTCTGCGGTGGCGCGTCCGCGCTGGTGCAGACCGGTTTCGAGGTGCTCACCGAGGCCGGCTACGCCCCGGAGATCGCCTACTTCGAGGTGCTGCACGAGCTGAAGCTGATCGTCGACCTGATGTACGAGGGCGGCATCGCGCGCCAGCGCTACTCGATCTCCGACACCGCCGAGTACGGCGACCTGACCCGCGGCCCGCGCGTCATCTCGCCGGCGGTCAAGGAAGAGATGAAGAAGATCCTCGGCGAGATCCAGGACGGCACGTTCGCCCGCGAGTGGGTCGCCGAGGACGAGGCCGGCCGGCCGAACTTCACCAAGCTCGAGGAGCAGGGCAACCAGCACCCGATCGAGGCGACCGGCAAGAAGCTGCGCGACCTGATGTCGTGGGTGGACCGGCCGATCACCGAAACCGCCTGACCGCTTTTCGGCAACACAGCTTTTTTCGCAAGACGCTGAAGGGGACGCCCGCGAGGGGCGTCCCCTTCAGTGCGTTCGGTGGTCGTTTCGCTACGCTTGCGACATGAGTGAGCAGCCGGTCGACGACAAGGCGCACATCCGGCACCACCTCGACTTCACAAAGGCGGAGTGGATCCGGGCGGAGCCGGAGGGCGTCACCCTCGACGACTGCGTCGAGTACGCCTTCATCGAGCACACCGACGGCGTCACCTACACCGCCATGCGGCAGTCGGCGAAGCCGGACGGCGTCATCCTAGTCTTCACGCCGTCGGAGTGGGACGCGTTCGTCAAGGGTGTCCGCGACGGCGAGTTCGACCTGCCCGAGGACCTCGCGGAGGCCTAGAGCTTCGCGGCCAGCTCGGGGATCGTGCCGAGGTCGCCGGCGATGCCGAGGTGGTCGCCGTAGTCGCGGGACTCGACGACCAAGCCGTCGCGGATCCGCATGGCGAAGATGTTGGCGATCCGCACCGGGCGGCCGCCGTACTCGCCCTGGTAGGCGAACTCGGCGATCAGCACCTCGGGATCGGTGCCCTCGTAGGTGACCAGGTCGGTCGCCTCGAAGTCGACGCCCATCCCCGCGGCCTGCTTGAAGTGCGCGCGCAGCTCCTCGCGCGTCCGCACCACGGCCGAGCCCGGCTGGAACGGGTGCGTGACGTGCGTTTCCTCGGCGTACAGCTCCGCCAGCTCTTCGCCACGCTTGTCGGAGACGCCGTAGACGAGCCGCTCGAACACCCCGCGCCGGCTCGCCGGGTCGCTCGACGTCCGTGGTCCGATCGGCGACAACTCGCGCGGCGGTGCCTGCTCGTAGGCCTGCGCGAGCTGGTCGACGCCGTCGCGGATCGCCGCGAGACGCAGGTAGTCGTGGTAGTCGCGCGAGTGGACGATCAGGCCGTCGCGGACGCGCAGCACCTGGATGTTGGCCGTCGGCGTGGTCTTGCCGGTTTCGAGCGACTCGGCGTCGTAGTCGTATTCGGCGACGATGACCTCGGGGTCCGTCGTCTCGTGGACGACGACGTTCTTGCGCGTCAGCCGCAGCGCGCCGGCGAGGACGCCGGTGAACCGCTCGTGAACGGCGGTGCGGCCCTCGATGCGCGTCGGGCGCGGCACGGCTTGCGGGTGTTCGACGACGGTGTCCTCGGCGTAGAGCGCAGACAGGTCGGCGAAGCGCCCTTCGCTGATGCCGTCGGACAACGCCGCGAAGACGTCGCGAGGTGTGGTCATGAATCCTCCCAGTGGGCAAAACGGAGTCTGTAGTCCGCCTAGCACGATACGGACTACAGACTCCGGTTGTCTACCGGAGCAGGTCGCGCGCGGCCGGCTGGTCGCACACCTCCGCCCATTTCGCGGGGGTGCTGTCGAAGAGCGCGTCCCGCGCGCCGACGTCCGCGCCGTTTTCCACGAGGAAGCGGATGACGTCGAGGTGGCCGGACTGCGCGGCCAGGTGCAGGGCGGTGACGCCTTCGCCGTGGCCCGGGCCGCCGAACGTGCCGCGGTGGTTCACGTCGGCGCCGAGGTCCAGGAGCGTCCGGACGGCGGCGAGCTTGCCCTGCGCCGCCGCCCACGTCAGCGCCGTGCCGCGGTAGACGTCGGCGTCGAGGTCGGCCCCCCGCGCGACCAACAACCGCAGTGCCTCGACGCGGTCGTTGCGCGCGGCCCAGGACAGGGCTTCGTTCTTGACCTCGGCGGGGTCGTCCGTCGGCTGCCAGGCCGGGAAACCGCTGTGGGGGCGGTAAAAGCCGCGGTGGGCACCGGGGTCGCCCGAGGTCAGGAGCTCGTCGATGAAACCGGTGTCGCCGAGCCCGGCCGCGACGCGCAGGTTGCCCGGCGCCCGGCTGTGCCCGGCGAGCGTCTCGGCGGCTTCGCGGTGTCCCCAGAACAGGGCGACGACCAGGGGAGTGCCGCCGTCTCCGCGAGCCGGGACGTCGACCGGCGCGCCGCGCTCCAGCAGCAGGCCGAGCAGGTGCGGCAGGTTGCTGTAGGCGGCCTGGTGCAGGGGCGTCCAGCCGTGGACGTTGCCGCGCGCCGGGTCGGCGCCGTGGTCGAGCAGGAGCCGGCTGAGCCGTTCGTCGCACGTCGCGCCGGCCATGCCGAGCAGGTCGTTGCCGTTGGTGCCGCGGGCGGTGACGAGCCCGGGGAACTCTTCCAGGAGCTTCGCGAGGCTGTCGAGGTCCTTCGCTTCGACGGCCCGGTACGCGCGGGCGAACGGCTCACCACTGTCCACAAGAGACTTGACGTGGGCGCGAAGTGCTTTCCAGGAGCCGAATCCGTGTTCCCTGGCGACGACCACCCGGGCGCCGTCGCGCGTGAGTGGCTGGCTCCAGCGGTCGAAGGGCTCTTTCGCGCCGGGTGTGTCGTCTTCGGCCGAGGCGAGCAGGCCGAGCGCGCGCTCGGCGTAGTACTCGACGTCCTGGTGGTACGGGTGCTGCAGGGTTTCGCCGTGTTCGGCGACGCGGCGGAGGTACGCCCGCAGCTTCGGCCAGCTCGGGAAGCCGTGGTCGCGGGCGATCCGGAACTGCGCTTCGGCGAGTTGGACGCCTTCGGCGCGCGCGAGTTCTTTCGCGCGCTTGCGGAGTTGTTCGAGGTTGAGTCCACCGGGCACCGTCGTGCCTCCTTTCCTCATCGCCCGTGGTCCGCCGGCACCGGGCAGGAAAGAAGGTGCGGAGCTGGTGGTGCGGTGCTGCGGGGGTGGGCTCGGCCCTTTCCGCGGACGGGACGCGGCCCCTGCCGCGCCCCGCCAGCCTACCTCGGTCAGGGCAGGAGATCGGCCAGCTCGCGGTAGGACTTCTCCGTGCGGGCCAGGACCTGGACGCAGACGTGGTCGGCGCCCGCGTCGAGGTGGGCGCGGATCCGGTCCGCCGCGGCCTGTTCGCCGGTCGCGACGATGGCGTCGACCAGCCGGTCGCTGCCGCCGCCGGCCAGGTCGTCGTCGGTGAAGCCGAGCCGGCGCAGGTTCGCCTGGTGGTGTGGGGCCTGCCGGACGTACAGGTCCGCGTGCTCCCGGGCGGCGTCGCGGGCGGCCGGGTCGAGCACCACAGCTTGCTCGACGGCGAGGTACGTGCCCGGGCCGAGCCGTTCGCGCGCCATCGCCGTGTGCTCCGGCGGGACGAAGTACGGGTGGGCGCCGTCGGCGCGTTCGGCCGCCAGTTCCAGTAGTTTCGGGCCCAGCGCCGCGAGCACCCGGCGCGGGCGGGGTGACGGCTGGGGCAGGCCCGGCAGCTCGGCTGCGTCCATCCCGTCGAGGTACTCGCGCAACGCCGTCAGCGGCCGCGCGCCCGGCCGGTGGCCGCCCAGTCCCGCGACGAACCGGCCCGGGTACGCCTCGCCCAGCGCGCGGATGGCGCCCTCCGCCGCGAGCGGGGAGCGCTGGTCGAACCGCGCGACCCCGGTGGCGACCGTGAGTTTCGACGTCGCCGCGAGCAGCAGCGCCGCCTGCGTGAACGCTTCCCGGCCGGCGTACTCGCCGAACCAGATCGCGTCGAAGCCGAGTTCCTCCACCTCGGCGGCCGTTTCGCGCAGCTCGCTGATCGGGGCCCCGGCGAAGAACCGCCAGATTCCCACGCTCATCGGAGCACCTCCGGGGCCAGTTCGAGCAGTACGTCCACAGTGGACTCGAACGTGGCCGCGGACGGCGTCAGCAAGACGTGGTCCGCTCCCGCGTCCCGGAGCTCGCCGAGGCGTTTCGCGATGGTCGCGGCGTCGCCCCACACGACCAGGTCGTCGACGAACCGGTCGCTCGGCCCGGCGATGTCGGTTTCGGTGTAGCCGAGCCGTTTCCACCCCGCGAGGTAGACGGTGACGGAGTACTCCCGCGATTGCGCCACCCGGCGCCGCACGCTCTCGCGGGCGTCCTCGCGGCTGCCGAGCAGCACGGTCTGCTGCGGGATCAGCAGCTTGTCCGGCCCGAGGATTTCGCGCGCGTACGGCGTGTGCGAGACGGGCTGCGCGAACGGGTGCGCGCCGTCGGCGTGGTCGCGCGACAGCTCCAGCATCCGCGGCCCGACCGCGGCCAGTACGCGCGGAAACGCCACCGTCGAAGGACTTTCGGCCGCAGCGGTGTCCATTTCGGACAGGTAGTCGCGCATCCGGTCGATCGGCCGGTAGTCCTCGCCGAGCTTCGCCGCCTGGAACGCGTGCCCGATGCCGACGCCGAGCACGAACCGGCCCGGGTGGGCCTGGGCGAGCGTCGCCCCGCCCTTGTACGCGGTGGTCCCGGGCCGCAGCCAGGTGTTCGCGATGCCGGTGCCGAGCACGACGTCCGGCACCGTGGCCAGGAGGTCGCCGAAATGGGCGAACACCTCGCGGCTGCCGGGTCCTTCGCCGCTCCAGACCGAGCCGTAGCCGGCTTCGGCGAGCCGCCGCGTGGCCGTGCGCTCGACGTCCGGGGGTGGGGCCAGGGGCGCGCTCGGCAGCCAGGCGCCGAACGCGCCGAGCCGGGTCCGCGTGTCTTCGATCAGGGTCATCCTCGTTCCCTCCAGTAATCTGAGGCTGCCTCCGGTTAATATACGGAGGCAGCCTCCGATTGGCTACCCGGTAGGGTCGGAAGGGCGATGACCGAAGTCAAGCCGATGCGCGCGGACGCCCGCCGCAACTACGAGCGCCTCCTCGAAGAGGCGCAGCGCGCCTTCGCCGAGCACGGCGTCGAGGCGTCGCTGGAAGACATCGCGCGCCGCGCCGGGGTCGGCATCGGCACGCTCTACCGGCACTTCCCGACGCGGGAGGCCTTGCTCGAGACGCTGCTGCGGGCCCGGTTCGACGGCCAGGCCGACCGGGCGCGCGAACTGCTCACGCACCCGGAGCCGCTGAACGCGCTGCAGACCTGGCTGGCCGGGCTCGGCGACACCACCGGCACGTTCCGCGGCCTGGTCGAACTCACCGCCGACGCGCTCAGCGACGAAACCTCCCGGTTGTACGAATCGTGTCACGCGATGCGGGAAGCCGGTTCCCACCTGGTGGAACGGGCGCAGCGCGAAGGCGAGCTCCGCCCGGACGTCACCACGAACGAGCTCCTTCTGTTGCTGCACGCGGCATCCTGGGCGGGTGGGCACCTGCCCGGCCCCGGGGGCATGCAACGCCTCCTGGCTCTTGTTTTCGAGGGATTACGGGTGAGTTAACACCGGGAGAAGCCAGCGGGCGGTCCTGCGGGTTAAACTCCGCCTCGACCGGGGCACAACGGCGTGCTGAGACCCTTTGTCGACACAGAGCGTCCTGGAAATGACCAGATAGTGGGAGCCGCATCGTGAGCAAGCCCAGCAAACCCGTCGTCCTCATCGCGGAGAAGCTCGCCCCCTCCGTGCTGAGCGTCTTCGGTGACGAGGTGGAGGTCCGGCACGTCGACGGCACGGACCGATCCGCGCTGCTCGAGGCGGTGAAGAGCGCCGACGCGCTCCTGGTCCGCTCCGCCACCCAGGTCGACGCCGAGGTCCTCGGCGCCACGACTCAGCTGAAGGTCGTCGCCCGCGCCGGCGTCGGCCTGGACAACGTCGAGGTGCCCGCCGCCACCGAGCGCGGGGTCCTGGTCGTCAACGCGCCGACGTCCAACATCGTCTCCGCCGCCGAGCACGCCGTCGCGCTGCTGCTCGCGGTCGCGCGCCGCGTCCCGGCCGCCAGCCAGAGCCTCCGCGGCGGCGAGTGGAAGCGCAGCTCGTTCTCCGGTGTGGAGCTGCAGGGCAAGACGATCGGCGTGGTCGGCCTCGGCAAGATCGGCCAGCTGTTCGCCCAGCGCCTCGCCGCGTTCGACACGCACATCATCGCCTACGACCCCTACGTCTCGGCCGCGCGCGCGGGCCAGCTCGGCATCGAGCTCGTCACCCTCGACGAGCTGCTTTCCCGCGCCGACGCGATTTCCATCCACCTGCCGAAGACGCCGGAGACGAAGGGTCTCATCGACGCCGAGGCGCTGAAGAAGACCAAGCCGGGCGTCATCATCGTGAACGCCGCCCGCGGCGGGCTGATCGTCGAGGAGGACCTGGCCGACGCGCTGCGCTCGGGTCACGTCGGCGGTGCCGGCATCGACGTCTTCGTCACCGAGCCGACCACGTCCAGCCCGCTGTTCGAGCTGGACAACGTCGTCGTGACCCCGCACCTGGGCGCGTCGACGGCCGAGGCGCAGGACCGCGCGGGCACGGACGTCGCCCGGTCGGTCCTGCTGGCCCTGCGCGGCGACTTCGTGCCGGACGCGGTGAACGTCTCCGGCGGCGGCGCGGTGGGCGAGCACGTCCGCCCGTACCTGCTGCTGACGCAGAAGCTCGGCCAGCTGCTCACCGCCCTGAACCCGAAGGCGCCGACCTCGGTGACCGTGCAGGTCAAGGGCGAGCTGACCAGCGAGGACACCGGCGTGCTGCAGCTGGCGGCGCTGCGCGGGGTGTTCACCGGCGTGGTCGAGGACCAGGTCACGTTCGTCAACGCGCCGCAGCTGGCGGAGAAGCTGGGCGTGCAGGTCGAGCTGGAAACCGAGTCGGAGAGCCCGAAGTTCCGCAGCCTGGTCACGGTGCGCGCGGTGCACGCGGACGGCCAGGTGCTGACGGTGTCCGGGTCGGTCACCGGCAAGGACGAGGTCGAGAAGCTGGTCGAGGTCAACGGCCGCGGCTTCGACCTGCGTGCCGAGGGCACGGTCCTGCTGGTCGAGTACGGCGACCGCCCGGGCGTGATGGGCCGCGTCGGCACGCTGCTCGGCGAGGCGGGCATCAACATCGAGGCCGCCCAGATCAGCCAGACCACCGACGGGTCGGACGCGGTGATGCTGCTGCGCGTCGACCGCCACATCGACAACCACCTGCTGGAGCCGATCGGCGCCTCGGTCGGGGCGCACACGATCCGTGCGGTGGACTTCAACTGACATAACACTTTCGAAGGCCCCTCGTCACTCGACGGGGGGCCTTCGTGCGCAATCACATTCACGTAACGGAGTCCTTTGCCTACGTAAGTAGGTGATTTGGGGCATTAAGTTCTCCCCGCGAGGTTGAACCACGCGCCGTCGAGGGCACGGCGCTGTGCCGCGCTTCACCGTCGGGGGTGTCCGGAGCGGCAGGCAGGTTCGGGTCCAGACCTCGGGTAAGGGGCCGACTGATGAGCAGATCCCGCCTACCCGCGCGCGCGACCACGGCGGCCTTCGCCGTGGTGCTCGCCGCCGCGCTGGGAGCGCCGGTCGCGACGGCGGCAGACGCGCCGCTGGCCGACGGAGTGGCGCCGGCGAAGATCGACGACGCCAAGCTGCAGGGCAAGGTTTCGCCCCGGCTCGGCGCCGCGCAGGGCCGCGTCACCGCGTTCGTCGAGCTGGCCAAGAAGCCCGCCGTCGACGCGTTCACCTCGGCGCAGCCCCAGGGCAAGGAGGCCGCCAAGCGCGCCGCCCGCGCCGCGAAGGACGACACCGCGGCCGCGGTGAACTCGGTGCTGGGCCAGCTGCGCTCGGCCGACGCCAAGCCGCAGGTCGTCACGCAGACCGCCAACGCCGTCCCGGGCGTGGTCGTCACGGCCGACGCCGCGAAGCTGCGTGACATCGCGAAGCGCGCCGACGTCGTTTCGGTGCGCACGGTCGTGCCGAAGACCCGCACCAACGCCAGTGCCGAGCAGCTGACCAACACGCTCGCCGCGTGGCAGCAGACCGGCAAGTTCGGCGACGGCGTCCGCATCGGCGTCATCGACGACGGCATCGACTACACCCACGCCGACTTCGGTGGCCCCGGCACGCCGGCCGCCTACAAGAGCGTCGACTCCACCAAGCCGACCCCGCTCTTCCCGAGCGCCAAGGTCGTCGGCGGCACCGACCTCGTCGGCGACGACTACGACGCCGCCACGGCCGGCAAGACCACCCCGAAGCCGGACCCGAACCCGCTCGCCTGCGGTGAGCACGGCACGCACGTCGCCGGCACCATCGGCGGCTTCGGCGTCACCGCGGACGGCAAGACCTTCAAGGGCGACTACAAGAAGCTGGACGCCAAGAAGGTCGACGCGATGCAGATCGGCCCGGGCACGGCGCCGAAGTCGCTCCTCTACGCCATCAAGGTGTTCGGCTGCGTCGGCTCGACGAACGTCACCTCGCAGGCCCTGGACTGGGCCCTCGACCCGGACGGCGACGGCGACTTCACCGACCACCTCGACATCGTCAACCTCTCGCTGGGTTCGGACTTCGGCGCGCCGGACGACCCGGACTCGCTGTTCGTGCGCAAGCTCGCCGCGAACAACGTGCTGCCGGTGATCTCCGCGGGCAACGGCGGCGACATCAACGACATCGCCGGCTCCCCGGGCAACACCCCCGAGGCGCTGACCGTCGCCAGCACGCGTGACGCGGGCGTCCTGCGCGACGCCGCTGAAGTCAAGGCGCCCACGACCGCGGCGGGCCAGAAGACCGGGCAGTACAGCCAGAACTACGCCGGCTACGACACGCTGAACCTGACCGCGCCGGTCGTCGCGCTGTCCGCGTCGAACAGCGCCGGCTGCGCGCCGTACTCCGCCGCGGACAAGGCGAAGGCGGCCGGCAAGTTCGTCT
Source organism: Amycolatopsis sp. NPDC101161 (assembly GCF_044768185.1). NCBI lineage: Bacteria > Bacillati > Actinomycetota > Actinomycetes > Pseudonocardiales > Pseudonocardiaceae > Amycolatopsis > Amycolatopsis sp. NPDC101161. The sequence continues at coordinate 594,256 of NZ_JBIWPI010000005.1, forward strand.
GGCTGGAGTGGGACGACAACGACTCGACCCGCGCCTGCGGTTCGGCCGCGCGCGCGAACAACGCGCAGGCCGCGGGGGCGAAGGGCGCGCTGCTTTCGTCCACTTTGGAGCACTTCAGCGCGGGTATCGCGGGCAACGCGGCGATCCCGGTGTTCCAGTTCACCGGTTCCGCGACCAAGACGCTGCGCGCGGCGCTGACCGCGGGCACGCTGCAGGTCCGGCTCTACGGAACCGGGCGTGCCTCGATCCAGACCTACGACAAGACGATCGTGGACACGCCGAGCTCGTTCACCTCGCGCGGCACCCGCGGCCCGGCCGTCAAGCCGGACCTCGCCGCGCCGGGTGACACGATCACCTCGGCGTTCCGCGGCAGCGGCAACGGCCGGACGGTCCTGAGCGGCACGTCGATGGCGGCGCCGCACACCGCGGGCATCACCGCGCTGGTCCGCCAGTCCCACCCGGACTGGTCGGTCGAGGAGGTCAAGGCGTCGGTCATCGACACCGCCGGCCACGACGTCTCCGACGGCGCGGGCCACACCTACGCGCCGCAGCGCGTCGGCAGCGGCCGGATCGACGCCAAGGCGGCGCTGGACAACCAGGTGCTCGCCTACGTCGTCGACGACCCGGGCGCGGTGAGCGTCAGCTTCGGCACGGTCGAGGCGTCCGGTCCGGTGACGCTGTCGAAGACGATCAAGCTCGTCAACAAGGGCGTCACGGCCGCCGAGTACTCGGTGGCCTACCAGGCGGTCGACGCGCTGCCGGGCGTCGAGTACACAGTGGACAAGCCGACGGTGAAGCTGACCCCGCGCGGGACCGCCAAGGTCAAGGTGACGCTGAAGATCACCGACCCGAAGGCGCTGCGCAAGGTCATGGACCCGACCATGCAGGCCACCCAGGCCGGCCTGGCGCGGCAGTTCGTCGCCGACGCTTCCGGGCGGGTCGCCTTCACGCCCACCAGCGGCGCCAAGGTGCCGCTGCGGGTTTCGGTCTACTCGGCGCCGAAGCCGGTGTCGACGATTTCGACGCCGCCGTCGGTGAAGTTCACGCCGGATGCCACCCAGGCCGTGCTCAACCTGACCGGCAAGGGCGTCGACCAGGGCACCGGCGCGCAGCGGTACCGCTCGCTGATCAGCGTGCTCGAGCTGCAGGCGGAGTCCCCGCAGCTGCCCGAGTGCGACGCGGACGTCGTCACCGACTGCACGGTGAACAAGACGGCCAAGGGCGGCGACCTCCGCTACATCGGCGCGGCTTCCACCGCGCCGCTGGCGAAGGCGCAGGGTGAGCCGGAGAACGCGCTCCTCGCGTTCGGCCTGTCCACCTGGGGCGACTGGGCGAACATCGGCAGCAACACCTCGCCGTTCGTCGACATCGACACCACCGGGGACGGCACGCCGGACTTCGAGACCTACGTGACCAAGGCGACGTCCACGGACGTGCTGCTGGCCGTCACGGTCGCGCTGACCCCGGGCTTCCCGCAGGTGGACGTCCAGGCCGTCAACGGGCAGCTCGGCGACGTGGACACGAACGTGTTCGACACGAACGTGATCACGCTGCCGGTTTCCCTGGCCGCGCTGGGCATCGACGCGAACGCCGACAGCCACCGGATCTCCTACACGGTGGGCGTGAGCGGTTTCTACGTCGCGCCGGGCACGACGAACGGGCTGATCGACTACGTCGGCACGCCGCTTTCGTTCGACGCGCTCGCGCCGGGCTACTCGGTGCAGGGTGGCGGCGACGCCGCGCTGGGCTACGTCGCGAAGCCGGGGACGACGCTGGTCGTCACCCGGAACGCGGCTTCGGCCGCGGCCGACAACGCCCTCGGGCTGCTCGCCATCGAGCACCACAACGCCGCGGGGAACCGGGCGAACGTGGTCAAGGTGGACGCCGCCCAGGGCGCCCGGCCGGGGAACGACCGTCAGCCGATCGGGGCTGGTCACCGCTAGTCCCGGGCAAGATCGATCAGTGCAGGCACAGGGGCGTTCCCGGTGGGTTTCCGCCGGGGACGCCCCGCTGCAGTTCCCCCGATCGGGTGTCTCACCCTGCGGGAGGATGCGGCATAAGGGTGGTGCGGCTACGGCCGTTTGTCTACGGCCGGTAACCTTCCGGCTGCTGGCGTTTTGTTGCGGTGGGCCATCGGTGCATCCGGTGGCCTCGTCGACGGAGGTGTGTGGATGCGGCTCGCGGTGATCCCAGGAGACGGGATCGGGCCCGAGGTGGTCTCCGAGGCGCTGAAGGTGCTCGGCGAGGTAGTACCGACGGCGGAGATCACGAACTACGACCTCGGCGCCGCGCGGTGGCACGCGACCGGTGAACTGCTCCCGGAGTCGGTGCTCGGCGAGCTCCGCCAGCACGACGCGATCCTGCTGGGCGCGGTGGGCGACCCGTCGGTGCCGAGCGGCATCCTCGAGCGCGGCCTGCTGCTGCGCCTGCGGTTCGAGATGGACCACCACGTCAACCTGCGCCCGGCGCGGCTGTACCCGGGTGTCCGGGGACCGCTGGCCGACGCGGGTGACGTCGACATGGTCGTCGTGCGCGAAGGGACCGAAGGCCCGTACGCGGGTACTGGTGGCCTGCTGCGCAAGGACACCGAGAACGAGATCGCGACGGAGGTCAGCGTCAACACGGCGTTCGGCATCCGCCGCGTGGTCGCGGACGCGTTCAACCGCGCCGAGGCCCGTCCGCGCAAGCACCTGACGCTGGTGCACAAGACCAACGTGCTCGAGTACGCGGGTTCGCTGTGGTCGCGGATCGTCGAAGAGGTCTCGCTGGAGCACCCGGAGGTGACGGTCGCCTACTCCCACGTGGACGCGGCGACGATCCACCTGGTGACGGACCCGTCCCGGTTCGACGTGATCGTGACGGACAACCTGTTCGGCGACATCATCACGGACCTGGCGGCCGCGGTGACGGGCGGCATCGGGCTCGCGGCGAGCGGGAACCTGGACATCACGCGCCGGAACCCGAGCATGTTCGAACCGGTCCACGGCTCGGCGCCCGATATCGCCGGGCAGGGACTGGCGGACCCGACGGCCGCGGTGCTGTCGGTTTCGCTGCTGCTGGACCACCTGGGTCAGAAGGAGTCGGCTCGGCGGATCGAGGCCTCGGTGGCTTTCGATTTGGCTACCCGGGACCAGTCTTCGCCGGGGGCTACCACGGCCATCGGGGACCGGTTGGCGGCTTTGGTTTCGTCCAACGTGCGTACTGCTGGTTGAGTTTTTCTCGTTCGGAAAGGCCCCGCGCCCTGGTGGTGCGGGGCTTTTTCGTGCCTGGGTCTGCTGGGGCTTGCCCTGGGCCTGGGCTGGGCGACCCTTGGCGTCGGAGTTGTCGTTCGCTTGTCCGCAGCGTCGTCGTGATGTGGGCAAGCGGGCCGCCGAACGGCTTCGGCTGGGTTGGCGACCTGGCGGTCGGAGTCGCGGCGAACGGCTTTCGGCCGGGTTCGGCGACCTTTGCCTTTGGGGTCGCCGCCCGCTTGTCCATAACTCCGCCGTGATGCGGCCAAGCCGGCCGCTGGATAACTTTCAGCCCGGTTTGGCGACCTCGTCGTCGGAATCGCCGCGGGCTGCCGAACGGCTTCCGGCAGCCGAACGGCTTCCGTCCGCGTCCGGCGATCTTGCCGCTGGAGTCGGCCTCCTTGTCCACAACCCCGCCGTGATGTGGGCAATCAAGCCGCCGAACGGCTTTCCGACCGGTTTTGTCGGCCGCCGCCGGTAAACTGGACCGGGGTCAGCCCCCAGGGATGGGTGGGGCCTGCTTGTCCGGGCGGGGGCGGGCAAATTCCGGCGAAGCCGGAGCATCGGGCGCCGTTCCTCGAAGCGCCGGCGCCGGCCCGCGTTCCCGGATGGTGGGAGCTTGACCCAGTTTGTGGACTTCCCGCGAACCCCTGTGGCATGATGCGACCGTGACCAGCTTCGCGATCATTATCATCGAGCGCGCCGGACGGTAGCTCCACAAGAGCACCCGGCGCGCAACCTCTCGCACCCATGCGGGAGGTTTTTTTGTTGCCACGAAACGATTGGGAGAAGACCGTGACCCGCCAGGAGCCCGCCGATACCCCGCTCGGCGATGCCTTCCACCTCTACGACACGACCCTGCGCGACGGTGCGCAGCGGGAGGGCATCTCCTACTCCGTCCAGGACAAGCTCGCCGTCGCGCGGCTGCTGGACGAGCTGGGCGTCGGGTTCATCGAAGGTGGCTGGCCCGGGGCTCTCCCCAAGGACACGGAGTTCTTCGCCCGCGCCGCGAAAGGCGAACTCAAACTCAACCACGCCGCCCTCGTCGCTTTCGGGGCGACGCGCAAGGCCGGCACCACCGCCGACGCCGATCCGCAGGTCCGGGCCCTTCTCGCCAGCGAAGCCCCCGTCATCACCCTCGTCGCTAAGTCCGATCTGCGGCACATCGAACGCGCCCTCCGCGTCGATGTCGACGAAGCCTGCGCCATGGTCAAGGACACCGTCGAATTCCTCGTCAAAGAAGGCCGGCGCGTTTTCCTCGACGCCGAGCACTTCTTCGACGGCTACGCGTTTTCGCCCGAAACCTCGCTCAGGGTCCTCGACGCCGCCGCGCACGCGGGCGCCGATGTCCTCGTGCTCTGCGACACCAACGGCGGCCAGCTGCCGCTCGGGCTCGCCGAGACCGTCAAGACCGTCAAGGAAAAGACCGGGTTCCGCCTCGGAATCCACTGTCAGGACGACACTTCCTGCGCCGTGGCGAACTCCGTCGCCGCGGTGCAGGCCGGCGCGACGCACGTCCAGTGCACCGCCAACGGTTACGGGGAGCGGGCCGGCAACGCCGACCTCTTCGCCGTGACAGGGAACCTCGTGACCAAGCTCGGCATGGACGTCCTCCCGACCGGAGGAGCGGCCGAGCTGACCCGGGTCTCCCATGCCCTTGCCGAAATCGCCAACCTCGCCCCCTACACCCACCAGGCTTACGTAGGGGCGTCGGCTTTCGCCCACAAGGCGGGACTGCACGCGAGCGCGATCAAGGTGGATCCGTTGCTGTACAACCACATCGATCCGTCTTCCGTCGGCAACGACATGCGGGTACTGGTCACCGAGATGGCCGGCAGGGCCAGCCTCGAGCTCAAGGGACGTGAGCTCGGGGTCGACCTTGCCGGCCGGCCCGAGGCGCTGACGAGCGCCATCACCAAGGTCAAGCGCCTCGAATCCGAAGGCTGGTCCTTCGAGGCCGCCGACGCCTCCCTCGAGCTCCTGCTGCGCCAGGAGGCCGACGTGCCCGCCGAGGCGCCGTTCGAGCTCGAGTCCTACCGCGTGGTCCTCGACCACCGCGCCGACGCCGAGGTCGTATCCGAGGCCACGGTCAAGGTGCACGTCGGCGGCCAGCGCGTCATCGCCACCGCCGAGGGCATCGGCCCGGTGCACGCCCTCGACGCCGCGCTCCGGAAAGCCCTGAGCCCCCACCTGTCCTGGTTGGACAGTGTGGAGCTCGCCGACTACAAGGTCCGCATCCTGCAGGGCCACCCCGGCACCGACGCCGTGACGCGCGTGCTGGTCGAGAGCACCGACGGCGAACGCGAGTGGACCACCGTCGGCGTGCACGGCAACATCGTCGAGGCCAGCTGGCTGGCGTTGTGCGACGCGCTCGTGCACAAGAGCACCACCGTGGCCCCGGTCACGGAAACAGCGGACGTAGACTGACCACGTGCGCCTAGCCCGTATTGCTCATCCCGGTGGTGTCGCGTTCGCTTCGGTCGAAGGGGACGGTGACGACGCCCAGGTCCTGGAGATCGCCGAGCACCCGTTCGGCCAGCCCAACTTCACCGGCAAGCGGTGGCCGCTGGCCGACGTCCGGCTGCTCGCGCCGATCCTGCCGTCCAAGGTGATCGCCGTCGGCCGCAACTACGCCAAGCACGCGGCCGAGTTCGGCAACGAGGTGCCCAGTGCCCCGATGCTGTTCCTCAAGCCGTCGACCACGGTCATCGGCCCGAACGCGGCGATCCGCCGTCCGTCGGACGTCGGCCGCGTCGACTTCGAGGGCGAGCTGGCCATCGTCATCGGCCAGCCGGTGAAGAACGTGCCCGCCGCCCGCGCCGCGAGCGCGATCCTCGGCTACACGGTCGCCAACGACGTCAGCGCCCGCGACCTGCAGAAGTCCGACGGCCAGTGGGGTCGCGCCAAGGGCTTCGACACGTTCTGCCCGCTCGGCCCGTGGATCGAGACGTCGCTCGACGCGTCCGACCTCTCGCTGAAGGCCGAGGTGGACGGCGAGCTCAAGCAGGACGGCCGCACGTCCGACCTGGTCCACAAGATCCCCGAGCTGGTCGAGTTCGTCTCCGGCGTGATGACGCTGCTGCCCGGCGACGTCATCCTCACCGGCACGCCCGAGGGCGTCGGCCCGATCGAGGGTGGCCAGAGCGTCTCGATCACCATCGAAGGCATCGGCACCCTGACCAACCCGGTCGAGAACGTCTAGTTCGTCACCGCCGGCTCCATCGGCCGCCGGGCGAACGCCGGAGCGTGCTCCGGCCGCAGCCCGAGGCCGAGGAGCCGGGCCGGGACGTACGACAGCCGCGGGAACCGCGCGAACAGCTTGATCATCGGCGCCGGCGGGCCGTTGCGCTTGCCCGCCATCACCGCGCGCATCACGGTCCGGTGCAGCAGCCGCTGCAGCCCCTGCACCAGCAGGGTCGGCGCCAGCCGCCGGGCGCGCACCTTCGCCAGGTCCGCCGGCGACGGACGGCCTCGGCGCAGCGGCTCGGCCAGCAGCGTCGCCGCCGCGACCGCGTCCTGCACCGCCAGGTTGATGCCGACCCCGCCGATCGGGGACATCGCGTGCGCCGCGTCACCGATGCACAGCAGCCCGTCGACGTGCCACTTGCGCAGCAGGTTGAGCCGCACGTCGAGGAACTTGACGTCGTCCATCGACTCGAGCTCGTGCACGCGGTCGGTGAACTCGGGGCAGATTTGCGTGACGTTGTGGCGGAACGCCTCGATGCCCTGCTCGCGGAGGTCCTCGCCCTTCGGGCCGAGGTAGGCGACCTGGAAGAAGTCGGGCCGGGGGAGCGGTACCGCGAAGCGGCGGTCACGCATCCTCGGCATGAGCATGCCGTCCGCGTCCCCCTCCTGCCGTGAAAGCCGGAACCACCAGACGTCGAACGGGCAGTCGTACTCCCGCGGAACCAGGCCGGCTTCGCGGCGGGCCGGCGACCAGCGACCGTCGGCGGCGATCACCAGGTCCGCGCGGATTTCCCCGGTCTCGCCGGCGGCCGTGCGGTACGTGATCCCGGCGACCCGGCCGTGCTCGCGGACCAGGCCGGTGCACTCGGTCTCCATCCGCTGGACGAACGTCGGCTCCTTGCGCGCGCTTTCGGCGAGCAGGTCGAGGAAGTCCCACTGCGGCACCATCGCGATGTACGGGTGGGCGACCTTCAACCGGGTGAAGTCGGCCAGCTTCATCAGCTCGCCGTTGTCCTGGGGGAAGCCCGCGAAGCGCAGCTCGCTGTGCGGCAGCGCGTGGAACTTCTCGCCCAGGCCCAGCTCGTCGAGCAGCGTGAGCGTCGACGGGTGGACCGTGTCCCCGCGGAAGTCGCGCAGGAAGTCCGCGTGCTTCTCCAGCACCGTCACCTCGACGCCGGCCCGGGCCAGCAGGAGCCCCGTGACCATCCCGGCCGGCCCGCCACCGATGACGACGCAGCCCGTGCGCTCGGTCATCTCGACCATCTCCCCATCTATTCATCACCTGTTGAATAAACCGAGGATGCCCCGGACCGGTCCCCGGCGTCAAGCGTTGTGGCGACGGATACGCTGATCGGGCTATGAGTGAGACATCGGTGGTTCGCGCGCGCTTCTGTCCTTCGCCGACCGGCACCCCGCACGTCGGGCTGATCCGCACGGCGCTGTTCAACTGGGCCTTCGCCCGGCACAACCAGGGGCAACTGGTGTTCCGGATCGAAGACACCGACGCCGCGCGCGACTCGCAGGAGTCCTACGAGCAGCTCCTCGACGGGCTGCGCTGGCTCGGCATCGACTGGGACGAGGGTCCCGAGGCCGGTGGCGAGTACGGGCCGTACCGCCAGAGCGAGCGGCGCGCGATCTACGCCGACGTCGCCGCGAAGCTCCTCGAAGCGGGGGAGCTGTACGAAGCGTTCTCGACCAACGAGGAGGTCGAGGCGCGGCGCAAGGCGGCCGGCCTGGACCCCAAGCTGGGCTACGACAACTTCGACCGCGACCTCACCGCCGAGCAGATCGCCGCGTACCGCGCCGAAGGCCGCGCGCCGGTGCTGCGCCTGCGCATGCCGGACACCGACCTCGGCTGGACCGACCTGGTGCGCGGGGACATCACCTTCCCGGCCAACACGATCCCGGACCCGGTGCTGGTGCGCGCCAACGGCGAGCCGCTGTACACGCTGACCAACCCGGTCGACGACGCGCTGATGAAGATCACGCACGTCCTGCGCGGCGAGGACCTGCTGCCGTCGACGCCCCGCCAGCTGGCGCTCTACGCGGCGCTGGAGCGCATCGGTGTCGCGGAGTTCACACCGCGGTTCGGCCACCTGCCCTACGTCATGGGCGAGGGCAACAAGAAACTGTCCAAACGCGACCCTTCGTCGAACCTCTTCAACTACCGCGACCGCGGGTTCATCCGCGAGGGCCTGCTCAACTACCTGGCCCTGCTGGGCTGGTCGATCGCCGACGACCGCGACGTCTTCAGCGTCGAGGAGATGATCGCCGCCTTCGACGTCACGAAGGTCAGCGCCAACCCGGCGCGCTTCGACCTCAAGAAGGCCGAAGCGATCAACGGCACCCACGTGCGGGCGTTGCCGGCGGCCGAATTCGTTTCGCGCGTGACGCCGTACCTCGTCACCGCGGGTGTCCTTCCGGAATCGCCGAGCGAGCAGCAGCTGGCCCGGCTGAACGCGATCGCGCCGCTGGTGCAGGAACGCGTCACGGTGCTTTCGGACGCGGCGCCCATGGTGCGTTTCCTGTTCACCGACGAGGACGCTTTCGCGCCGGAAGAAGACGCGGCGGCGAAGAACCTCGGCGAAGCGGCGCAGCCGGTGCTCACCGCGGCGGTCGAGGCGCTCGAAGCGCTGCCGTCGTGGGAGACGGAGGCCATCGAGCAGGCGCTCAAAGACGCCCTTGTGGACGGTCTGGGTCTCAAGCCCCGCAAGGCTTTCGCGCCGGTTCGCGTCGCCGTGACCGGACGGACGGTTTCTCCTCCCCTGTACGAATCGATGGAACTGCTCGGCCGCGACGTCTCACTGGGACGTCTTCGCCGCGCGTTGGTCGGATAACCGACAGAAGACGGTTCGCCAACTGGGAGTAGAGCCGGTGCGCCGGAACAGGGGAGCGGCAATCACCTCTTTGGCAGCGTCGCGAACGCGGCGGTTGCCCTAGCCTCACTGGGTGGATTTCGCTGTGGCACCCCGGACCCCGTCGCGAACCGCCCCCACCGAGGCGGCGCCCGAACCCTGGGCGCCGCCTCGGCTGCGCTTGGTGTGCTTGGACATCGACGACACCCTGATCGACTGCACGGCCGCGATCCGCCGCAGCCTCCACATCCTGACCGGCCGGGGCGACCTGTGGCCGTTGTGGGACCTCATCACCGAAGAGCACGTCGCGCTCGTCGTCGCCGGCGAAATCGACTACGCGACGATGCACCAGCGCCGCACCGACTGCTTCCTCGCCGAGATCGGCATCCTCGCCGACGCCGAGCAGGTGAGTTCGTTCGAGCGCCGCCGAAGAGAGCTGCTCGACCACTCGTGGCAGCTGTTCGACGACGTCCTCGACTGCCTGGAGTGGCTGCGCGCGGCCGGCCTGATGCTGGCCGCCGTGACGAACGCTTCCGGGGGCCACCAGCGCAAGAAGATCGCCGACCTGGGGCTGGCGCCGTTCTTCGACCACATCGCCATCGCCGGCGAGCTCGGGGTGGCGAAACCCGATCCGGTGATGTTCCACACGGTCTGCCTCGGCCTGGACTGCGCTCCCGCCCAGGCGGTCCACGTCGGCGACAAACTGGACACGGACGCGATCGGCGCCCGCGACGCGGGTCTCGGAGCGGTCTGGCTCGACCGCGACGCCATCGGCGAACGCGTCCCCGAGGGCGTCCACCGCGTAGCCGGGCTGGCCGAGCTGCCTGAGCTGCTGGTTTCGGAGTACGCGACGATCGGCGTCCCGGCCCAGCGGGTCAGTGGGACCCCCGCCTTCACGGTGCGGAACGGCGTGCTCTAGTATTTCTCCTCGTGCGGTGCTGAACCGGCCAAGCCGGATCGGTACCTCACTGGGGTATGGTGTAATTGGCAGCACGACTGGTTCTGGTCCAGTTAGTCTAGGTTCGAGTCCTGGTACCCCAGCTGCGGAGAGTGACCCCCTTGCGGAGCGAGAAATCGCCTCTGGTAAGTTCTCTCCAGCAAGAAAAACAGAAAAGCCCCTGGGAAACCAGGGAAAGATCCTAAGCCCCCGTCGTCTAGCGGCCTAGGACGCCGGCCTCTCACGCCGGTAGCGTGGGTTCGAATCCCATCGGGGGTACGTCGAAAACCCGTCTGACCCAGGTCAGGCGGGTTTTTTCGTGCGCCCGGTGATCGTCCTTCCCGGACTCTTCAGCGCGGCCGGTAGTCCCAGTCCAGTTCCCAGCATTGGATGTGGTGGATACCGACGACGGCGAGGGCCGCGCACCCGTCGGCCGATATCTCGACCGCCTCGACTTCCTCGGCGCATTCGATCTCGGTGACCAGGTTGCCGGTCGGCACGTGCCACAGCCGGATCTGGCGGGTGGCCGCGGTGAGCAGGAGGTCGCCGTCGGCGGTCAGCGCCAACGACGTCACGCGTTCGTCGGCCACGTCCACCACGGCTTCGGGTGCGCCCGCGACGGCCAGCACGATGTCCCCGTGGTTGTCGAAGCTCTGCCGGGTGGCGACGACGACCCGGCCGTCGGCACTGGCCACGACGGACCCGGCCCCGGTCGTCTCGACCCCGCCGCCCGGGTGGGTGCGCCGGAGGCGGACGAGCCCGCCGGAGAACAGGGCCGTCTCGCGCACCGCGGTGAGGGTGCGGGCATCGAGGACGCGGGCGCGCCCGTCGTCCTTCACCAGCACGGCGACGTCGCCGGACAGCACGACCCGCTCGTCGGCGTGCACGGACCACCCGTGCACGCCCTGGCCGGTCAGCCGGTTGCGCAGGACGCTGATTCCGTTCCGCCGCACGAACTCGAACGCGGGGTTCTCGACCTTCAGCACGGGCTGCCCGCTGTCGTCCCGGACGACCACCCCGGCGAGGCGGGCCGTCTTGAGGTCCCACAACACTTCGGCGCGCTCGGAGTCCTCGGTGAGCACGTGCCGGTCGTCGGCGCAGGGGATCGCGTACTCCAAGGCCAGCTCGTGCTGGTCCCGCGCCGTCCGCACCTCACCCGTGCGCAGGTCGTGGACGCGCACGCCGCGGCCGAAGTGGTCCGCGAAGGCGTAGCGCAGGTCCCGGGTGACCGCGGTCCGGCCGGTCAGGACGTCGTCGAAGCGACGCGTGGGCCACACGCCCGCGAAGGCGGTCCGTTCGCTGACCGCGCCGATCCGCCGCCACAACGTGCGGAGCTCGGGGTGCCTGCGGTAGGCGGGCATCCCGCGCACGAGCTCCAGCTGCCGCCGGGCATCGGTGTGGCGGCCGGTTTCCAGGAGGTCGCGGGCCAGGTCGAGGTTCTCCGCGGCCACCAGCGCGTCGCCGGCCAAGCGATCGGTCGGCTGCGGACGGGCGTAGCTCCACGGCGCGGCGGGCCCCGGTTCGGGGATGTGGACGACCGCGGTGGTGTGGACGGTCCGGGGCGTGCGGCTGCCGAGCACGACCAGCACCGTTCGCCCCTCGGCGTCCGCGGTGACCGTCATCGGGCTGCGCGATTCCACGGTGGTGGTGAACGTGCACCGGCCCTCGTCGAGGCGCCATCCCTGCAGCAGCAGGTCGAAGGTCTTCACCGCGGTGCGGCCGTCGTCGGCGACGGCCAGCCAGCCGAAGCCGCCGCCCCACGGCACGGCGCTGCCGAGGTTCCGGGCTTCGAACGCCGTCAGGTCCAGCAGCACCATTTCGCCGGCTTCCGTGGCGGAGAGGGCGAACCGCGCGGAGGGGCTGATCGTGCAGTTCCCCTGCAGGCGGGCGTGTTTCCAGAGCTGCACGCCGGTGCTGACTTCCACCACCCGCAACGTCCAGTCGTTGCCGTCGAAGACAGCCACCCGCCGGTTGTCGGCGGTGATCGCGATCGCCCAGCCGAAGCCGCCGACGGGTTTCGCTCCCGTGCCGCCGAGCACGTCGACGGTGTCGCGCAGCAGCCGCACCGAGCCGTCGTCCCCGACCGCGGCCACGAGGGTGCCGTCGGGACTGACCGCGACGGCCTCGACCTCGCCCGGCGGCAGCTCGACCGTGCGGGTGCATTCGCCCGTCGCCGTGTCCCAGACGCGCACCCGGCCGTGCCCGTCGACCGACACCAGAATCCGGCCGTCGGCGCTCAAGGACACCGACCGCACGCGGTCTTCGTGCCCGGTCAGGATCTGCCGCACCCGTTCGTCCGGCAGCGACCAGACTTCGATCTCCGCGTCCCGGAACGTCACCGCGGCCACCCGGCCGTCGGCGCTCAAGGCGATCGGGTTCTTGCGGTTCGTGTAGACCGTGCCGGGCCTCGTCGTGACGCGGCGGTCCGGCAGGGCGTGGGCCGCTTCGGTGTCGGGGCTGTCGGGCAGATCCCGCAGCAGGCGCAGCGCCGCGTCCTTGTCGCCGCGCTCGATGTGGACGAGCGTGAGCAGGTGATCGGCTGTCCGGTCGCCGGCGTGGCCCAGGCGCACCGCTTCCAGTTCGGCGACCAGCTGCCGGTCGGTCTGCGTTCCCGCGCGCCACCGGCGCAGCCCGCGGTTGTAGGTGGCGTGCGGGTGGTGCGGGTCGATCCTCAGCGCGTCGTCCCAGAGCCCGTCCGCCCGCTCGGCGTGCCCGAGGTCCAGCAAGGAAAGCGCGCGGTTGGACAGGCCGTCGGCGAGCAGCGGCGCCTCGTCCGGTCGTTGCCGCGGGTACGGCTCGAACACCGCGGCCCGGTAGACCTCGGCCAGTTCGTCGGCGATCGGGCCGAAGTCCGACGGGCGCGCTTCGGGATCGTCCGTGAAGCAGCGCCGCAAGACATCGGCGACACCCCGGGGCATCGGCGGGAGGAGCGCGTCGCCGGGTTCGGACTCGAGGAACCGCTCGAACACGCTCGCCGCCGCGTGGCCGAACAGCGCGGGCGGTCCGCCGGCGAACATCTCGAACACGCTCACCGCCCACGACCACACGTCGGTCCCCGGGCCGAGCCGGTCGCCCCGGGCCTGTTCGGGCGAGCAGTACTCCGGGGTCATCCCGCCGTCGGCGGTGACGAGCGGCGCCGGCGCGTCGCCGGGGGCCCGGACGTGGGCGAGGCCGAAGTCGGTGACCTTCGCGGCGCCGTCGACGTCCAGCATGATGTTGGCGGGCTTGACGTCCTGGTGGACGACGCCTCGCTCGTGCGCGTGCCCGAGGCCCCAGGCGCACTGGATCGCCAGGTCGAGGATCCGGCGGACCGCCGTGCGGTGGCCACCGCGGTAGAGCGCGCGACCGCGGACGGCTTCGGCGAGACTGCCGCCGTCGACCCACTCGGCGAAAACCCTTGGCGTGCCGTCGACCCGGCGGACGTAGGCGCAGCTGACCAGGTGCGGGTGCGTGCCGAGGCCGACCCAGGCCTCCGCCTCGGCCTCGAACCGCTCGGCGTCGGCGGGGGAGGAAACCAGTTCCCGACGCGGGGTCTTGACGGCGAGCTCGATGCCCCACTGGCGGTGCCACACCCGGTAGACCAGGCCCATGCCGCCGGTCGTGACGACGTCGCGAACCTCGTACACGCCGAGCACGACGTCCCCCGGCGACCACATCTAGTCCACCAGCGCCACGTACAAGGGGCTGCCGAGCAGCACCCGCGTTCCCGCGGTCGTCGGGCTGGGGCCGTGCAGCAGGCGTTTGGCGACGAACTCGAGGTTCTGCTCCGGCCCCGGCATGGCTTCGTTGGCCCGGTGCACGGCGGCCAAGGCGGTGCGGTGGTGCTCGTCGTCCGGGTGTTTGATCGTCTCGGCCAGCGCGCCGATCCCGGGGTCCGCGCGCAACCCCGCCAGCAGCGACGGGGTCAGCGACCGGGGGATGGCCGGCGCGGCCGCGGGTGCGGCGCCGAGGAAGTGGTTGCCGGACCCGCCGAGGCCCACCACGGTGCCCTCGGCGCTGCCGCCGAAGTACGCCAGCGTCGGCTCGGCGGGGAACGGCCCCCAGCGCAGCGGCATCAGCCCCCAGAAGAACTGGCCGGGCTCGTCGACCGTGCCGAGGTCGCCGTGGTCCTCCAGGTAGCGCACCACCCGCTGCAGCCGTGCCGTGCGCTCGCCGCCGGCGGGGGCCTCCGAGGCGCGCTTCCCGCCGAAGATCTTCAGGTTCAGGCTCACCTCGGTGGTGCGCTTGCGGGTGAAGGCCGGGTCCATCTGCGCGAGCAGCATGTCGACTTTGCTGTCACTGACGTACAAGTAGTACCGGAACGACAACGTGCTCCCCATCCCCGACGGCGCCGTGTCGAGCATACCGCCGCCGTCGAGACGGGCCTGGTCACGGCGTGCCCGCCGAAGAGGTTGCCGGTTCCGGGCCGCCAAAAGACGTTTCAGTGGGGGGCGAAACGTTTTCGGCGCCGTTGACGCTATTCGCGCATCGCTGGCACTTTCGACCCGGCGAGAGCGTCTTCACCCGACTGGGGGATGGCCGGAAATGGTCCGCTCGCAACCTTTTCAGTGGATACCAAAAGGAAGTGTGTTTCCTTCATGAACCTGAGAACGAAATTGCTTGCTCTCCTCGCGTTCGCCTTGCCCGCGGTTCTGGCCGGCACGGTGCCGGCGTCGGCTTCCCCGGCCCAGACCGTGGAACTCGCGGCGCCGGCCGGCAGCGGCCTGCCCGCCTACGTCGCCGTCATCAAGCCGGTCACCGCGGAGCGGCTCGGTTCCAGCTGGCACGAGGGCTGCCCGGTCGGTCCCGACCAGCTGCGGCTGGTGAGCCTGAACTTCGTCGGTTTCGACGGTGCCGTGCACCGGGGCGAACTGGTCGT
Organism: Amycolatopsis sp. NPDC101161; assembly: GCF_044768185.1. Classification (NCBI taxonomy): domain Bacteria; kingdom Bacillati; phylum Actinomycetota; class Actinomycetes; order Pseudonocardiales; family Pseudonocardiaceae; genus Amycolatopsis; species Amycolatopsis sp. NPDC101161. The sequence goes on from NZ_JBIWPI010000005.1 coordinate 609,322, forward strand.
CAACGCCGACCGCGCCACCGAGGTCGCCCGCGTCTTCGCCGACCTGTACTTCGGCCGGTTCCCCATCGAGCGGATGGAGACGGTGGAGAAGTACGACTCCGACGACGACGCGTCGATGGCCGCGAACAACACGTCGGCGTTCAACTGCCGGGCGATCACCGGCGGCACCGCCTGGTCCAACCACTCCTACGGGCGCGCTATCGACATCAACACCGTGCAGAACCCGTACATCTCCGGCAGCGGCGCGGTTTACCCGCCCAACGGCGCACCGTACGTCGACCGGACGCAGACCGTGCCGGGCATGATCCACGCGGGCGACGCCACCGAGCAGGCGTTCACCACCCGCGGCTGGACCTGGGGCGGTTCTTGGGACACCCCGATCGACTACCAGCACTTCGAGAAGCCCTGACATCCCGGCGCCCCGCGCCGGGAATGAAGGGAGACGCCCAGGATCGTCGCCGGAGGGATCCGGCGGCGATCCTGCGGGGTCGGCGGTCATCGTTGTGCCGCCCGGGGTTTCCGCGACCGACATCGAACAGCTGATCGACTGCCGACCCTGTCCAATATGGACTTTGCGCGCTCGCGTGTGGCGAAATCGCAGGTCAGAGCCGTTTCGTTGGCGCGCCCGCGTCGGAGTCCCCGATGGCCTGCGGAGACTTCCCAGGCGACACAACGGAGTTCAGGGTCACCCCTGTTTGGATTTTGTGCCCTCCTGGTAATACGCTGTGTGACGTCGGCCGAGATGGGCCTGACGGCTAGTTCCACTATGGAGGACTGGAATGACGAACAAGGCCCAGCTGATCGAGGCGCTGTCGGAGCGTCTGGGCGACGACAAGAAGGTGGCTGCGCAGGCCGTTGACGGTCTGGTGGACATCATCATCCGGACGGTCAACAAGGGCGAGAAGGTCAACATCACCGGCTTCGGCGTGTTCGAGAAGCGCGCTCGCGCCGCTCGTACCGCGCGCAACCCGCGCACCGGTGAGGCCGTGAAGGTCAAGAAGACCAACGTTCCCGCCTTCCGCGCCGGCACGACGTTCAAGGACGTCATCTCCGGTTCGAAGAAGCTGCCGAAGGCCACTCCGGTCAAGCGCGCCACCGCCACCGCGACCCGGGCGACGGCCACGAAGACCGCGGCTGCCGCGGCTCCGGCCAAGGCGACGACGACCCGCACCACGCGTGCGGCCGCGGCCAAGCCGGCGACGACCACGCGGACCCGCGCCACCGCGGCCAAGCCGGCCGCGAAGGCCACGGCCGCCAAGGCCCCCGCCGCGAAGCCGGCCGCCACGAGGACCGCGGCGGCGAAGACCACCGCGGCCAAGGCCACCCCGGCCAAGGCGACCACCACGCGGGCGAAGGCCGCTGCCGCGAAGCCGGCCGCCGCTGCGAAGACCGCGACCGCGGCGAAGAAGCCGGCCGCCGCCAAGGCCCCGGCCAAGCGCACCTCGGCCGCCAAGAAGAAGTAACTCCCGTTTCATCCCCGAAGGGCCCCGCACCGGCTGGTGCGGGGCCCTTCGGCGTATTGGGGCTTTCTTGGGTGGGCCGCGGAGGATGCGTCCTGGGGCGTTGGTGCCCCGGACGGCGAGACGGGCTGCGGAGGATGCGTCCTGAGGTGTTGGTACCTGCCGAACGAGGGGCAACCAGGAAGATCCGTGCCAAGGCGTCCGCGGCGATCTCAGCGGGCCTGACGGCCGTGCTGGGCGCGAACGCCGTCGATCCGCGGCCGGATAGCTGTTCCGGGCTGGTCGGGTTCGCGTGAGTACGGGACTTCCACCCGCGTGAGGGGCCTCGGCCGGGGGGGGGGGCGGGTGGTGGGCGCCCCCCGCGGGGGGCGCCGCGCCGAAACCCCCAACAACTAAACCCCCCCCCCCCGAAAGAATGTGGGGGGGGGCCCGCAA
>NZ_JBIWPI010000005.1:611226-737192 GCF_044768185.1 Amycolatopsis sp. NPDC101161
CCGTTTTGGGGGGGGGGGGGGGGGGGTTCGGGGGTGTCCCGGGCCCCCCCCCGGGGGGGGGGGCGGGGGCGGGGGGGGGGGCGGGCCCCCCCCCCCCCCCGGCGGGTCGCGCCTCGATCTCTCCCCAGTGATCTACCGGCCACCGCTCTTACTTCTTGGCGGCGGCGACCTTCTTGCGCGGGGCGCGCTTGCGCGGCGCCGCCGGGGCCTCGGTCTCGGCCACCTGGGCCTGCTCGTAGGCCGCGATCACCTCGGACGAGAGGCGGCCGCGCTCGGAGACCTCGTAGCCGTTCGCGTTCGCCCAGGCGCGGATCTGCTGGTTGCGCTCGCGGTCGGTCGTGCTCGTCGTGGTCGACTGCCCGGTGGCGACGCGCACCTTGCGGCCGCCGATGCGCCGGCCGGCCGCGATGTAGCGGGCGAGCTCGTCACGCAGGGAGGCGGCGTTCTCGTCCGAAAGGTCGATCTCGTAAGTGACGCCGTCGAGGCCGAACTGAACGGTCTGGGCGGCGGTGCTGCCGTCGATGTCGTCCAGGATCTCGACGAGGACTTTCTGGGCCACGGGAATGCTCCTCAAGCTGGATGTGCGTCCGGGGAACGTGACGTGTGACAAGTTGCACAATGACCGACGTTCTCAGGTGGAGTGTATCCACCCGGGGATCGGTACGGCAATTTCCCCGGGACTTCCCGCGATTCAGCCGTCCTGATTGGACGCACGGCGGTGGAAACGCGGGCACTAGGTCCCGGACGGCATCGAACCCTGCTCGCCGTGGTGGTAGGGCGGATCCGTCTCGAGCGCCTCGTCGGCCTGCTCGTCGACGGGGTCCGTGAGCTCGGCCTCCCGGGCGGCCTCTTTGGCCTCTTCGATGTGCTGCCGCGAGCGGGCGAGCTCCGCTTCGGGGTCTTCGTGCTTCTCGTTCGCCGCCATCACAACTCCCTTGCCGGGGGCAATTCCGTGGTGTTCGGTTACCCGCTCGGCGGGACGGCAACCGTCGGAACGATTCTTCGGGGGTCATCGCGCAAATCCTGGCCCGGGCGACAGCTGTCCCGGGCGCGTGAGCGGTGAATTCTTCCGCTCTTCAGCGGCCGTGTGGTGAGCGTGTGACCGGGACCGGTTCCGTGTGCCCCCGCAACGCCGAAGGGCCCCGCACCAGCCGGTGCGGGGCCCTTCCGGGGTGAAACCTGGTTACTACTTCTTCTTGGCAGCCGACGTGCGCTTGGCGGGGGCCTTGGCAGCGGCCGGCTTCTTGGCGGCGGCGGTCTTGGTCGCGGCCGGCTTGGCGGCAGCCTTGGCGCGCGTGGTGGTCGCCTTCGCGGTGGTGGCCTTGGCCGCGGTGGTCTTCGCCGCCGCGGTCTTCGGGGCCGCCTTGGTGGCGGTGGCCTTGGCGGCCGGCTTCGCCGCGGTGGCGCGGGTCCGCGTGGTCGTCGAGCGCGTGGTGGCCGGCTTGGCGGCCGCGGCGCGGGTGGTGCGGGTCGTGGTGGCCTTCGCCGGAGCGGCGGCCGCCTTGGTGGCGGTCGCGCGGGTCGTCGTCGCGGCGGTGGCGCGCTTGACCGGCGTGGCCTTGGGCAGCTTCTTGCTGCCGGAGATGACGTCCTTGAAGGTGGTCCCGGCGCGGAAGGCGGGCACGTTGGTCTTCTTGACGCGCACGGCCTCACCGGTACGCGGGTTCCGGGCGGTGCGGGCCGCGCGGGCACGCTTCTCGAACACCCCGAAGCCGGTGATGTTGACCTTTTCGCCCTTGTTGACCGTCCGGATGATGATGTCCACCAGACCGTCAACGGCCTGCGAAGCCACCTTCTTGTCGCCCAGACGCTCCGACAGCGCCTCGATCAGCTGGGCCTTGTTCGTCATTCCAGTCCTCCATAGTGGAACTACTAGTCACGGCCCATCTCGGCCGACACTGCACACGGTATTACCAATACCGCACAAAATCCAACCGGGGGGTGAAATATTTCCTTGCGAGGGCGCTGGTTCCGCCTCCCGAGGGACGTCCGTGCGACGCGACCCGAAATGGAACCCGGACCTCGACCATGGCTCTGAGCAGGCAAAATACTAGGCTGGAGCCGTCCACAGTGGTCGTCCATATAGGACCCGGGGCCCTCCGGGCGACTTTTTGCGCGACACGCCGGTGTGAGGCCTCCCAGTGGGTGGCCGAGGCCGATCCCGCGCAGCGGCGGGGTTCCCGGGCCCGCCGGCGGCCCCCGGATCAGGCTTGCCGGGGCGCCGCCGGGGATCCCGCCGCGGCGCCCGGGAGCGTCACCCAGCCGATCGCGTACGTCTCCTTCACCGCAACTTCGACGGGGCGGAAGGCGGCCGCGTCGATCGACGGTGTCTGCCGGACGACTTCCTCGTGGAACCAAGCGGAAGTGATCAAGGCGAGCGGAGTCGGGGACGCCAGTAAAGCGGCCTTCACCTGCGCGGCTTCCAGTAGCCGGAAGGCGTGGTTGATCGACGGGGCCGTAACGCCGTACTCGTCGTGCACGACCTCTCCGGCGTGCAGGGCCATTCGCAGCCGCAGCTGTTCCTCGGTCCGGTGCCCGGCATTGTGGCGTTCCAGCCTGCGCACCAGTGCGTGCGGCAGGGAAGCTGCGATGGCCCCTTTGGGGATTCCGGGCGGCACCAGGACCAGCACGCCGTCACCGCAGTCGACGTGCCGGCAGTCCTTCCAGGTGACGCCCGAGTCGGCGAAAGCCCGCCGCAGGGCCTGATACAGCGCCTGCCTCAGGACCAGCCGGTGCCCGCTGGTCCGGCGAGCGTCCCCGTACCCGGAGACGTCGACCACCACGATCGTCCGGTGGACCGCCTGGTGGGGCCCGGTTTCGCGCCTGCCCACTCAGATCACCTCCTGCGCGGTCAGGACCTTCCTCAGCCGCGTCAGGGCGCGGTGCTGGGCGACGCGGACGGCGCCGGGAGTGGAGCCGACCGCGTCCGCGGTCTCCTCGGCTGACAAGCCGACGACCACGCGCAGCAGCACGATCTCCCGCTGCTTGTCCGGCAACACTTCGAGCAACCGCGACATCCGCTCGTTCAGCTCCCGCTGCAGTTCGTGCTGTTCGGGCCCGGCACCGTCGTCGGCCTTGTCGGGGATCTCGGCCACCGGTTCGGTTCGATCGCGCGTCGCCGCGCGGTGCGCGTCAGCCACCTTGTGCTGGGCGATCCCGTAGACGAACGCCAGGAACGGGCGGCCTTGGTCGCGGTACGAAGGCAATGCCGTGAGCACCGCCAAGCACACTTCCTGTGCGACATCGTCCGCGGAGGCGAACGACCGCTCCCGCCTGCCGACCCGGGCGCGGCAGTACCGCACCACCAACGGCCGGATGGCCGCGAGCAGCCGTTCCACTGCCCGGGGATCTCCTTCGACCGCGGCGGCGACCGGCTCGTCCAGCCCGTCGACGACGGTGGTCGAACCGGCTCGACGGCCCGCGGAAGCCGTGGCGGCAACCGGCACCGCGACGGTGCGCAGGGCGGCGGCCTGCCGCAGGACATTCCGCCGGAAGGCTTCCGTGCGCACCTCGTTGTCCAGGTCGAGGGTGAAGAGACTGTCGAGGTAGCCGTCCGCGATGGTCATGCGCCGGGTGAGCTCGTCGTGTCGTCGGCTGATCATCGGTCCCTCCCTTCGAGTTTCGCCAGCAACCGTCTGCGGCCCCGGGAGACCCTCTGCTTGGCCGCGGAAAGCGAGATGCCCAGGATCTCGGCGATGGCTTCCCGCGAGTGGCCAGCGAGCGCGAGCGCCACGGCGTGGGCTTGGTCTTCGGGTAGCGCGCGGATCGCGTGCAGCGTCTCCACCACCTCGAGGTGCAAGTCGGGCGAAGCCCAGGTCGTTTGGCACAAGCGGTCGCCGAACTGGTCGATGTCCGCGTTGTCGAACCGCCGCTGATGCCGCCGTGCGCTCATCACCATGTGCCGCACCGTGCGGTACAGCCGAGCGCTCTCGTTCCGGACCGGATCCTGGCCGGGCCGCTTCAGCGGGCGCATGACCAGTTCGACGTCGTAAAGCTTGCGGAGGCTCATCGCGCGCTCGGCCAGCGCGCGGTCTGCTTCACCGGGGCCGTCCGTCACGCCGGATCCGGATGTTCGGGCGCCGGTGGGGCTCCGCGGGAAGACCCGCAGCACCGTGCGGTGTCGGACATCTGTTCGGCCGGTCTGCTCACCGTGGACTTCTTCGTCACACCCATGTCGGTAAGTGACGGAAAAAGGCCTGCGGTGACTGAAGATCTTCCCCGTAGGGTGAACTCACTCGTTCGGCCCAGCGTGACCACTCCGGTACCCAGCACGCACAACGCCGTGTTGGGCGCGGGACTGTCGGTCCGGCGGGCTAGTCTGCCGCGGGAGGAAGACCCGGGCGGACAGGGAGAACCGTGGACCAGGAGACGCTCACCACCGTGGTCGGCCGGGTGGCCGGGACCGAGGACTCGACGCCGCTGCAGTTCCACGTGGCCATCGATCCCGAGGCCTACCTGCAGCTCGACGACGTCGTCGTCACGCGGCGGGAACTCCCCGGGCTCGGCGAAGTCACCTCCTACGGCGTCGTCACGCAGGTGAGCGCGCGGCACGAGGGCGCCAGCTTCGGCAGCGACGTCTTCCTGATCTCCGACGGCGTCCTGCCCGCGCAGGTGCAGGAGATCGCCGAGATCGCCACCACCCGCGTCGAGCCCGAGTGCTACGTGCCGCCGCGGCCGGGGGCCGTCGTCCAGCGGGCCGTGGGGGAGGATCGCGCGCAGGCGCTGTACTTCGACAACATGACCCGCCAGGTGGCCGTCGGCCTGGGGCGGGACGGCGAACCCGTCTACCTCAACATGGACTTCCTCGACGGCACCCGCGGCGCGCACGTCAGCATCAGCGGCGTCTCCGGCGTCGCCACCAAGACGTCGTTCGCGTTGTTCCTGCTGCACTCGATCTTCCGCGGCGGCGCCCTGCCGAACGCCCACAACGCCAAGGCCCTCGTCTTCTCCGTCAAGGGCGAGGACCTGCTGTTCCTCGACACCCCGAACCGCGCGCTCGACGAGAAGCTCAGGGACGAGTACCTCAAGCTGGGCCTGCCCGCCGAGCCCTTCGCCTCCGTCGGCTTCTACGCCCCGCCGACGCCGTCGGACACCACGGGGAAGCCGTACGTCACCGGCCGGACCTCCGGCGTCGGCGCCTTCTGGTGGACCATCGCGGAGTTCTGCGCGAACGACCTGCTGCCCTACGTCTTCGCCGACGCCGAAGACGAGCGCAACCAGTACACGATGGTCATCCACCAGGTCGCGAACCGATTGCGGCTCGACAGCACCCCCGCGGGCAAGGACGGCGCCGCGAACGTCGACGGCGTCCTGTGCCGCACCTACGCCGAGCTCATCGACGTCATCTGCGAGCGCGTCACCGACGAGGAAACCCGCGCGAGCTGGGCGGGTGCGGTCACCGGCGCCGGCACGGTCAACGCGTTCATCCGCCGCCTGCGGTCCAGCCAGCGCGCGCTCAACGGCCTCATCCGCGGCGACCTCACCGACCACGCCGCGCGCAAGCTGTCCACGGAGAACCAGCAAGTCACCGTCGTGGACATCCACAACCTCGTCGAGCGCGCGCAGCGGTTCGTCGTCGGCGTCACGCTCGCCGCGGAGACCGCGCGCAAGGAAGCCGCGGGCCCGGGCGGCCTGCTGTTCACCATGCTGGACGAGCTGAACAAGTACGCCCCGCGCGAAGGCAGCAGCCCCATCAAGGAGGTGCTGCTGGACATCGCCGAGCGCGGCCGTTCCCTCGGCGTCATCCTCATCGGCGCGCAGCAGACCGCCAGCGAGGTCGAACGCCGGATCGTCAGCAACAGCTCGGTCCGGATCGTCGGCCGCCTCGACGCCGCCGAGGCCTCGCGCCCGGAATACGGCTTCCTCCCGGCCAGCCAGCGGGTCCGTGCGACGCTCGCCACACCCGGCACGATGTTCGTGAGCCAGCCGGAGATCCCGGTGCCGATCGCCGTCGGCTTCCCGTTCCCGGCCTGGGCCACGCGGCTTTCCGAGGCCGGGCAGATCCCCGCGACCACCGCGTCGTCGAAGAAGTCCGATCCCTTCGCCGGCCTGCCGACGCGCGGCAGCGACCCGTTCGGCGACGACCCGCCGCCGTTCTGAGCCCGCCGCCCGCCGACCGCACGCAAGAACGGAAGGACGAAGCGTGAAGTTCCTGCACACCTCCGACTGGCACGTCGGCAAGACGCTCAAGGGCCGCAACCGCCTGGACGAGCAGCGTGCGGTGCTCGGCGAGATCGTCCGGATCGCGCGGGACGAGCAGTTCGACGCGATCCTCGTCGCGGGCGACCTCTACGAGACGTCGGCGCCGTCGGCGGCCGCGCAGGAGCTCGTGGTGCGGGCCCTGATGGCCCTGCGCGAAACCGGCGCCGAGGTCATCGCCATCGCCGGGAACCACGACCACGCGGCGACGTTCGAGGCGTACCGGCCGCTGCTCAAGGCGGCGGGCATCCAGCTCACCGGCGACCCGCGCCCGGTCCACGACGGCGGCGTCTACTCGTTCGACGCGCGGTCGACCGGCGAACGCGTCAACGTCGCCGTGCTGCCCTTCCTTTCCCAGCGCTACGCGGTCCGCGCGGCCGAGCTGCTCGCCGGGACCCCGGCGGACAACGTCGGCGAGTACGACCAGCGCGTGCGCGACATCCTGGAGCACCTCAAGACCGGGTTCTCCGCCGGCGCGGTGAACCTCGTCATGGCGCACCTGACGGTGACCGGCGGGACGATGGGCGGCGGCGAGCGCGCGGCGCAGTCCATCTTCGAGTACCACGTGCCGGCCACGGCGTTCGGCGCCGACCCGCACTACGTGGCGCTGGGCCACCTGCACCGGCGCCAGTCGCTGCCCGCCGCGTGCCCGGTGCACTACAGCGGTTCGCCGTTCGCCGTCGACTTCGGCGAGCAGGACAACAAGAGCGTCGTCCTGGCCGTCGAGGTGACGCCGACGACGCCCGCGAAGATCACCGAAATCCCGATGACGCAGGGGCGGCGGCTGCGGACCGTGCACGGCACGGTGGCGGAGCTCGTCGGCCGCAAGGAGGAGTTCGGCGAGGACTACCTCCGCGTCTACGTCCGCGAAGCGACCAGGGCCGGGCTGCGCGAAGAGATCCAGGAAGCCCTGCCCCAGGCCCTGGAAATCCGCATCGACCCGGAGTTCGCCGCCCCGGTGACGACGGCGGGCGGCGACCGCGCGGTCGCGGACCGTTCGCCGGGGGAGCTGTTCGCGAGCTACTGCGAAGAACGCACGGTCGACGACAAGCGCGTCCAGTCGCTCTTCGCGCGGCTGCACGACGAAGAGACGAGCGGGGTGTGACATGCGGCCTGTACTGCTGGAGATGACCGGCTTCGCGTCGTTCCGCGACAAGACCGAAGTCAGCTTCGCGGACACGGACTACTTCGCGCTCGTCGGGCCGACCGGGGCCGGCAAGAGCACCGTGATCGACGCGCTCACCTTCGCCCTCTACGGTTCCGTCGCCCGCTGGGACCACGAAGGCCTCGTCGCGCCCGCGCTCGCCCCGACGGCGAACCGCGCGACCGTGCGGCTGGTGTTCGACGCGGGCGGCGCGCGCTACCACGTCGTGCGCGAAGTCCGGCGCAGCGGCGGGAAGAAACCCACGGTCAGCGTCAAGAACGTGCGCCTGGAACGGCTCATCGACCCCACCGCGCTCGGCGGCCCGGAGGACGACGCCGACCCGGTCGCCGCGGACTCCGAGGTCACCCCGGCCGTCGAGCGGCTGCTCGGGTTGACGTTCAAGCACTTCTGCACCTGCGTCGCGCTGCCCCAGGGCGATTTCGCCGAGTTCCTGCACGCCAAGGCCGCGGACCGGCAGAAGATCCTCATCAAGCTGCTGGGCCTGGAGGTCTACGAGCGGATCGGCCGCCGCGCCGGCGTCACGGCGGAGCAGCAGAAGCAGCGGGCCGCTGTCCTCACCGAGCAGCTCGGCAGCTACGCCGACGCCACCGGGGAAGCCGTCGAAGAGCTGGCCGCGCGGATGGAGGCGCTGGCCGGCTTGGACGCGCGCGTGACCGCGGCCCTGCCGGGGCTCGACGACGCGACCCGCGCGCACGACGAAGCCCGGCAACGCGTCGCGACGCTGACGAAGGAGCTGAGCGTCCTCGACGCGCTGGAACGCCCCGAAGGCGTCGAGGACCTCGAGACCCGGCGGCGCGCCGCGGCGGAGGCGGCGACCACCGCCCGGACCGGGCTGGAGGCGGCCGAAACGGCGGACGAGGCGGCCCGGGCCGCGCTCGCGTCCGCGCCCGCCCGCGGCGAGCTGGAACGGATCCGCGCCGCCCGCACCGAGCTCGCCGAGGCCGAGAAGGCGCTCCCGGACCTGGAAAAGGCCGCGAAAGCGGCGTCGGAGGCGAAAGCGGCCGCCGCCGCCGCGGTCACGGAAGCCGTGTCCGCGGTCGAGGTGGCCCGCAAGACGCGGGACACGACCGCGCGGGCGGCCGAGAACGCGGCCGGCGAAGCGGCCCGCGCCCGCCAGGAGCGCGACCGGCTGGCCGGGCTGCGGCCGCCGGAAGATCTCGGGGACCTGGCGAAGGAAGCGGCACGGGTGGCGAAGCGCACCGCGGACGCCGACACGCGCCTGCGTGCGGCCGAGGCCGCCGACGCCGAAGCGCGCGCGGCGCTGGCCGCGCAGCCGGACGTCGCCCCGCTCGCCGCGGCCCGGTCCGACGCCCGCACGCTCTACACGGTGTGCGACGCGCAACGAAAAGCCGCGCCCGAGCAGGCCGCGCGCCGCACGGAGCTCGAAGCGGCGCGAGCCGCCTTCGCCCGCGCCGACGCCGAAGTCGCCGCGGCGAAGACGGCGGTGACCGAAGCCGAACGGGCCGGGCAGGCGCTGACGCTGCGGGCCGGGCTCGCCGTCGGGCACCCGTGCCCGGTGTGCGAGCAGGAAGTCGCGACGCTGCCCGACGCCGGCGGCCACGCCCACCTGGCCGAAGCGGCGGAACGCCTGGAGCGCGCCGAACGCGAGCGTGCCGCGGCCGAGTCCGCGCTGCGCAAGCTGGAGCGGGCCGTGGACCGCGACGCCGACTCGGCCGCGTCGGCGGCCGCGCAGGCGGAAGAACTGCGTGCGGTGCTCGCGGACGTCGATGGGCCACCGGAGTCGCCGGTGCTGCGGCGCAAGGTCGAGGCGTCTTTTTCCGAGCAGGACTACGCCGACCTCGTCACGGCCGTGCGCGAGCGGGGCGAGTGGCTGTCGGCGACGATCGACGGCCGCACCCGCGTCGCCGAGGCCGCGCACTCAGCCGACAAGGAACTGGCGGCGGCTCGCGCCGACCGCGGGGCGGCGCAAACCGCGGCCGACGGCGTCGAGAAGTCGTTCGCGGCGGCCAGGGAAGCGCTGCGGGCGGCGCGCGACCCGCTGGTGGAGCTGGGCGCGCCCGCGGTCGACGACGCCGACGTCCCGGCGGGCTGGCAGCGGCTGACCGCGTGGGCGGCGGCGACCCTCGAAGACCGGCGGACGGCGCTGGCCGCGCTCGAAGCGGCCGCCGAAGCTGCGGGCAAGGAAGCCGTCGTCGCGGCCGACGACCTCGCTTCGGCCGAGCGGGCCGCCGAGCAACGGCGGAAGCGGGCGCAAGAGGCGGCGCTGGCCGAGCAGTCGGCGACCACCGCGCTCACGACCACCCGGCAACGCCACGGCGAACTGACCGCGAGCCTGGCGGACGCGCCCGCCGCCGAGGTCGTCACCGAGCAGCTCGCGAAGGTCGCCGAACTCGAGCAAGCCGCGAAGAAGGCGGACGCGGACCTGCGGACCGCCCGCGCCGCCGCGAAACAAGCCGCCGAAGCCCAGGCGCGCATCGCCGACCAGGTCGACGCGGAACGGCAGCGGCTGTCCCGGGCGCGCGACCCCCTGGTCGGCCTCGGCGCCCCGCCGATCGACGGCGACAGCCTCCTCGGCGCCTGGACCGCGCTGACGGATTGGGCGGCCGGGCAGGCGAACGAGCACCGCGACCGCCTGGCTGTCGCGACGACGGCCGAGGGCGAAGCGGCCGAAGCGTTGCGAGCGGCCGAACGCGCGGTCGTCGACGACGTCACCGCGCTCGGCGTCGCCCTGCCGGAGGGGCCGGTGCGCGATCGCGTGCCGGTCGCTTTGGCCACCGCGCGGGCGCGCGCTGAAGCCGACCACACGGAGATGAAGCGGCGCGTCGCGCACGTGGCGGGCCTGCACGGCGACATCGCGGCCGCGGAGTCCGAAGCGCAGGTCGCGCGGCTGCTCGCGGATCTGCTGCGGTCGGACAAGTTCCCGCGCTGGCTGATCGCCGGGGCGCTGGACACGCTCGTCGCCGAGGCGTCGGCGTCGCTGCTGGAGCTGTCCGGCGGCCAGTTCGAGCTGACCCACGACAAGGGCGACTTCCTGGTGGTGGACCACAACGAGGCCGACGCCCGCCGTCCGGTGAAGACGCTCTCCGGCGGTGAGACGTTCCAGGCGTCGCTTTCGCTGGCCCTCGCGCTGTCGTCGCAGCTGGGCGCGATGGCCGCGGAAGGCGCCACCAAGCTCGAATCGATCTTCCTCGACGAGGGCTTCGGCACCCTGGACGAGGCCACCCTCGACGTCGTCGCGTCCACATTGGAGAACCTGTCCGCGACCGGCTCCCGGATGGTCGGGGTGATCACGCACGTGCCGGCGCTCGCCGAGCGGGTGCCGGTCCGGTTCCTGGTCACCCGCGACGGCTCCGGCTCGCACATCAGCAGGGAGGGCGCATGACGGCGGTGGCCGGGATGCACTTCAGCGTCGACTCGTGGGACCCGGGCTACGGCAGCTCGATGGAGGCCGAGGAGCTGGCGCGGTCCGGGGCGGAGGTCGAGCTCGAAGTCGAGGTGCCCATGGCCGAATGGGCCCCGATCGACCCGTCGCCGGTTGCGCCGCCCGACGCGGTGTTGTTCGTCGACGGCGTCCGCCGGATCGACGCCCGCGTGTGGATCGACGACCCGGCCGGGACGAACTCGGCGTCCATCGGGCTGTGCGCGTCCTACGCGGCCGGGGTGGTGTGCTGCTGCGACGGACGCGCGCACGTCGTCGGGACCGACGTCCGGCGCGGGGTGTTCACGGTGGCCCAGGAAGCCGCCGACATCGTGACGCCGGCGGGGGTCTACCGGGCGTTCCGCGCCGCGGCCAAGGAGGACAAGCCGCTGGCGGTGGTGCTGTCGTCGGCGTTGCAGGAGCAGCTGGCCGAAGCCGAGCTGGACACGGCCACGGCGGCGCGGCAGGCGATCGCCGGCCACGTCGGCAGCGACCTGCTGGTGGTGGACGGCCCGCTGAGCGGCCGCACGCACCTGTCGCGGGCGGTCGGGTTCATCAAGAGCCACCAGACGACGTACCTGCCGGGCGAGCTCAACGCGATGGTCGGCCGGCTGGAGCCCCACCAGCGCACCCCGGTGTTCCTGATGGGCACGACGTGGGTCCGGCATTCGTGGTACCTGCGGCTGCCGTCGGTGGGCGGCCCGCCGTGGTCGGGGGTGGTCCGCGTGGAGGCGGCGCCCCACCTCGGGCGCGAGGAGGTGGCGGGCCTGGCGAACCTGACGCAGTCGGTGCTGGGCCGGTTCGCCTCGGTGGAGTACAAGGACTCGCGGGCCCCGCAGAACCTGTACCCGATCGCGGGCCTGGAGCGCGATCTGCGGCACCGGCTGGGGGACCAGCAGTTCGTCTACCGCGCGTTGCGGCTGGCCGCGGCCCGCTGAGACCGGCCCGGCGGGGGTGATCAGCTCCCGCCGGGCCGGACCCGCCCTCTGGGGTGGGCGGGTCCCCGGGGCGGGCCGCCTGGGGGCACGCGCCCGGCCCGGGGTGTCCTTTGTGGAGGGTCAGCCCGCCGGGCCACCCGCGTGCGCCGGAGCGAGCGTCGTCGCCGCGGCCGTTAGTCCGATCAGTGCTTTCTTCGGCAAGCTCACGCCCCTCTCCTGCGTGCTCCCTCCACGCGTGAGCCGGGGAAACGGTTGAGCCGCTCCGATGTTCAAGTACGTGAACGACTATCGAGTCTATGTTTACTGGTCACGTATGCGTTAACTTGTCCGCCGTTGATCCCGTTCGACGGCGAGGGAGACCGCGATGCGCACCGGCCGGCTCGTTCTTGCGGCGGTACTGGGGTTGTCGCTCGCGGCACCGGCCACGGCGGTCGCGGACGCGCAGCCGTGGCGCGATGCCCGCCAGTCGCCCGACCGCCGCGCCGCGGAGCTCGTCGCCGCGATGACCCTCGACGAGAAGATCTCCCAGCTGCACCTGCAGCCCGACGCCCAGCACCAGCGGTTCGTCCCGCCCATCCCGCGTCTCGGCGTCCCCGGCTTCCGGATCGCCAACGGTCCCGCCGGGATGGGGCCGGCCGACGACAAACCGCAGAAGCCGGCGACCGCGCTGCCCGCCACGATGGCGCTCGCGTCGACGTTCGACACCGACCTCGCGCGCCGCTACGGCCGCCTGATCGGCGACGAAACCCGCGCGCTCGCGCACAACGTGTCCGAAGGGCCCGACATCAACATCGCCCGCGTCCCGCGCAACGGCCGGACGTTCGAGGGCATGGGCGAGGACCCGGTGCTCGTCGGGGCCCTGGCCGCCGCCGACATCCGCGGCATCCAGGAGAACGGCACCATCGCCGAGGTCAAGCACTACGCGGCGAACAACCAGGAGACCCAGCGCCAGAGCATCGACGAGCACATCGACGAGCGCACCCTCAACGAGCTCTACCTGCCGCACTTCGAGCAGGCGGTCACCGAAGGCCACGCGGGCTCGGTGATGTGCGCCTACCCGAAGATCAACGGCGTCTTCACGTGTGAGAACCCGGCGCTGCTGCAGGACAAGCTGCGCGACGACTGGGGCTTCAAGGGGTTCGTCCAGTCGGACTGGGGTGCCGCGCACAGCACCGTCGGCTCGGCGAACGCGGGCATGAACCTCGAGATGATCGACGGCACCTGGTACGGCGAGAAGCTGAAGCAGGCCGTGCTCGCCGGGCAGGTCAGCGAACAGCGCGTCGACCAGCTGCTGCTGCCGCGGTTCCGCACGATGTTCGCGTTCGGGCAGTTCGACCACCCGCCGGTGCTCAGCCCGCTGCCGACCGCGCAGCACGACGCCGCCGCGAAGCAGTTCGCCGAACGCGGCATGGTGCTGCTGCGCAACGAGCACGCCCAGCTGCCGCTCGACCCCGCGGTGAAGTCGATCGCGCTGATCGGGCCGTTCGCCACCAAGGCCAAGACCGGCGGCGGGGGCAGCTCCGCCGTCATCCCGACGTCCACTGTGGACCCGTTGACGGGGCTGCGGGCGCGGGTCCCGGGGGCCGCGGTGACGTCGGACGACGGCAGCGACCCCGCCCGGGCAGCCGCGCTGGCGGCCGGTGCCGAGGTCGCGGTCGTGATGGTCGGCGACAACGAAACCGAGGGCAAGGACCGGCCGAGCCTGGCCCTGGACGGCAACCAGGACGCGCTGGTGGCGGCGGTCGCCTCGGCGAACCCGCACACGGTGGTCGTGGTGAAGAGCGGCGGCCCGGTGCTCATGCCGTGGGTGTCGTCGGTGCCGGCGATCCTGCAGGCGTGGTACCCGGGCCAGCAGGACGGCGCGGCGGTGGCGGGTGTGCTGTTCGGCGACGTCAACCCGTCGGCGAAGCTGCCGATCACGTTCCCCGCGGCGGACGCGGACACCCCGGCGAACACGGCGGCGCGGTTCCCGGGCGTGAACGGGGTCGCGGAGTACTCGGAGGGGCTGCAGGTCGGCTACCGCTGGTTCGACGCGCAGGGCAAGGAACCGCTGTTCCCGTTCGGGTACGGCCTGTCGTACACGACGTTCGCCTTCTCGGGGCTGTCGGTGCGCTCGGCGGGCGACGGCGCGACGGCGACGTTCACGGTCCGGAACACGGGCCACCGCGCGGGAGCGGAAGTGGCCCAGCTGTACTTGGGCTTCCCGGCGGCCGCGGGTGAGCCGCCGCGGCAGCTGAAGGGGTTCTCGCGGGTGGAGCTGGCGCCGGGGCAGTCCCGCCGGGTGACGATCCACCTGGACGCGCGCGACTTTTCGGTGTGGAACGCGGGCAGCCACGCGTGGACGCCGGTGAAGGGCGGGTTCACGGTGCAGGTGGGCGACTCGTCGCGATCGCTGCCGCTGCAGGTACCGCTCGTGCGGCGCTGACCGGCCGCGGCAGGCTCGTCAGGCCTTGCAGCCCGGCGCGCTCGCCGCCGCAGTCAGCAGCTCCGGGGACTCCGCCAGCGGGGCCACCGGGTCGTACGTCCCGTCGATGTCCTGCTGGGCCTGGTTCAGCGCATTCCACGCCGGGTCCTGCGAAGCCGCGTCGCCCGGCTTCGCGCCGTCCAAAGCCGCCTTCGCGTCGCGCGCTCGGTCGTGGGCCGTCGTGTACTTCTGGATGAACGCCTTGCGGACCGTCTCGGCCAGCGGTGCCGGCGCCGGCGGGAGCGCCTTCAGGCGGTCGACCACCTCGCCCGTCCGGTCCGCGAGGCCGCCCAGTTCCCGGCTCAGCGCACGTTGAGCCTCCTCGACCGAGCCCGGCGCCGAGGTTCCGGGGACCGCCTCCGTGTTGTTGCGCTTCCGGTAGTCGTGGATCGCCGAGCAGAACCCGTCCAGCCAGCCGAGCGTCGCCGGGTCCACCGTCGGCGGGGTGGCCGGCGCCGTCACCGTCACCGTCGGCGGCGGGGTCGTCGGACCGGGCTCCGAGCACGCGGTCAGCAGCAGGCAGGCCCCCAGCAGACCCGGCACGATCTTCATGGCGTCCCCTCCCGGTTTGCGAGTACACGCGCGAGGGGCGCCGCCGGTTGCGTCACGCCGCGGCGAGCGTCCCGCCCAGCGCCGAGCGGCCGTCGTCGGTCAGCTCCGCGCGCGCCCACTGCCCGACCGCCACCACGCGGTCCGGCCGGATCAGCCCCGCCCGCGCCAGGTCGTGCGCCGTCGCCTGGTCGCAGCACGGCAGCCCGTCGACCCGCAGGTCCGGTTCGCAGCTGCAGGTCAGCTCGGCCCGCCCGGCGCCGACCGCCCGCAGCATCGCCAGTGCCCTTCTGTTCAACATGGTCGTTCCCCCTCCGTGGTGCTGTCCTGGAAGAGACGTGACCGCCGTCACCGAATACGCGGTTTTCGCGAGGTTCCCCCGAACGGTGCATGCCCGGAACGTGGGCGACCGCACCGCGTTCCGGGCCGCGCCGGCTTCGGACGCCACGATGTGCGACGACGGCACCGACCGCGACCTCGCGAAGTGGTCCGAAAAGGAGATCTTCGCCGGCCGAGGTCACCTCGAAGTGGAGATCGCTCAGGACGAGGCGACGCGGTGGGCGTTCACCGTTCGCGACGGCAAGGTGGCGCGCTTCGAAACCGGCCAAGCCTGACCTTCCCAGCACGCTTTTGTGACTCCTGGGACGGGAGTTACAGGCGTTCCTGCAGCGCGTCCGCCGCGGCGAGCAGGTCCGCGGCCCAGCGCGCGCCCGGCTTGCGGCCGATGCGCTCGATCGGGCCGGACACCGACACCGCGGCCACGACCGTGCCCGCGGAATCGCGCACCGGCGCCGAGATGCTCGCCACGCCGGGCTCGCGCTCGGCGACGCTCTGCGCCCACCCGCGGCGCCGCACCTCCAGGAGCGTCCGCTCGCCGAAGACCGCGTCGGCCAGGATCGTGCGCTGGGTGTGCGGATCCGCCCACGCGGCGAGGACCTTCGCGCCGGAGCCGGCCGTCATCGGCAGCCGCGAGCCCACCGGGACCGTGTCCCGCAGGCCGGACGGCGGTTCCGCCGTCGCGACGCACACGCGCTGGACGCCGTCGCGGCGGTAGAGCTGCACGCTTTCGCCCGTGACGTCCCGCAGTTTCGGCAGCACCACGCCCGCCGCGTCGAGCAGCGGATCGGTCGAACCGCCGGCCAGTTCGGCCAGCGCCGTACCGGGACGCCAGCGGCCGTCCGGACCGCGGCGCAGCAGCCGGTGCACCTCGAGCCCGACCGCGAGCCGGTGCGCGGTGGCCCGGGGCAGGCCCGTCCGCGTGCACAGTTCCGCGAGGCCGCAGGGGTCGTCCGCGACCGCCTGCAGGACGGCCACTGCTTTGTCCAGTACTCCGATACCGCTATGCTGTCCCACGACCCGATACTAGCGTCCCGCACTTTGGGAAGTCCAGCATCTGGGAAAACCCTGAACTCGAGCTGCGCCCTTCCTTCGCGGCTCGCATCCGTTCC
The DNA here is from genome assembly GCF_044768185.1 of Amycolatopsis sp. NPDC101161. Classification (NCBI taxonomy): domain Bacteria; kingdom Bacillati; phylum Actinomycetota; class Actinomycetes; order Pseudonocardiales; family Pseudonocardiaceae; genus Amycolatopsis; species Amycolatopsis sp. NPDC101161. Next base: position 627,368 of record NZ_JBIWPI010000005.1, read on the forward strand.
GCAGGTGCGCGCCCGAGTTCCGACGTCGAACCGTGGAAGGAGCCGGAGATGACCAGCCCGACCGGCAAGGCCCGCACGCTGGCGGAGAAGGTGTGGGAAAGCCACCTCGTGCGCCGAGGCGAAGGCGCCGAGCCGGACCTGCTCTACATCGACCTCCACCTGCTGCACGAAGTGACCAGCCCGCAGGCCTTCGACGGCCTCCGGCTGGCCGGGCGGCCGGTGCGCCGCCCCGACCTGACCATCGCGACCGAGGACCACAACGTCCCGACCGTCGACATCGAGCTCCCCATCGCCGATCCGGTCTCGCGCACCCAGGTCGACACCCTTCGCCGCAACTGCAAGGAGTTCGGCGTCCGGCTGCACCCGATGGGTGACGCCGAGCAGGGCATCGTGCACGTCATCGGCCCGCAGCTCGGCCTGACGCAGCCCGGGATGACCGTGGTCTGCGGCGACAGCCACACCTCCACGCACGGCGCGTTCGGCGCCATCGCCTTCGGCATCGGCACGTCCGAGGTCGAGCACGTGCTCGCCACGCAGACGCTTCCGCTGCGTCCCTTCAAGACGATGGCGATCACCGTCGACGGCGAGCTGCGGCCCGGCGTCACGGCGAAGGACATCATCCTCGCGGTGATCGCCAAGATCGGCACCGGTGGTGGCCAGGGCTACATCCTGGAGTACCGCGGCCAGGCCATCGAGGCGCTTTCGATGGAGGCGCGGATGACCGTCTGCAACATGTCCATCGAGGCCGGCGCCCGCGCCGGGATGATCGCGCCGGACGAGACTACGTTCGCGTACCTGAAGGGGCGTCCGCACGCGCCGGCCGGCGCCGACTGGGACGCGGCGGTGGAAAACTGGCGGCAGCTGCGCACCGACGAAGGTGCCGAGTTCGACGCCGAGGTGCACCTGAACGCGAGCGAGCTGACGCCGTTCGTGACCTGGGGCACCAACCCCGGCCAGGGCCTCCCGCTGGGCGCCGAGGTGCCCGACCCGGAGCAGATCCCGGACGAGAACGACCGCATCGCCGCTGAAAAGGCCCTGTCCTATATGGACCTGAAGCCCGGCACGCCGCTGCGCGAGATCTCGGTGGACACCGTCTTCCTCGGCTCCTGCACCAACGGCCGGATCGAGGACCTGCGGGCCGCGGCCGAGGTGCTGCGCGGTCGGAAAGTGGCGGACTCGGTCCGGATGCTGGTGGTTCCCGGCTCGATGCGCGTCCGCAAGGCCGCCGAGGAGGAGGGGCTCGACCAGGTCTTCACCGAGGCGGGCGCGGAGTGGCGCCAGGCCGGCTGCTCGATGTGCCTGGGCATGAACCCGGACCAGCTGAAGCCGGGCGAGCGCAGCGCGTCGACGTCGAACCGCAACTTCGAGGGCCGGCAGGGCAAGGGCGGCCGGACGCACCTCGTGTCGCCGCTGGTCGCCGCCGCGACGGCCGTGCGGGGCACGCTGTCGTCGCCGGAAGACCTGCTGACCGCCGCCCGCTGACCCACCCGAGGAGCTACCGACATGGAACCGTTCACCCAGCACACCGGCATCGGCGTCCCGCTGCGCCGGTCCAACGTGGACACCGACCAGATCATCCCGGCGGTCTACCTCAAGCGGGTGACCCGGACCGGGTTCGAGGACGGCCTGTTCGCCGCCTGGCGCGGTGACCAGGACTTCATCCTCAACACCGAGCCGTTCTCGCGGGGCAGCGTGCTGGTCGCGGGGCCGGACTTCGGCACCGGGTCGTCCCGCGAGCACGCCGTCTGGGCGCTGATGGACTACGGCTTCCGGGTCGTCATCTCCGCCCGGTTCGCCGACATCTTCCGGGGCAACTCCGGCAAGGGCGGCCTGGTGGCCGCCCAGTGCGAGCAGCACGACGTCGAGCTGCTGTGGAAGCTGCTGGAGAACGAGCCCGGCACCGAGGTCACGGTCGACCTCGAGACCAAGACCGTGCGGGCCAAGGACTTCACCGCGCCCTTCCAGATCGACGACTACGTCCGCTGGCGGCTGCTGGAAGGTCTCGACGACATCGCTCTCACGTTGCGCCATGCCGGTGAGATCGACGCGTTCGAGTCGGCTCGCCCGTCCTGGAAGCCGACAACCACGCCGATCGCCGCTCCGTAGCCCGTTCAGGGGCGGAATCCCTTGCGCTGCCGGGGATTCCGCCTCTTGTGCGGTCGGCTGCGATACCACACCGAACGGCTCTCGCGGGGATCTCCCGCGAGGCGGAACCCGCCCCGGGACAAGGGAAAGATTCCGCGTACCGTTTGGAATTTGTGCTGCCTTGGTAATACCGTGTCGCTAGTCGGCCCGACGCGGCCGTGGACGAGTACTTCCTTCTTGGAGGACTGGTATGGCCAACAAGGCCCAGCTGATCGAGGCGCTGACGGAGCGCCTGGGCGACAAGAAGGCCGCTTCCGAGGCGGTCGACGGTCTGGTCGACATCATCATCCGGACGGTCAACAAGGGTGAAAAGGTCAACATCACCGGCTTCGGGGTGTTCGAGAAGCGTGCTCGTGCCGCTCGCACCGCGCGCAACCCGCGCACCGGTGAGGCCGTGAAGGTCAAGAAGACCAACGTGCCGGCGTTCCGCGCCGGGACCACCTTCAAGGACGTCGTCTCCGGCGCGAAGAAGCTGCCGAAGGCCACGCCGGTGAAGCGCGCGACTTCCCGCGCCACGACCACGTCTTCCCGCGCGACGACGACCACGCGTGCGGCGGCGGCCAAGCCGGCGACGACGCGCTCGACGACGACGCGAACCCGCGCGGCGGCAGCCCCGAAGGCGGCCACGACAACGCGCGCAACGGCGACGAAGGCCGCCCCGGCCAAGGCGACGACGACCCGCGCGAAGGCGGCCCCGAAGGCGGCGGCGACGGCGGGGCGGACGACGGCCGCGAAGACGACGGCCGCGAAGCCCGCGGCGACGCGGACGACCGCCGCGAAGACGACAGCGGCGAAGTCCACGACGGCCCGCAAGACCACGGCCGCCAAGGCCCCGGCCCGGCGCACCACGGCGGCGAAGAAGAGCTGACCGGCCAAAACTGTCGGACCCCTGCGGTAACGTGAAATCGGGGGTCCCCCAGGGGGTGACCCCCGCTGGGCGTAGGACTTTCACGGCAGGGCCCCGCGCACCCGGTGCATGGGGCCCTGCCGTGTTTTGCGGACTTGGTGGGGGAGTGGCGATCGGGCGTGGTCGGCCCGTGGCCACGGAATCGGCTCGGTGTCCGGGCAAGCTGGCGGGAGAGAGGCGGTCCGGCTCGGGCGGCCCGATGGGCCTGCGGGGGCCGGTTCGGGTGTCCGGATGGAGCTGGTGGGAAGAAGCGATCCGACTCGGGCGGATCTGCGGGGCCGGTTCGGGTGTCCGGATGGAGTGGGGGAGAAGCGATCCGCCCCCACCCACAGAATCGGCCCGGTGCCAGAGGGCCGGTCCGCAAGCCGCCCCTTCGAGCGCGCGAACCGGCCGCACCCGGCCCGACTTCACAGCCACCCCTCAAGCGCGCACAGCCGGCGTTACCCACTGCCAAGATCGGCCGTCCGAACGGGACCCGTGCACCACCCGCTCGGAGCACCCACCCAGGCCGCAACCGGTTCCGCCCAATTTCGCAAAGTTGCTTGAGCGCCCGGCCGAGTGATGCCACGCTGCGTTCCTCGGGGTCCGCGTCCGGCGGTGCCCGGCGGCGCGGCGAACCTGGGGGCGACCACCATCGACATCCGGCTGCTCGGCCCGTTCCAGGCGCTCGTCGGCGGTTCGCCGGTCGTGCTGACCAGCTCCCGGCAACGCGCGCTGCTCGCGACGCTCGCCCTGTCCGCGGGCCGCCTGGTGACGATCGACGCCCTCGCGCGCGGGGTGTGGGGCGAAGCGCCGCCCGCGCACATCCGCGGCAGCCTCCAGACCTACGTCATGCGCCTGCGCCGGCTGTGCGGCGAAGACACCGTCGTCACCGAACCGGACGGGTACCGGCTGGTCGTCGACCCGTCCCGGGTGGACGCGCTGCGCTTCCTCCGCACCCTCGACCAGGCCGCCGCCTCCACCGACCCCACCCGCCGCCGCGCGCTGCTCACCGCCGCCCTCGCCGCCTGGGGCGGCACGCCGCTCGAAGGCGTCGGATCCGCCGTACTCGCCGCCGAATGGGCGCCGCTGCTGACCGAGCGGTACCTCTTCGCCGTCGAACAGCGCATCGACCTCGACACCGGGCTCGTCCCCGACGCCCGGCTCGTCGCCGAGCTCACCGACCTCGTCGCCCAGCACCCGCTGCGGGAATCGTTGTGGGAACGGCTGGTGCGCGTCCTCGCCCGGTCCGGCCGCCGCGCCGAAGCGCTGTCCCGCTACGCCGGGCTGCGCGCCCTGCTGGCCGACGAACTGGGCGTCGAACCGGGCGAGGACCTGCGCCGCCTGCACGCCGAACTGCTCGCCGCCGACGCCGGGCCCGCCGTGCACACCGTGCCGCGCCAGCTGCCCTTCGACGTCGCCGGCTTCACCGGCCGCGGCCCCGAACTCGCCGAGCTCGACCGCCTCCCGCCCGGCGGCGCGTCCGGCATCGTCGTCATCGAAGGGACGGCCGGGGTCGGGAAAACGTCGCTGGCCGTGCACTGGTCCCACCGCGTCCGCGACCGCTTCGCCGGCGGCCAGCTGTTCCTCGACCTGCGCGGGCACTCCGCGGACACGCCCGTCACGCCCGGCGCCGCGCTGGCCGGGTTCCTGCGCGCGCTCGGCGTCCCGCCCGAAACCCTGCCTTCCACAGTGGAGGAACGCTCCGCGCTCCTGCGCAGCCGCCTCGCCGGCAGCCGCACGCTCATGCTGCTCGACAACGCCCGCGACGCCGACCAGGTCCGCCCGCTCCTGCCCGGGCCGGACAACCTCGTCGTCGTGACCAGCCGCAACCAGCTGCGCGGCCTCGTCGCCCGCGACGGCGCCCGCCGGATCGCGTTGCGCTCCTTCGACGACGTCGACGCCGCCGCCCTGCTCGCCGGCAGCGTCGGGCCGCAGCGCCTCGCCGCCGAACCGGACGCCGTCGCCGAGCTCGTCCAGCTGTGCGGCCGGCTCCCGCTGGCGCTGGCGCTGGCCGGGGAACGCGCGTCGCGGTTCTCCGGTGTCTCGCTCGCGGGGATCGTCGAGGAGCTGCGCGACCAGCGGCTGCGGCTCGACACCCTGCGCGACCCGCAGGACGCCGGCACGGACCTGCGGGCCGCGTTCTCGTGGTCGTACAAGGCGTTGCGCCCGGCCGCCGCGCGCTTCTTCCGGCTGCTGGGCCTGCACCCCGGCCACGGCTTCAGCCTGTCCTCGGCCGCCGCGCTGGCCGGGGCGAACCTGCGGGAAGCCCGCGAGCTGGCCGACCAGCTCGCCGCCGCGCACCTGCTCAACCAGCCCAGCACCGACCGCTACCAGTTCCACGACCTCCTGCGCGTCTACGCCGCCGAGCTCGTCGAAACCGAGTCGAGCGCGGCCGAACGCACGGCCGCGCTGCGCCGGCTCCTCGACTGGTACCTCGCGAGCGTCGCCGAAGCGACCAAGCTCGTCCGCCCCGACCTGCTCACCGACGACATCGCGCTCGACGCCCCGCCGCTGCCGGCCGTCCCGTTCACCCAGCACGAACAGACGATCGCCTGGTACACGACCGAACGCACGGCCCTCACCGCGCTCGTCGGCATCGCCGCCGAAAACGGCTTCACCGCGCACGCGTGGAAGCTCGCCTGGCTGCTGCGCGGGTTCTTCGCCGAACGCCACGACCGCGACGACTGGATCACGACGGCCCGCACGGCCGTCACCGCCACCCGCGCCGCCGACGACAACACGGGCCTGCAGTACAGCGCCAACAACCTGGGCTCGGCCTACCTGCGCACGCTGCAGCCCGACAAGGCGCTCGAAGCCCTGGAGGAGGCGCGCGCGGCGTCGGAGCGGGGCGACGGGACGGCGCTGGCCGTGGCGATCCTGTCCAACCTGGCCGGCGCGTACTACGTCCGGGCCGAGTACGCCGAGGCCGAGCGCCACGCCCTGCAGGCGGTCCGGCTCGCCCGCGACCACGGCCAGCGGACGTTCGTGCCGCACGCCCTGCTGAACGTGAGCGCCAGCCGCATCGGCCTGCGCAACTACGACAACGCCGCCGAAGCGGCCCAGGCCGCGCACGAAGCCTTCGAAGGGCTGGGCGACCGCTACCACGCGGCGCTGGCGCTGGGGAACGTCGCCGAAGCGCTCGAAGGGGCCGGGCGGTACGACGAAGCGGAGAAGGCGGGCCTGGAAGCGCTCGCCGAGCTGAAGGACCTGAACGCCGACTACGGCACCATCGACGTCCGGATCACCCTCGGCCGCCTCAAGCTCCGCACGGGCCGCGGCGAAGAGGCGCGGCGGCATTGGGCCGAGGCGCTGAGCGTCTGCCAGCGCCTCGGCGACCCCCGCATCCCGGAGATCCAGGCCCTGCTGGCGACGGTGCCGGCAGTCGGGTCCCCGGCCCGGGATGCGCCGTACCCCTAGCCCGGCGCAGCCCAGCGGGACCCGGGACAAGTACACCAAGATCGACTGTCACGACGCTGTCGCGGGACAGCGGCGCCTCAGCGGTGGCTGGGCGAGGGCGTCGGCAGGGCGCTCGGGTAGTAGTCGGCCGCCAGGAGGAGCGGGCCGTCCTCGGCCGTCGGCGGGCGGAACGACAGGACCCAGAACGAGCCCTTCTTGCTCGGCACCACGCCGCCGCGCGCGGCGGCCAGCTCCACGCCGTCCCGGTCGGCCAGGGCACTGACCAGGTCCGGGATCACGCCGCCCTGGCTGCACACCACCGGGGTGCCGCCGTCGCCCGCCAGCGCCAGCAGGCGCGCGACGCCCAGCACCGGGTCCGGCCAGTAGCCCTCTTCCGACAGCAGCGGCTCGTGGCGCACCTCGGCGCCGAGGTCCTCGGCGACCCCGTGCACCGTCTGCACGCACCGCAGCCGCGGCGCCGACAGCACCCGGTCCGGTCCGAACAACCCCAGCACCCGCCGCAGCGCCGACGCCTGGCGCAGCCCCGCCTCCGACAACGGCCGCAGGTCGTCGTCGCCGGTCCACTCGTCCCGCTTGCCCGCCTTCGCGTGGCGCACCAGCACCAGCGTCGTCAGGCCGACCGGCACCTCGCAGAAAGCGCGCAGCACCCGCACGTCTTCCGGCCGCGTCAGCAGCTTTTCCGCCGCCGTCGGGCCGAGCCAGCGCAGCTCGTCGACCTCGTCGTTCGCGGCGAACTCGCCGGACACGGCTTCGGCGCTGAAGTAGTCGACCGTCTTCGGCACGGTGCCGTGGCCGGTGCGCGCGGGCACCGGGTACCGCGTCCGGGCCAGGTAGCGGCCCAGGACCGCGTCGAACCCGGTCTCCTCGCGCACTTCGCGCACGGCGGCCTCGGCGATCGTCTCGCCCGGATCGAGTTTTCCCTTCGGCAGCGACCAGTCGTCGTACCGCGGGCGGTGGACCAGGGCGACTTCCGTCACCCCACCGGCGACGCGCCACAACACCGCGCCGGCCGCCCGTACCTCGTGGGTCATCCGGCGGCCCCGTGCAGCTTCGCCAGCTCGAGCTGGTGGTCGCGCACCTGCGAGCCCTCAGCCGGGAACGGCGACCACTCGCCGCTTGCGGTCAGCACCCAGCACCGCGTCGCGGGGTCGAGCGCCGAGTCGAAGATGTCGTCGAGCTGCGCGGTCAGCTTCGGGTCCTTGACGCGCACCAGCGCCTCGATCCGCCGGTCGAGGTTGCGGTGCATCATGTCCGCGCTGCCGATCCAGTGCGTGCCGCCGGCGCGGAAGTTGAAGATCCGCGAGTGCTCCAGGAACCGGCCGAGGATCGACCGGACGTGGATGTTCTCCGACAGCCCTTCGACGCCGGGCTTGAGCGTGCAGATCCCGCGCACCACGATCTCGACCTTCACCCCGGCCTGCGACGCGTGGTAGAGCGCGTCGATGACCTGCTCGTCGACCAGCGAGTTGCACTTGATCCGGATCCCGGCGTCCTGCCCGGCCCGCGCCAGCTCGATCTCCTCGCCGATCGCGCGCACGATGCCGCGGCGGATGCCGTGCGGCGACGTGAGGATCGTCCGGTAGGTGTCCTGGCGGGAGTAGCCGGTGAGCACGTTGAACAGGTCGGTGACGTCCGCGCCGATGCTCGGGTCGGCGGTGAACAAACCGATGTCTTCGTAGAGCCGCGCGGTCTTCGGGTTGTAGTTGCCGGTGCCGATGTGGCAGTAGCGGCGGATGGTCGAGCCCTCCTGGCGCACGATCATCGACACCTTGCAGTGCGTCTTGAGCCCGACCAGGCCGTACACGACGTGCACACCCGCGCGCTCCAGCGTGCGCGCCCAGGTGATGTTGGCCTGCTCGTCGAACCGCGCCTTGATCTCGACCAGCGCGACGACCTGCTTGCCCGCCTCGGCGGCGTCGATCAGCGCGTCGACGATCGGCGAGTCACCGGACGTCCGGTACAGCGTCTGCTTGATCGCGAGGACCTTCGAGTCGGCCGCCGCCTGCTCGATGAACCGCTGCACGCTCGTGGAGAACGAGTCGTACGGGTGATGCACGAGCACGTCACCCTCGCGCAGCGTCGCGAAAACGCTTTTCGGCGTCTCGCGCTCGCCGAACGCCGGGTGCGTCGCCGGCACGAACGGCCGGTCCTTCAGCTCCTTGCGGTCCACACTGGACAGCTGGTGCAGGCAGGTCAGGTCGAGCAGGCCGGGCACCTCGACGACGTCCGCCGGGTCGACGTCGAGCTCGCGCAGCAGCAGCTCGAGCATGTGCTCGCTCATGTCCTGCGCGACCTCGAGGCGCACCGGCGGGCCGAAGCGGCGCTGGGCCAGCTCGCGCTCGAGGGCCTGCAGGAGGTCTTCGTCGCGGTCTTCGTCGACCTCGAAGTCGGCGTTGCGGGTGACGCGGAAGACGTGGTGCTCGGTGACGTCCATGCCGGTGAACAGCTCGCCGAGGTGGGCAGCGATGAGCTCCTCGAGGGGCAGGAACGTCGCCGTCCGGCTGGTGCGCTCGGTCTCGACGCGCATCAGGCGCGGCACGTTGCTCGGCACCTTGACGCGCGCGAAGCGCTCAGTGCCGCCTTCCGGGTCGCGGACCGTGACGGCGAGGTTGAGCGAAAGGCCCGAAATGTACGGGAACGGGTGCGCCGGGTCGACGGCCAGCGGCGTCAGCACCGGGAAGATCTGCTCGGAGAAGTAGCTGGACAGCCGGAGCTGGTCGGCGCCGGAGAGGTCGGCCCAGCCGACGATCAGGATGTCGTGCTCGGCCAGCTGCGGGCGCAGGTGCTTCTCGAACGCGCCGGTCTGCCGCTCGACCAGGTCCTGGTTGCGCTTGGCGATGTAGTCGAGCTGTTCGCGCGGGGTGAGCCCGTCCGCGCTGCGCACCAGCAGGCCGGTCTCGTCGCGGCGCTTCAGGCCGGCGACGCGGACCATGTAGAACTCGTCCAGATTGGACGCGAAGATGGCGAGGAACTTCGCCCGTTCGAGCAGCGGCTGCGACTCGTCCTCGGCCAGCGCGAGCACGCGGGCGTTGAAGTCCTGCCACGAGAGCTCACGGTTGAAGTACCGGTCGTCCGGCAGCGTCTCGACGGCGGTCGGCGCGGCGGTGACCGCGGGCGGCGCGGACGGCACGGCCCGGAACTCCTCGGGGCCGCGCGCGTTGCCTTGGGCGGAGCTGCGGCGCCGGGTCGTGGCCGGGGTGGCCGCGGCGGCGGTGGTCTTGCGGGTCCTGGCCTTGCCGGCGGTGGCACGGGCCGCGGTGTCGCGCGCGGTGGACTTCGACGGGACCTTCTTGGCGGTGGTCGCCTTCTTCGCCGTCTCCGAAGATCCGCTCGCCGGGTTCCGTCGCCTCCGCTGTGCGGGCGTGCCGCCGTCTTCTGTGCTCACGGACCCCATTGTTCACCAAGCCCCGCCGAATTGCGCAGGCCGCGGTGAAGGTCAGGTGAACAGCTCCGCGGTGTGTTTCCCGACACCCAGGGTTTTGACGTGGGCGAGGTCTTCGGGGGTGTCGACGTCGCTGCGCAGGCTCGGCAGTTTTTTCCGGAGCGGGACGGCGCCGGAGGCTCGGTGGTGCTGGGCCGAGCCGGGGCCGAAGCGCGGGTCGAGGGGGGCGCCGGGCGCGGAGAGCAGGAGGGTGGTGCCGGTGCCTTGGCGGTCGGCGACGAAGGCCCTCCGGTCGTCGCTTTCGGCGATGGCGTCGGTGAGGTCGATGGCTCGCAGGGCGGGGAGATCGGCTTGGAGCGCTCCGACGACGGAGTGCGGATCATCTCGCCGGAGCAGCTCGGCACCGTGCCGGAAGGCGGCGTTGAGGGTCTTTTCGGCGGGCTCGGCGACGATTTCGATCCCGAGCTCCCCGAACTCGGCCAGGGCGGCCGGATCGGCGGCGACGAGCAGCACGCGCCGCACCCGCGCGGTCGAGGTGACGGCGGCGAGGGTGTCGGCGGCCAGCGCGAGGACGAGCCCAGGGTGCCGCTCGGGCGCGACGGCCCCACGCAGCCGCGACTTGCCGTCGCGGGGGTGTTTCATCGGCACGACCAGGTCCACGTCCACGTGTCCATCTTTACCCGAAACCGCGGGTGGGTGTCGGCGGGAGGGGCGGGTTGTCCACAGGTGATGGGTGTTGTGGACAAGTCGGGGTCGTGGGTGCCTGGGCCAGGGGCGCCGGCTGGCCTCGCGGTTCGGTCGGCGCTTGTGCCGCGCTGATGGCGTCCGCGGAGTCTGAGCCCGCCGAGCGATGCCATGCCCCGGCCCGGTCAGCCCGCGGCGCCCAGCCGAGCCACCGCCCCCGAACCCGGCCCTGACCACTACCGATCACCCGCTGATCACCGGCCAAGGACACCCTCCCTGGACTGCCCTCACCCCGGCGCGGCAGGATCTGGGGAGCTGACGTGGAGGAGGAGATCGTGGCCCGGCGTGAGAAGGGCGGCTTCTGGGTGGGGCTGGCCGCCGTACTGTTCTACCCGCTCACCGGCATTGCCCGGCGGGTCTACGTCGGGGACGAGAAGATTCCGCGGCAAGGGCCCGCGCTGCTCGTCATGAACCACATCTCGCACCTCGACCCCGTTGTCGACGCCGTCTTCGTGCACCGGCAGAAGCGCGTCCCGCGGTTCCTCTTCAAGGAGAGCCTGAAGCGCGCGCCCATCCTCGGGCCGATCGTCTCCAGGTCCGGGCAGATCCCCGTCTCGCGCGGGTCCGCCGCCGCCGGGGACAGCCTCAAAGCCGCGCACCAGGCCCTCGAAGAAGGCAAGATCGTCGTCATCTACCCCGAGGGCACCATCACCAAGGACCCCGCCGGCTGGCCGAAGGAGTCCTTCACCGGCGCCGCCCGGCTCGCGCTGCAGAACGACGTCCCCGTCATCCCGATCGCGCGCTGGGGCACCAACCAGATCTTCAACGGCTACACGAAGAAGTTCACGCCCTTCCCGCGCAAGACGATCACCCACTCCGTCGGCGACCCGATCGACCTGTCCGCCTACCGCGGCGGCAACACCCGCAGCGCGTCGAAGCTGCGCGAGGTCACCAAGGTCATGATGGACGAGGTCACCCGCCTGCTCGGCGAGATCCGCCACGAAGAACCGCCGACGGCGAAGCCGGGGGACCCCGTCTGATGCGCGCCGACGTCCAGCGGGTCACCGTGCTCGGGGCCGGCTCGTGGGGCACCGCCTTCGCGAAGGTGCTCGGCGACGCCGGCCGCGACGTCACGATGTGGGCGCGCCGCGAGCAGGTCGCCGAAGACATCCGCGAGCGGCACGTCAACAGCGCCTACCTGCCCGGCGTCGGCCTGCCGGAGAACATCACCGCCACCAGCGACCCGGCGAAGGCCCTCGACGGCGCCCAGGCCGTCGTGCTGGGCGTCCCCAGCCAGAGCCTGCGGGCGAACCTCACGGAGTGGCGCCCCCTGCTGCCGCCCGACGCGATCCTCGTCAGCCTCGCCAAGGGCGTCGAACTCGGCACGCTCAAGCGGATGAGCGAGGTCATCGGGGAGATCGTCGGGATCGACCCCGGCGACGTCGTCGTCGTCACCGGGCCGAACCTCTCCAAGGAGATCGCCGCCGGGCAGCCGGCCGCGGCGGTGCTCGCCTGCGCCGACCACGAACGCGCCGTCGCGGTCCAGCGCGCCTGCGCCAACTCCTACTTCCGCCCGTACACCAACACCGACGTCGTCGGCTGCGAGCTCGGCGGCGCCTGCAAGAACGTCATCGCGCTGAGCACCGGCATGGCCGCGGGCCTGGGCCTGGGCACGAACACGATGGCGACGCTCATCACCCGCGGCCTGGCCGAGATGGCCCGCCTCGGCGCGAAGCTGGGCGCCGACCCGCTGACCTTCGCCGGGCTCGCCGGCGTCGGCGACCTGGTCGCGACCTGCTCGTCGCCGCTTTCGCGCAACCGGACCTTCGGCGAGCGCCTCGGCCGCGGCGAGACGCTCGAACAGGCGCAGGCGGCGGCCGGCGGGCAGGTCGCCGAGGGCGTCATGTCGTGCTCGTCGATTCGCGCGCTGGCCCAGAGCGTCGGTGTCGACATGCCGATCACCGACGCGATGCACCGGGTCTGCCACGAGGGCGTCGACCCGCGGCAGGCGGGCGCGGAGCTGCTGGGCCGCTCGCAGAAGCACGAGTGGTCCTGATCTCCCGGAAGCTGGGACGGCTTGACCGGGCCGGGGGCGATGCGGAACTCTGGTTGCCATGTTCGCGTACGAGATGACTGAGCTGCGGGGCCGCACGGGCCTCCGCGCCGTCATGTGCGCGTGTCGCTGTTGTCGGTGAACCCCGCCCCGGCCCAGCTCGACACCCCTTTTCTCCCGTGAGGACCCTCATGTTCGCCGTTCCGGACAACACCCTGCTGCGTCCCGAAAACCCCGCGCTGCGCCACCCGGTGCGCGTCGCGCTGGAGGTCGCCGCCGACCGCGACCGCTGGAAGCACCTGCTGCGCTACGACCCCGAAGAGCGCTTCGCGGCGCTCGTCGAGAAGGACGAGCAGCAGGAGGTGTGGCTGATGAGCTGGCTGCCCGGCCAGCGCACCGACCTGCACGACCACGCGTTCGCCAGCGGCGCGTTCACGCTGGTCAGCGGCCGGTTGACGGAGGCGGTGACCCGCCGCGCGCCGGACGGCCGCGCGGTCACCGAGCTGCACGCGCTCTCGGCGGGGCAGTCGCGGGTGTTCGGCCCGGGGTACGTGCACGAGGTGCGCAACGACGGCCCGGACCCGGCGATCTCGGTCCACGTCTACCGCGACGCGGGTCGCGCGATGCGCCCGTACCACCTGGACGCGCTGGGCGGCCCGGTCCTGGACTGAACGACTCAGTCCAGGTCGCCGCGGGCGCGGAACTCGCGCTCGATGGCCGCCCGGTCCGCGCCGGACGCCAGCAGCGCGTGCAGCAGGATCCGCGCCTTGCGCGCGTCCAGCCAGCCGGCCATCGTCGCGCCCATCGCGATCAGGCTCGACTCCGAGCCGTGGAAGCCGTACGTCGACCGCAGCGTCGGGCCGGCGCCCGTCCGCGAAGCCACGACCACCGGCAAGTCGGAGACCAGCCGCGAGAGCACGTCGGCCGTGCCGGCGGACACGTGGCCCACACCGGTCGCCGCGACCACGATCCCGCGCACATCGGGCTGCGTGGCCGCGTGCGCGAGCATCGCCCCCGAGTCGTCCAGACCGGTTTCGACCACGGGGACCAACCCCGAAAAGTCCGTCCCGGCCAGCGCGGGCAGCCGCGGCGGCGACGGGTGGAACCAGTGCACGGCGTGCTCGACGACCATGCCGAGCGGACCCGCCGGCGCCGACGAAAACGCTTCCAGGTGGCTCGAGTGCGCCTTCCGCACCCAGCGCGCCGCGTGGACGTCGTCGTTCAGCGTCACCAGCACGCCCCGGCCGCGGCTGCGCGGGTCGGCCGCCACGGTCAGCGCGTTCCGGAGATTGGCCGGGCCGTCCGGACTGAGCAGCCCCGCGTTGCGCATCGCCCCGGTGACCACGACCGGGACGTCCGACGGCCAGGTCAGCTCCAGGAAGTAGGCCGTCTCCTCCAGGGTGTCCGTGCCCTGGACGACGACGAACCCGTCGGCGTCCTGCCGCATGCCCCACTCGCGGCACCGCAGCAGCGTCGCGAAGTCCAGCGACGCGCTGCCGATGCCGGCGAGCGTCTCGGCCAGGACGTCCATCGGCAGGTCGCCGAGGCCGCCCAGCAGATCGGCCGCGCCGAGCCGGGGCACCGCACCGCTTTCTCCGGGCACCGGGGCCATGGAGATGGTTCCGCCGAGGGTGGCGACCGCGATCAAGGGCATGCGCCCACCCTATTCAGCCGGTCTTGACCGCCTGGAGCGTGTAGCTCGCGGCCACCCGCGACGGCGTGTCCGTCATCCGCCACTCGTCCGTGGCCTCGTCACGCGTCATCTGCCCGGGGATCGCGTTCCACGGCACGCTGTCGTGCTCGGTGAACCCGGTCAGCGTCAGGCCGTTGTCCAGCAGGGCCGTGATGATCTCGCCCAGCGAGTGGTTCCACGAGTGGCTGACGCTGTTCTCCAGCTTCCGCTCCACTTCGACGTACGTCTCGGGCTCGTCGAACACCAGCGGTTCGGCGTGCTCGAAGTAGGGGTACCGCGGCACCGCCGGGTTCGCCGTCTCGTCGAGCGACCAGAGCATCGGGTGCCCCTCGCGGACGAACAGCCGGCCGCCGGGCCGCAGCAGGCCGGCGACCACCGCCGCCCAGCGCGCGATCGACGGCAGCCAGCACAACGCGCCGATCCCGGTGTAGACCAGGTCGAACCGCCCGGCACCGAGTACCTCGACCGCGTCGTAGACGTTGGCCTCGTGGAAGTCGATCTCGGCGTTCGCGGCGGACGCGAACCGCCGCGCTTGTTCCAGCGCCCGTCCGGAGAAGTCCAAGCCCGTCACGGAGGCACCCAGCCGGGACAGGGAAACCGTGTCCGTTCCGAGGTGGCATTGGAGGTGCACCGCGCGCAGCCCGCCGAGGTCGCCCAGGCGCGGCCGGTCGAACCGCACGACCCCGCTCAGGTGCTCCGGATCCGAAACGTAGGTCTCGAAGCCGTAGTCCGGCGACGCCGCGTGCAGCACCGCGCGTTCGTCCCAGTTGGCCTTGTTGACGGCGAACGAATCCGTCATGACGTCGCGGCTCGTTCGGCCGCGCTGCGCAGGACGCAGAACTCGTTGCCCTCGGGGTCGGCGAGCACGGCCCAGCCGGTGCCGTCCGGGTTGCGGCGGTCGTCGACCAGCGTCGCACCCAGGCCGAGGATGCGCTCCACCTCGTCGTCGCGCGGGCCGTCCGGCTGCAGGCACACGTGGAGGCGGTTCTTGACCGTCTTCGGTTCGGGGACGCGCAGGAACAGCATGTCGATGCCGCCCTCGAGCGCGATGCCGCACTCGTCGTCGCCGGGCTGGTCCTCTTCCGGGACCGGCTTCCCGGTGACCTCGCTCCAGAACTGGCACAGCTTGTACGGGTCGGCGCAGTCGACGGACACGTGCAGCACGGACGACGGCATGGCTCTCCTCGGGGCAGACGGCTGCTCCCGAGTCTGGCCGAGCCCCCGGACGAGCGCGACCGGATTACGACGCCAGCGCGAGGCCCGCCGTCCGGTGCACGCGGCGGCTGTCGTCGACGATGAGGATCTCGCAGTCCGGCCGGTCGGCCGCCCACGTGATGCCCTCGGTGCCCATCGCGAACGCCGCCGTCGCGAGCGCGTCCGCGGTGACCAGGTCGCGGGCCATGACCGTGACGCTCAGCAGCCCGGTCGCCGGCGCGCCCGACCGGCCGTCGAGGATGTGCGAGCCGCGCTCGTAGGCCGCCGACGTCGCGATGGCGCCGTTGCGCGACTCCAGCACCGCGCACACGGCCAGGGGTTGCTCGGGGTGCCGCACGCCGACCCGCCACGGCCGTCCGGGCCGCGGCTCGCCGGCGGTGACGACGTCGCCGCCGGCGTTGAGGCAGAACGTCGTCGCGCCGTCGGCCTTGAGCATGTCGGCGGCGCGCTGCACCGCCCAGCCCTTCACCACCGCGCACGGGTCGAGGCCGCGGCCGGGCAGCCGCGCGCGGAACGCGCCGCCGGAGAGCTGCTCGTAGTAGGCGCACAGCTCCAGCACCTCGAGGAGGTCGTCGCTCAGTTCCGCCGCCGTCAGCTCGCCGCGGTCGTAGCGGCTGACCTCGCTGTCCTCCTTGAAGGGGCTGAACTTCGCGTCGACGTCGCGGAGCCAGGCGAACACGTCGTCGACGATCTCGGCGAAGTCGCCTTCGTCCCGCAGGTCGAGGGAGATCGGCAGGCCCATCACCTGCTCCACGCGCGTGGTCATCTGCTGCCCCGCGCGTCGATGGCCGCCCGCAGCGACGTCTTGTAGGACTCGCTCGTCTCGGTCGCCCCGGTGATCGTGTCGATGTCCGCGCTCTGGGCCTTGATCGCTTCTTCCTGCAGGCGCGGCAACGCGGTGAGCGCGCGGCCGTCGTCCGGGGCCTGCAGCAGCGTGACCGCGATCATCCGTGACCCGGTGAACGTCACCTGGACCTGGACGGTGCCGTAGGTGCTCGACTCGGGTGTGCCCTGAGTGGTGACTGTCGCGTTCGCACTGTCCGGAGTGGACGGAGTGGCGCCGGTCGTGGCCGGGGGAGCCGGGGCGGTGGACGGCGCGGCGACGCTGGGCGGCGGCGCGGCGACGGCGGTGTTGTGCACCGGCCCCGGCTCGAACCGCCAGACCGCGATGAACCCCGCGATCGACAGCGCGACGACGAAAATGGTCTTCTTCACGAGAGAATCCCCTTAGGCCGCAAGGCTGAAGCGTTCGGCGTGGACCTGGGTCTTCGGCACCTTCAGCTCGCGCAGGCTGCGCAGCACGGCCGACGTCATCCCCGGCGGGCCGCAGACGAACACGTCCCGTTCATGGACGTCCGGCACCATCATGTGCAGGTTCGCCGGGCCGAGCATCGTGCCGCGCGGGCCGACCGCCTGGTCCGGTCCGGTGAGGACGCTGATGACGGCGCCGCGGGCCTTGGCCAGCCCGTTCAGCTCGGGCAGCAGGACCGCGTCGGCCTGCGTGCGCACCCGGTAGAGCACGACGACGTGGCCGTCGATGTCCTCCAGCAGCGCGCGGATCGGCGTGATGCCGACGCCGCCCGCCACGAGCAGCGCGTTGGGCCGCTGCTGGTGGATCGTCGTGAACGCGCCGTACGGGCCTTCGGCGAACACGCGCGTCCCGATCTTCAGGCTGCGCAGCCCGGCGCTGGAGTCGCCGAGCGCCTTCGCGGTCAGCCGCAGCGTGCGGCCGTCGGGCGCGGCCGACAGGGAGAAGGGGTTGGCCTGCCACCAGCGGTCCTTCGTCAGGAACCGCCACAGGAAGAACTGGCCCGCCCGCGCCGGCATCTTGTCGAGGTGCTTGCCGGTCATGTACACCGAAACGACGTCCGGAGCCTCGGACACCACCGCGGTCACGCGCAGCTGGTGGCGCAGGTTCCGCCACAGCGGGAGCACGACGCGCCCGGCGAGCACGGCGGTGCCGGCGCCCAGCCAGAGCGTCCACCAGTAGGTCTTCGCCGTCTCCGAACCGGCGAACGACTGGCCCAGCGCGATCTGGTGGGTGAACGCCAGCAGCACCGCGGCGTAGGTGTAGAGGTGGATGAAGTGCCACGTCTCGTAGGCCAGCCGCTTGCGCGCGAACTTCGCCGAAGCCGCCCCGACGATCAGGATCACCGCGAACGCGACGAGCGCCCGCAGGATGCCCTCGAGGGTGTTGGCCATCTCGACCAGCTCGTCGACGACGCCCTTGCTCGACACCTCGGCGTAGCCGAACGCGATGAACACCAGGTGCGCCAGCAGGGTCCACAGGATCGTGAAGCCGGTCCAGCGGTGCCACGTCGTGAGCCGGTCCATCCCGATCCGCCGGTCCAGCCAGGGCAGCCGCGCGACGAGCAGCAGCTGGACCGCCATGGCCAGCGCGCCGTACATGCCGGCGAGCCGGCCGATGCTGATCAGCACGTTCTGCGACAGGCCGGCCTGCGCGAACAGCGCCGTGACGGCCCCCACGTTGGCGCCCAGGAAGAGGAAGAGGCCGGATTTCGCGGCGATCCGGGGGCGGATCGCCGGGCGCGTGGCCTCGGCGGTCTGCGTCATGGTGGTCACACGGATCCCCTTCGGTTTCGGTTCACGAAGGCCAGCCTCGCCACGGACCCTGTGGCGAGTCTGGGTACCGGCTGTCGGATTCCTGTCGGCCCGCGCCACCGGTCGCCGGGCGCGCGTGCGCCGGGAGAAGATGGGGTGGTGCAGCCCTCCGAACCCGTGCGCCTGCTCGTCGTCGACGACGAGCCGCACATCGCCGACCTCGTCGCCACCGTCGCCCGGTACGAGGGCTGGCACGCGGTCACGGCCGGGTCCGGGAAGGCCGCGCTGAGCCAGGCCGCGGAGTTCGGGCCGGACATCGTCGTGCTCGACCTGATGCTGCCCGACCTCGACGGCTTCACCGTGCTCGACCGCCTCCGGGAGAACGGCAGCGCGGTGCCCGTGGTGTTCCTCACGGCCAAGGACGCGACGGCCGACCGGGTCGCCGGGCTCACCCGCGGGGGTGACGACTACCTCGTGAAACCGTTTTCCGTCGAGGAGCTGATGGCCCGGCTGCGGGCGGTGCTGCGGCGCAGCTCCGGCGTCACGCACCAGGTGCCGACCCGCGGGGCCGTGCTGCGCGTCGGGGACCTGACGCTGGACGAGGACACCCGCGAGGTCCGCCGCGGCGACCGCCCGGCCGAGCTGACGCCGACCGAGTACGAGCTGCTGCGCTACCTCATGCGCCGGTCGCCGTCGGTGCTGACGAAGGCGCAGATCCTCGACCACGTCTGGGAGTACGACTTCGGCGGGCGGTCCAATGTGGTCGAACTCGTCATCTCGCACCTGCGGCGCAAGGTCGACGCGGGCGGCGGCGAACCGCTGATCCACACCGTGCGCGGCGTCGGGTACGTCGTGCGCCAGGCCAACCGGTGAAGCGCTTCTTCCGCCGGTGGTACGGGGCCTGGCAGCGCACGCGGCTGGGCACCCGGATCACGCTCGGCCTCGGCGCGCTCGCCCTGGTCGTGTTCGCCGCCGTCGGCGTCACCACGGTCGGGATCATGCACGGCTACCTGGACCGGCGGCTCGACGAGCAGCTGTCCAAGAGCCAGAACACCCAGCTGCCGCTGCTGCGCGAGACCCACGGCTCGCCGCAGTCGGTCTACTCGTGGTTCTCGGCGCTCTACAAGGTGCGCGACGGCGTCGCGACGCCCGAGCCCGGCGGCCAGCTGCCCGGCGACGCGAAGGAGCTGGCGAAGATCGCCGCCGACGCGGTGGACGGCGACGTCACGCGCACGATCTCCCTCCCCGAAGACGGGCCGTACCGGGTGCGCGCGTGCCCGGTCGACAACGGGTCGGTGCTGCTTTCGGCCGCTCCGCAGAAGGACCTCGACGGCACGGTGCGGCAGCTGATCTGGGTGGAGGTCGGGGCGTTCGCGTTCGCGCTGGCCGTGCTGCTGGTCGTCGGGCGGCTGGTGCTGAGCCGCGGCCTGCGCCCGCTGGCCGACATGGCCGGCACCGCGCACGACATCGCGTCCCACGACCTCACGGCGAACGCCGACCTGCCGGTGCGCGCGGCGGGCGCCGGCGGCGGCGCCGAGGTCGAGGAGCTGCGGACGGCGTTCAACGTGATGCTGGCCCACATCGACACGTCACTGGCGGCGAAGACCGAGGCGAACGAGCGGCTGCGCCGGTTCGTCGCGGACGCCTCGCACGAGCTGCGGACGCCGCTGACGTCGATCCGCGGCTACGCCGACCTCTTCCGCTACGCCGCGGCGAACGAGCCGGCGGAACGGGAGGCGCACCTGGCGAAGATCCGCTCCGAGACGGCGCGGATGAGCGTGCTCGTCGACGACCTCCTGCTCCTGGCCCGGCTCGACGCGAGCGCCGCCGAGACGCCGTTGCGGCCCGAGCGCGTCGACCTGGCGGAGCTGGCCGGCGACGCGGTGGACGCGTTCGCCGCCGGGCGGCCCGACCACCCGGTTTCCTCTTCGCTCACGCCGGCGTTCGTTTCCGCGGACCCGCTGCGGTTGCGGCAGGTGCTCGACAACCTGCTGGCCAACGCCGCCGTGCACACCCCACCCGGGACCGCGGTGCACGTCTCGGTGGTGGTTTCCGGGGCCGAGGCGGTCGTCGAGGTCAGCGACGCGGGACCGGGGATCGCTTCGGGGGATCAGGAGCGGATCTTCGACCGGTTCTTCCGCGTCGACGACTCGCGCACCCGCGGCAACGGCGGCACCGGGCTCGGGCTGTCCGTGGTCCAGTCCCTGGTGACGGCGCACGGCGGGACGGTCGCGGTGTCGTCGGAGCCGGGCCGGACGACCTTCACGGTCCGGTTGCCGCTCGCTCGGTGACGTGCGCCGGCGTGGTCCAGCCGGGGGAGAGGTCGGTCGACGGCTCGGGCGCGCCGAAGACGGTGCGGACCGGCAGGACTCCGGCCCACGCGTTGTCCGCGTCGAGGTCCTCCGGTTCGTCGTCCGGGCCCTCGGCGCGCATCTTCACCGACGCCTCCGCGAGGTCGAGGGCGAGCACGCTGACCGCGGCGAACTCCTTCGCGTTGACCTCGCGCGCGTGCTCCCACGAGCCCGGTGCGAGGTGGTCGGTGAGCACCTTGAGGCCGTGCATCTTCGCTTCGGCGTCGAGCACCGGCGTCGCCTTCCCGAAGATCACCGCGCTGCGGTAGTTCATCGAGTGGTTGTTGACCGAGCGCGAGTAGACGATGCCGTCGAGGAGCGTCACGGTGACGCAGACGTCGAGGTCCTGCGCCGCCGTGCGGAGGCTGGCCGCGCCGGTGGAGCCGTGCAGGTAGAGCGTGTCGCCGTCGCGGCCGTAGCCGGTCGGCAGGACGAGGGGCGCGCCGTCGCGGACGATGCCGAGGTGGCAGATCAGGCCCTCGTCGAGGACGGCGTGCAGCGCCGAGCGGTCGGTGACGGCGCGGTGCTTCTTGCGGCCGAGCGTGGTGCGGGACGTGGTGGACAGCATGCGACCAGCGTCTCCCAGTGCAGTGGCATCGGAAAACGGCCACTTCTCGTACACTTGGGAAGTCCACTCGAGGAGGTCCCGTGACCCACGCCGACACCGCGCTCCCGGTCAGCCTCGACCGTTCGGCGGTGACGCCGCTGGCCGTCCAGCTCGCCGACGCGTTGCGCGAAGCGGCCGCTTCAGGCCACCTGCGGGGTGGCGACCGGCTGCCGTCGACGCGGGCGCTGGCCGGCCGCCTCGGCGTCAGCCGCACGGTGACGTCGGCGGCGTACGAGCAGCTGCACGCGGAGGGTTGGATCGCCGGCCGGCACGGCTCCGGCACGTACGTGACGACACCGCCGTCCTTCTCGGCGTCGGAGGTCCCGGCCCCGGCCGTCCCGGCGCCCGAAGCGGCGGCGCCGTCGCTTCTCGACCTGGGCCCGGGCACGCCGTGGGCGGACGGCCTGGACCGCGCGGCCTGGCGCCGGGCTTGGCGGGCGGCGGCCGACCCGGATCCCCTGGTCCGCGCCCACCGCGCGGGGCTGCCGGAGTACCGCGCGGCGGTGTCGGAGCACTTGCTGCGCCACCGCGGGCTGGCGGCGGGTTCGGTGCTGGCGACGGGCGGCACGACGGCGGCGGTCGTCGAGCTGGCGGCGGCGGTGCTGGAGCGCGGGGACGTCGTCGCGGTCGAGGAGCCGGGGTACCAGCGGGCGGTGCAGGCGTTCCGCCGGGCGGGCATGCGGGTGGTGGGCGTCCCGGTGGATGACGAGGGGTTGCGGCCTTCCGCGATCCCGGCGGGCACGCGGGCGGTGTACTGCTCACCGGCGCACCAGTACCCCATGGGCAGCCGGCTTTCGGCGGCGCGGCGGGTATCGCTGGTGGAGCTGGCGCGGTCGTCGTCGATGTTGATCATCGAGGACGACTACGACGGAGAGTTGCGGTTCGACGTGGCGCCGTTGCCGATGTTGGCTTCTTTGGCGCCGGACGTGGTGGCGCACCTGGGGACGACGTCGAAGATCCTCACGCCGACGCTGGGGGCGGGGTGGATGGTGGCACCGGAGGCGATCACTTCGGCGGTTTTGGCGTATCGGGATTCGACCGGAACGCGTCCTTCGCCGGCGGGACAGCGGGTGTTGTACGAGTTCGCGCGCAACGGAGATTTGGGCCGGCACCTGCGAAAGCTGCGCCGCGAGATGGCGGAGAGGCGGACGTTGCTGGCGGGGGCGTTGTCGGCGGCGGAGATCCCGGTCCGCGGAGACGACGCGGGGGCGCACTTGGTGGTGCCGTTTTCGTCGGCTTCGGTGGAGGCGTCGGTGATCGCTTCGGCCGAGCGTCGGGGAATCCGGTTGGACGGGTTGGCGCGGCATTTCGCCGGGACACCGTCGGCGCACGGGGTGGCGATCGGGTACGCGGGGTGTTCGCGGGAGGCTTTGGTGGCGGCTTTGCCGACGTTGGTTTCTTTGCTGCGCTGAGGTTTCTCGGTTGTCCACAGGGGCGTTGTGATGTGGACAAGTGTGGGTTTGGTGGTGGCTTTTCGCGGCTTTGGGTGGGTTGGGGGCGATATCGTCAATCCGGTGGAGGTTCCCCCTGGGAGGGCGGGGTCTGTCTCGGCGTGGCGGGGCGGGGCTCGTGGTGGAAGGTCGTTCAGCGCGCGGATGGCAGGGGTGCGGCACGGTCGGCGTCCTGGGGCGGCGGAGCTGCCCGTCGTTGCGACTTTGACGGAACCCTGGTGCGGGATGGTGTGAACGACTCTTCATGTCGCCGGGAGCCGGGAGCCGGGAGCCGGGAGCCGGGAGCCGGGAGCCGGGAGCCGGGAGCCGGGAGCCGGCCGCGCGGGAGCTGGGAGCGCGGAGCTGGCCGCGCGGAAGCGGGGGCGAGAAGCAAGTAGCGCGCGAGCCGAAAGCGCGTGAGCCGGGAGCCGGGAGCCGGCCGCGCGGGAGCGGGGGACGGAAGCGGGGGCAAGAAGCAAGTAGCGCGCGAGCCGAAGGTGCGTGAGCCGAGAGCCGGGAGCAGGCGGCGAGAGCAGCAGCGCGTGAGCCGAAAGCCTGAGTGCGGGAGCGTGAGAGCCGGAGGCGCGGGGGCCGGTAGCGCGGGAGCGGAAGCGCGGAGTCGGCCGCGGGGTGAGCAGCAAACAGCGCGCGAGCCGAAGGTGCGTGAGCCAGCGTGCGGGAGCCGGGAGCAAGAACCAACCCCGAGAACCAAGAGCCGCGAACCACGTACCCCGGCAGCCGAACCCCAAGGCGCAAGCACCGAAGACCAAGCACCACCCACCCCGGAACCCGAACCCACCGCCCCCTCGACCTACCGGACGCACCACCCCCTCCCCGGTTGCGTTCACCGCCCACCACGCACCTCCCGCCGCACCGGGTTGGGCTGTTCCGCGAGGTCACCGGGTACGGTGGCTCACCATGAGCGAGAAGATCCGGGTGGCGGTCGTCTTCGGCGGGCGCAGCAGCGAGCACACCATCTCCTGCCTGTCCGCCGGCAGCGTCCTGGGGAACCTCGACCCCGCGCGGTTCGAGGCGGTCCCGGTCGGCATCACCCGGGACGGCCGGTGGGTGCTCGGCACCGGGGACTCCGCGCAGCTCGCCATCCGCGGCCGCGAACTGCCGTCCGTCGACGACGGCAAGAGCCTCGTCCTCGCCGGTGATCCCTCCAGCCGGGGGCTCGTCGCCGTCGAGCCCGGGCGGGAAAGCGAGCTCCTCTCGCAGGTGGACGTCGTCTTCCCGGTGCTGCACGGCGCCTTCGGCGAGGACGGCACCATCCAGGGCCTGCTCGAGCTCGCCGGCATCCCGTACGTCGGCCCCGGCGTGCTCGCCAGCGCCGCCGCCATGGACAAGGAAACCGCGAAGAAACTCCTGGCCGCCGAAGGGCTTCCGGTCGGGACCTTCGCCGCACTCAAGCGCGGTCAGTCCACTTTGGACGACGACGACCGGGCCAAGCTCGGCCTGCCCGTCTTCGTCAAGCCGTCGCGCGCCGGGTCGTCCGTCGGGATCAGCCGCGTGACGACCTGGGACGACCTCGACGCCGCCATCGAGTTCGCCCGCGCCACCGACCCCAAGGTCCTCGTCGAGGCCGCCGTCGTCGGGCGCGAGGTCGAATGCGGGGTCCTCGAATTCCCGGACGGGCACGTCGAAGCCTCGCTGCCCGCCGAGATCCGCGTCCTCTCCGAAGACGAAAACGCTTGGTACGACTTCGAAACCAAGTACCTGGGCGACGACGCGGAGCTCGACATCCCGGCCAAGCTCGACGACTCGCTCACCGAGAAGCTCCGCGCGATGGCGGTCCAGGCCTTCCAGGCGCTCGACTGCCAGGGCCTCGCCCGCGTCGACTTCTTCGTCGGCGCCGACGGCGAGCTGACCATCAACGAGGTCAACACCATGCCCGGCTTCACGACGAAGTCCGCCTACCCGAAGATGTGGGAGGTCACCGGCGTGGACTACGCGACGCTGCTGACCACGCTCATCGACACGGCCATCGCGCGCGGCACCGGCCTGCGCTGACCGAAGCTCAGGAAAACCGCAGCGGCCGAGCCGGCAGCTTCGCCGCCACCGTGTCGGAGATCGTCTGCAACGGGCCCGTCCCCGCGCTGTCCGGCACGGTCAGCGCCGCGTAGACCTCGCGGTCCACGACGTACCACGTCGACGCGCCCTCGCCCGGCACCTGCAGCCACTGGACGCCGTTCACCAGGCGCAACGCCGCCGTCGGCGTCAGCTCCGGCGGACGGTTCAGCCCGCACCGCAGCACCAGCGGGTCGTCCGTGCCCCAGGCCACCGTCGCGGGCGGCGCCGGGGCGGCCAGCTCGCGCACCTTCAGAGGAGTCCCGTTGGACTTCAGCTCCGTCGGGACCGCGCTCAGCAACGTCGTGCAGGCCGGCGAGGTCGCGAACGGTGCCGGCACGGGGACCAGCGGCAGGGGACCGGCGTCGGAAGCGGGATCCGAGGAGCGCTGGGTCAACGCGAAGACGGCGACGGCGACCGCCAAGGCCACGGCGAGCGCGGCCGCGGTGACGAGGACCACCCGAGGCGGGGCACCGGTGTCGGAATCAGGCACCCGACCACTACACCACTGGTCAGAGGTGGACGACCGGGCAGGTCAGCGTCCGCGTGATGCCCTCCACGTTCTGCACCTTCGCGACCACGAGCTGGCCGAGCTGGTCCACGTTGTCGGCGGCCGCGCGGACGATCACGTCGTACGGTCCGGTGACATCCTCCGAGCTGGTCACACCCGGGATGCTGGAGATCTCGGCAGCCACCGCGGCCGCCTTGCCGACCTCGGTCTGGATGAGGATGTATGCGTGGACCACGGCGCGCCCTTTCGTCGGGATCGATCGGCTCAAGGTAGGAACGTCATCAGCAACGTATCGCCAGCTCACGGAAAAACATAGGGCATCCGACTATCGGTGATCGATCTTTGTCCCGGTAGAGAAAGCAGAGGTGACCGGTGTCACCGAACGACGGAACGGTCGCCGAGACCGGCGAGTTCGCGCTCATCCGCGCCGTCACCGAAGGACGGCGCCAGCCCCCGGGCACGCTGCTCGGCCCGGGCGACGACGCGGCCGTCGTCGCGGCCCCCGACGGCCGCGTGGTCGCCAGCACCGACGTGCTCGTCCAGGGCGTCCACTTCCGGCTCGACTGGTCGCCGCCCGAGTACGTCGGGCGCAAGGCCGTCGCGGTCAACCTGGCCGACATCGCCGCCATGGGCGCCACCCCGACCACCGTCCTGGTCGGGATCGCGTGCCCGCCCGACACCCCGCGTGAGGTCGTCACCGGCCTCGCGGACGGCATGTGGGCCGAAGCCGGACGCGCCGGTGTCGGCGTCTCCGGCGGCGACATGGTCCGCGCCGACCAGCTCGTGATCAGCGTCACCGCGCTCGGCGACCTCGGCGACCGCGAACCCGTGACGCGCTCGGGAGCCCGCCCCGGCGACGTCCTCGCCGTGAACGGGCGCCTCGGCTGGGCCGCCGCGGGCCTCGCCGTGCTCGGGCGCGGGTTCCGCTCCCCGGTCGGCGTCGTCAACGCCCAGCGCTGCCCGGAACCGCCCTACGAAGCCGGTCCGCGCGCCGCGCTCGCCGGGGCCACGGCCATGATCGACGTCTCCGACGGCCTGCTCGCCGACCTCGGGCACATCGGCGAGGCCTCCGGCGTCGGCATCGACGTCCGCACCGCCGACCTCGACGTCCCCGCCCGGCTCACCGAAGTGGGCGCCGCGCTGGGCGCGGACCCCCTCGACTGGGTCCTGACCGGTGGCGAGGACCACGCGCTGGCCGCCACCTTCCCGCCGTTCGCCGAACTGCCCGAAGGCTGGCGCACGATCGGCGTCGTCACGATGGCGGACTCCGGGATCACCGTGGACGGCAAGCCTTTTGCGCGAGAAGGCGGCTGGACGCACTGGCGCTGATCTAGGCTCGGAAAGCGTGAGAATCGTTCCGGTCCCCTACGACCATCCCGACGCGGCCAAGCTGATGGCCGCGGTGCAGCAGGTGTACGTCGAGCGCTACGGCAGTGAGGACGCCACCCCGATGAGCCCGGCGGACTTCGACCCGCCGGAGGGCCTGTTCCTCGTCGGCTACCAGGGCGAGGAAGCGGTCGCCTGCGGTGCCTGGCGCGCCCACGACGGCCCGGCGCCGGACTTCCGGGACGGCGACGCCGAGTTCAAGCGGATGTACGTCGCCGATTCCGCCCGCGGGCGCGGGTTCGCGCGGATGATCCTGTCCGAACTGGAGCGGACAGCGGCGTTGTGCGGCCGCAAGCGCGCGGTCCTGGAAACCGGCACCAAGCAGCCCGAGGCCATCGCGCTCTACACGTCGTCGGGGTACGCCGAGATCCCGAACTTCGGCGTGTACAAGAACGAGCCCGAAAGCCGCTGCTTCGGCAAGGACCTCACCTCGGTGTGAGCTTCAGCAGGGCCGCCGCGTGCGGCCGCAGGGTCGAGGAAACGGAGCCGACGGCAGTGCCCGTTTCCCGGTGGGCCCACAGATCCCGGACGCGCCACGCGCCCGGGATTGACGCGGAGACGGTCGCGGTGGTGCTGCCGGTGTTGAGCAGCACCACCGCGAACCCGCCACCGGTAAGCGGTTTCCCCCACACCTGGTAGCCGGGGCCGGCGCCGAGCTGCCGGCCCTGGCCGCCCGCGAAGTCCTGGTCGACGGCGATCGCCTCGGGGTTGCCGAGGGTCGCCAGGTCGGTGTCGCTCAGCTTCGCCGGGTCGGTGCCGGCGAACAGCGGCGCGTTCAGCACGGCCCAGACGCTGAAGTGCGCGCGGGCCTCGTCCGCGGTCAGCGTGCCGTTGCCGACCTGCAGCATGTCCGGGTCGTTCCAGCCGCCCGGGCCGCCGCTGTGCACGGCGACGGCGGCCTGCTGGTCGATCGTCGCGAGCACCGAGTCCCAGGTCGGGACCAGGTCGTAGGTGGTGCGCCAGAGGTTCGCCACCGGCCGCGCCCAGGTCCACGGGCTCGAGACGCCGTACTCGGAGATCGCGTAGACGATCGGGCGGGGCAGCGCGGCCAGTTCGTCGCGCATCTTCTCGAAGGCGGCCTTGCGGTCGAGGCCGTCGACGGTGTCGGCGTTGCACCAGTCGTACTTGAGGTAGTCGACGCCCCAGCGGTCGAACGTCTCGGCGTCCTGGCGTTCGTGGCCGAGCGAGCCGATGCCGGACGCGGGGTAGGCGTCGTTGGCCATCGCGCAGGTCCGGCTGCCGGGCACGGCGTAGATGCCGAACAGCAGGCCGCGCGAGTGGACGTAGTCGGCGAGGTCGGCGATGCCGTGCGGGAAGCGCGTCGGATCGGCCTGCAACGAGCCGTCGGCGGCGCGCGCGGGGGCCTGCCAGCAGTCGTCGACGACGACGTACTTGTAACCCGCGTCACGCAAGCCGGTGTCGGCGAGCGCGTCGGCCGCCTTCTTGACGACGTCCTCGGTGAGGTCGTAGCAGCGGACCTGGTTCCAGCTGTTCCAGCCCATCGGCGGCGTCCCGGCCAGGCCGTTCGCGAGCGCGGGCGACGCGACCGGCAGGCTGAGCAGCCAGGTCAGCACGACGAGGAGGAGCACGAGGGCCGTGCTCCCGGTACTGGCGTTCCTGTCCGCGGCGATGGCGTGATCCAATCGCACGGGAAGTGAAACCGCAGTCACCCGGAGGCGGCATGCCGATCTACGCACTCGGTTCGCTCGAGCCGACGATCCACCCCGACGCCTACGTCCACCCGGACGCGACGGTGATCGGCGACGTCCGGATCGGCGCGTTCGCGTCGGTCTGGCCGCAGACGGTGCTGCGCGGCGACCACGGCTACATCGAGATCGGCGAGCGCTCGAACGTGCAGGACGGCTGCGTCCTGCACTGCACCGAGCGCCACCCGACGATCCTCGGGCCGTCGTCGGCGATCGGGCACGCGGTGCACGTCGAGGGCGCGGCGATCGGCACCGGCTGCCTGATCGCGTCCGGCTCGGTGGTGCTCAACGGCTCGGTCATCGAGGACGGCGGCATGGTCGGCGCGGGCGCGGTGCTCTCGTACGGCAGCCGCGTCAAGACCGGGGAGATCGCGCTGGGCGTGCCGGCGAAGGTGCGGGAGAACACGTCGTTCGGGCCGGAAAGCATCGCGATGGTGGTGGATTCCTACGTCGAACGCGGGAAGCGGTTCCGCACCGAGCTGAGGCGGCTCGACCCGCTCGGGTGACGTCGGCCACGCCCGGTAGGCTTGCGCGCCGTGACCGCACGACCGCTGCAGGACATCGTCGAGGCAGGCTGGGCCGAGGCCCTCGAACCGGTGGCGCCGCAGGTCGCCGCGATGGGGGAGTTCCTCCGCGCGGAGATCGCCGCGGGCCGGACCTACCTGCCGGCGGGGGAGCACGTCCTCCGCGCGTTCAAGCAGCCGTTCCACGACGTGCGCGTGCTGATCGTCGGGCAGGACCCGTACCCGACGCCCGGGCACGCGGTGGGCCTGAGCTTCTCGGTGGCGCCGGACGTCCGGCCGATCCCGAAGAGCCTGGTCAACATCTACAAGGAGTACGCCGACGACCTCGGCCACCCGCTGCCGTCCAACGGCGACCTGACGCCGTGGGCCGACCAGGGCGTGCTGCTGCTCAACAGGTCGCTGACCGTGCAGCCCGGGAAGTCGAACTCGCACCAGGGCAAGGGCTGGGAAGCGGTCACCGAGCAGGCGATCAAGGCGCTCGCGGCCCGCTCGGAGCCGATGGTGGCGATCCTGTGGGGCCGCAACGCGCGCAACCTGCGGCCGATGCTCGGCGAGGTCCCGTGCATCGAGTCGGCGCACCCGAGCCCGCTCTCGGCGCACAACGGCTTCTTCGGGTCACGGCCGTTCAGCCGGGCCAACCAGCTCCTGGAGCAGCAGGGCGCGGCGCCGGTCGACTGGAAACTCCCGTAGGTTCGGTGTCCGGATCCGCGTGACGGCTCCGACCAGGGGTAAACCTTTGGAGGAAGCATGAACGTCACTTCGGCCGACGGCACGGCCATCTTCTTCGAGCGGCGCGGGTCGGGCGCGCCGGTGATCCTGGTCGGCGGCGCGTTCAACGACCGGACGACGGTCGCGGGCCTGGCCGAGGTCCTCTCCGGGGACTTCACGACGATCGCCTACGACCGGCGGGGCCGCGGTGACTCCGGCGACTCGGCCGAGTACGCGATGGAGCGCGAGATCGAGGACATCGCGGCGCTGATCGCCGAGGCCGGCGGCTCGGCGTCGGTGTTCGGGCACTCGTCGGGCGCCATCCTGGCGCTGGAGGCGGCGGCCGCGGGGCTCCCGATCGACAAGCTGGTGGCGTACGAACCGCCGTACGCGACCGCGGAACACCCGCGTGGCGACGTCCTGGACGAGGTGCAGGCGCAGCTCGCGGCGGGCGACCGCGACGGCGCCGTGGCGACGTTCCTGCGGGTCGCGGGCACCCCGGCGGAGATGGTCGAGGGGATGAAGCAGGCGCCGGTGTGGGGCTGGTTCACGGCGCTGGCGCACACGCTCCCGTACGACCTGACGATCTGCGGCCCGGGCGCCCGGGTCCGCGAGGACCACTTGGCGAAGATTTCGATCCCGACGCTGGTGATCGGCGGCGGGGCGAGCCCGGAGGAGCTGCAGGCAGGTGCCCAGGCGGCGGCCGCGGCAGTGCCCGGGGCGCGGTACGAGACCCTGGCGGGGCAGGACCACGGGGTGCTGCAGGTCCCGGAAACGCTGAAGGACTTGCTGACCGGCTTCCTCAAGTAAAGAAAAGGGCGGGTGCTCCGAGGAGCACCCGCCCTTTTCGAACTCTTCTCGCCTCAGCCGCGAACGACCTTGCCCGCCTTGATGCACGAGGTGCACACGTTCAGGCGCTTGCGCTGGGACACACCCACCTTGGCGTGGACGGTCTGGATGTTCGGGTTCCACCGGCGGTTGGTACGGCGGTGGGAGTGCGAGACCGACTTGCCGAAGCCGGGTCCCTTGCCACAGACGTCGC
The DNA here is from genome assembly GCF_044768185.1 of Amycolatopsis sp. NPDC101161. NCBI lineage: Bacteria > Bacillati > Actinomycetota > Actinomycetes > Pseudonocardiales > Pseudonocardiaceae > Amycolatopsis > Amycolatopsis sp. NPDC101161. The sequence continues at coordinate 657,743 of NZ_JBIWPI010000005.1, forward strand.
ACACGGCAGCCACGTCGAACTCCTTTGGATCTGGGTCATAGAAATGAGCCCAGATGCACTGGGCAACTCGACCATAGTAACTACTGCGATCGAGGCCCTCGGCACCGGGTCGATACGCTGCCGGAGGACCGGTCAGGAGGTTACGGGGTGCGGGTGCTGGACGCGGCGGCGGTGTCGGCCTGGGCGGCGGGTTGTGTGCACAGCCTGGCGAGCCTGCGGCCGGCCATCGACGAGATCAACGTCTACCCCGTCGCCGACTCCGACACCGGCTCCAACATGCTCTTCACGATGACCGGCGCGGCCGCGGAACTGGCCGGTGCCACCCCGGAAGACGCCGCCGGCGCGTTGAAGGTCCTCGCCCGCGGTGCCGTCGCCGCCGCCAAGGGCAACTCCGGCGTCATCCTGTCCCAGGTCGTGCGCGGGCTGGCCGACCGCGCCGAAGGCGAGCTGGACGGCGCGTGGCTGGCGAAAGCGCTGGGGCACGCCGACGAGGTCGCCACCGGCGCCGTGAGCCGCCCGGTCGCCGGGACCATCCTGACCGTCCTGCACGCCGTCGCGCTCGCCGTGCGCGGCGAGACGCGCAGCCTCGGCGAGGTCGCGCGGAAAGCCGCGGAAGAGGCCGCGCACGCCCTCGAGAAGACGCCCCTGCAGCTGCCCGCCCTGGCCAAGGCCGGGGTGGTCGACGCGGGTGCGCGCGGGCTCGTCGCCGTGCTCGATGCCCTGGTCGGCGTCCTCACCGGCGCCGAGATCGAGCGGGAACACGCCCTCGCAGTGCCGACCGCGCAGGAGCAGGCCTTCGCCTGGGAGGTCATGTACCTCCTCGACGGCGTCGACGAGCAGAGCCTGCCGACCCTGCGCAAGGAGCTGAGCGGCCTCGGCGACAGCGTCACGGTCGCCGGCGACGGCTCGGGCAGCCACGCCGTGCACGTCCACTGCGCCGACATCGGCGCCGCCATCGAAGCCGGGCTCGCGCTCGGCCGGCCGCGCAAGATCCGCGTCGAACCCCTGCTCACGCCGACGCCGATCGAACCCGGTGGCGGGATCGACCGCACGGTCGTCGCCGTGGTGCACGGCGGCGCGTTGGCCGAGCTGCTGCGCGCCGAAAGCATCCCGGTGCTGGCCGTGCCCGAGGGGGAGACGCCGAGCGTCGAAGACGTGATCAGCCTGCTGAACGAAGCCGCCGGCCGGCACGTGACGGTGCTGCCGGGCAGCGTCGGGCTCACCGCGGCGGTCGACACGGCGGCCGGGCACGCGATGGCCGCCGACCGGGACGTCGTGGTCATCCCGTGCGTCTCGCCGGTGCAGGTGCTGGCCGCGCTCGCCGTGCACGACGCCGGGCGCCGCACCAACGACGACGTCGTCGCGATGGCCGAAGCGGCCGCCGCGACCAGGCGTGGCGAACTGCGGATCGCGCAGGAGGAGTCGCTAACCTGGGTGGGCCGGGCCCAGTCCGGCGACGTCGTCGGCCTGGTCGACGACGAGGTGGTGCACATCGAGCCCGCGCCGGCGTCGGAGACGAACCTGGTCGCGGCCGCGATGAAGGTGCTCAACCGGATGCTGGCGCTCGGCGGGGAGCTGGTGACGGTGCTGAGCGGGGCCGACGCCCCGCCCGGGGTCGCCGAGGAGCTCGCGGAGCAACTGCGGGTGGAGCACCCCGAGGTGGAGCTGACCAGCTACGCCAGCGGCCAGGCGGAAGCCGTGCTGCTGATGGGAGTCGAATAGCCGATGGCCGGACTGCGCGACAAGCTGCCGCTGCTGCTGGGCGCCAAGACGGCGAAGGCGCTCGCCACGTCGCTGGGCATCGAGACGGTCAGCGACCTGCTCCGCCACTACCCCCGCCGCTACGCCGAACGCGGCGAGCTCACCGACATCGCCGGCCTCGAGCTGGGCGAGCACGCGACCGTGCTGGCGCGCGTCGAGAAGGTCAGCAAGCGGCGGATGAAGTCCCGCAACGGGACCATCCTCGACATGGTGATCACCGACGGGAAGCGCCGGCTCACCTGTGCCTTCTTCAACCAGGCCTGGCGCGAGAAGGACCTCGTCCCCGGCAAGACCGGCCTGTTCGCCGGCAAGGTGTCCGCCTTCCGCGACACCCTGCAGCTGACCAACCCCGAGTACGAGCTGTTCGAAGCCGACCGCGCCGACGAGGCCATGGACGACTTCCTCGCCGCGATCATCCCGGTCTACCCGGCGGCGCAGGGGATGCCGACGTGGTCGATCGCCAAGTGCGTCCGGCAGGTCCTCGACGTCCTGGAGGTCGACGAAGACCCGATGCCGGCCGAGCTGCGGCGGCTGCACAAGCTGTCCGACCTCGACACCGCGCTCCACGGCATCCACCGCCCGGCCAACTGGGCGCACCTGGAGGCGTCGAAGAAGCGGCTGAAGTGGGACGAGGCCATGGCCGTCCAGCTGATCTTCGCGCAGCGGCGGCACTCGGCCATCTCCCGGCCGGCGAAGGCGAACCCGCACGTCAGCGGCGGCATCCTGGACGCGTTCGACAAGCGGCTGCCCTTCGACCTCACCGCGGGGCAGCGGGGGATCGGCGACGAGATCGCCGCGGACCTCGCCTCCGAGCACCCGATGAACCGCCTGCTGCAGGGCGAGGTCGGCTCGGGCAAGACGATCGTCGCGCTGCGGGCGATGCTGCAGGTCGTCGACAACGGGCGGCAGGCCGCGATGCTCGCGCCGACCGAGGTCCTCGCCGCCCAGCACGCGCGGTCGCTGCGGGAGATGCTCGGCGACCTCGGCCAGGCGGGCGAGCTGGGTGCCGCGGAGAACGCCACGAAGGTGACGCTGCTGACCGGGTCGATGGGCGCGAAGGAACGGAAGAAGTCGCTGCTGGAGATCGTCAGCGGCGAGGCGGGCATCGTCGTCGGCACGCACGCGCTGATCCAGGACCACGTCGAGTTCGCCGACCTCGGCCTGGCCGTCGTCGACGAGCAGCACCGCTTCGGCGTCGAGCAGCGGGACGCGCTGCGCACCCGCGGGGCCGGCGACACCAGCCCGCACGTCCTCGTCATGACGGCGACGCCGATCCCGCGCACGGTCGCGATGACCGTGTACGGCGACTTGGAGGTCTCCGCGCTGCGCGAAATGCCGGTCGGGCGGTCGCCGATCTCCACCACGGTCGTGCCGGTCGCCGAGAAACCCGCGTGGTTCGAGCGGATCTGGCAGCGGGTGCGCGAAGAGGTCGGCAAGGGGCACCAGGGGTACGTCGTGTGCCCGCGGATCGGCGACGAGCCGCCGTCGGACAAGAGCGACAAGCGGCCGCCGCTCGCGGTCCTCGACGTCGCCCCCGAGCTTGAGCACGGCGCGTTGCAGGGCCTGAAGATCGGCGTGCTGCACGGGCGGATGCCGCCCGACGACAAGGACGCCGTGATGCGGGCGTTCTCCGCGGGCGACCTCGACGTCCTGGTGGCCACCACGGTGATCGAGGTCGGCGTCAACGTCCCGAACGCGACCGCGATGGTGATCATGGACGCCGACCGCTTCGGCGTCAGCCAGCTGCACCAGCTGCGCGGCCGCGTCGGCCGGGGCAGCGTGCCGGGGCTGTGCCTGCTGGTCACCGAGGCCCTCGACGGCACGGCGACGCGCGAACGGCTGGCGGCGGTCGAGTCGACGACCGACGGCTTCGAGCTGTCGCGCCTCGACCTGGAGCTGCGCCGCGAAGGCGACATCCTCGGCGCTGCGCAGTCCGGGAAGCGGTCCGGGCTGAAGCTGCTTTCGCTGCTGCGCGACGAGGACGTGATCGCCGCGTCGCGGGCGAGCGCGCAGGAGATCGTCGAGAAGGACCCGGACCTGGAGAAGTACCACGGCCTGGCGCAGATGGTCGCCGACGTCGTCGACGTCGAGCGCGCGGAGTACCTGGAGAAGACGTGATCCGTGAAGCGACGGTGGCCGACGCGCCCGCGATCGGCGAGGTCCACGTGCGGTCGTGGCAGGCGGCTTACGACGGGCTGATCCCGGCGGACTTCCTCGCCGGGCTGTCGGCCGAGCCGCGCGCGGCGTCGTGGGCCCGGCAGATCAGGGACGGCGGCCGGGTGCTGGTCGCGGAGGACGACGGCGTCATCGCGGGGTTCGCCGCCTTCGGGCCCGGGCAGCTCTTCGCGCTGTACCTGCTGCCGGAGCACTGGGGGCGGGGCCTCGGCCGGGCGCTGCACGACCGGGTCGTCGACGAGCTGCCCGGCGACAGCGCCATCCTGTGGGTGCTCTCGACGAACGAGCGGGCGAAGGCCTTCTACGCGCGGCAGGGCTGGGTCGACGACGGCGTCACCCAGACCGAGACGATCGACGACGGCCGCGTCACGCTGGAGGAACGGCGGTTCAGTCGCCGGCTGCGGTGAACACGCCGGCTTTCGCGGCCGCGGCGGCTGCTGCCGCGGCGATACCCGCGTCTTCCGGTGTGACGCCTTCGCGGGAGACGAACAGGCGGTAGAAGACCGGGCCGCACGCGACCCGCACGACCTCGACCGGATCGGTGCCCGCCGGGACTTCGCCGCGTTCGACGGCCCGGTCGACCACCACGGCCGAGCGGGCGTGGCGGTCCACGTAGAACTCACGCAGGGCGTCGGCGGCGCGGGCCGACAGGAACGCCGCCGAGATCGACGCCGTCGGCAGCTCGCGCTCGCCCGGCGAGGTGAAGTAGTGCACCAGCTCCAGGTTGATCCCGCGCAGGTCGCCCTCCAGCGAGCCGGTGTCCGGCGCCGTCCACTCCTGCTCGGTGCCCATCAGCAGGGCGGCGGCGACCAGGCCTTCGGCGGACTCCCAGCGGCGGTAGAGCGTCGTCTTGTGGACGCCGGAGCGCTCGGCGACCGCCTCGACGGTCAGCTCGGCGTACCCGCGTTCGCCGAGCAGCTCGAGGGTGGCGTTCAGGGCGGCGAGGCGGGTCCGCTCGGTGCGTCCGCCCGGCCGTCGCGTGCCGGAAATCTCGGTTGCCAACTGCTACTCCTGTTGCGTTAGTGTGCCCAGTATGCCAGCAACCGTCGCCGTGACCGAGATCGCCGACCTGATCGGCGACGCCGAGGTCGTCGCCATCGGGGAGAACAACCATCACATCCGCGAGTTCGGCGCGCTGCGCGACCGGTTGCTGCGGCACCTCGTCACCGAGCGCGGGTTCACCGTGCTCGGGTTCGAAGGCGGGTTTCCCGAAGGGCGCCTGGTCGACACATGGCTGCGGGGTGGACCGGGCGAGGTCGCCGACGTCGCGCGGGACGGCTTCACGTTCGGCTTGGGCGACTCGGCCGAGGTCCACTCGATGCTGACCTGGCTGCGGGGTCGTGGCGTCCGGTTCTGCGGGCTGGACGTGCCGGGTTCGGCCGGGTCGCCGGTGCCCGCGCTGCGAGCGGTCCGCGAAGTCCTGGCGCGGGTGGACCCGGCCAATGTGTCCCTTGTGGACACAGCGTTGGCGGCCTGCGAGCCGTACGCGTCGGTGAGCAGTGCGGTCGCGCCGGGCCGGTACCAGGGGATGAGCGTCGCGGCGCGGGACGCGGCCACCACGGCGCTGACCGTCCTCAAAGGACACGTCGAGTCGCTGGCGCCCGAAGCCGCGCACGACGCGGAGGGCGCGCTGCGCGTCGACCTGTACCTGCGGGAGCTGGCCGCGCTGATGGCCGGGCAGGCGCCGGAGCCGCAGAGCTCGTCGCGGGACACGTACATGGCGGCCACCGTCCGGTTGCTGCGACGGCGGTTCCCCGGCGAGAAGATCGTCCTGATGCTCCACAACGGACACCTCCAGCGCGTGCCGTTCTCGCCGATGCCGGGCATGACGGCGCCCTCCGCGGGCACGCACCTGGCCGCCGAGCTGGGGGACCGCTATTTCGCGCTCGCGTTGACCGCGGTTTCGGGGACGACGACCGGGCTCGTTCCCGACGAAGGTGCGCGGCTCGGGTTCCGGATGTTCGAGCAGGCGTTGGACGAGCCGGCGGAGGGCAGTGTCGAGGCGGTGCTGGCCGCCGAGGCGCCGTGCGTGGTCGCGCGTCCCGCGGCGTCGAGCATCCGGCACGCGCACATGACTGTGGCGCTCGACGTCCCTTCGGCGTTCGACGCGGTCGTCTGCCTGAACGGGCAGGAAACGATTTTCCGGGCCTGACCCGGTCAGGTGTGCCCGTTCGGCTGATTGCCGCAGTGGGTTCGTGGGCGTTTCCTACCGGTATGGCCGGGCGGAGGCGGGCGTTGATCGTCGCCAACGGCGAGTACGACAACGCGGGGTTGCAGCGGCTGGGCTCGCCCGCGGCGGACGCCGACGCCCTCGCCGGGGTGCTGGCCGACCGCGCGATCAGCGACTTCGACGTGCGGGTGGTCCGCAACGAGACCGCGCACGTGGTCCAGGCGGAGATCGAGGACCTCTGCGCGGAGGGCCGTCCCGACGACGTCCTGCTGCTGCACTTCTCCTGCCACGGCTTGAAGGACGACGCGGGCGGCCTGTACTTCGCCGCGCGCAACACGCGTCCGGACCGGTTGCGGTCGACGGCCGTGCCCGCCCAGTTCGTCCAGCAGTGCATCCGGCAGACCCGCTCGCGCAGCGTGGTGCTGCTGCTGGACTGCTGCTACGGCGGGGCGTTCGGGCAGGGCGTGGCGGTCCGGGCGTCGGGCGACGCGAACGTCCTGGACAGCTTCCGCGGCGGCCGCGGGCGCGCGGTGATCACGGCGTCGAACTCGATCGAGTACGCGTTCGAGGGCGCGACGCTGGCTTCGGACGAGCCGGCCCAGCCGTCGGTGTTCACGGCGGCGCTGGTGGAGGGGCTGCGCACGGGCGAGGCCGACCGCGACGAGGACGGCTGGATCGCGCTGGGCGAGCTGTACGAGTACTTGTTCGACCGCGTCCGCGAGCGCAACCCGAAGCAGACGCCGAGCCGCGACATCGAGATGCAGGGCGAGCTGTACCTGGCGAAGAGCCGGCGCCGGCGCATCAAGCCGTCCCCGGTCCCGCCGGACCTGGCGGGGGCCATCGCGGCGGAGAACCCGTTCACGAGGCTGGGGGCGGTGGCGGAGCTGCGCCGCCGGCTGACGAGCGACAACCTCCCGGTGGCGGTGGGGGCGTTCGAGGCGCTCCGGTCGATGGCGGGCACGGACATCGAGCACGTGGCGGCGGCCGCGGCGGACGCGTTGTCGTCGGCGGTGGTCCGGGTGGACGTGCCTTCGGTGCGGCTGTCGGCGCCGGCGGGGTCCCGGGCATCGGCGTCGCTGCGGGTTTCGGGGCCACCGGTGGCGCGGGAGGTGCGGTTCGACCCGTCGCACGCGTGGATCCAGGCGGTCGAGGTGCCGGGCGGGGCAGAGCTGACGGTGACGGCGGGGGAGTCGGGAGTGCGGCGCGGCAAGGTGGTGGTGACCGGGCCGACCGGGGACGTGGTGGTGGGGGTGGAGATCGAGGCCGAGCCGGTACCGGTGGTGGAGGTGGCTGCGGCTCCGGCTGAACCTGAACCTGCCCGGGAGACGGAACCCGAGCCGGTGGCGGCCGAGCCGGAGCCGCGCACGGTCGGACCCGCGGCCGCCGGCGCGGACCGCGCTGCCGGACCGGGAAGCCCGGCGGAATCCGCGGCCGGGGCGGAGGCCGAAGACCAGGCCGCGGCGGAGCCGGCGGCCGAGCCCGCCGCGCGGCCGGTGGTCGAGCCGGCCGCGGCCGCGGAGCCGGCTGCCGCGGCCAAACCCGCGCCGGTCCCGGCACCCGCGTCCGCTGCGCAATCCGGTGCCATCGATCCCGTCGGGGGGTTCGCCGGGATTCTCGCCATCGCCGGCACCGTCTTCGCCGTCGCCGGGCTTCCGCTCGACTACCGCTACGGCAGCTACACCCTCGCCCAATACCGCCCCGGCATGGAGTACTCCGTCGGCGTCGTCGCCGCGTGCGCGCTCCTCGCCGGTGTCCTCTGCCTCGCTCCGCGGACCCGCTCGCGGACCGGTCCCGCCCTTCTCCTCGGGGCCGGCCTCGCCGCTCTCTTCGGGCTCATGCGCTTCATCGGCGAAGCGCTCACCCTGTCCACCGGCTCGGCGACCGAACTCAACGCCGGGTTCACCTTCGCCCTGCTCGCGCACCTCGCCTGGACCGTCGCCGGGATCTGTGCCCTCGTCGCCCTGCGCCGGAACGGCGTCCTGCGCGCCGGGCCGATCGGCGGGTGGGCCTCCTGGGCGGCCCTCGCGCTGGGGGTCCTGGTCGCCGCCGGCTGGGTGTTCCAGCTCGGCGAACTGGCCGCCTACGACTCCGACGGCGCCGGTCGCAACGGCGCCTACTTCCTGCTCGGGGCCCTGGTGGCCGTCGTCGTGCCCGTGGTCGCCGTGGTGCTGCGGCCCGTCGGGGGCGCCGTGCTCGCCACGGGGCTCGCCGGGCCGGTCGCCGTGCTGCCGCCGACCTTCGCCGCGCTGGCCGACTACTCGTCCCTCACCTACGCCGGGCAAGTCGTCGCCGTGGTGGCGCTCGTGCTGCTGGCCGCCGACGCCGCCGTGCTGGCCCGGCGGAATCAGCCGATCGAGCGACAGCCCTGAGTTGTCGCCCCGGCACTCCCGGGGTACGACGACGATCATGAAGACAGCGACAGTGGCAGCCGCCGTGGCGGTCGTGCTCGCCGGGCAGACCCCCGCCCTCGCCGACGGCGGGGTGCAGGCCGATCCGCCCAGTTGGGGCCTCGACCGGATCGACCAGCGCACCGGGCTCGACCACGCCTACCACTTCGCCACCGCGGCCGAAGGCGTCTCCATCTACGTCATCGACAGCGGCGTCGACGCGAACCACCCCGACTTCCAGGGCCGCGTCGCCCCCGGGCGCGACTTCCTCAACGGCGGCTCCGACACGTCCGACACCAACGGCCACGGCACCCGCCTCGCCGGGCTCGCCGCGGGCAAGGACTACGGCGTCGCGAAGGGCGCGCAGATCGTGCCCGTGCGCGTGCTCGACAAGGACGGCGGCGGCGCCACCGACCAGATCATCGCCGGCATCGACTGGGTCGCGCAGAACGCCCGGCAGCCCGCGGTCGCCGTCCTCGGCATCGGCGGGGTCCCGAACGACCGGCTCGACGCCGCGGTCAAGCGGCTCGCCGCCGTGGTCCCGATCGCCGTCCCGGCGGGCAGCGAGACGGCGGACGCGAGCGGTTTCTCCCCGGGCCGGGTCGCCGAGGCGCTGACCGTCGGGGCCACCGACGCCCAGGACCACCCGGACAAGGCGTCGAACTTCGGCCAGGACGTCGACCTGTACGCGCCGGGCGTCGACGTCCCCGGCCCGATCGCGGGCGGCACCGGCGCGGGGCCCGAGTCGGGCACGTCGATGGCGGCGGCGTTCGCGGCCGGTGTGGCGGCGCTCTACCTCGCCCAGCACCCGGAATCGACCCCGGCCCAGGTGGACCAAGCGCTTGTTCAGGCCGCGACGACGGACGCGCTGAACGGTGTCCCGGACGGCACGGCCAACCGGCTGCTTTACGCACCGGCGGGATCCTGACAAGCTGCCCAGACGCCCACCCGGCCAACCCCCCAGCGGCGCATGATGTCCATCACCCGGGACTGAACTCCCGCAGAGCGGGAAGAACCGGGTAACGTGCGTTGACTTACCGATCCAAATGGGAAGGACCGGGCATGTTCCGCAAGGTGCTGGTGGCCAACCGCGGGGAGATCGCGATCCGAGCGTTCCGCGCCGGCTACGAACTGGGCGCGGGGACCGTCGCCGTGTTTCCGCACGAAGACCGCAACTCCCTGCACCGGCTGAAGGCCGACGAGGCGTACGAGATCGGCGAACCCGGTCACCCCGTGCGCGCGTACCTCTCGGTCGACGAGATCGTCGCCGCCGCGAAGAAGGCGGGGGCCGACGCCGTCTACCCCGGGTACGGCTTCCTGTCGGAGAACCCCGACCTCGCGCGCGCGTGCGAAGAAGCGGGCATCACCTTCGTCGGCCCGAGCGCCGACATCCTCGAACTCACCGGCAACAAGGCCCGCGCGGTCAAGGCCGCGCGCGAGGCCGGCGTGCCGGTGCTCGGGTCGTCCGAGCCCTCCAGCGACGTCGACGCGCTGGTCGCCGCGGCCGAGGAGCTGGGCTTCCCGGTCTTCGTGAAGGCCGTCGCCGGCGGTGGTGGACGCGGTATGCGCCGCGTCGAGGACCCCGCCCAGCTGCGCGAGTCCATCGAGGCCGCCGCGCGCGAGGCCGAGTCCGCCTTCGGCGACCCGACCGTCTTCCTGGAGAAGGCCGTCGTCGAGCCGCGGCACATCGAGGTGCAGATCCTCGCCGACGGCGCGGGCAACATCATCCACCTCTACGAACGCGACTGCTCGGTGCAGCGGCGCCACCAGAAGGTCGTCGAGCTGGCCCCGGCGCCGAACCTCGACCCCGAGCTGCGCGACCGGATCTGCGCCGACGCGGTCAAGTTCGCGAAGAAGATCGGCTACCGCAACGCCGGCACCGTCGAGTTCCTGCTCGACAAGCAGGGCAACCACGTCTTCATCGAGATGAACCCGCGCATCCAGGTCGAGCACACGGTCACCGAAGAGGTCACCGACGTCGACCTCGTGCAGTCGCAGCTGCGGATCGCCTCCGGCGAGACCCTCGACGACCTCGGCCTGTCCCAGGACAAGATCTACCTGCGCGGCGCCGCGCTGCAGTGCCGCATCACCACCGAGGACCCGGCCAACGGCTTCCGCCCGGACACCGGGATGATCTCCGCCTACCGCTCGCCGGGCGGCTCCGGCATCCGGCTCGACGGCGGCACTGCCTTCTCCGGCACCGAGATCAGCGCCCACTTCGACTCGCTGCTGGTCAAGCTCACCTGCCGCGGGCGGGACTTCAAGACCGCCGTCGGCCGCGCGCGCCGCGCCGTCGCCGAGTTCCGGATCCGCGGGGTCGCGACGAACATCCCGTTCCTGCAGGCCGTCCTCGACGACCCGGACTTCCGCGCCGGCCGCGTCACGACGTCGTTCATCGAGGAGCGCCCGCAGCTGCTCACCGCGCGGCAGTCCGCCGACCGCGGCACGCGGCTGCTGACCTACCTCGCCGACCAGACGGTCAACAAGCCGAACGGCGAACGCCCGAAGACGCCGGACGCCACCCTCAAGCTGCCGAAGCTCCCGAAGGACGCCCAGCCGGCGCCGGGGTCGAAGCAGAAGCTCGTCGAGCTCGGCCCGGCCGGGTTCGCGCGCTGGCTGCGGGAGTCGCCGCACATCGGCGTCACCGACACGACGTTCCGCGACGCGCACCAGTCGCTGCTCGCCACCCGCGTCCGCACGAAGGACCTCCTGGCGGTGGCGCCGGTCGTCGCGAACACGCTGCCCGAACTGCTTTCGCTGGAGTGCTGGGGCGGCGCGACCTACGACGTCGCACTGCGGTTCCTCGCCGAGGACCCGTGGGAGCGCCTCGCCGCGCTGCGCGAAGCCGTGCCGAACATCTGCCTCCAGATGCTGCTGCGCGGGCGCAACACCGTCGGGTACACGCCGTACCCGACCGAGGTGACCAACGCCTTCGTCGAGGAGGCCACGAAGACCGGCATCGACATCTTCCGGATCTTCGACGCGCTCAACGACGTCGAGCAGATGCGCCCGGCGATCGAAGCCGTGCGCGAGACCGGGTCCGCGGTCGCCGAGGTGGCGCTCTGCTACACCTCGGACCTGTCCGACCCGGGCGAGAAGCTCTACACGCTCGACTACTACCTCAAGCTGGCCGAGCAGATCGTCGGCGCCGGGGCGCACGTCCTGGCGATCAAGGACATGGCCGGGCTGCTGCGCGCGCCCGCGGCGACCAAGCTGGTCACCGCGCTGCGCAAGGAGTTCGACCTGCCGGTGCACATCCACACCCACGACACCGCGGGCGGCCAGCTGGCCACCTACCTCGCGGCGATCAACGCGGGCGCGGACGCCGTCGACGGCGCGGTCTCGTCGATGGCGGGCACGACGTCGCAGCCGTCGCTGTCGTCGATCGTGGCGGCCACCGACCACTCCGCGCGCACCACCGGGCTGGACCTGCGGGCGATCGGGGACCTGGAGCCGTACTGGGAGAGCGTGCGCAAGATCTACGCGCCGTTCGAGGCCGGGCTGGCCTCGCCCACCGGACGCGTCTACGACCACGAGATCCCCGGCGGGCAGCTGTCGAACCTGCGCACGCAGGCCATCGCGCTCGGCCTCGGCGACCGGTTCGAGGACATCGAGGCGATGTACGCAGCCGCCGACAAGATCCTCGGCCACCTGGTGAAGGTGACGCCGTCGTCGAAGGTCGTCGGCGACCTCGCGCTGCACCTGGTCGGCGCGGGCGTCTCCCCGGCCGACTTCGAGGCCGAGCCGAACAAGTTCGACATCCCGGACTCGGTGATCGGCTTCCTGCGCGGCGAGCTGGGCGACCCGCCCGGCGGCTGGCCGGAGCCGTTCCGCACCAAGGCCCTCGAAGGCCGCGCGGCGGCGAAGCCGGTCGCCGAACTGTCCGAAGAGGACCGGACGGCGCTTTCGGAGCACCCGCGCCGGACGCTCAACCGCCTGCTGTTCCCGGCGCCCACCAAGGAGTTCGAGGCGCACCGCGAGGCCTACGGGGACACGTCCGTGCTGCCCAGCAAGGACTTCTTCTACGGGCTGCGGCCGGGGGAGGAGTACGCGGTCGACCTCGAGCCGGGGGTGCGGCTGCTCATCGAGCTGGAGGCGATCGGCGAGGCCGACGAGCGCGGCGTCCGCACGGTGATGTCGACGCTCAACGGCCAGCTGCGGCCGATCCAGATCCGCGACCGCTCGATCGCCTCGGACGTCCCGGCGACCGAGAAGGCGGAGAAGGGCAACCCGAAGCAGGTCGCGGCGCCGTTCGCCGGCGTCGTCACGCTGCAGGTCGCCGAGGGCGACACGGTCGAGGCCGGCGCGACGGTCGCGACGATCGAGGCCATGAAGATGGAGGCGTCGATCACCGCGTCCGCGGGCGGCAAGGTGGGCCGGCTGGCGATCACGAACGTCCAGCAGGTCGAGGGCGGCGATCTCCTCCTCGTCCTGGAATGACGCTGATCAACGCGGTCCCGCAGCGCCAAGGCGCCGTGGGACCGCGGGCGGCGGAGCTGCCGGACGGGTGCCTCGCGCTCGCGGAGCTGGCCGGGCACGTGCTCGGCCGGCCGGTGCACCACGTCCGGCAGACGCGTGAGGTGTCCGAAGTGGACGCCGGGATCGCGTCACGGGCCGTGCTGACCGGGCCGAACCGCGCGGCGCAGCTGGCGGCCTTGGAGGCCCCGGGCGGCCCGGTCCTGACGGTCGGCGGCGACTGCGGGGTCGAGCTGGTCCCGATCGGCGTGGCCCGGTTCCGCCACGGGCCGGGCCTGGGCGTCGCGTGGTTCGACGCGCACGCGGACCTGAACACGGCCGAGTCGTCGCCGTCGGGAGCGTTCCACGGGATGGTGCTGCGGTCGCTGTTCGGCGAGGGCGACCCGGAGTTCGCGGCCGACCCGGCGTTGTGCCCGGGCAGCGTGGCCCTGCTCGGGACGCGGGTGTTCGACCCGGAGGAACGGGCGGCGGTCGACCGCGGCCTGGCCGGCACGGCACCGGATGCCTTGACGGGCGTGGAAAAGCTGTACGTGCACGTGGATCTCGACGTGCTGGACCCGGGGGAGTTCCCCGGGCTGAACTACCCCGAGCCGGAGGGCTGGACGATCGCCCGGCTGGTGTCCGAACTGGACGCCCTGGCGCGGTTCGAGGTCGTCGGCGCGGGGATCACGGAGTGCGTGGGAACTTCGCGCGAGGTCGAGGTCCTGGAACCCGTCCTGGCCGCGCTCGGCCGCCTGCTCCGTTCGGCGTAGAGACTTGGCCGCTTGGCAGCCTTGTTCTCTACATAGCCCCTATATAGAGTTCTGGCATGCCCCCGCCGAGGATGACGATTCCGACTCAGCTGGTCTTGATGGCGCTCCGTGCGGACCCCATGCGACGCATGTACGGCTTGGAGCTCTGCGCTGAGACCGGTTTGCCGAGCGGAACCATTTACCCGATCTTGGCCCGTCTGGAGAAAGCGGGCTGGTTGGCGTACGAGCTGGAGGACATCGACCCGAGCGAGTCCGGGCGTCCGCGTCGCCGCTACTACCGGCTCGAGCCGAATTGCCTCAGTGAAGTGGACGCAGCACTGCATCGTGCTCACGCCTCCGTGCTGGCGCTCGGACGGTTGAGGCCTGGCCTCCAGGGCGGTGCGTGATGGGATTTGAGAGTCCGTCACTCGCTCCGCCCGGGTCGGAGCTCGGGCAGAGCCAAAAGTGTCCGCGGTGCGGTGCTGGCCTTCGAGTACAGGCCGGCGGCATGATGTTCTGCCCACACTGTCGGAAGGCTTACGACGTGCAGGATGAACTGCCGCGAACGTGCGCGATGTCGTGTCGTCTGATGGAGCGGGCGGTGGCATTGCTGCCCCGCGAACAGCGGGGACTCGCCGATGAGCTCCGGGCGAATCTTGCGGTGACGGCCCACGAGGGGGGCGGCTGGTGGGCTCAGGTACGCCTGGCGCTGAGTAATCTGCGCGGCGCCTGGCGACTGCGTCGCGACTCGAAGAAACCCTGGTCCTTGCCGTGGTGGAGGTATTGATGACGGCACGTCCGGAGCCAGTCGGCGACTCGCCGCATCCCCACGGTGTCGTCGGTTACACGCTCGACGACGACGACCGCACTCGCAACGCGATCCGGCTGGTCCGGTGGGCGGTACTGGGCTTGGCCATCGTGGCCGCCGCGGTAGTCGCCGTGGCCCTGGTTTCGCCGGTTGCGGCGGCCGGCTTGCTGGTCGGCGGCTCGACGGCCACCGGTGCTGCGTCAGCGTGGCGTCACCGCCGGAAAGGCAAGCGCTGAAAATCATCCTTCGTGGGCCGCGCGGACCGCGTTGAGGGCCGTCTCCAGGTCGGCGCCCAGCTCGCGGGCCTGAGCCAAGTAGGCGGTGGCCGCGGCGAGGAGCAACTCCGCGGGGGCGGGACGGCCGGGCGGGAGCGTCACGACCGTGCCGCGGGCGCGGGCCGTCGTCACCCAGCCCGCCGCCTCCAGCTCGCGGTACGCGCGCGCCACCGTGCCGGACGCCAGCCCGAGGTCCCTCGCCAGCTGGCGGATCGGCGGCAGGCGCGTCCCCTCGGCCAGTGCCCCCGTCGTCACCGCGCGGACCACCTGGTCGTGCACCTGCCGCCAGGGTGCCAGCCCGTTTTCGGTGTCGACGACGATCTTCACGCCGCTGCCGGAAGCCGTTTCAGCGGGGCCGTCACGGCCAGGAACGCGGCCAGGCCCACGATCACCATCAGGAACGACACCAGGTTGCCGCCGGGCCAGCCGATCGCCGTCACCGCGCCGATGCCCAGGCCGATCGCCACCCGCGCGCTGCGGCAGCGCAGCGCCAGGTCGGCCCGCGCCGCGCCGGCCGCCGGGCGGCGGACCGCCAGCGCCGTGATCGCCGCGCAGAGCACCACCGTGCCCGCCGCGAACGCGAGGAGTTTCCATTGCGCTGTCACGACGAGGTGCGCGACCGACCCGGCGGCCGCCAGGACACCGAGCACGAGCACCCAGGCCGGCACGATCGCCGACAGCGTGCGCGGGGCCAGGTCGGCCTCGCGGCGCGGCGCGCGGGACGGCCGCTGCGCCAGCACTTCGGCGATCAGGCCGCCCAGCAGGAGGGTGGCGACGACCGAGCCCACCCCGCCGTCGTCGAGCAGCGTCGGGATCGCCAGGAAGAGCCACGGGTACCAGAGCCGGCGCCGCTTCAGGTAGCGGACGGCCAGCGCGACCTCGGCTTCGTCCGGATCAGGGACGCCCCACCGCACCAGCAAGCGCTTTCCGTGCTTCTCGCCCGGCCAGAGCACGATCAGGATCGCCAGGCCGATCAGCCCGGCGAAGAGCGCGACCCCGAGCACGTTGTCCCACGGCATGCGGACCTCCTCGCTTGTATCAACCACACGATACAAGAGTGCCGGGTAACCGCAGCGCGGGGCGCTCGTTGGGTGTTCGACCGTTCGTACGCAGGTGACCGTGCAGTCGGCGGGGCACTTGTCAGCGTTGCGCAGCCGGGTCCGGTGAACTTGTCACGAAGCTGACAAGAAATCGGTTTCCCTTCATCCGGGTGACACATTCGGCGCTAGCTTTCCGATGTGTCCGTTGTCACCCCGCTTCAGGTGCGGGGACCGGTCACCCGGGGTCGGCGGGGCGGAGCGAAGGAGCTGCGATGTCGGTGGAGCGCGGATTCGAACACGCTGCGCCACCGGCCGCACTACCCCGCAAGCTCGCCGACATCCTGCGTCCGGAGCTGGCCAGCCTCGCGGCCGAGATCGTCGACGAGATCCGCGCGACCATCCCCGCCTACGCGCGGCCGCTCGACGGCCCGTACGGCAAGTCGATCCGCGCCGGCGTCGAATACGCGATCACGTTGTTCGTCGCGCAGATCGCCGACCCGACGGTGTCGAAGGAGCAGTCCCACGAGGTCCACCACCGGCTGGGGCAGAACGAAATGCGGGAAGGCCGCAGCCTCGACACGCTGCAGTCGGCGTACCGCGTCGGCGCGCGCGTGTCGTGGCGGCGGATCATGCGCGTGGGGCGGCGCAGCGGGCTCTCGTCGGCGGTGATGTCCCAGCTGGCCGACGCCATGCTGGCGTTCATGGACGAACTCGCCTCCGTCGCGCTCGACGGCTACCTGGAGGCGAAGGCGCGCACGGCGGGAGCGCTCGACACGTGGCGCCGCAAGCTGCTGCACCTGATCCTGGAGACGCCGCCGGCGTCCCCGAAGGCGATCGCCGAGCTGGCCCAGCTGATCGGCTGGCCGGTGCCGACGGACGCGACCCCGGTGGCGGTCTGCCCGGCCGACGGCGTGGCCCCGGCCCGCCGCCACGCGGGCCTCGACGCCGACATCCTCGCCGAGCTGGACACGCCGGACCCGAAGCTGGTGGTCCCGGGCGAGCTCGGCGGCGCCCGCCTGGCGACGCTGCAGGTGGCCCTGCCGGACTGCCGGCTCTCGATCGGCCCGTGCGTCCCGCTGGCGTCGGTGGCGGATTCCCTGCGCTGGGCGCGCAACGCGCTGCACCTGGCCGAGCGCGGCGTCCTGGCCCCGCGCCCGGTGCTGCGCGCGGAGGAGCACCTGGCGACGCTGCTGGTCAACTCCGACACGGGCCTGGTCGGCACGCTGCGGCACCGGCTGTTCGCGCCGCTGGCGGACATGACGGGCAAGCAGCAGGAGCGGCTGTTGGAGACGCTGCGGGCGTGGCTGGACAGCCAGGGCAACGTGGTGGAGATCGCGGAGCGCCTGGGGGTCCACCCCCAGACGGTCCGCTACCGCATGCGACAGCTGCAGGCGACGTTCGGCGACAGCCTCCGCGACCCGGCGGCGCGGTTCGAGATGGAGCTGGCGTTGCGCGCGGGTGCGGCACCGTTGCCGTTGCGGTACCCGGTGAGCGAGCTGCTGCCGTCGCCGCGCGCCGGCGGCTCGCGTCCACAGTGGACGGGCCGCTAGCTCTGAAGCTGACAGAGGTTGTCGACGGTCTGGGCTCCTGATCAAGGGAGGCTCATGACAGAAGAACCTGGTCAGGCGTGCGAACCGGCGCCTGGCCGTCCTGCGTCACGCTGAAGAGATCAGCGACAACCTCGCGGTGACCTGCCGGTGGAAACACCGGTGCGAAGACGAAGGCCTCGACGGGCTGAAAGACCGCTCGAGCGCCCCGCTGCACTGCCCGACGATCACTCCTCCCGAGGTGGTCGAGAAGATCATCCACCTGCGGCAGCACCACTACCGCCTGCTCGACAGTGTCGTCCTCGGGGACATCGGGGTGTTCAACGAGAAGCTGAAGGACTGGGAGGACTACTACAACCACTACCGACCGCACGGCAGCGTGGCCAGCCAGACCCCGTATGAGAGGCTGCTACAGACGACTCAGTCAACGATCAGCAGCAGCACAGCTAGCCCGTCAGGTCACCGGGATCGCCGGGCTGAACGCCGTGTTCTGCGCGGGGTTCGTCACCTTGAGGGTGCACCGCATGGTCCACGGTGTCCATTCGCCGTTCGCCTTCTTGTGGTACTCCAGCGGGAACGCCGCCGTCGTGGCCAGCGACACCGTCGCCGAGCCCGGCGCGCCCGCCGTCAGCGACGGCACCACCGAACTCGCGGACTGCGCGAACGGGACTTCGATGGCCCCGCCGGCGGGGTAGATCGTCTCCGGCACGGTCAGCCCGGTCGCCGACGGCCCGGACAGCGTCGCGCCGGCCGCCGTCAGGCCGAGGTTCGCGCTGCCGCGGAAGCCGTCGTAGCCGTACGCGGTCATGATGGCGTGCGGGCCGACGTCGAACCGCAGCACGCCACCCACGCCGGCCGGGGTGACCGTCGTGCCCGACGGGACGGAGTCCGGTGCGTCGAACCGCGCTTCGACGGTCGCCGGCTGGGGCGAGAGACCGGGGAACAGCTCGCAGAAGTACACCAACGCACCCGTCCGGTGGGTCAGGGTGGCGGCGTCCGCCTCGGCGGCCGTGGGCACCGCCAGCGCGGCGGCGCACGAAACGGTGGCCAGGATGCGCAGGAACATGTCGACTCCCCTTCGAAGTGTGTCCACAGTGGAGCGATCACCGGCTCGCGCGGAACGCCTCCGCGGGGATCGGCGCGACCGGCGGGCAGTTGCGGTGGTCGGCCTCCATGCACAGCTGGATGATCGTCAGCCGCGCCGAGGCCTGGTTGCCCGGGCCCGAGTTCTGGCCCGTGAACAACGAGCTCAGCTTCTCCGCCGCGCCGCAGTTCTTGAACGGGGGCAACGTGAAGCCGCGGTACTTCGGGTCCGCGTTCGCCGGGTCGGTGCCGATCAGGCCGCCGGTGAACGGGTCGTACTCGCCGATCATGTCGATCGGCATCGGCGTCGCCGAGACGCAGTCCGGGCCCGCGTCGAGCGGGACGCCGTTCACCTTGACGTCGCTCAGCCGCGACACCACGTCGAGGTGGTTGCGCAGGATCCCGTCGAACAGCGTGCCGAACGAGTGGATCATCGTCCCGCTGCGGTGGTCGACCGGCAGGAACTCGACCGTGGCGCTGATCGGCAGGAACCCGTAGCCGAGGTAGGACACCGTCACCGGCGCGAACGCCACCTCGCCGGTGATCTCGCTCCGGAGCGGGAACCCGTCGGGTGTGGTGATCCGGAACCAGACGCCGTTGACCAGCGCGGCCGGCTTGCTGTGGATCGTGGCGCCGGTCTTGGTGATCGTGGCCGTGTTGTCGATCTGGTTCGGCTGCAGGGGCAGGACCAGCGTGACGTTCTCGTCGGCCGGTGGCTCTTCGTCCAGCAGTCGGTGCTTCTGCGGGCCGCCGGGCTGAGGCGCCGGCGTGGCTTTCTTGCCGGGCAGCGGTTTGCCGGACGGCGCGGCGGCGGCCGCCAGCACCGCGACCGAGCCGAAGGAGAGGTCCTGGCCGGTCTCGGCGGTGCACGGCACCTGCTCGGCGGGCCGGTCCGCCGGCGCGCCCGTCGGGCCCAGCGCGAGTTTCGGGGCGGTCAACCGGATCTTCAGCAGGCCGGCGGCGGACGGGGAGAACGCCGGGAGCTTCCCCTTGGCCGTCAAGAGCAGGTCGCCGTCGGCCGGGAGCGGCGTCGCGGGGATGGTCAGCGGGACGGCGAGGGTGTCCTTGACCTTCCCCTGCTCCAGCAGCAGCTGGAAGGTCAAGCCGCCTTCGAGGGTGGGGCCCGTGCCCAGCAGCTGCTGGGCGGCGGCGCGCGGCAGCGCGAACGACACGGCCACGCCGTCGATCGTCGCGGGCTTTCCCACGGTCATCGAGGCGGGCAGCGTGGCTTCGGTCTTCACGTCGAGCTTCAGCGGCCCCACCGGATCGGCGAAGGCGCAGGACGCCGCGACCGTCTTCGCGACCTCGCGCCCGCCCTTGCCGGCGTCCGCGGCGGCGGTGCCGGGGGCGGCCGAACCCGTCCCGGTGAACGCGCCGGTGGTGACCGACACCGCGCACACCAGCGCGAGCGCGCCGCGGGTCGCCGTCCGCCGGGTCAGCCGTCGGGCCATGCCGTGCTCCTGTCCGTGCCGCGGGGAAACGAGCCGTAGGGATGGCCGGGGCCCCGGCCATCCCTACGGTGGTGCTAGTTCAGCGCTGTCACGTGATGACGAAGTTCGGCGAGAACGCGAGGTTCTGCGCCGGGCTCGTCGTCTTCGGCGTGCAGGTCATGTTCCAGTTCGCCCAGGTGTTGTTGGACGCCTTGTGGAACTGCAGGGCCGCGGTGATCGGCGTGCCGAGCGACAGGGTGTCGCTGCCCGCGGTCGCCGGGGCGGTGTAGGTCGGGATCGACGAGGTCGCCACTTGGCTGATGACCACCGTGATCGGGCCGCCGGCCGGGTAGATCGTCTCCGGGATGTTCAGGCCGCTCGCCGGGCCGGAAACCGTGCCGCGGGCGGCGGTCACCGGGACCGTCGCCGTGCCGCGGAGGCCGTCGTAGCCGACGGCGGTCAGCAGCGAGTGCACCGCGGCGGAGATCGTCGCGGTGCCGCCCACGTTGGTCGGCGTGACGGTGGTACCGGCGGGGACGGAGTCCGGCCCGGTCAGCGACGCGGTGATGCCCACGTCCTGCTGCGGGATGCCCGGGAACGTGCACCGGTAGGTGGCGGCCGCGTTGTAGGCCGTGTCGGCCGACGCCACGCCGGTGAAGACCATGCCGAGCGCACTCACGGCCGCCGCCGTGGTGACTGCTTTGAGGGACAGGTTCCTGAGTCGGGTCATGACTGTCAATCTCCTTCGATCATCCAGTTGACGTCTCGGGCGGGCGTTGCCCACGCGCCCCGCGGACCGAAGCGGTACCGCGAATTCCCCCGGGTGTTTTCCCTGGTGCAGCCCGAACCCTCGCGAGGTGGCTGTGATAAATGAGGTTACTCGCCAGTCGGTTGCGCAACAAGGATGTCACGTGGTCGGTTTTCACCGGCCATTGCCCGGATGAGTTCTTGTCAACACCGGAGCAGTGCGGTGATGACCTTGGTGCGATTTTGACAAATACTCGACCGCGTTCCGATCGGTGGTTGTCCGCGTTACTATCGATACCACGCGCGCACCGTGACCGCGGGAATCGATTCAGCGAAAGAGGATGCCGTGGCCCCCCGTTTCCGCACCGCCCACCGCCGGGCTTCCGTGCTGCTCGCCGCCACCCTGGCCGCCGTGCCGGTGGTGTCGGCCGCGTCCGCTTCCGCGCAGGCGCCGGGCACCGGCGGCGTCGTCGAATGGGGCTTCTCGAACTACATCATGGGCCCGCCGCCGGAGGCCGCCGAGGGGCTCAGCGCCGTCTCCATGGGCGGGATGGACGCCATGGGCCTGAAGGGCGGCCAGGTCCTGGTGTGGGGCGACAACAACTTCGGGCAGACCGAAGTCCCCGAGGCGGCGATGTCGGGGGTGAGCGCGATCGCCGCGGGCTGGGGCCACGAGCTCGCGCTCAAGAACGGCAGCGTCCTGGCCTGGGGGAACGACTGGTACGGCCAGGCCGACGTGCCCGCCGACGCGAAGTCCGGCGTCACCGCCATCTCGACCAGCGCCATGCACAACCTCGCCCTCAAGGGCGGGCGCGTGCTCAGCTGGGGCCTGCGGTCGGACGTCCCCGCCGCCGCGACCTCCGGCGTCACCGCCGTGTCCGCCGGTGGCGACCACAGCCTGGCGCTCAAGAACGGCGGGGTGCTCGCCTGGGGCGCCGACGACCACGGCCAGACCGACGTCCCGGCCGACGCCAAGTCGGGCGTCACCGCGATTTCCGCCGGTCACCAGCACAGTCTCGCGCTCAAGGACGGCCGGGTCATCGCCTGGGGCCGCAACGACAACCACCAGGTCGACGTCCCCGAAGCGGCGCAGTCGGACGTCGTCGCGATCGAGGCCGGGTGGACCTTCAACTTCGCGCTCAAGAGCAACGGGGACTACGTCGCCTGGGGGTCCAACGACGTGACCGAAGGCGACCCGGTGAGCTGGGGGCTCTGCGGTCCGTTCGTCTCCCTCTCCGCCGGCGACCGGTTCACCGTCGCGATCAAAGAGGATCCCTCCGCACCCTGCTGACCAGCGCGGAAGAGGGGCTTCCCGGCCGGGAAGCCCCTCTTCGCGTACCGGGTCAGCCCGCGTTCTTGGAGGCCAGGTCCAGGGAAATCGTGTTGCCCGGGCCGGACACCAGCGCGCCCAGGGCCAGGTCGGCGATGAAGCAGTTCTTGAAGTCCGGGATGGTGTACGTGCCGGTCACCGTGATCTTCGGGCCGAAGATGTCGACGTCCTTGGCGCTCAGGTCCAGGTCGAGCGGCTTGCTCGCCTTGCAGCTGCCCGGCACCGTCGGCAGCGGGATCACCGGGACCAGCACGCCGGCCCAGATGTCGTAGATCTCCATGTTCGCCTGGGCGTGCGTGGTCAGCGTGCCGTCGGCGATGGTGCCCGTGGCCGGGCCGGTCGGGGTGATCTTGACCTTCGCCTTGATCTTGAAGATGCCCGAGACCAGCGAGATGTTGGCCTGCGACGGCGGCAGCGTCAGGTCGGCGCGCAGGCCGACCGAGCCGGTCTGGTCGTCGATGATCAGGGCGCCGTCGAGGTTGCCCGGGCCCAGGCTCATCGCGCTGCCGGTCTTCTTGATGACGGTGCTGCCGGTGACCGTGTAGCCGACCGGGATCTCGACCACGTCGGCCGAGGCGGGAACGGCGGTGACAACGCTCATCGCGATGCCGGCGGCCGCCGTGACCGCGGCCGCGCGCGCCCATTTCCGGCCGTTCTTCCGAGTGCGCGACAAAGTAGGCATGCCGACTCTCCTTCACATTGTGAAACAGCGGGGAAAACGGGGTCAGCGAGGGGTGAGCCCGGTGATTTTCCAGGTGTTTCCCTCGCGTTCCGCGACCACCGAAAGCTGGGCCGCGGCGGAACTGCTGGAATTGTTGTCGGCGCGGGTCGCCGATTGGTCGAGGAACACGAGCAGCCGGGCGTGGCCGTCGCGGATCTCCTGCACCGCGGAAGACGTCACCCGCGTCGTCAGCACCAGTTTCTGGGCCGGTGCTTTTTCCTTCACCTGCGCGAACAGCCGGTCGTAGGTGGAAAGGGCGTCCCCGCGCAGGACGTCCTTCGCGGCCTGCTCGGTGACGTCGGTCCGGTCGTAGGAGTAGGAGAAGATCCGGTTGAGCGCGAGCGTCACCGCCGAGGTGACCTCCGCGGTGGCCCCGACGTCGGTCAGGGCGTGGTTGGCCGCGGCCGGGGCGTCCGCCGCCGACCGCGCCGCCAGGGTGAACGCCACCCCGGCGCCGGCCAGCAGCACCGAGACGGCGACCAGCAGCGGCAGCAGCCACCTGCGCCGCCGCGGCTCCTCCGCGACGACCTCTTCGACGGCCACCTCTTCGTCGGTGATGGAGGTGCTCATCTCGCCCCCACCGGCAGCTCGTCGAGCGCGCTGAGCTTCCAGCCGCCCTCGGTCCGGGTCAGCCCCGCGGCGAACCGGTTGCGCTTGGTCGCCGGCGCGACGCCTTCCTTCTGCGCGGTGATCTCCACCGACGCGATCAGCTTCGCGGTGCCGGCGTGCTCGTCCAGTTCGCCGATCGCCGCGTCCAGCACCTTGCCGGTGGACACCGTCGCGTCCTGCGTGAGCGTCTTCTTCGTGGCGTCGTCGGTGTGGGCGAGCCGGTCGTGCAGCGGGCCGGTCGACGCGTCGAGCCACTGCGCGAGGCCCTGGTCGAGCTGGTGGTAGTCGAGGGTGCACAGCCGCGCGACCAGCTCGCGCCCGGCGCTCAGCGCTTCGTCGCGCGCGGTGCCGTTGGTGAGCTCTTCGCTGTGCGCCGTGCGGTACCAGGTGAACCCCGACCAGCCCGCGAAGGCGGCGGTGACGACGACGGCGAGCGCCGCCGCCCGCAACGGCCACTTCACTTTCCCAGCCACAGCATCTCCTCGAGGGTCGGGGACACGGCCAGGCCATCGGACGACGCCGTGAGCGGGGCGCCCGAGCCGGGCACCGCGGCGGGCGGCACCGGCAGGTGCCGCGCGTTCTGCGAGCCGCGCACCGACGTCGCGTCGCCCGGCGCGAGCGTGCAGGACGCGCCCGTGTCGAACGGCAGCGGGGAGGTGTCCGTGCTGGGCCGGAACTTCGTGCCCTCGTAACCGGCCCGGCAGGGGAGCGGGTCGTAGAAGGTCAGCGCCATGCCGAGGTTGGCGTCGCCGCCGTCGAACGCCGTCGACGTCGCCGCGACCACCTTCGGTGTCGCGACCAGCAGCTGCTCCAGCTGGCCGGTGCGGGCCTGGAACACCTGCGCCGTGGTCAGCAGGTTGGCGAGCAGGATCGGCAGGCCGGGGTCGTTCTCCCGCAGCAGGTTCCCCAGCTCGGACGCGGCGGGCGGCGCGGTCGCGATCAGCCGCCGCAGGTCACCGTCCGAAGAGGACAGCTGAGCGGCGAACAGCTTGGCGTTGCCGGCGAACGAGCGCCATTCGGCCGACGAGTCCAGCTGCGTGCGCAGCACGGTCGAGCCGTCGTCGATCAGCTTGGTGGTCTGCGGCAGGTTGACCGACGCGTCCTTGGTGAACGACGTCGCGGTGTCGAGCAGGACCTGCAGGTCGGGGCCGGTGCCGCGCAGGGCGTCGTCCAGCTCGTCGACGACCGTGCGCAGGTCGCCGGTCGGCACCGACGCGGTCAGCGAGTCGAGGTCGCCGAGCAGGTGCTGCACCGGCATCGGCAGCGTCGTCTTCTCCCGCGGGATGACCGAGCCGCCGGCCAGGTACGGGCCGTCGGACGTCCGCGGCTGCAGGTCGACGTACTGCTCGCCGACCGCGGACCGGTTGGCCACCACGGCCTGGGCGTTCGACGGGATCGGCGGGGCCGAGCCGTCGATGACCAGGTCGGCCTCCATCCCGGACGGCGTCAGCCGCAGCTCCCCGATCCGCCCGACGGCGACGCCGCGGTAGGTCACCTCGCCGTTCGTGAAGATGCCACCGCCTTCGGCCAGCTCGAGCTTCACGGTGTAGCCGCTGCCGCCGAAGAGCCGGTCGATCCCGGCGTAGTTCGCGCCGACGAAGGCGACCGTGACGAGTGAGATCACCACGAACGCGACGACCTGGATCCGGACGCGGGTGGTCAGCATCACTGGCCTCCCGAGGGCAGCGGCAGGACCGGCAGGCCGGGCGGGGTGCCCTCGCCCGGCGGCGGGAGCGGCACCCCGGGCGCCGGGATGACCGACAGGTAGACGTTGAGGTAGTCGCCCTTGATCGCCGGGATGACCGCGTCGGTGTACGGGAAGGACGGCAGGATCTCCAGGGCCTTCGGCAGCGACGCGCCGGCGTCGGCGAGGCGGTGCAGGATCGGGGCGAGTGCCCGCAGGTCGGCGACGAGGTCGTCCTTGCTCTTGTGGATCACGTCGGTGGCGACGCCGGAGAGGTCGTCGAGCGACTGCAGCATCGCCACGAGCTGGGTGCGCTGGTCGGTCAGCGTGCGCAGGCCCGGCGTCAGGTCGGTCAGCGCGCCCGACACCTGCTTGTCGCGGCCGGCGAGCGTCGTGGCCAGCTGGTTGACGCCTTCGAGGGCCGCGGTGATGTCCTGGCGGTGCGCGTCGAGGTCGGTGGCGAGGGTGTTGACGCCGGAGAGGAACGAGCGGATCTGCGTCTCGTTGCCGGTCATCACCTTGGACAGCTCGCGGTTGATGGTCTGCAGCTGCCCGATGCCGCCGCCGTTGAGCAGCAGCGAAAGCGCGCCGAAGACCTCTTCGAACTCGGGGTTGCGGTTGGTGCGCGCCACCGGGATCACGGCGTTGTCGGCCAGCCGCGCGCTCGCCTTCGTCTCCCCTTCCGGAGCGGCGAGTTCGACGAACTTCTCGCCGAGCAGGCTGGACTGCCGCAGCCGCGCGACGGCGTCGGCGGGCAGCACGACGTCGCCGTTGACCTCGACGACGGCCTCCGCGGTCCAGCCGTCCGCGCCGAGCCGGATGGTCTCGACCCGCCCGACCGGGACGTCGCCGACCTTCACCGCGGCCTGCGGCACCAGGTCGAGGACGTCGGCGAACTGGACGGTGACGTGGTACGGGTGGTCGCCGACGTCGGCGCCGCCGGGCAGCGGGAGGTCGTAGACGCCCTTGAACTCGCCCGAGCAGGCCGTCAGCACCAGGCAGCAGCCGGCAGCCAGGGCCGTGACGCGTCGCCACCGATTTCGGGGGTTCCGGGTGGCGGAGCCCCCGGCCCGGGGCGAAGCCCCGGATGTCACAGTTCTCATCGCCCGCCCGCCTCGTTCGTGTAGACGGACCCGGTCACCGGCAGCGGCAGGTAGTCGAGCAGGTCGGTGCGGCTCTGCAGGGCCCCGGTCGCCGGGTCGATCGTCCGGAGCAGGTTGTCGGCGGCCAGCGGCGCGGTCTCCAGGGTCTCGGCCAGCGACGCGCGCTGGTCGACGAGCGTCTGCGTGGTCACCGCCAGCTTGTCCACATTGGACTTGATGAGCGCGCGGTTGTCCTTGAGGAACCCCTGGATGTCGGCGAGCGCGCCGCCGAGCGAGCGCAGCGCCGACGCCAGTTCTTCGCGGTTGGCCGACAACGTGCCGGACACCGACGAGAGCTGCTGGTTGACCTTCGTCACCTGCGCGTCGTTGTCGGCCAGCATGGACGTGAACCGCTGCAGCTCCCGGACGGTGGTGAACAGGTCGCCGGAGTTGCCGGCCAGCGTCCGGGCCAGCTCGGAGAGCTGCTTGACGGAGTCGTGGAACGCGGTTCCGTTGCCGCGCAGGTTGTTCGCGCCGGTGGTGAGCAGGTCCGACAGCGCACCGTTCTTGTTGGCGCCGTCCGGGCCGAGTGCCTTGGTGAGCGTGTCGAGGCTGGCGTAGAGCTCGTCCAGCTCGACCGGGGTCGCGCTGCGGTCGACGCCGATGGTCGCGCCGTTCACCAGCCGCGGGCCACCGCGCGCGGGCTTGGAGAACTGGACGTACCGGTCGGCGACGACGCTGGGGGCGATGACGACGACGTCGGTGTCGGCGGCGATCGGCGCGGAGCCGTCGTAGGTCAGCGTCACCTCGACCTGCTCGCCGCGCGGGGTCACCGACTCGACCTGGCCGATCCGGACGCCGAGCAGCCGGACGTCGGAGCCGCTGTACACGCCGACCGCGCGCGAGAACAGCACGGTCGCGCGGTCGAGGCCGGTGCCGGAGAAGATCCACCACAGCCCGGCCACGACGACGAGCGCCGTCACGACCGCCGCGGCGAGGAACCGGTAGGTGCGGGTGGCGTTCACTTCGGGGCTCCGAACTGCTTCGGCGGCGTGCACGGGTCGCGGTTCTCCGGCAGCAGGCCGCAGAGGTAGGCGTCGATCCAGCGGCCGTTGCCGAGCGCGTTGTTCGCGAGCCGGAAGTACGGGCCGGCGGCGGCCAGGCTCCGCTCCAGGTTGCCGTTCTGGCGGGACAGCAGGTCGGTGACCGTGTTCAGCTGGCTCAAGGCGGGCTTGAGCGCCGCGGTGTTGTCGGCGACCAGGCCGGAGAGCTGGGTGGCCAGGGCCTGCGCGCCGGTCAGCAGGTCGTGGATGGCCTGGCGGCGCCGGTCCAGTTCGCCCAGCAGGAGGTTGCCGTCGGAGAGCAGCTGCTCGAAGTCCTCGTTGGAGTTCGCCAGCGTCGTGGTGATCTTCTTGGCGTTGGCCAGCAGGTCGGCGAGCTGGTCGTCGCGCGAGGACACGGTCTTCGACAGCGCGGACAGGCCGTCGAGCGCGGTGCGCACGTGCGCCGGGGCGTTGCGGAAGGTGTCGCTGATCGCGGTGAAGCTGTCGGCGAGCTGCGTCGTGTCGATCGAGCCCGCGGTGTTCGCGAGGCCGTTGAACGCCTCGGTGACGTCGTAGGGCGTGACCGTCCGGGTGCGCGGGATCGCCTGGTCCGGGTCCTGCACGGCGTCGCCGGTGGGCTTGAGGGCGAGGAACTTGCGGCCCAGCAGCGTCTTGATCCGGATCTCCGCCGACGTCCGGTCGCCGACCCACGCGTTCTTGACGCGGAAGGTGACGAGCACGTGGTCGTCGGCCAGCTCGACGTCGCGCACCTCGCCGACCTTGATGCCGGCGACGCGGACCTCGTCGTCGGCCTGCAGCCCAGCCGCTTCGGAGAACTCGGCGCGGTAGGTGGTGCCGCCGCCGACGACCGGCAGGTTGTCGTAGTTGAACGTCACGGTCAGCAGCGCGGCGAGCACGACGCTCCCGGCGACGCCGAGGGTGAGCGGGTTGCGTTCCTTGAAGGACTTCACGAGCCGCACCTCTCCGCCGTGACCGGCGTCCCGCGCGGGGGCGTGGTCCGCAGGGTGGCGCTGCAGAGGTAGAAGTTCATCCACGAGCCGTAGGAGGCGATCCGGCCCAGCCCGTTCAGCTTCTCCGGCAGCGTGCTCAGCGTCTGTTCGAGACCGGGCAGCGTCTTCTCGTCGGCGAGGTTCTGCGTGACGCGGTCGAGCCCGGTGATGCTGTCCTTCAACGGCGTCCGCGCGTCGCCGAGCAGGCCCGCGGTGGCCGTGGAGAGGTCGCCGAGGCCGCCGATCGCGTCGCCGATCGCGGTGCGGTCCGCGGCCAGGCCGGAGACGAGCTCCCGCAGCGTCGAGATCAGCGTCGTCAGGGCGGTTCCCTTGCTGTTCACCGTGCCGAGCACGTGGTTGAGGTTGGTGATGACGTCGCCGATGAGCTGGTCGCGGCTCGCCAGCGTCGAGGTCAGCGAGCCGGTGTGGGCGAGCAGTTCCTCGACCGTGCCGCCTTCGCCTTGCAGCACCTGGACGATCTCGCCGGAGAGCTGGTTGACGTCGGTGGGCGAGAGCGCCTGGAACAGCGGCTTGAAGCCGTTGAAGAGGTCGGTCAGGTCCAGCGCCGGTGTCGTGCGGTCCAGCGGGATCTCGCCGCCCACCGGCAGTGTGCCCTTGCCGCCCGCGCCGCGTTCGAGCGCGATGTAGCGCTGCCCGACCATGTTGCGGTACTTGATGACCGCGCCGACGTCGGCGGGCAGCTGCCGGCCTTCGTCGAGGGAGAACTTGACGTGCGCCAGGTTGTGGTCGGCGATCTCGAGCTCCTCGACCTGGCCGACCCGGACGCCGGAGATCCGGACGTCGTCGCCGACGTTCAGCGACGTCGCGTCGGTGAACGTGGCGCCGTAGAGGTCGGTCCGGCCGACGCCGGTGTTGGCGATGGACACGGCCAGCAGCACGGTCGCGGCCGTGGTGACCAGGATGAAGATCAGGCTCTTGACCAGCGGGGCGGCGAACTTCCTCACTTGAGCGTCACCTCCGTGCCGCGGTAGAGCGCGCCGACCAGCACGCTGCTCCAGTCCGCGACCTGTCCGGTCGGCACGCCCAGCTGCGGCGCCAGGATCGTGGCGAGCAGTTCGCGTTCCTGCGGGGAGTTCGCGACGCCGAGGTCGTCGCGCGTGCCGGTCACCAGCGGGTGCTGCGGCGCGCCGGGCGCGACCGCGGCGGTGCCGGTCGTCGGGGCGACGCCGCTGGGGTAGCAGCGCGGCCCGCCGCCGTCGGCCGGGTACATCGGGTCGTCCTTTCCGGGCACGTACTTGCCGCGTGCCTGGGTGACGGTGACCTGCGCGTGCATGCCGGGCTGGTTCGTGCCCTTGCCCAGGGCCTCGTCGACCGGCTCGCGCAGCGCGTCCATCGCCTTGATGGTGCAGGGGAAGCTGGGGGAGTAGCGCGCCGCGACCTCCAGCGCCGAACGGCTGTCGGCGGAGAGCCCGATGATGGTGTTCTTGTTGCGGTTCAAGAACTCCCGGACCTCACCGGCCGAACCGGACACCTCCTGGTAGACCGTCGCGAGGTCGGGTGCCTTGTCCCGCACGGTGTTCAGCGTGACGGCGGAGTCGGTGAGCGCGTCCAGGAGGTCGGGGGCGATGTCGCCGTACAGCCGCGAAACCGAAGCGAGGTCCTGGACGTCCTTGGTGAACGCCGGCAGCTGCGGGTTGAAGTCCGTCAGGTAGTTCGCGGCGGTGGAAAGCGTGTCGCCGATCTGCTCGCCGCGGCCCTGCAACGCTGTCGACACCGCGGTCAGCGTCGTCGCGAGCTTCTGCGGCTGGACGGCTTTCAGCAGCGGCAAGAGGTTGTCGAAGACGCGTTCCAGCTCGATCGCGTTGGCCGAGCGGTCCTGCTCGATCACGGAACCGGCGACCAGGTGCGGGGCCCGGACACCGTCCGGAATGGACAGCTGGACGTACCGCTCGCCGAAGAGCGTCTTCGGCACCAGCAGCGCGGAGACGTTGCCGGGCAGCATGTCCACCTTGTCCGGCTCCAGGGCAAGCGCTATCTCGGCGCCCTGCGGCGTCGCCCGGACGCCGCGGATCTCGCCGACGAGCACGCCGCGGGCCTTGACCTGGCCACCGGCCTGGAGCTGGTTGCCGATCCGGCTCGCCTTGAGCGTCACCGGGACTGTGCTGACGAAGTCCTTGTCGTACACCTTGATCGAGAGCGTCACGAGCACGCCCAGCACCACCAGGAACAGCACGCCCGCGGTGCGGATCCCGGCCTTGCGGCGGGTTTCCCTTCTCATCCGGCCACCTGCACGGTGGTCGTCGCACCCCAGATCGCCAGGGACAGGAAGAAGTCGAGCACGCTGATCGCCACGATCGCGGTGCGCACCGCGCGGCCGACCGCGACGCCGACGCCCGCCGGGCCGCCGCTCGCGCGGAAGCCGTAGTAGCAGTGGGCCAGCACCACGACGACGCTGAACACCAGGACCTTCCCGAACGACCACAGGACGTCGCCGGGCGGCAGGAACAGCAGGAAGTAGTGGTCGTAGGTGCCCGCGGACTGGCCGAAGAACCACACGGTGATCTGCCGCGACGCGAGGTAGCTCGACAGCAGCCCGATCGCGTACAGGGGGATGACGGCGAGGAAGCCGGCGATCACCCGGGTCGTCACCAGGTAGGGGACGCTGGGGATGCCCATGACCTCGAGCGCGTCGATCTCCTCGGAGATCCGCATCGCGCCGAGCTGGGCGGTGAAGCCGCAGCCGACGGTGGCGCTCAGCGCGAGCCCGCTCACCAGCGGCGCGATCTCGCGGGTGTTGAAGTAGGCGGAGACGAACCCGGCGAACGCCGACGTCCCGACCTGGTTGAGCGCGGAGTAGCCCTGCAGGCCGACGACCGTGCCGGTGGCGACGGTCATCCCGATCATCACGCCGATCGTGCCGCCGATGACGGCGAGCGCGCCGCTGCCGAAGCTGACTTCGGCCAGCAGGCGGACGATCTCGCGCAGGTAGCGGCGGAGAGCGCGCGGGATCCAGGCGATCGCGCGGAGGAAGAAGAGGATCTGGTCGCCGAGGGTGTCGAGGAAGCCGAAGCGGCGGTCGACGGCTTCGCGCACGCGCGTCGTTCTCGGGAGGTCCGTGGTCGTCACGATCAGCTCCCCTTGGGCGGCACGAGTTGCAGGTAGACGGTGGTGAGCACCAGGTTCAGCACGAACAGCAGCAGGAACGTGATGACCACGGACTGGTTGACGGCGTCGCCGACGCCCTTCGGCCCGCCCTTGGGGTTCAGCCCGCGGTAGGCGGCCACGACCCCGGCGACGAACCCGAAGATGACCGCCTTGATCTCGCTGATCCACAGGTCGGGCAGCTGGGCCAGCGCGGAGAAGCTCGCCAGGTACGCACCCGGTGTCCCGTGCTGCATGATCACGTTGAAGAAGTAGCCGCCGAGCACGCCGACGACGCTGACCATGCCGTTGAGGAAGACGGCGACCCCCATCGCGGCGAGCACCCGCGGCACGATCAGCCGCTGGACGGGCGAGACGCCGAGGACCTCCATGGCGTCGATCTCTTCGCGGATGGTGCGAGACCCGAGATCGGCGCACATCGCGCTGCCGCCCGCGCCGGCGATGAGCAGCGCGGTGACGATCGGGCTGGCCTGCTGGATGATGGCGAGGACGCTGGCGGCACCGGTGAAGGACTGCGCGCCGATCTGCGTGGTCAGCGATCCGATGTGCAGCGCGATGACCGCGCCGAACGGGATGGAGACCAGGGCGGTCGGCAGGATCGAGACGCTCGCGATGAACCAGAACTGCTGGATCAGCTCACGCAGCTGGAACGGGCGCCGGAACGTCAGCCGGACGACGTCCAGGCCGAGCCCGTAGAGCCGCCCGGTCTGCCGCAGCGCGGCGGCCCCGGGGAACGACGCCGTCGTCGTCCGTTCGGCCATTCGTGTGCCTCCCCAGCGGTTTCGGCGGCACGCCGAATACACCCGAGATGAGCAAGGGGAAATGGTCCGAACGGGGTAACAATGGTCGGCCATTCACGGTCTCGGGGGACACCGTGCCGTTTCCTACTGGTCGGTACGCTAACGACGGCCCTGCTGGGAGACAAGAACTTGAGCGGGATCACGCGGTCACGGGCTGGTAACCGCGCATTTCTTGTCCGGCACTGACAAACGGACCGGATCTTGTTGTCAAAGAAGGAAAAGAAAATACCGACCCGGCTGTCGGAATCGGGGGAAGGGTACCTTTGTAACACCGGACGCGCCGAAGGGCACCTCCAGCGCGCGGAGGTGCCCTTCGGCGTCCTTCAGGACTTGAGGCCGGCCAGCAGCTCGTAGGACCGCACCCGGTCGGCGTGCCCGTGCACCATGGTCGTGACCATCAGCTCGTTCGCGCCCGTGTCGGCGAGCAGCTGCTCCAGTCCCTTGTGGACCGTCTCCGGCGAGCCGATGATGCTCGAGCCGAAGCGGTCGGCCAGGAACGCGCGGTCGATCTCCGTGTACGGGTACTCGGCCGCCTCCTCCGGCGTCGGCAGCGCGATCGGGCGGCCCCGGCGCAGGCTCAGGAACGTCAGCCCGGACGGCCCGGCCAGGAACTGCGCGCGCTCGTCCGTCTCGGCCGCGACGACCGACACCCCGAGCATCACGTACGGCTCTTCGAGCACGCCCGGCCGGAAGTTCTCGCGGTACAGCTGCACCGCCGGGATCGTGTTCTCGGCCGCGAAGTGGTGGGCGAACGAGAACGGCAGCCCCAGCCGCCCGGCGAGCTGCGCGCTGAAGCCGCTCGAGCCGAGCAGCCAGACCGGCGGCTGGTTGCCCTCGGCGACCACCGCGTTGACGCCGCGGGCCTCCGAATGGGTGAAGTAGCCGATCAGCTCCTGCAGGTGCTCCGGGAAGTTGTCCGCGGACAGCCCGCCGGGGCCGCGCAACGCCAGCGCCGTCCGCTGGTCGGTGCCCGGCGCGCGGCCGATACCGAGGTCGATGCGGCCCGGGTGGAACGCCTCCAGGGTGCCGAACTGCTCGGCGACGACCAGCGGCGCGTGGTTGGGCAGCATGATCCCGCCCGAGCCGACGCGGATCCGCTCGGTCGCGTCGGCGACGTGCCCGATCAGCACGGCCGTCGCCGAGCTGGCGATGCCGGGCATGTTGTGGTGCTCGGCGAGCCAGTAGCGGGTGAAGCCCAGCCGTTCCGCGTGCCGGGCGAGGTCCAGGGTGTTGCGCAGCGTCTCGCCGACGGTGTTCCCCTCGGAAACGGGGGACAGGTCGAGCACGGACAGCGGCACATCAGGCAGTGAGCTCACAACCGGGTCCAACGCCCCGGTGCCGCGATTGCTTCCCGGCTCCTGCGCTGTGACGGCTGTGACGGCCTTCACGAACCGGGGAAGATGACGTGTGGCCGAGCTTCCCCTTGCCGACCGTGCGGGCAACCTCCTGCCGGCCGTGCGCCAGGTCGTCGAAAGGATCTCACGCGGCCGGCCGCGGCGGTCCCGGTGCCCGCCTCCCTGGTCGTGACCGTCCACGCCGGCGTCGTCCTGATGATGTTCGACCGGCGGCGGCAGCACCCCGGCCCGCGCGCCGGGAGCTGCTCGCCGTCCACCGCACCGATCTCGGCGCCGCGCCCCGGCTCAGCCCGGGCGAAGAAGGGCTCGGCTTCCGCTGGTGGCCGCCCGGCGGGCGCGCGGGTCCTCGCCGGAGCCGGCTGAACGGGGTTTCGCCGAACGGGCCCGGTCCGGCGCGGGAGCCGATACCGTGGGACGGAAACCGGAACAGGGAGGACGGGGTGCCGCGTCCGGAGCGACCCTTGGATCCCGGGGACGACCCGCTGACCGGATTCGCCGCCGATCTGCGGCGGTTGCGGGAAAGCGCCGGGAATCCGACGTACCGCGAGCTCGGCCGGCGCGCGCACTATTCGGCCGGGACGCTTTCGGAGGCCGCCGGCGGGCGGAAGCTCCCCAGCCTCGCCGTGACCCTCGCCTACGTCCGGGCCTGCGGCGGGGTGCCCGGTGAATGGGAAGAGCGCTGGCACGCCGTCGCCGACGGCACGCGGCCGGACGAGGCCGCCGCGCCCGAGCCGGAAACCGGGGAAAAGCCGCCGTACGTCGGGCTGGCCGCATTCACCCCCGCCGACGCGAGCCGGTTCTTCGGCCGCGAACGGCTGGTCGAAAAGCTCGTCGCCCGGCTTTCGGGACAGCGTTTTCTCGCCGTTCTCGGCGCCTCCGGTTCCGGGAAGTCGTCGCTGCTGCGGGCGGGTCTGCTGCCCTCGGTGAAGGACCCGGTCATCCTGCTGACCCCGGGCGCCCGGCCGCTGCAGGAGTGCGCCGTGAAGTTCGCCGCCGCGCTGGGCCTCGCGCCCGGCGCGCTGCTCGACGACTTCGCCGCGCACCCGCGCAACCTCGGCCTCGCCGCCCGCCAGCTCGCCGAAGTGGACGACACCGACGTCGTCCTGGTCGTGGACCAGTTCGAAGAGGTCTTCACGCTGTGCCAGGACGAGCGGGAACGCGCGCGGTTCCTCGACGCGCTCGTCACCGCGACCACCGAGCCCGGCAGCCGGACCCGGGTCGTCCTCGGTATCCGCACCGACTTCTACACCCACTGCGCGCGGCACGCGGACCTCGCCGAAGCCATGCAGGACGCGCAGGTCCTCGTCGGCCCGATGACCACCGAGGAGCTCCGGCAGGCGATCTCGCGGCCCGCCGTCGACGCCGGGTACCGCGTCGAAACGGCGCTCGTCTCGCAGCTCGTCGCGGACGCGACCGGCCGCCCGGGCGTGCTGCCGCTGCTCTCGCACGCCCTCCTCGAAACGTGGCGACGCCGGCGCGGCACCACGCTCACCCTGGCCGGGTACGAGTCCACCGGCGGCATCGAGCGGGCCATCGCGCAGACGTCGGAAAGCACTTTCGCGCGGTTCTCGCCGCGCCAGCAGCGGCTGGCCCGGCAGGTCTTCCTCCGGATGACCGCGCTCGGCGAAGGCACCGAAGACACCAAGCGCCGGATCGGCCGCGGCGAGCTCGACACCGACGACGAGGACACCGCCGTCGTGCTCGACGGCCTCGCCGCCGCGCGCCTGGTCACCCTCGACGACACCGGCATCGAGATCACGCACGAGGCCCTCATCCGCGGCTGGCCGCGGCTGCGCGAATGGCTCACCGAAGACCGCGAAGGCCTGCGCGTGCACCGCCAGCTCACCGAGGCGACCGACGCCTGGGAAGCCGTCGGCGAGGACTCCGGCTGGCTCCACCGCGGCACCCGGCTGGCCGTCGCGCGGGAGTGGGCCGCGCGCCAGGACACCGCGCTTTCCCAGCGGGAACGGCGGTTCCTCGACGCCAGTCTCGCGGCCGAGCACGCCGAAAAGGAGCGCGACCGCCGGCGCACCCGGCGGTTGCGGCAGCTCGTCGCGCTGCTCGCCGTGCTGCTGGTGGTCGCGGTCGCGGCCACCGCGTTCGCCGTGCACGCGCAGAGCACGGCGACCGACCAGCGCAACAGCGCGCTCGCGCAGAAGGTCGCCGGGCAGGCGCTGGCCATGCGCGCCACCAACCCCGCGCTGGCCGCGCAGCTCGCGCTCGCCGCGTACCGCCTCGACCCGAGCGCCGAAGCGCGCAGCAGCGTGCTCGGGGTGTTCGCGACGCCGTATTCGACCCGCGTGACCGGGCACACCGGCCGGGTCAACACCGTCGCGCTGCGCCCGGACGGCCGCGTCCTCGCGACCGCGAGCTGGGACGGCACCGCGCGCCTGTGGGACGTCCACGACCCGCACCACCCGGTGCCGCTGGGCGTGCTGACCGGCCACACCGGCAACGTCAACAACGTCGCCTTCAGCGCCGACGGCCGGACGGTCGCCACTGCCGGGTTCGACGGCACCGCCCGGGTCTGGGACGTCGGCGACCCGGCCCGGCCGGGTCCGGGGATGATCGTCGAGCAGCACGAAGGCAAGTCCTACGCGGTCGCCTTCAGCCCGGTCGCGCCGCTGCTGGTGACCGGCGACGTCACCGGCGCGCTCCGGCTGTACGACACCACCGACCCCCGCCACCCGCGGCCGGCGGGGGAGCTGACCGGGCACACGTCCTACGTCAACAACCTCGCGTTCAGCCCGGACGGGCGGCTGCTCGCCTCGGCGTCGGCCGACAAGACCGCCCGCCTCTGGGACGTGGCCGGGCGGCGCCCGCTCGGCGTCGCGGCCGGGCACACCGACGTCGTGCACTCCGTCGCCTTCAGCCGCGACGGGCACACCCTCGCCACGGCGAGCGCCGACCAGACCGCGCGCCTGTGGGACGTCACCGATCCCGCCGCGCCGGCGCAGCTGGCGTCGCTCAGCGCGCACAAGGCGATCGTCCGGTCGGTCGCGTTCGGGCCCGACGGGCACACCCTGGCCACGACCGGCTTCGACCGGACCGCGCGGCTGTGGGACGTCGCCGATCCGCGGCAGCCGCGCGAGCTGCAGTCCCTGCCCGGGCACATCGGCGCCGTCGGGTCGGTGGTGTTCAGCCGCGACGGGCGCACGCTCGCCACGGCCAGCGACGACCAGTCCGCCCGGCTCTGGGACCTGCCCGGCCCGGCCCTGCCCGCCCACACGGCGCGGGCCTGCCACGAAGCGTTCGGCCGCGGGGTGCTCGCGACCGGCGGCTACGACCAGGTGGTGCGGCTGCACGACCTCGCCGACCCGGGCGCGCCCCGGACGGTCGCCACGATCGGCGGCTTCGGCGACGCGGTCTGCGGCGTCGCGATCAGCCCGGACGGCCGCACGCTGGCCACCGGCAGCTGGGACCACACGATGACGCTGCGGGACATCACCGACCCGGCCCACCCCGGGCCGCCGACGGTGTTCTCCCGGCCGCGCGACGAGATCGACGCGGTCGCGTTCAGCCCGGACGGCAAGGTCCTCGCGACGGCGGGCGACGGCCACACCGTCCGGCTCTGGGACCTCGCCGACCGCCTGCACCCCGTGGAGATCGCGAAGCTGCAGGGGCACGACGACGACGTCCACACGCTCGCCTTCAGCCCCGACGGCCGGACGCTGGCCAGCGGCAGCTGGGACCACACCGCGCGGCTCTGGGACGTCTCGTCGCCCCGGGCGCCGCGGTCCCTCGCCAAGCTCGAAGGGCACACCGACACGATCTTCTCGGTCGCGTTCAGCCCGGACGGCCGCACGCTGGCGACCGCGGGCGCCGACCGCGTCGTGCGCCTGTGGTCGGTCGCGGACCCCGCCGCCGCGCGGGTGTCAGCCGTCCTCGCCGGGCACACCGACATCGTCATGGGCGTTTCGTTCAGCGGCGACGGCCGGGTGCTGGCGTCCGGCAGCTACGACCGCACGATCCGGCTGTGGGACGTCGCCCGCGCCGAGCCGTACGCGACCCTGCCCGAGGAAGCGGACCGGGTCTACGCC
Organism: Amycolatopsis sp. NPDC101161; assembly: GCF_044768185.1. Taxonomy (NCBI): domain Bacteria; kingdom Bacillati; phylum Actinomycetota; class Actinomycetes; order Pseudonocardiales; family Pseudonocardiaceae; genus Amycolatopsis; species Amycolatopsis sp. NPDC101161. Next base: position 695,170 of record NZ_JBIWPI010000005.1, read on the forward strand.
GTCCGGTTCGCGCCGGACGGCCACACGCTGGCGGGCGCGGTCGCGGACGGGAAGGTACGGTTCTCGGAGACCGATCCTGACCGGGCGGCCGACCGGATCTGCGCCGTCGCGGCGCCCCGGATCACCGAAGCGGAGTGGTCGGCGAGCCTGCCGGGCATCGACTACGCCCCGCCGTGTTCATAACGAGTTGTTCGGCGTTGTTGTTCGGTGCCGGCGCGCGGACACCGAACAACTTTTGTCCACTAGACATGCCCTCGGACGGCGTCCGTCCGCGAGACGTTTCTTCACCGGGGGTCTGAAGGGCTCCTTCAAGGGCACGGGAGCCCCCGCATCCCGCCCCTCGAAGGAGCCCTTCAGCGTGTCCGGGGTCGGTCAGGCGGCCGGGATCCAGTCGGGGTTCGAGGCCAGCACGATCAGCTGCTGCGTCGCCCGGGTCAGCGCCACGTACAGCACCCGCCGGCCGGTCGTCGACTCGACGATCAAGTCGTTCGGCTCCACGAGCACCACCGCGTCGTACTCCAGGCCCTTCGAGTCCAGGCTGCCGACGACCTTGAGCCGCTCGTCCGCGTGCCCCGAGACCCAGCCCGCGACCTCCGGTACCCGGTCCATCGCCGTGATGACGCCGACCGTGCCCTCGACCGCGCCGAGCAGCTCCTTCACCGCCGCCTGCGTCGCGGCCGCCAGGCCGGCCGCCTCGACCGGGCGGACCTCCGGCTCGACGCCCGTCTTGCGCACCGCCACCGGCAGCTCGCCCGCCTCCGCGTGGCCCGCGACCACCTTCGCCGCGAGGTCGAAGATCTCCGCCGAGTTCCGGTAGTTCGTCCGCAGCGTGAACCGCCGCCGGGCCGTCTTCACGCCGAACGCCTGGTCGCGCGCCTGGGCCGCCTCCGCCGGGTCCGGCCACGAGCTCTGCACGGGGTCGCCGACCACCGTCCAGCTCGCGTACTTGCCGCGCCGCCCGACCATCCGCCACTGCATCGGCGAAAGGTCCTGCGACTCGTCGACGACGACATGCGAGTACTCGTCGTAGTGCTCCGGCCGCGTCGGCGCCCCGCCGGAGCGCTCCGGCTCGACCTCGATCATCTGGCGCCGCTTCCGCTTCGGCGGCGGCCCGATCAGCACGCGCAGCTCGTCGAGCAGCGCGACGTCCGCGATCGACCAGCCCCGCGAGCGGTCCGCCAGGTCCGCCGCCAGCAGCGAGATCTCTTGCCGGTTCAGGACGCCCTTCGCCACCGACGCCAGCCGCTTCTCCTCGCCGAGCCACTTGAGGATCTGCGCCGGGTACAGCACCGGCCACCACACGACCAGGAACCGGTGGAAGTCGATCCGCTCGCCGAGGTCGGTGATCAGCTCGGCGCGGTCGAGCTGCTTGCCGTCAGCCTTCGCGTACTCCTCGGCCTTCGCCGCCAGCGCGTCGAGCAGCAGCTCCGCCGCCCGGATCCGCGACCGGTTCGGCGGCGCCCCCTGCGTGTGGGCCTTGCGGCGCACCTTCTCCAGCTCGCGCGCGTTCAGCTTCAGGACCTCGCCGCGGTAGACGATCCGCATCTCCTCCGGCGCCTCCGGCGGGGTGTCCCGCAGGGCCCGCAGCAGGATCTTGCGCATCCGCAGCGACCCCTTGATGGCGGCCAGCGGCGCCGCGTCCTGCCGGGTCGCCTCCAGGCCGTCGAGGACCTCGCCGAGCGCGCGCAGCTCGACGTTCGTCTCCCCCATCGAGGGGAGGACGCGCGAGATGTAGCTGGTGAACACGCCCGACGGCCCGATGACCAGGACGCCGGCCCCGCCGAGCTGACGGCGGTAGCGGTAGAGCAGGTAGGCCGCGCGGTGCAGGGCGACGGCGGTCTTGCCGGTGCCCGGCCCGCCGGTGATCTCGGTGACCCCGCGCCACGGCGCCCGGATGACCTCGTCCTGCTCCTTCTGGATGGTCGCGACGATGTCGCGCATCTTCTCGCCGCGCGAGCGCCCCAGCGCGGCCATCAGCGCGCCTTCGCCGACGATCTGCATGTCCTCGGGGACGGCGTCGGCGATCAGGACGTCGTCGTCGACGTCGAGGACGTTCTGGCCCGAGCAGCGGATCACGCGCCGCCGCACGACGTCCATCGGCTCTTCGGCGGTGGCCTGGTAGAACGCGGCCGCGGCCGGCGCGCGCCAGTCCGTGACGAGGTTGTCGAACTCGGCGTCGCGGATGCCGAGCCGGCCGACGTAGGTGCGTTCCCCTTCGCGGTCGTCGAGGCGGCCGAAGACGAGCCCCTCGTACTCGGCGTCGAGCGACTGGAGCGTCTGGTTCGCGTGGTAGACCATCATGTCGCGCTCGAACAGCATCGACGCCTGCTCGAAGATCGCCTCGCGCTGCGCGCCCTGGCCGATCTCGTAGCCCTTGGTGCGCATCGCCTCGGCTTGGGTGCGCAGTTCGTCCAGACGGGTGTACACGCGATCGACGTGGGCTTGTTCGATGGCGATCTCGGCCCGTCTGACCCGAGGTTCCGACACGCATGGCTCCTTGACAGCTCTGGATCGCCTCCGAGGGCGAAGAACGACTCTACGCGTTGGCTCCGGCGGGCACACCGATGTCCCGGCCATCAGTGCTCCGTGTCATCCCCGCACAATCGGGGGGTGACCAGGATCGTGGCCGGGACGGCGGGCGGGCGGCGGCTGAAGGTGCCGCCGAAGGGCACCCGGCCGACGTCGGAGCGCGTGCGGGAAGCCCTGTTCAACGCCCTGGAGACGGCGGGCGAGGTGGCCGGAGCCCACGTCCTCGACCTCTACGCGGGCTCCGGCGCGCTCGGCCTCGAAGCGCTCTCCCGCGGCGCGGCGGACGCGCTGTTCGTGGAGGCCGACCGGCGCGCGGTGGAGGTCCTGCGCGGCAACGTCGCGGCACTCGGCCTGGGTGGCACCGTCCGGGCCGGGCAGGTCGAGGCGGTCGTCGGGGCGCCCGCGCCCTCTCCGTTCGACCTGGTGCTGGCGGACCCGCCGTACGCCGTCGACGCGGCCGCGCTGGGCAAGGTGCTGACGGCGCTGGCGGCGGGCGGCTGGCTGGGGCCGTCGGCGCTGGTGGTCATCGAACGCGCGGCCCGCGACGGCGCGCCGGCGTGGCCCGCGGGCTTCGAACCCACGCGTGAGAAGAAGTACGGCGACACGGCGGTCTTCTGGGCCGAATACACGCCTGTGGCGTGAGCCACGCGGCGGAAACCGGGTGCGGCACGGTAGCGTCCGCGCCATGCGGCGTGCGGTCTGTCCCGGTTCCTACGATCCGGCCACCAACGGCCACCTCGACATCATCGAACGGGCCAGCGTGCTGTTCGACGAGGTCGTCGTCGCGGTGGGGGTGAACAAGAGCAAGAAGGGCCTCTTCGAGGTCGAAGAGCGCCTGGACATGCTGCGCGAGATCACCTCGAAGCTGCCGAACGTGCGCGTCGACTCGTGGGAGGGCCTGCTGGTCGACTACTGCCGCGAGAACGACATCGCGGCGGTCGCCAAGGGCCTGCGCTCGGTCAGCGACTTCGACTACGAGCTGCAGATGGCCCAGATGAACCGCGAGCTGACCGGCGTCGAGACGCTGCTGATGGCGAACAACCCGGCGTACGGGTTCGTGTCCAGCTCACTGGTGAAGGAGGTCGCGGCCCTCGGCGGCGACATCGAGCACCTGGTCCCGGCGGTGGTCTACGAGCGGCTCTCGGAGAAGTTCCCGAAGCTCGGCCGCTGATCGGCCCCCTACGTTCGTCGGGACTTGCGGCCGCTGCCGCCCGAGTTCACGTTCTCGCCTTCTGGTGATCATCCGATCGAGTTACGGTCCGAAAATGACCAACAATCGATCACGCCTGGTCGCGGTCCTCTTCGCGCTCCTGGCCACGTTGTCCATGGGGGTCACCGCTGCCGAAGCGGTGACGAATTCACCCGCGGTCGCCGCGCAGAACGCGTGCGGCAACCTGTCCGGGTTCTCGCACACGACGCTCCCGGCCCTGCCCGCCGAGGCGACGACGACGTACAACCTGATCCAGAAGGGCGGCCCCTTCCCGTACCCGCAGAACGACGGCGTCGTCTTCGACAACCGCGAAGGCGTCCTCCCGTCCTGCGCGTCGGGTTACTACCACGAGTACACGGTGCCGACGCCCGGCTCGAGCAACCGCGGCACGCGCCGCATCGTGACCGGCGGCGGCGGCGAGTACTTCTACACCGGCGACCACTACGCGACGTTCAAGGTCATCGACATCTCCGGCGGCGGCACAACGCACGCCTGCGGCGACCTGTCGGGCCTGACCAAGATCGGCTACTCGCAGCTCTCGTCGGCCGCTCGCACGGTGGTCGACAACGTCCGCGGCGGAGCTTCCAGCAGCACGACGTACGAGAACCGCGAAGGCGTGCTCCCGGCCTGCGCGTCGGGCTACTACAAGCTCTTCACCGTCGGCACGAACGACCGCGTGATCTCCGGCAAGGCGGGCGAACTGGCCTACACGCCCGACCACTACGCCACCTTCAAGCGGATCGACCTGAATTCCTGAGCTCCCGTGCAACGCGCCGCGCTTCCCCGTCCGTGAGTACCGGGGGAACATCGGACGGGGAGGCGCGATGCGGGCTGGGGACGAGGCGGGGTTCCGGGAGTTCGCCAGGGAACGGGCGTTGCCGCTGCGGCGGACGGCGTTCCTCCTGTGCGGCGACTGGCACCTGGCCGAAGACCTGGTCCAGGTCGCGCTCATCAAGCTCCACCGGGTCTGGCCGAAGGTCGCCCGGACGGGGCCCGTCGACAACTACGCGAGACAGGTCCTGCTCCGCTGCTGGCTCGACGAGCGGCGACGACCCTGGCGGCGCAACGAGCGTCGCGACGGCGTCGTCCCCGAAGAGCCGCAGCCCGATGCCGCCGACGCCGGCATCTCCGGTGACCTGCTCCGCGCCCTCGCCGGGGTTCCGCCGAAGCAGCGCGCCGCCGTCGTGCTCCGCTACTGCGCCGACCTCCCGGTCGCCGAGGTCGCGAAGGCACTGCGCTGCTCCGAAGGAACCGTCCGGAGCCAGACCGCGCGCGGGCTCGAAGCCCTGCGCGCGGAGCTGAAGCGGCTCGAGGCCGCCGAGAGGAGCGTGTGATGACCGACCTGGAGACGCGGCTGCGCGAAGTGTCGTTCGCCGAGCCGCCCCTGGGGTTCGACCCCGACGACGTCGTGACGAAGGCGGCGAAGCGGCAGCGCACCCGCCGCGCGACCGTGGCGACCGTGGTCGTGACGCTGGGGATCGCCGGCGCCGCGGTGGTGGCGCTGCGGCCGTCGCCCCCGCCACCCGCGCCCCCGGCGACGACCTACCTGCCGCCCGAGATCGTCGTGAAGCCGCCGCAGCAGCCGCAGACCCCGCTGGAGCGGCGGAACCTGGCCCACCTGAAGGAAGTGCTGCCCGGCGTGATCCCCGGCGCGCGCAAGATCGTCATCGACAGCTTCTACAGCATGGGTGGCGAGCTGCACGCCGACGAGATGAGCACGAGCATCTCCTTCGTCGACCACGAGGGGAAGGGACACGCCTTCAACCTCGCGATCCTGGGGAAGCTCACGGTGACGCGGAACACGCTGCCGGTGTCGCAGGCGTGCCCGCCCGGCGGCCGGATGCGCTGCGACAAGATCTCCCGGCCGGACGGCAGCACGGTCGTGATCTCGGAAGTCTCCGGAGGGGGACTGCCGGGCGGGCCGCCGTCCACCACGGTGGCCGGGCGCGTGGCCGCCCACTACCGCGTCGACGGGACCTCCGTCGACGTCAGCGACCTCGGGCGGGTCCCCCCGATGACGGCGGCCGAGCTGGGCATCCCCGCTCCGCCGATCGACGCCCCCGCCGGGGACGGGCTCGTGCTCGACGACCGGCAGCTGATCGCGCTCGTCACCGATCCGGGCTTCGTCGCCCAGTAGGGGGACGCCGGCACCGGGTGTGGTCCGGGGGGACACGCCCGGTGCCGGTGGCGTTCACCGGTTCCGCGCGGAAAACGGGCAGACTGATCTCAGCGACAGGGGATTGGAGTTGCCGTGTACCGGGTTTTCGAGGCGCTCGACGAGCTCGTCACCATCGTCGAGGAGGCGCGCGGCGTCCCGATGACGTCCAGCTGCGTGGTGCCCCGCGGCGACGTGCTCGAACTCCTCGACGACGTCCGCGACGCGCTGCCCGCGGAGGTCGACGACGCCCAAGACGTCCTCGACAAGCGCGACGACCTGATCCACGCCGCCCGCAAGGAGGCGGGGGAGACGGTCGCGGGGGCGAACGCCGAGGCCGAGCGCGCGATCGCGGAGGCGACGGACGAGGCGGAGCGCATCCTGGCCGACGCGCGGGCGCGGGCCGAGCAGATGCTCGCCGACGCGCACGACCAGGCCGACCGCACGGTGGCGGCGGGTCAGGCGGAGTACCAGAACCTCACGGACCGCTCCCGGGCGGAGTCCGAGCGCATGATCCAGGCCGGCCGCGACGCGTACGACCGGGCGATCGAAGACGGCCGCGCCGAGCAGGGCCGGCTGGTCGCGCAGACGGAGGTCGTCCAGGCGGCGCACGCGGAGTCGGCGCGCATCGTCGACGAGGCGCACGCGGAGGCCGACCGCCAGCGGGCGGACTGCGACGCGTACGTGGACGGGAAGCTGGCGGAGTTCTCGGAGCTGCTGGCGACGACGCTGCGCACGGTCGACTCGGGGCGCAACCACTTGAGGTCGCCGGCGAACCTGCCTGGTTCGGGCGGCCGCCCGACGCTGTACGACTACCAGGTGTGACGCGAATCTCGTCTTGAGCGGGGGTTGTCCCCAGGCCGGGCCGGTTGTGGACAACCGGCCCGCGGCGGCGGCTTTCCCGGCGTTCCGTCGGGCAGCGCCGATAGACTGGACCGGGGAACGCCCCCCTGGGAGTGGCGGGGGTCGCCCCGCCTCCGGACTCCGCGCCGCCCGAGGGCGGGAAAGAGCCGTCCACCGCGTGCGGTGAGGTGGCGGAGCCGTTCACGCCACCTGGGCCGTGCCGTGTTCGGTCGTCGCTGCCCAGCCGGGTTCGAGCGTCGCGAATGTCGCATTCGGGGCTTCGGAGGTCCCGGATGGCCCGTTCGCGGCCTTCTGCGGGGTGCTCGCCCATGCCGGCCCATCGCCGGGTCCTCGCTGCCCGGCGGCGGGAAAGAGCCGGGCCACCCCCGAGGGTCCAGCTCGAAAGAGGTGGCACCCGGTGCGTACTCTGGACTGGATGTCCGAGAACAAGACCCCCCAGCTCGACGACCGCAGCCCGTGGGTGATCGACACCCGTGAGCTCGGCCGTCACGCCGGTCTCAGCCGCGCCCTCACGCGCAGCGTGCCGGTGGAGACGCCGCTCGGCGTCCCCGATGTCATCACCATCGAAGCCGGCTCCGAGCTGGAACTCGACCTGCTGCTCGAGTCCGTCGTCGAAGGCGTCCTCGTCAGCGGCACCGCCAAGGCGATCGCGAAGGGCGCCTGCGCCCGGTGCCTCGACCCCATCACCGAAGAGGTCGAGGTCGAGGTCCAGGAGCTGTTCGCCTACCCGGGGTCGGCCACCGAGGAGACCACGGACGAGGACGAGATCCCCCGGCTGGTCGACGACCGGATCGACCTCGAGCCCACCGTGCGCGACGCGATCGTGCTGGCCCTCCCGCTGGCGCCGCTGTGCACCGAAGACTGCGCCGGGCTCTGCATCGACTGCGGCGTCAAGTGGGCCGATCTCGAGCCCGGACACGGGCATGAGAAGATAGACCCTCGGTGGGCCGCACTGGTCGAGCGTTTCGACGAGAACGCGGGCGAAAAGCCTGGGCCCAGCTGAAGAAGCAAACCTGACGAGCGCCCCAGCTCGATCCGGTGAGAAAGTTCGCTCGCACGACCGCGAGCAGACCGTCTTAAGGAGATCTACTCGTGGCCGTCCCGAAGCGGAAGATGTCGCGATCCAACACGCGCTCCCGCCGCAGCCAGTGGAAGGCGGCTCCGGTGCAGCTGGTGCCCTGCTCCAACCGCGCCTGCAAGCAGCCGAAGCTCCAGCACGTCGCGTGCCCGTCGTGCGGCCAGCACAACGGCCGCCAGGTCGTCGAGCCCGCCTGATCGGGTAGCCGACATGGGGGGCAAGACGCCCGGGGGACCACCCGCCGATCCGGCGCCGTTGCTCGAAGCGCTCGGGGTCACACTCGACCCCGAGCTGCTCCGGCTGTCGCTGACCCACCGTTCGTACGCGTACGAAAACGGGGGTCTGCCGCCGAACGAGCGGCTCGAGTTCCTCGGTGACGCGGTGCTCGGCCTGGTCGTCACCGACCACCTCTACACCACGCACCCCGACCTGCCCGAAGGTCAGCTCGCGAAGCTCCGCGCCAGCGTCGTCAACATGCACGCGCTGGCGCGGGTCGCCCGCGGGCTGGGCGAGGGCGGGCTCGGGGCGCACCTGCTGCTCGGCAAGGGCGAAGAGCTCACCGGCGGCCGGGACAAGGCGAGCATCCTCGCGGACGGCCTCGAAGCCGTCATCGGTGCCGTCTACCTCGAGCACGGCATCGAGATCGCGCGCAAGCTCGTGCACCACCTCTTCGACGGCCTGCTCGCCGAAGCGCCGCTGCGCGGTGCCGGGCTCGACTGGAAGACGAGCCTGCAGGAGCTGACGGCGTCGGCCGGTCTCGGCGTGCCCGAGTACAAGGTCGAGGACACCGGGCCGGACCACCGCAAGGAGTTCACGGCCACGGTGCTCGTCGCCGGCCGTCCCCTCGGGCACGGCACCGGCTCGACGAAGAAGGAAGCCGAGCAGAAGGCCGCCGAGACGGCGTGGCGCTCGCTGTCCGCCGAACTCGAGGCCGAGAAGAAGGACGACACGGAGTCCTGATCACCGGGAACCTCCGTTGACGATTTCCCGAACCGCTCAGTAGCGTGTGGCGATCCGCCGCGCTCGTACCTGACTGAGAGGTTGGCGGAATGCGTCTGTTCTTCGTTCCCTTGATCGCGGCGGCGCTGCTCGTCGTGCCCGGACCGGCGGCTTCGGCCGCGCAGGTCCGCGTCACGTCGCTTTCGGCGCTGCAGTCCGCGATGGACATGGCGAACCCCGGCGACACGATCGTGCTCGCCGACGGCTCCTACTCCGCGGGCTCGACGCTGTCGATCAAGCGGTCCGGCACGTCCGCCGCGCCGGTGACCGTCGCCGCCGAGCACACCGGCCAGGCGACGATCACCGGCTCGAAGACGTTCGCCTTCGCGAGCGGCGTCTCGAACGTCGTGCTGCGCGGGTTCAAGTTCCGGGGCAGCGCCAAGCTGAGCGTCCCGGCCGGCGCCTCGAACAACCGCCTGACCCGCAACGACTTCCAGCTCACCACCGACGGCAACTGGGTCACGGTCAGCGGCGACGACACCGTCGTCGACCGCAACGTCTTCCAGAACCGCACCAGCCAGGGCGTGTTCCTGCAGATCCTCGGGCCGTCCGGCGCGATGGCCAAGCGCGTCCACGTGCACCACAACTACTTCTACAACCACCAGTTCAGCGGTTCGAACGGTGGTGAGTCGATCAGGCTGGGCCTCAGCGACCACCAGTCGTACACGGCCAACGCGCTGATCGAGAACAACCTGTTCGAGAAGGCGGACGGCGACATCGAAGCGATCTCGGTCAAGTCGTCGGACAACGTGGTGCGCTACAACACGATCCGCGACAGCCGGGGCTACATCGTGCTGCGCCACGGCAACCGCAGCACCGTCGAAGGCAACTTGCTCTTCGGCTCGGGAATCCGGTTCCACGGCAACGACCACAAGATCGTCAACAACTACGTGGCGAACTCCGGCGGCCGCGCGATCGTGTTCGGTTCCGGCGACGAGGCCGACAGCGGGCCGACGAGCAAGCTGCACGACCGTCCGGACCGCGTCACGGTCGCGTACAACACCGTGCTGGGCAGCAGCAGCGTGATCGACGGCGACGGCGGCAACTTCAAGCCGAAGGACTGCGTGGTCGCGGACAACATCGTCAAGGGGACGTCGGGGACGCTCGTGACGCTGCCGAGCGGGTCGACGGTCAAGTACGAAGGCAACATCACGTCCGGCGGCACCGCGGGGATCCCGTCGCGGTCGGTGGATCCGAAGCTGGTCAAGGACGCGGCCGGGCTGTACCGGCTGGCTGCCGGCAGCCCGGCGATCGACGCGGGCGTGGGTTCGTACCCGTTCGCCGCGAAGGACTTCGATCTGCAAGCCCGCAGCGGTGCTTACGACGTCGGCGCGGACGAGTACTTCGCGTCGGGCACGACCCGCGTCCCGCTGACGAAGGCCGACGTCGGACCCACCGCGCCGTAGGTGTCTTTTCAAAAAGTGTCGGACCTCCCGGGCACAATGGCCGCATGCCCGAACTCCCCGAGGTCGAAGTCGTCCGCCTGGGCCTGCAGGCGCACGTCGCGGGCCGGACCATCCGCGAGGCGGAGGTCCTGCACCCGCGCGCCATCCGCCGGCACGCGCTGGGCGCGGAGGACTTCACGAAGCGGCTGGCCGGCACCCGCGTCGAAGCGGCGCGGCGCCGCGGCAAGTACCTGTGGCTGGAACTGTCCGACAAGGAGGCGCTGCTGGCGCACCTCGGGATGAGCGGGCAGATGCTCGTCCAGCCCGAGGGCGCGCCGGACGAGAAGCACCTGCGCGTCCGGCTGCGCTTCGCGGACGACGGCCCGGAGCTGCGGTTCGTCGACCAGCGGACGTTCGGCGGCTTGGCGCTCGACGACCTCAGTGACATCGGCAGCGACGTGCTGCTCCCGGACACGATCGCGCACATCGCCCGCGACCCGATGGACCCGGCGTTCGACCTCGACGCCGCGGTCCGCGCGCTTCGGTCGCGGCGCACGGAGGTCAAGCGCGCGCTGCTGGACCAGACGCTGGTGTCGGGCATCGGCAACATCTACGCGGACGAGGCGTTGTGGCGCGCCCGCCTGCACTGGGCCAGGCCGACCGAGAAGCTGACGCTCGCGAAGGGGCGCGAGCTGCTGTCGGCGGCGTCGGACGTGATGAACGCGGCCCTGGGCGCGGGCGGCACGTCGTTCGACGCGTTGTACGTGAACGTCAACGGGCAATCGGGGTACTTCGACCGTTCGCTGGACGCGTACGGCCAGGAAGGCATGCCCTGCCACCGCTGCGGCACGGCGATCCGGCGGGAGCCGTTCATGAACCGGTCGTCGTTCTCCTGCCCGCGGTGCCAACCCCGGCCGCGCGCCAACTTGCGTTGATAAATGGTGTTCAGCTTTCAGCTAGGATGAATGTGCCTGGCAGCTGAGGGAGTGCATCGTGGTCAAGGAGCCCGGAAAGTCGACGCTGGCCGACAAGATCGACCGGCTGTTCCACGTGGTCCGCAGGCCCGATCGGGAGCCGTACAGCAACGAAGAGGTCGCGAAGGCGTGCCGCGAGGCAACGGGCGAGAGCTTCTCGACGACGTACTTGTGGCAGCTGCGCACGGGCCGCCGCGACAACCCGACGAAGCGGCACTTGGAGGCACTGGCCCAGTTCTTCGGAGTCCCTCCGGCATACTTCTTCGACGACGAGCAGAGCACGAAGATCGCGGAAGAGCTGGCGCTGCTGGGAGCGCTGCGCGACGCGGGGGTCCGGGACCTGGCACTGCGAGCGGTGACGCTGTCCTCGGACGGCTTGGACACGATCAGCGACATGATCGACGCGATCGCCCGAAGGGAGGCGGGTCGCGGCGCACCGAAGAGGGAGGGCTGAGGTGGCGGCTCCGCTGGCTGCCGGCCCGAGCCGGGAGCCGAGGGTGGTGGCGGCCGAACGGCCGGGCGCTCGGGTGGGTTGCCGGTCGGGTGTGGCCGCGGGCCGCTGGGCGAGCGCGGATTTCCGTCACCGGCTCGGCGTTCCCGTCGGCCGTTGGCCGGGCGCCGCCCCGAAATCCGCGTTGGCGATCTTCTTCCCCTCGCGTATCCCCGTCGCTGCCCCGGCGTTGAACCGGCCGAGGCCGTGGGGGCGCGGCATGAGGGAGGGCTGACGTGGCGCAACCATCGCGGCGCGCGGGGCGGGCTCTGTGGAAGCGGGCGCGGGAAGTCGCCGACTCCGTCACCCTGCCCGAACCCTTCGATGCCGAGACCTTCGTCGCGAGCCTCGCCGCGACGCGGAAGCGGCCCATCGAGCTCATGCCCGTCAGCGCCCCCGAAGGCGCTCCCTGCGGGCTGCTCATGAGCACCGAACGCGCCGACTACATCCTCTACCCGACCAACACCACCGCCCTGCACCGGCGGCACATCCTGCTCCACGAGGTCGGCCACCTGCTCTGCGGCCACACCGGCGCCGACGGTGGCGCGGACGGCGTCGCCATCGACGCCGCCGCCGGGCGGCAGCTCATGCCGAACCTCTCGCCCGAACTCGTCCGGCGTGTGCTCGGCCGCACCACCTACACCGAGGTCGAAGAGCGCGAAGCCGAGCTCGTCGCGAGCCTGCTCGCCCAACGCGCCGTGCGCCCCGAAGAGCCGCGCGAGCTCGCGCCCGACGTCCCGGACGGCCTGCGGCGCTTCGACTCCCTCTTCGGCGGCCGGTCCCGCCGCCGGACGCCGTGATCGAGACCCTGGCCTACCACCTCTGCGTGGTGGGGTTCGCCGGGTTCGGGTACAAGCTCGTCGAGGCGCGCCGCAGCCAGCCGGTGCGCACCATGTGGCTCCTCGCCGGCTTCGGCATCTGCATCGCCACCGGCATCCTCGTGCTGACCCCCGCGATGGCCGCCCTCGCCGGGCCCGGCCCGGTCACCGAATGGGTGCTGAGCCTGGCCGGCGACGAGCTCAAGCTGGGCGCGATCGGGTTCGCTGTCGCGTTCACGCAGTCGGTGTGGCGCGGTGAAGGCGCCCGGCTCGCGCCGCACGCGCTGTTCACCGGCGCGACCATGGTGCTGCTCGCGGTCTGCTTCACCCTCTCGAAGCCGCGACGCGTCGGTGACGACACGGTCTTCTCGTCCGCGGACCTGCCGTTCGCCCTCGCCGACAAGATCCTCTTCCTCGGCTACAGCCTGATCAGCCTCGGCCTGCTGATCGCGGTGTTCGCCCGCAGCGCGTGGCACGCCGAGCCGGGACCGCTGCGCACCGGGCTCTGGCTGCTGGTGGTCGGCGTGGTGGCCGCGTTCGCGTGGACGTTCTGGGACGTCGACGACGTCCGCCGGCTCGCCGAGACCGCGCGGATCGGCGCGCGCGAAGACCTGCCGTCGTCGGTGCTCGCCGCGACGACGATCGGGTTCGTCACCGCGGGCGCGACGCTCTCCGCGTGGTCGCCCGCGGTGTCGTCGGTGCTCGGCCGGGTGCGGGCGTACCGCGCGTACCGCCGCATCGAGCCACTGTGGACGGCGTTGCGCGCGGCCGTGCCGGGCATCGCGCTCGACCCGGGCCGCGGGCTGGCGGGCGGCGCCGAATTCGCGTTGTACCGCAGGGTGATCGAGATCCGCGACGGCCACCTGGCGCTCCGCGCGCACTTCGACCCGGACCTCCCGGCCCGCGTGGAGACGGCGGCCCGCCGCGCGGGCGTCCGCGACGCCGACCTGGCGCCGACGGTCGAAGCGGTGGTCCTGGCCGCCGCGATCGAGGCGGGCCGCGAGGGACGCCGCTTCGAGCCGGCGCGCGGCGAGCCGGGCGATCTGGCGGAAGCCGACGCGGACGTCGAGGCCGAAGCGGCGTGGCTGGTCCGGGTGAGCCGGGCTTGGCAGCGCGGCGCGGTGGTGGACCGGGTGCGGGCTAGCGCGGGTAGCGCGCCCCGTTGACCGTCACCCGCAGCGTGTAGACCGAGCTCGACGCCGTGATGAACAGCTCGTTCCCCCTCGCCCCGCCGAACGTGAAGTTGGAGCAGATCTCCGGCACCCGCAGCTTGCCGATCAGCGTCCCGTCCGTGGCGAAGCAGTGCAAGCCGTCGTGGGCCGCAGCCCAGACCTGGCCTTCGCTGTCCACGCGGACGCCGTCGAACACGCCGTTGTCGCACGTCCCGAAGATCTCGCCGCCGGACAGCTCGCCTCCGGAACCCACGCCGAACACCCGGATGTGGCTCGGCTGCTGCCGGGTGTCCACTATGTACAGCAGCGACTCGTCGGCCGAGAACGCCAGCCCGTTCGGCCGCGAAAAGTCGTCGGCGACGATCCGCACCGCACCCGACGGGTCGATGCGGTACACGTGGCACGCGCCGATCTCGCTCTCCGCCTTGTACCCCTCGTAGTCGCTGTCGATGCCGTAGCTCGGGTCGGTGAACCAGACGGACCCGTCGGAGTGCTCGACGACGTCGTTCGGGCTGTTGAACCGCTTGCCCTCGAACTCGGCGGCCAGCACGGTGATCGAGCCGTCGTGCTCGGTCCGCGTGACGCGGCGAGTGCCCTGCTCGCAGCTGATCAGCCGTCCGTGGCGGTCGACGGTGTGCCCGTTCGAGTACTGCGACGGCTGCCGGAAGACCCCGACCTGCCCGGTCGTCTCGTCCCAGCGCAGCGTGCGGTCGTTCGGGATGTCGCTGAAGACGAGGTAGCGCCCGGCCGGGAAGTACGCCGGCCCCTCGGTCCAGCGGCAGCCGGTGTGCAGGCGCTGCATCCACTCGTCACCGTTGACGCGCGCGAAGCGCTCGTCGAGCACCTCGAAGTCGGTCTTGACCAGATCCATCCGCTCACCCCTAATGAGATTCTGTGACAAGCATGTATTGCCGAACCTGATATGGTCAAGTAGTGGACGACGTGGATCGCATGCTGCTCGCCGAACTCCAGCAGGACGCGACGCAGGCCTACACCGTGCTCGGCAAGGCCGTCGGCCTTTCGGCTGGAGCGGCCCACGAGCGCGTCCGGAAGCTGCGCGAGCAGGGCGTGATCCGCCGGACCACCGTGGACGTCGACCCGGCCGCGGTCGGCCGCGGCGTCGCGGCGTACGTCCTGGTCGAGGCGAACGCCTGGATGGGGGACGAGCCGGTGCGCGCGGCTCTCGAGGCGCTGCCCGAAGTGGTCGAGGCGCACGTCATCGCCGGGCCGGCGGCCCTGCTGGTCAAGGTGCGCACGCCGACGACCGAGCAGCTCCAAGCCTCGCTGCGCCGGCTCTTCGCGATCGACGGCGTCACCGGTACGCAGACCGTCGTGGTCCTCGAATCCTTCTTCGAACGCCCGGTGGATCCCACCGCCTGACCGCACCCGGCACACCGACGGCACTCCGCCGTGCGCACTACTGCGCAATGCGTGGTACCTTTCCATGCGTAAGACTGGAGGGTGCAGTGGAGATCAGTCAGCTGCTCAAAGGGGTGCTCGATCTCGCCGTGCTCGCGGTGCTCCGCGAGGAAGACGGCTACGGGTACGACGTCCTGCGAAGACTCAGGAGCGCCGGCCTGGACGAGGTGGGGGACGCGTCGGTGTACGGGACGTTGCGCAGGCTCTACAAAGCCGGCCTGCTCACCTCGTACGTGGTGCCCAGCGAAGAGGGCCCGCACCGCAAGTACTACAGCCTGAACGAGCCGGGCCGCGAACGCCTCGCCGAGTCCGGCAAGACCTGGCAGAGCTTCGCATCGACGATGAACGTGCTTTTGGGAGAGGCAGCATGAGCGACAAGCCGACCGCCGTGCGGGTGTATCTGGCGCGGGTCCGCACCGCGCTCGCCGACCTGCCCGCGAGCGAGATCGAAGAAATCCTCGAAGACGTCCGCCCGCACCTGGCGGAGCTCGAAGCCGAGCTGGGGGAGGGCGCCCGCGTCGAGGCCCTGATCGAACGGCTCGGCACGCCCGAAAGCTACGCCGCCGAGCTGCGCGCGTCCGGCGGGTACCCGCCGGCGGCCGAAGGGGCGACGCAGGTGCTCACCACCGCGAAGGCGCCGAGCCTCGCGAAACCGCGGATCGCGTTCTGGGGCCTGGTGCTCTGCGCCGTGGCGCTCGCGCTGTTCGCGTTCGGCGCCGCCGTGCGGGTCGACCCCAGCGGGCTGCTGGGCGCCGTGCTCTTCCTGCCCGTGTTCGTCATCAGCCTCCTCCTGCTGCTGCGCGGCGGGGTCGAGCCGGTGCTGGCGCTGCCGGAGGTGGTGTGGTTGCGGCAGGCCCTCGCCAAGGGGCGCGAGCAGGAGGACTCCGGGAAGGCGATGAGCTACCTCGCGTCGCTCAAGCCGGCGTGGTGGATCCTGTGCGCCGTCGTGCTGATCGCCTTCGGGCTGTTGCTGATGCTGCGGTCCCGCAGCGCGGTGCTGCTGCTGCCGTTCCTGCTGCTCGCGGGTGTCGCGGCGGTGTGGGCGGGTCCGCGCGTGCGCGGTGACCGGCGGCTGCTGTGGCTGGCCGTGCCGATCTCGGCGTTCGTCATCGGCGGCATCCTGGGCGGTTTCGGCGCGGCTGTCGACCTGATCTCGCACGGGCGCTCCTACACGAGCTCGCCGTCGTACTACCCGTCGTCCGACCGGTACGGCAACGAGCAGCTGACCTACGGCGGCGCCGAGGTCGAGAACGTCTACGCCTTCGACGCCGACGGCAAGCCGCTGACCGAGGTCTACCTCTACGACGAACAGGGCCGGCCGCTCACGCTGACCCGCTACGGCTGCGAGCGCTCGAGCGGGACCAAGGAGAAGATCGGGGCGGACAACCGGTTCCCGCGGCCGAAGATCGAGCAGGGCGTCACCGACGACCAGGGCAACTACAACGGCTACAACGGGTACCGCTCGGCCTGCCGCGAGGACGCGGGCGTGCCGTTCAGCGCGGCGATCCCCAAGGTGACGGTCCCGCCTTCCCCGTCCAGCGCACCGACGTCTTCGTCCGCACCGGCCACGCCGACGCCGACGAAGTAACGGGGGAACGAACGCCGGGAGCCGGGTCGGGGCCGCTCCCGGCGTTCACCCGATGCCAACGTGCCCGAAACGTCCCGCGAACGCGGACGTGCTGAGCTGGACCGGTGCCACTCACGGAGGTCGGGGCGGACACCTTCGCCCCGCGCACACGGGTCGTCCACGGGTACGAGCGCGCCTACCGGATCGCCGGGAGCGGACCCGCTCTGCTGTTCCTGCACGGCATCGGCGACGACTCGGCGACCTGGCTGGACCTGCTCGCCTCGCTGTCGGCCGACCACACGGTGATCGCGCCCGACCTGCTCGGCCACGGCGCCTCGGCCAAGCCGCGCGCCGACTACTCCGTCGCCGCCTACGCCTGCGGCATGCGCGACCTGCTGACCACGCTCGACGTCGACCGGGTGACGGTCGTCGGGCACTCGCTCGGCGGCGGGGTCGCGATGCAGTTCGCCTACCAGTTCCCGGAACGCTGCGAACGCCTCGTCCTGGTCGGCTCGGGCGGGGTCGGGGCGAGCGTGCACCCGCTGCTGCGGCTGGCCGCCGCGCCGGGCGCGGGACTGGTGCTGCCGCTGCTGGGCAGCCGGCCGGTGCTGCCGGTGCTGCGCGGGTTCGCCGAGCTGCTGCGGGTGTCGGAGGGCCTGGGGCTCGGCCCGGACCTCGACTACGTGCTGACCCGCTACGTCCGCCTGCTCGAGCCGAGCACGCGCTCGGCGTTCCTGCGCACGCTGCGCTCGGTCGTCGACTGGCGCGGCCAGGTCGTCAACATGCTGGACCGCTGCTACCTGACCGAGGGGATCCCGACGCTGCTGGTGTGGGGCACGGAGGACCGGGTGGTGCCGAGCGGCCACGCGCGGCGCGCGCACCGGGCGATGCCGGGCAGCAGGCTGGTGCTGTTCGAGGGAGCCGGGCACTTCCCGCACCGGTCCGACCCGGAGCGGTTCCTGCGGATCCTGCGCGAGTTCCTGGCGCAGACGCCGCCGGCCGAGTACGACCGGGCGCGCTGGGGTGAGCTGCTGCGCTCGGGCCGCCCGGCGGGGACCCCGGATCCGACGGGGACTCCGGACGCTCCCGCGGTGGCGTCGGGGAGCTGAGCAGCCCCCGTTTTCCACGCTACCGGCGGGCACCGACAGTTCCCGGGACCGCCGGCGGAGTTGTCCCCAGGCACGACGAAGGCCACCTCCCGGGGGAGGTGGCCTTCGCTCGTCAGTGCGTCAGTGCGTCAGTGCGTCAGTGGCCGAAGGCGCTGCGGGCCGCGAGGTCCGCCAGCAGGGCGCGGCCCTTCTCGGCGTTGCGCGGCTGCGACAGCACGTCGTACCGGCGGGCGACCAGCTGGCTCTGCGAGACGAACCCGCGCTTGTTGCGGTTCACGGCGTAGCCGAGCGCCCCGAAGAGCAGGTTGAAGCCGAGGCCGGCGACGAGGCCGAGCACGATCGGCACCAGCCCGGCACCCGGGTTCAGCAAGCTGAGGACCAGGCCGAGGAACAGACCGAACATGGCGCCGGACGTCGCCGCGCTGCCGAGGACCTTGCCCCAGGACAGCTTGCCGGCGATGCGCTCGACGAGCAGCGGCTCCACGCCCACGATCGTGACGTCGGTGACCGGGAAGTCCGCGCCCGCGAGGTGGTCGACCGCGCGCTGCGCCTGCTCGTAGGACTCGTAGGAACCGATCGGCCAGCCGGTGGGCAGGGTGGGCAGCTGCGGCCGCGCCTGCTGCTGTCCGATCGTGCTCTGCTGCGTGAATGCTGTGGTCATCGATCTCACCTCTCCTGCCCGGTTCAACGCCGGAGTACCCGGGATTCCTCCCGGTGAGGCGAATTCACAGACTCTTCTCAGCCGGGCAAACCGCACATACCGGTGGCGGGCGTCCGAGGCCCGCGGTACTAGTCTGACAGCCTCAGTCAATGGGTCAACAAAATACCTTTGTTCCGGTTGACCGCGCGGCTGCGACCGGGTAGGAAGAAGCCGCAAAGGATTCGCATCAAACCTTTGGGGCGGCTGATGGCACGCAGGCGAGGCATGCTCACGCTCGACGACCTCCGGGCGCGCGTGGACGCGGGCACGATCGACACGGTGCTCGTCGCGATCACGGACATGCAGGGCAGGCTCCAGGGCAAGCGCTGCTCGGCGGAGTACTTCCTGGACGAGGTCGTCGGCCACGCGACCGAGGCCTGCAACTACCTCCTGGCCGTGGACGTCGACATGAACACCGTCGACGGCTACGCGCTCTCGTCCTGGGACAGCGGCTACGGCGACTTCGTGCTGCGTCCCGATCTCGAGACCCTGCGCGAAATCCCGTGGCACGAAGGCACCGCGCTGGTCCTCGCCGACGTCGAGCGCGTCGAAGGCGGCCCCGTCCCGATGTCGCCGCGGCAGATCCTGCGCCGGCAGCTCGAGCGGCTCGCCGAGCGCGGGCTCGCCGCCTTCGTCGGCACCGAGCTCGAGTTCATCGTCTTCGACGACACCTACGAAGCCGCCTGGGACAAGCGCTACCACGGCCTCAAGCCCGCCAACCAGTACAACGTCGACTACTCGATGCTCGGCACCGCGCGCCTCGAGCCGCTGCTGCGCCGCATCCGCAACGACATGGCCGGCGCCGGGCTCTACCCCGAGTCCGCCAAGGGCGAGTGCAACCCGGGCCAGCAGGAGATCGCCTTCCGCTACACCGACGCGCTCTCCACCTGCGACAACCACAGCGTCTACAAGAACGGTGCCAAGGAGATCGCCGCGCAGGAGGGCAAGAGCCTCACCTTCATGGCGAAGTACAACGAGCGCGAAGGCAACTCCTGCCACATCCACATCAGCCTGCGCTCCACCGAGGGCCGCGCCGTCCTGGCCGGGGACCACGAGCACGGCTTCTCGACGCTGATGGAGCAGTTCCTCGCCGGCCAGCTGGCCGGGCTGCACGAGCTGACCTACTTCCTGGCGCCGAACGTCAACTCCTACAAGCGGTTCGTCCCCGGCAGCTTCGCCCCGACGGCGATCGCCTGGGGCACCGACAACCGGACGTGCGCGCTGCGCGTCGTCGGGCACGGCGAGTCGCTGCGCGTCGAAAACCGCGTGCCGGGCGGGGACGTCAACCCGTACCTCGCCGTCGCCGCGCTCATCGCCGCCGGCCTGCACGGCATCGAGAACGAGCTGGAGCTGGAAGAACCCTTCACCGGCAACGCCTACCACTCCGACCGCCGCACCGTGCCGACGACGCTGCCCGAGGCCGCCGCGGCCCTCGCGCAGAGCGCCCTGGCGCGCGAAGCCTTCGGCGACGACGTCGTCGACCACTACCTGAACGCGGCGAAGATCGAGATCGACGCCTACAACGCCGCCGTCACCGACTGGGAGCTGATCCGTGGCTTCGAGCGACTTTAAGCCCGTCATCGGCCTGACCAGCTACCTGGAACCCGCGAAGTTCCTGGTCTGGGAGACCGAAGCCGTGCTGCTGCACCGGGTCTACGTCGACTGCGTCGTCGCGGCCGGCGGCATCCCGGTGCTGCTCCCGCCGGTGTCCGACGCGTACGACCGGCTCGTGTCCACAGTGGACGGCCTGGTGCTCACCGGCGGCGCCGACGTCGAACCGGAGCGCTACGGCCAGGAGCCGCACCCCGCGACCTACACCCGGCCGGAGCGGGACGCGTTCGAGTTCGGCCTGTTCGCGGCGGCGCGGGCGGCGGGGAAGCCCGTGCTCGGCGTGTGCCGCGGCCTGCAGGTGATGAGCGTCGCGCTCGGCGGAACGCTGGTCCAGCACCTGCCGGAGGCGACGGAGTCCACCGAGCACCAGCCCGCGCCGGCGACGTTCGGCCGGGGGACCGTCACCCTGGCCGAAGGCAGCCGCGCGGCGGCGATCCTGGGGTCCGAGACCAAGACGCTCTGCTACCACCACCAGGCCGTCGACCGGCTCGGCGCCGGCCTGGAACCGGTCGGCTGGGCCGCCGACGGCACCATCGAAGCCGCCGAGGTGCCCGGTGAGTTCACCCTGGGCGTCCAGTGGCACCCCGAGCAGGACAGCGACGACGTGCGGCTCTTCGCGGCTCTCGTCGACGCGACCGAGGAGAGGCCATGACCAGCACGTTCGACGTCCTGAACCCCGCCACCGAGCAGGTGGTGCGGACGGTTCCGCTGACCAGCGCCGAGGAGACCGACGCGGCGATCGCCCGCGCGCGGGCGGCGTTCCCGGCGTGGCGCGACGTCACCCCCGGCGACCGCGCGCGGCTGCTGCGCCGCTTCGCCGACGCCGTCGAAGCCGACATCGAGCACCTCGCACGGCTGGAGGTCGAGAACTCCGGGCACACCATCGGCAACGCCCGCTGGGAGGCGGGCAACGTCCGTGACGTCCTCAACTACTACTCCGCGGCGCCGGAACGCCTGATCGGCAAGCAGATCCCGGTGCCGGGCGGGGTCAACGTCACGTTCCAGGAGCCCCTGGGCGTGGTCGGCGTGATCGTGCCGTGGAACTTCCCGATGCCGATCGCCGGCTGGGGGTTCGCGCCCGCGCTCGCCGCCGGCAACACCGTCGTCCTCAAGCCCGCCGAGCTGACGCCGCTGACCGCGATCCGGCTGGCCGAGCTGGCGCGCGAGGCGGGCATCCCGGAGGACGTCTTCCAGGTGCTGCCCGGCAAGGGATCCGTGGTCGGCCAACGGTTCGTGGACCACCCGGACGTGCGCAAGGTCGTCTTCACCGGCTCGACCGAGGTCGGCAAGGAGATCATGGCGGGCTGCGCGGCGCAGGTGAAGCGCGTGACGCTGGAGCTGGGCGGCAAGAACGCGAACATCGTCTTCGCCGACTCCGACCTGGAGAAAGCCGCGGCGACCGCGCCCTACGGCGTCTTCGACAACGCGGGCCAGGACTGCTGCGCGCGGTCGCTGATCCTGGTGCAGGCGAGCGCGTATGACCGCTTCATGGAACTGCTCGAGCCCGCGGTGCACGGCGTCGTCGTCGGCGACCCCGGCGACGAGAAGACCGAGATGGGGCCGCTGATCTCGGCTTCGCACCGGGAAAAGGTGGCGTCGTACGTGCCGGACGACGCGCCCGTCGCGTTCCGCGGCAGTGCTCCCACGGGCCCCGGCTACTGGTTCCCGCCGACCGTCCTCACCCCGCCCGACCTGCGGCACCCCGCCGTGGCGGAGGAGGTGTTCGGCCCGGTCGTCGCCGTAGTGCCGTTCGCGGAGGAGGCCGACGCGGTCCGGATGGCCAACGCGACCGAGTACGGCCTGTCCGGGTCGATCTGGACCCGCGACGCCGGCCGCGCGTTCCGCGTGGCGCGCGGCGTCGAAGCCGGCAACCTGTCGGTGAACTCGCACTCTTCGGTGCGCTACTGGACGCCGTTCGGCGGCTTCAAGCAGTCCGGCCTCGGCCGCGAGCTGGGCCCCGACGCCGCGGCGGCGTTCACCGAAACCAAGAACGTCTTTCTCAGCACGGAGGAGTAATGGTCCAGCGTTTCGAAGGCCGCGTCGCGGTGATCACCGGCGGCGCGAGCGGCATCGGGCTCGCCTCGGCCCGCCGCCTGGCGAGCGAAGGCGCGAAGGTCGTCATCGGCGACCTGACGCCGGATTCGGGCAAAGCCGCGGCCGACGAGATCGGCGGCGCGTTCATCCAGACCGACGTGACCGACGCCGAGCAGGTCGAGAACCTGTTCCACAGCACGGTCGAGCAGTTCGGCTCGGTCGACGTCGCGTTCAACAACGCGGGGATCTCACCGCCCGAGGACGACTCCATCCTGACCACCGGCATCGAGGCGTGGGAGCGGGTGCAGCGGGTCAACCTGACGTCGGTGTACCACTGCTGCAAGGCCGTGCTGCCGCACATGCAGCGCCAGGGCAAGGGTTCCATCATCAACACGGCGTCGTTCGTGGCGGTGATGGGCGCGGCGACGTCGCAGATCTCCTACACCGCATCGAAGGGCGGCGTGCTGGCGATGAGCCGCGAGCTGGGCGTGCAGTTCGCGCGGGAGAACATCCGCGTCAACGCGCTGTGCCCGGGGCCGGTGAACACGCCGCTGCTGAAGGAGCTGTTCGCGAAGGACCCGGAACGCGCGGCGCGGCGGCTGGTGCACGTGCCGGTCGGCCGGTTCGCCGAGCCGGAGGAGATCGCGGCGGCGGTGGCGTTCCTGGCCAGCGACGACGCCAGCTTCATCACGGCCTCCCAGTTCCTGGTCGACGGCGGCATCTCCGGCGCGTACGTCACCCCGATCTAACGGCGCGTCGGTTTCTTGACGCCGTAGACCTCCCGGAGGTAGGTCCAGGCGGCGTTGAGCTTCTTGCGCTCTTCGGAAACGAGCCGTTCGCGGCGCCGCAGCACGCGGACGGCGATTTCGGAGGCGAGGAAGGCACCGGCGGCGAAGGTGAGCACGCCGACGATGAGCGTGAGGGCGATGATGGTGGTGGTCATGCTCACAGCGTCGGGCGCGGGTGGGCGATTCGTCCCTGCGCAAAGCTAGCGGGTTTCGTTAGCTTTGTGAGGTGACGCACTGGCGCGCCGGCGAGTGGGCGGAAGCGGTCCGGACCGGGATCCGCTCGCGGGGCCTCTCCCTGGACGAGGCCGCGCGGCGCGTCGGCGTCCCCACCTCCACCCTGCGCAGCTGGATCGAGCACCGGCACGCGCCCAAGGTCACCGTCTTCGACCACTGGGCCCAGCTCGCCGAGGTCACCGGGCTGACCGAAGCCGAGCTGCTGCGCGTCGCCGGCGTGCTGCCCGACTCCCTCGCCAGCCCGGTGCACGTCGCCCAGGCCGCGAAGTCGCTGCGCGAGGGCATCGAGCAGGCCGGGCAGTTCCTCCGGCAGGCCACCGCGCTCGTCTACTCCTCGCCCGGCACCCAGGTCGCCAACGCCATCGCCGCGTCGCCGATCGACTGGGAGATGCGGATCCGCTCCGCCACCCGCGGTGACGAGGTCCGCATCACCTACCACCACTACGTCGGGATCGTGCCGCCGCGGGACTTCCCGCACGACGACGCCGAGGTGCGCCGGATCATCGAGCACGACATCCTCGGTGAGCTGTGGCGGCCGCTCGGGCTCTACTGGCGGGTCGCCGAGGTGCACGACTGGCACGAGCCGCCGCGGCTGGTCATCCAGGTGCCCGAACAGGAGGCGACGCGCCCGCCGGCGCCGTCGCCCGTGGTCGCCGCGCCGCCGGTCGTGGTGCTGTCGCCGATCTGGGGGTACGGCGAGCTGCTGGCGTCGCTCGTCGCCGACGGGCTCGGGTTCGGCAACGTCGACTTCCGCTACTTCGGCCTCCCGGACGCGATGGCCGACCGCGTCCGGATCACCGCCCGCGAGCTGGCCGAACCCGCGCCGCGCCTGGTGCACTCGGTGCCGCCGATCATGCTGCTGCACGGGCTGGCCGTGCCGGACCTGACCGGGCGGCTCCCGGTCGTCGTCCGCTACGGCCCCCGCATGCGCGAGCGGGCAGCGCGGATCTACCGCGAGCCGCTGCTCGAAGCGGGGTTCGCCGACCCGCTCGCGGGCGCGCGGGCGATCGAGGAAGCGATCTCGGTCCCGCCGGGCTGCGCGTACTTCGAGGTCACGCTCGCCGACGAGGACGTCTTCGACGGCGACCGCCCCTCGCTGGACCGGCTCAACGACTCGGTGGCCTGGTTCGCCGAGCAGCTCGTCGAGCAGGTGCTGCTGGGCGCCGGGCACCCGCCGGTGCCGGTGGGCGGGCCGCTGAAACGCCTGGTCCTGCCCTCGGGCCGGGTCCGCCGGCCCCCGGCGCTGGCCGGGGGCGTCGTGCGGCGGGTCGCTCACGGCTAGCACACATCGCGAGGTATTCTGGCCGACGAACACGAGCGCACCTGATAACTGGGGAGGACCAGTCGTCGGCTCGCGTGTCGATCATCAGCACTGTCGTTTCGGTCCTCAAGGGCATGTCTGCCCCGCTCTGTGGGCCGTCGCGCTCATCGCCGTGGCCGTGTGCTGCTCCCTCCTCGTGTCGTATCGGATGCACCTCAAGGCCCGCGAGCCGGGAGGCCGCTCCAGTTTCAAGGGATGGGGCATCGAGTCGATCCATGAACCGGCGGGCAGGTCCGAGCAGTCTGCGACCTCTTCTTCGGAGACCTCGGAGCGGCATGAGCAGATCGGCGCCGTCGACGAACGCCGAACCGCCGGCGACTCCGCTCAGGCACCGCGCCGGAACAGGTTCCTCCAGCGGATCAGTCTTCTACGCCGGCCGCGGCCGCGATCAGGCGCCGGTCGAGGCGGGATCGAAGGGTGATGTGGCGTTGCCCGGGTGAAGTAGACGGACCTCGAACCCGGCAGGTACCGTGACCGTCACAACTGCAGATCGGGCCGTAGAGCCGAGGCGGGAGAGCCCCCACGAAACCGGTGGGGCACCGAAGGAGCAAACTCCCCAGAATCTCTCAGGTACCTGTTACCGCTTCGTGCGAGGCCACTCTGGAAAGCAGGCGCACCCGCGCCTCACCCAAGGTGAAAGCCGCGTCTCACGCGGTGAAACTCTCAGGTGCCATGACAGAGGGGGAGTTCCCAGCGCACCCGTGTGCCCGGCCCGAGGAGCTCCCCATCACTTCAACGCAGTTCGACGCCCGCCACATCGGCCCGTCCGAGGCCGAACGCGCGAAGATGCTGGCCGAATGCGGCTACGGCAGCCTGGACGCCCTCGTCGGCGCCGCCGTCCCGAGCGCCATCCGCGCCACGCGTGAGCTGGTCCTCCCGCCCGCCGCGTCCGAAGAGGACGCCACCGCGGAGCTGCGCGCCCTCGCCGCGCGCAACCGGCCGATGACGCAGATGATCGGCCTCGGCTACTCCGACACCGTCACCCCCGGCGTGATCCGCCGCAACGTCCTCGAGAACCCGGCCTGGTACACCGCGTACACGCCCTACCAGCCGGAAATCTCCCAGGGCCGCCTCGAAGCGCTGCTCAACTTCCAGACGATGGTCGCCGACCTGACCGGCCTGGCCACCGCGAACGCGTCCCTGCTGGACGAGTCGACCGCGGTCGCCGAAGCCGTCACGCTGATGCGCCGCGCGTCCAAGTCGAAGTCCAACAAGGTCGTCCTCGACGCCGAGTGCCTGCCGCAGACCATCGCCGTCGTGCGCACCCGCGTCGAGGCGCTGGGCATCGAGGTCGAGGTCCGCGACCTGCTCACCGGCCTGCCGGAGGAGTTCTTCGGCGTCGTCGTCCAGTACCCCGGCGCGTCCGGTGTGCTGCGCGGCCGCGGCTTCTACCACGCGATTTCCGAGTCGGCGAAGGCCGCGGGCGCGCTCTTCACCGTCGCCGCGGACCTCCTCGCGCTCACGCTGATCACCTCGCCCGGCGAGTTCGGCGCCGACGTCGCCGCCGGGTCGACGCAGCGCTTCGGCGTCCCGCTCGGCTACGGCGGCCCGCACGCCGGGTACATGTCCGTCCGCTCCGGGCTCGAGCGCTCGCTGCCCGGGCGCCTGGTCGGCGTCTCGGTCGACGCCGACGGCAACTCCGCCTACCGCCTCGCGCTGCAGACGCGTGAGCAGCACATCCGCCGCGAGAAGGCGACTTCGAACATCTGCACCGCGCAGGTCCTGCCCGCCGTGCTGGCCGCGATGTACGCGGTCTACCACGGCCCGGACGGCCTGAAGAAGATCGCCCAGCGCGTCCACGGCCTCGCCGCGGGCTTCGCCGGTGCCCTGCGCACGGGCGGTGTCGAGGTCGTGCACGAGTCCTTCTTCGACACGGTCGTCGCGCGCGTCCCGGGCCGGGCCGCCGAGGTCCACGCGGCCGCCCGCGAGGCCGGCATCAACCTCGGTCACGTCGACGCGGACCACGTCCGCGTCGCGTTCGACGAGGTCAGCACCCCGGCGATCACCGCGAAGGTGCTCAACGCGTTCAAGGTCGAGGCCGATGTCGAAGACGGCGTCGCGCTGCCCAACGGCCTGGCCCGCGAGAGCGGCTTCATGGGCCACGAGGTTTTCGGCACCCACCGCTCCGAGACGGCGATGCTGCGCTACCTGCGCCGGCTGTCCGACCTGGACTACGCGCTCGACCGCGGCATGATCCCGCTCGGCTCCTGCACGATGAAGCTCAACGCCACCACCGAGATGGAGCCGATCAGCTGGCGAGAGTTCGCCGGCATCCACCCGTTCGCCCCGGCCGAAGACGCTGAGGGCTACCACGTCCTCGTCGCGCAGCTGGCCGAGTGGCTGGCCGAGGTCACCGGCTACGACAAGGTGTCGCTGCAGCCGAACGCGGGCAGCCAGGGCGAGCTGGCCGGCCTCCTCGCGATCCGCGCCTACCACCGCGCGAACGGCGACGACGCTCGCGACGTCTGCCTGATCCCGTCGTCCGCGCACGGCACGAACGCCGCGTCCGCGGTGCTCGCCGGGATGCGCGTGGTCGTCGTGAAGTGCACCGACGAGGGCAACGTCGACCTCGCCGACCTGCGGTCCAAGGTGGACACCCACCGCGACACCCTGGCGGCGATCATGGTGACGTACCCGTCCACGCACGGCGTGTACGAGCACGACATCGACGAGCTGGCCAAGATCGTCCACGACGGCGGCGGCCAGGTGTACGTCGACGGTGCGAACCTCAACGCCCTGCTGGGCCTGGCCAAGCCGGGCGAGTTCGGCGGCGACGTCTCGCACCTGAACCTGCACAAGACCTTCTGCATCCCGCACGGCGGTGGCGGCCCCGGCGTCGGCCCGGTCGCGGTGCGCGCGCACCTCGCGCCCTTCCTGCCGAACCACCCGCTGCTGGACGCGGCCGGCCCGGCGACCGGCGTGGGCCCGATCAGCGGCGCGCCCTACGGCTCGGCGTCGATCCTGCCGATCTCCTGGGCCTACGTCCGGATGATGGGCGCGCCCGGCCTGACCGCGGCCACCAAGGTCGCCGTGCTGGCCGCGAACTACGTCGCTTCGCGGCTGGCCCCCCACTACCCGGTGCTCTACACCGGCCAGGACGGCCTGGTCGCGCACGAGTGCATCCTCGACCTGCGCCAGATCACCAAGGAGACCGGCGTGACGGTCGACGACGTCGCGAAGCGGCTCATCGACTACGGCTTCCACGCGCCGACCATGTCGTTCCCGGTCGCGGGCACGCTGATGGTCGAGCCGACCGAGTCCGAGGACCTGGGCGAGATCGACCGGTTCTGCGCCGCGATGATCGCGATCCGCGCGGAGATCGACGAGGTGGCGAACGGCAAGTGGAGCGCCGAGGAGTCGCCGCTGCGCGGGGCGCCGCACACCGCGGAGACGCTGGTCGGGGAGTGGGACAAGGCCTACGACCGCGAGCTGGCCGTGTACCCGGCGGGTGTTTCGCGCAAGAACAAGTACTGGCCCCCGGTGCGTCGCATCGACGGCGCCCGCGGCGACCGTAACCTCGTGTGCTCCTGCCCGCCCCTCAACGCTTACGAAGGCTGAGCCCAAAGTGTCTCGCGAAACCTCCTTGCACGGAGTCCACAAGGGACTCGGCGCGCTGTTCACCGACTTCGCCGGCTGGTCCATGCCGGTCCGCTACGCCAGTGAGCTGGCCGAGCACAAGGCCGTCCGCGAGGCGGCCGGGCTGTTCGACCTGTCGCACATGGCCGAAATCCACGTCACCGGCAAGCAGGCGGCCGACGTCCTGGACTTCGCGCTGGTCGGCAACCTGACCGGCGTCAAGCCGGGCCGGGCGCGGTACACGATGATCTGCAACGAGTCCGGGGGTGTCCTGGACGACCTGGTCGTCTACCGACTGGCCGACGAGCACTACCTGGTCGTCGCGAACGCGGGCAACGCGAAGGTCGTCGCGGACGCTCTGACCGAGCGGGTCGCGGGCTTCGATGCCGTCGTGGACGACCGGTCCGAGACCACCGCGCTGATCGCCGTCCAGGGGCCGAAGGCCGTCGAGATCCTGGGTGCCGTGACCGACGCCGACCTGGACGCGCTGAAGTACTACGCCAGCGTCCCGGCGTCGGTGAAGGGCCACGACGTTCTGCTCGCCCGCACCGGTTACACCGGCGAAGACGGCTTCGAGCTGTTCGTCGACGCCGACGAGGCCCCCGCGCTGTGGCGGCTGCTGCTGGAGGCCGGCGAGCCGCACGGCTTGGTCCCGGCGGGCCTCGCCTGCCGCGACACGCTGCGCCTCGAAGCCGGGATGCCGTTGTACGGCAACGAACTCACCGTCGAGCAGAGCCCGTTCGAGGCGGGGCTCGGCCGGGTCGTCAAGTTCGAGAAGCCGGGCGACTTCGTCGGCCGCGCGGCCCTCGAGGAGCGGTCCAAGCAGGACGTCCCGCGCGTGCGGGTCGGGCTGAAAGGCGCCGGCCGCCGTGCTCCGCGGCACGGCTACGCGGTGCTGGCCGACGGCACCGAGATCGGCGAGGTGACCAGCGGCGCCCTGTCGCCCACGCTGGGTTACCCGATCGCGATGGCGTACGTCGATCGGGCGTACGCCGAGCCCGGCACCGAGCTCTCCGTCGACATCCGGGGCAGGATCGAGCCCGTCGAGGTCGTCGCCCTGCCCTTCTACTCCCGCGCGTAAAGGACTCCCAGCTGTGAGCATCCCCGAGAACCTGAAGTACACCAAGGAACACGAGTGGCTGTCCGTCGAAGACGGCGTCGCGACCGTGGGCATCACCGCCTTCGCCGCCGAGTCGCTCGGCGACATCGTGTTCGTCCAGCTGCCCGACGCGGGCTCGACGATCACCGCGGGCGAGGTGTTCGGCGAGGTCGAGTCGACCAAGTCGGTCAGCGAGCTGTACGCGCCGGTCTCCGGCGAGGTCGTCGAGGTGAACGGCACCACATCGGACACCCCCGAGGTCATCAACTCCGACCCGTACACCGAAGGATGGCTCCTGAAGGTGCGTCTGACCGGGGACGTGCCGGACCTGCTCGACGCCGCCGCGTACGCCGCGCACACCCAGGAGAACTGATGACGACTTTCGACGCTCACCTCGCCGACGTCGACCCCGAGGTCGCCGCGGCCGTCGCCGACGAGCTCACCCGCCAGCAGTCGACCCTGGAGATGATCGCCTCCGAGAACTTCGCCCCGGTGGGCGTGCTCGAGGCGCAGGGTTCGGTGCTGACCAACAAGTACGCCGAGGGCTACCCGGGCCGCCGCTACTACGGCGGCTGCGAGCACGTCGACGTCGTCGAGCAGCTCGCCATCGACCGCGCGAAGGCCCTCTTCGGCGCCGAGCACGCCAACGTCCAGCCGCACTCGGGCGCGCAGGCCAACGCGGCCGCGATGTTCGCCGTGCTCAAGCCGGGCGACACGATCCTCGGCCTCGACCTGGCGCACGGCGGCCACCTGACGCACGGGATGAAGATCAACTTCTCGGGCAAGCTCTACAACGTCGTCGCCTACCACGTCGACAAAGAGACCGGGATCGTCGACCTCGCGGAGATCGAGCGCCTGGCCGTCGAGCACCAGCCGAAGCTGATCATCGCCGGCTGGTCCGCGTACCCGCGTCAGCTCGACTTCGCCGAGTTCCGCCGCATCGCCGACCTCGTCGGCGCTCGCCTGATGGTGGACATGGCGCACTTCGCCGGGCTGGTCGCGGCCGGGCTGCACCCGTCGCCGGTGCCGCACGCCGACATCGTCACCACGACCACGCACAAGACCCTCGGCGGCCCGCGCGGCGGCCTCATCCTGTCGCGCGAGGAGCTGGCGAAGAAGATCAACTCGGCGGTGTTCCCCGGCCAGCAGGGCGGCCCGCTCGAGCACGTCATCGCGGCCAAGGCCGTCGCGCTGAAGATCGCCGCGAGCGAGGAGTTCAAGGAGCGCCAGCGGCGCACCCTGGAAGGCTCGCGGATCCTGGCCGCGCGGCTGTCGCAGGCGGACTGCGCCGACGCCGGGGTGCGCGTGCTGACCGGTGGCACCGACGTTCACCTGGTGCTCGTCGACCTCGTCCAGTCCACTCTGGACGGTCAGCAGGCCGAGGACCGCCTCCACGAGGTCGGCATCACGGTCAACCGCAACGCCGTCCCGTTCGACCCGCGCCCGCCGATGATCACCTCGGGCCTGCGCATCGGCACGCCGGCGCTGGCCACCCGCGGCTTCCAGGCCGACGACTTCGCCGAGGTCGCCGACGTCATCGCCGAAGCCCTCAAGCCGGACTTCGACGACGCCCTGCGCTCGAAGCTGCGCGACCGCGTCGAAACGCTGGCCAAGAAGCACCCGCTGTACGCGGACCTTTCCCGATGAGCGCGTCGCCCGAGGGCCGGAAGCTGCTGCGTCTCGAGGTTCGCAACAGTGAGACGCCGATCGAGAAGAAGCCGTCGTGGATCAAGACGCGGGTGCGGATGGGGCCGGAGTTCACCGAACTCAAGGGTCTCGTGCGTCGCGAGGGTCTGCACACGGTGTGTGAAGAGGCCGGTTGTCCCAACATCTACGAGTGCTGGGAAGACCGTGAGGCCACGTTCCTGATCGGTGGGGACCAATGCACCCGGCGGTGTGACTTCTGTCAGATCGACACCGGTAAGCCCGCTGAGCTGGACCGGACTGAGCCGCGGAAGGTCGCGGAGTCCGTGCAGGCCATGGGTTTGCGGTACTCGACGGTCACCGGCGTGGCCCGGGATGACCTCTCCGATGGCGGCGCCTGGCTCTACGCCGAGACCGTGCGTCAGATTCACGCGTTGAACCCCGGTACCGGTGTCGAGCTGTTGATCCCGGACTTCAACGCGGACCCTTCGCAGTTGGCTGAGGTGTTCGGCTCGCGTCCGGAGGTGTTGGCCCACAACGTGGAGACGGTGCCGCGGATTTTCAAGCGGATCCGCCCTGGTTTCCGGTATGCGCGGTCGCTGGAGGTCATCACGAAGGCGCGTGAGGCCGGGTTGGTGACGAAGTCGAACCTGATTCTCGGTATGGGTGAGACGCCGGATGAGGTGGCTCCGGCGATGCAGGACCTGGTCGATGCGGGGTGTGAGATTTTGACGATCACGCAGTATTTGCGTCCTTCTGCTCGGCATCATCCGGTGGATCGGTGGGTGAAGCCGGAGGAGTTCGTCGAGCACTCTCGCGCGGCGGAGGCGATGGGGTTCGCGGGTGTGATGGCGGGTCCGTTGGTGCGGTCGTCGTACCGCGCGGGTCGGCTCTACGCCCAGACCAAGGGTTACCGTGGAGAGGAGCTGCCGGAGAACCTGCAGCACCTCGCCGACCAGGGCCCGGCCGCGCAAGAAGCCAGCTCCCTGCTGGCGCGATAGGAAGGGGCGGATCAATGGCGATCAGCGTCTTCGACCTGTTTTCCATCGGCATCGGCCCGTCGAGCTCCCACACCGTCGGGCCGATGCGAGCGGCACTGACCTTTGTGGACGGACTCGGCGACGACCTCGCCTCGGTGTCCCGCGTCCAGGCCGAGCTGTTCGGCTCGCTCGGCGCGACCGGGTTCGGCCACGGCAGCGACAAAGCCGTCCTGCTCGGGCTGTCGGGCGAGCGTCCCGAAGAGATCGACACGGACACCGTGCCGGTGCGCATCTCGGCCATCCGCGAATCGGGCCGGCTGCTCCTGGGCGGCACGCACGAGATCGCGTTCGACGAGGACACCGACCTCACCATGCACCGCCGCAAGTCCTTGCCCGCGCACCCCAACGGCATGGTCTTCCGCGCGTTCGACGCGTCGGGCTCGCTGCTGCGCGAGCGCACGTACTACTCGGTCGGCGGCGGGTTCGTCCGCGACGAGTCGTA
The DNA here is from genome assembly GCF_044768185.1 of Amycolatopsis sp. NPDC101161. Taxonomy (NCBI): domain Bacteria; kingdom Bacillati; phylum Actinomycetota; class Actinomycetes; order Pseudonocardiales; family Pseudonocardiaceae; genus Amycolatopsis; species Amycolatopsis sp. NPDC101161. The sequence continues at coordinate 727,428 of NZ_JBIWPI010000005.1, forward strand.
CGAGACGGACACGGTGTTCGTCGAAGACTCGACGCCGGTGCCGTACCCGTTCCGCACCGGCGCGGACCTGCTCGGGCACTGCGCGTCCACCGGCAAGCCGATCAGCGAGATCATGCTGGCGAACGAGCTGTCCTGGCGTTCGCGCGAGGAGGTCCGGGACGGGCTGCTGGCGATCTGGGCGGTCATGGCGGAGTGCGTCCGCAACGGCTGTACCCACGAAGGCGTCTTGCCGGGTGGCCTGAAGGTGCCGCGGCGCGCGCGTTCGCTGCACGAGAAGCTGCTCGCCGAAGACGGCGCGGACGACCCGCTGTACGCGATGGACTGGGTGAGCCTGTACGCCCTCGCGGTCAACGAGGAGAACGCCGCGGGCGGGCGTGTGGTCACGGCCCCGACCAACGGCGCGGCCGGCATCATCCCGGCGGTCCTGCACTACTACCAGCGGTTCATCCGGCACTCGACCGACGACGGGATCGTGACGTTCCTGCTCACGGCGGGCGCGATCGGCTCGATCCTCAAGCAGACGGGCTCGATCTCGGGCGCCGAGGTCGGCTGCCAGGGCGAAGTGGGTTCGGCGTCGGCGATGGCGGCGGCCGGGCTGACGGAGGTGCTGGGCGGCACGCCGGCCCAGGTGGAGAACGCGGCGGAGATCGGGGTGGAGCACCACCTCGGACTCACCTGTGATCCGGTCGGCGGCCTGGTCCAGATCCCGTGCATCGAGCGCAACGCGGTGGGAGCGTCGAAGGCGATCCACGCCGCGCGCATGGCGATGCGCGGCGACGGAAGCCACGTGGTGACGCTGGACAAGGCGATCAAGACGATGCGCGAGACGGGCGCGGACATGAGCGTGAAGTACAAGGAAACCGCCCGCGGCGGCTTGGCGGTGAACGTCATCGAGTGCTGACGCGGCGGCTCAGTTCCGGCGGTCCTCCGGCTCCACCGCCAGCCGCAGTCCCACCTCGACCAGGCGCCAGCCCAGCTGCTGTTTCCGCGTTCCCGGGCTGCGGCTCGGCAGCTCCCGGCTCGGCGGGTGGTTGCGCACGCCGTGGCGCAGCTCGTCCTCCCGTTCGTGGACCAGGTCTTCCGCCATCAGGAAGTGCACCGGATCGCCCCCTGCGTCGATGTTCGGTGTCGGTGGTGCCATCGTCGCCGACCGTGGCCGTCCGGTTCCACCGGTTTTCCGCACCGCGAACCCCAGTGTCACCGACAGCGACCGGGTCTGGCCACTCCGAAGGTGCCACTGCGGCCTAAACTCGCGGGATGGAACCGACCTCGGTGGTGAATGCCGGTGAAGCGCTGTTCCGGCCGGTCCGCGCGGGCAACGCCTTCGAGGAAACCGTCGAGCGGCTGCTGCAGGCCATCCGCCTGGGCGTGGTCGGCGCGGGGGAGCGGCTGCCGTCGGAACGCGAGCTGGCCGAGCGCCTCGGGGTCAGCCGCGTGACGCTGCGCGAAGCCATCCGCGCCCTCTCCGACGCCGGTTACGTGGAGTCACGGCGAGGCCGTTATGGCGGCACTTTCGTGAACGACACGCTGCCCGGACCGCCGGCACCCGACGGCAAGATCGACGCCGTCGGCCTGGAGGACGCGTTGTGCCTCCGGTACGTCCTCGAGACGGGCGCGGCGGAGATGGCCGCCGCCCGGTCGCTGAGCCCGGCCGACCGCCGCCACCTCACCGGCACGCTCGCCGAAGCCGCCGGCGCGGACCTCGACGACTACCGCCGCAAGGACTCCCGCCTGCACCTGGCGATCGCGGAGGTGACGGCGTCCGGCTCCCTGACCACGGCGATGGCCGACGCCCGCACCCGCGTCAACCAGCTGCTCGACCGCATCCCGCTGCTGCCGCCCAACCTCGAGCACTCGAACGCCCAGCACGAGGCGATCGTCGACGCGATCCTGGCCGGCGACGCGCCGGCCGCCCGCCAGGCGATGGCCGAGCACATCGAAGGCACGGCGTCCCTCCTGCGCGCGTTCCTCTCCTGACCGAGTCTTGTGACGAACGTGGCTGTCCGACGGCCGGCCCGGCCGCGAGTATTCGGTGTTCGTTGTTGCGGGTGCCTCTGGAGTTCAGTTCTTTCGTTCGAGTTCGGCTACTCGGGCGGATAGTCCGGCGATCGCTTCATTGGCCACGGTGAGTGCTGTCTCCAGACTGGCAACCCTCTCGTCGAGCGAGATTTCGGGTTCGGTCTGTCAAAGCCGGCCACCACGCCCGTCCGCGGCCTGTCCAGCGCGACGGCAGACAAAGCCGACCTTGGTCAGGACGCGCTGTGCCTCCATGGTCGTAAAACTGGTCCGCTCCCAGCCGGTCACGACGGCGAGCACTTGCTTGGGTGGAAAGACGGTGCGACCGATCTCGACGAGATGCTCGCGGATCGTCTCAGGATCGACGTTGCGCATCGCGGTCAGCAGGTTTCTCGATCAAGGACCAGAGGGCGCCCTCCGACAGTGACTCGTAACTTCCTCTGGGCGTCAAGGTCGAGTTCGGAGTCTTCGGGTGTGGCGCGAGGCCGGGATGGGTTCCTCTCGTGAACCCGTCTTGACAGGATTCGAACAACCCTCGGTAGTTCTCCACAGAACCTCTTCACCCGTCCGGCCGTCATCCATTCGTGACCTTGCCGACCGAGGACGAAGCCGAAACCCCGGAGAAGCCGGACACCCCGCGCCGCCGTCGATGGCGCCGCCTCCGGCGGATCGCCTATTGGACCGCAGGCACGCTCGTCGGTGTTCCGCTGATCGCCTTCTGGGTCGCCTACCTCGTGCTCGACGTCCGCAGCCCGCAAGAGGTCCTCGCCGGGCTGGACAAGACCGTCGTGCTCACCTACTCCGACGGCTCGCCGCTGCTCAAGGTCGTCCCCGCCGACGGGGACCGGACCTTCGTGCCCTACTCGCAGGTGCCCGCGAAGCTGCGTGACGCCATCATCGCCACCGAGGACCCGACCTTCTGGGACAACCAGGGCTTCGACCCGACCGGCATCGGCCGCGCGTTCCTCACCGGCGTCGGCGGCGGGTCCGGGATCACCCAGCAGTACATCAAGAAGTCCACCGGCGACGACGACGCGACGATCGGCCGCAAGTTCGCGGAGCTCGTCCTGTCCACGAAGATCACCCAGGAGCAGAGCAAGGAACAGATCTTCGAAAGCTACGTCAACATCATCTCCTTCGGCCGCGGCACGTTCGGCCCCGCCGCGGCGATGAACGCCTACTTCGGCAAGAAGCTCGACGACTCGATGACGTGGAGCGAAGCCGCCTTCCTCGCCGGGATGATCCAGTCGCCGTCGGTGCACGACCCGGCCGCCTCCGGCGACGCGCACGCCGCGCGGCGCTGGGAGTACGTCCGGGACAAGCTCAAGAGCCGCGGGTACGTGCCGCCCGGCGAGCCCATGGCCTACCCGGGTGCCGAAATCCAGTCGCCGTCCGAGACCCGGGCCGGGCGGATCGGCTACGACGAATACCACGTCAAGCAGCAGGTCCTCGCCGAACTGGAACAGGACGGCTTCCCGCTCGGGCGGCTCCAGCAGGGCGACCTGACCGTCGAGACGACGCTGGACCGCGGCCTGCAGGACGCCGCGAAGAAGACGTTGCAGGACAGGCTGAAGGGCGAGCCGAAGGAGTTCCGCGGCGCGGTCGTCTCCGTCGACCCGAAGACCGGCGCCGTCCGCGCCTACCAGGGCGGCGACCAGGGCGTCCGCGACTACGCGAGCACCCCGCACGCGGCGGGCTCGGCGTTCTACCCGTTCACGCTCGCCGCCGCCCTGCGCCGCGGCTACGGCCCGGACGCGCCGGTCGCGGCGCCCGAAGAGCAGGAGTTCCTCGGCGAGAAGTTCAAGTACCCGGAGATCTGCGGCCTGAAGTGCACACCGCGCACGGCGATGCAGGCGCACGCCCAAGGGACGTTCATCGCGCTGGCGAAGAAGCTCGGGCCGGACGCGCTGAGCGAGACCGCGCGGCAGGCGGGCATCCCCGAGACCGTCGACGGCACGCCGACGATGCGCGAGAAGGACGGCTTCCTCATCGGGCCGGGCATCGCGATCGGCCGGTACCCGCTGCGGCCGCTCGACCTGGCGGGCGCCTACGCGACGTTCGCCGCCGACGGCCGCCGCACCACCCCGCACCTGGTGGCGAAGGTGCGGGACGAGAGCGGCGCGGTCGTCTGGGAGCACACCGACACCGCGGTGCCCGCGTTCGACGATGACGGCGACGAGAGCCGCCGCATCGCCCGGGACGTCACCGGCACCCTCACCGACGGCAGCGGCGCCGCGCTGCGCACCGGCGAGGCCGAGCACCACAGCGGCCAGGGCAACCAGGACGCCTGGGCCGTCGGCTACACCCCGCGGCTGGCGACCGCGGTGTGGATCGGCTCCGACGACGAACGCCGGTTGAAGGACGCCAACGGCGAGAAGCTCACCGGCGACGTCGTCCCGGCGGACATCTGGCGCGCGTACACGGCGACGGCGTCCCAAGGGCAGCCGGCCCGGCCGGTCGCCGGGGGCCCGCCGCCGGTGGTGCGGCCGCCGCGCTGAGTCAGCGGACCAGGGCCAGCACGAACCCGTCGTGCCCCTTGGCGCCCACGGTCTGCACGGCGGTCGCGTCCAGCCGCGGTTCGGCGGCGAGGACGTCGAACATCTCCCGCGCGCCGATGATGTCCGGGTCGGTGCTCGTCGCGTCGGTCACCCGGCCCTGCCGGACGACGTTGTCGACGACGATCGTCGTGCCTGGCCGCGACAGCTCCAGCGAGGCGCGCACGTAGTTCGCGAGGTTGTTCTTGTCCGCGTCGACGAAGATGAAGTCGAACGGCCCGGTCAGCGTCGGCAGCGTGTCGAGCGCGGCGCCGACGCGGATGTCGACGACGTCCTCGCCGAAGCCGGCCCGCGCGAGGTTGGCCCTGGCCACTTCGGCGTGCCGCGGTTCGTATTCGCAGGTCACCAGCTTGCCGCCGGCCGGGAGCGCGCGGGCCAGCCAGATCGTGCTGTACCCGCCGAGCGTGCCGATCTCCAGGATCGAGCGGGCCCCGGCCTGCCGGGCCAGCAGGTTCAGCAGCTTGCCCTGGTTGGGGGCGACGGCGATGCGCGGCAACCCGGCGGCGGCCGAGTCCGCGAGCGCGTCGTCGAGCACCGGGTCGGCCGGGAGCAGCGCCCCGGTGAGGTAGTCGTCGACTTCGGCCCAGATCTTGTCGGTCATGGCACCTCCACCGCCAACTTAGCGGGCTGCGATCATGCTGAGGAGTGCTCGAAGGCGGGAAGGTGGACATGGACGACTACCGCGTCGTCGCGGACGCCCTCGCCGCGGACATCGAAGCCGGCCGCCTCCGGCCCGGCGACCGCCTCCCGCCGCAACGCCGTTTCGCGCGGCAACGCGGGATCGCCGGCTCGACCGCCGCCCGCGTCTACGGCGAGCTCGTCCGGCGGGGCCTGGCCGTCGGCGAGGTCGGGCGTGGCACGTTCGTGCGGGCTGCGAAACCGCCGCCCGAACCCGCGCTCGCCGAACCCGGGGACGCGCGCGTCGACCTCGAGCTCAACTTCGCCGTCCTGCCCGGGGAATCCGCGAAGCTCGCCCAGGCGCTGCAACCCCTGCTTCGCGACGACGTCCTCACCGCCGCCCTGCACCCGATCGGCGCCGCGGGCACGCCGTCGGCCCGGCAGGCCGCGGCGACGCTGCTCACCCGCGGCGACTGGCGGCCGGACCGGGCGAACATCCTCTTCACCGGCACCGGACGCCAGGCCATCGCGGCCGCGGTCGCCGCGTTCGTGCCGGTGGGGGAACGGCTCGCGGTCGAGTCGCTGACCTACCCGGTGGTGAAGGGCCTCGCCGCCCGCCTCGGCGTCGAGCTGGTGCCGATCGAGACCGACGAGCACGGGCTGGTGCCGGACGCGCTGGCCGCGGCCGGGCCGGTCCGCGCGCTGTACGTCCAGCCGACGCTGCACAACCCGCTCGGCACGACCATGCCGCCGAAGCGCCGCGAAGAGCTGGCCGCCGTCGTCGCGCGGCTGGACCTGCCGGTGATCGAGGACGGCATCTACACGTTCCTGCGCGACGACGTCCGGCCGTTCGCCGCGTACGCCCCGGAGCGGACGGTGTTCGTCGACAGCCTGTCCAAGCGCGTCGCCCCCGGTCTGACGGCGGGCTTCCTGGTGACGCCGCCCGCGTGGACCGCGCGGCTGGCGTCGTCGGTGCGGTCGGGCGCGTGGGCCGCGTCGCGCTTCGCCGTCGAAGCGGCGACGCGGTGGGTCATGACCGGCACCCTCGCCGAAGTCGAAGCCGCGAAACGCCGGGACGCCGCCGCCCGGGCCGTGGTCGTGCAGGAGAAGCTGCCGGGCCTGCGCGGCGATGCCGCGTCCTACCACCGCTGGTGGGAACTGCCCGAGCAGTGGCGTGCGGAGACGTTCGTCGCGGCGGCCGCCCGGCGCGGCATCGCGCTGCTGCCGGCCGCGGCGTTCGCGGTCCTGCCGGGCCACGCGCCGAACGCCGTCCGGCTCGCGGTGTCGGCGCCGCCGGTGCCGACCCTGGAAGCCGCGCTCGACGTCCTGGCGACGCTGGCGAACGGCAGTCCCGACGACCTGCTGGCCGACTGACAGCGGGTGCCAGCCGCGTGCCAGTGCGGTGTGCGGGCCGCACCAGAGCGCCGCGCCACTCTTCGGTTGCCGCACCACGAACCGAAGGAGCACCATGACCGTCACGATCGTCGGCGCCGGCCTCGGCGGCCTCACCCTGGCCCGGGTCCTGCACGTCCACGGCATCCCCGTCACCGTCTACGAAGCCGAGGACTCCCCGATGGCCCGGATGCAGGGCGGGATGCTCGACATCCACGACTACAACGGGCAGCTCGCCGTCGAAGCCGCCGGCCTGGTGGCCGAGTTCCGCGGTCTCGTCCTGGACGGCCGCCAGGCGATGCGGATCCTCGACCGGGACGGGAACCTGGTGTACGAGAAGGTCGACGACGGCACCGGCGGCCGGCCCGAGGTCCAGCGCGGCGAACTGCGGCGGATGCTGCTCGACGCGCTCCCCGCGGGCACTGTCCGATGGGGACACAAGCTCAGTGGCGTCCGCACACTCGACGACGGCGGTCACGAACTGACCTTCGCCGACGGCTCGACGGCCGTCGCGAGCCTGCTGGTCGGCGCCGACGGCGCGTGGTCGAAGGTCCGGCCGCTGCTCACCGGCGCCACGCCGGAGTACGAGGGCACGGCGTTCGTCGAGACCTACCTGTTCGACGTCGAGACGAAGCACCCGGCCACCGCGGTGGCGGTCGGCAGCGGGTCGATGGTCGCCCACGGCGGCTCACCCGACGACGGGATCAACGCCCACCGCGAAAGCGGCGAGACCGTGCACACCTACGTGTCGCTGTCCCGGCCGCTGGAGTGGTTCGAGGCCATCGACTTCACCGATCCCGCCGCGGCCACCGCGCGGATCGCCGAAGAATTCGACGGCTGGGCCCCGGAATTGACGGCGCTGATCACCGACGGCGACACCGACCCGGTCCTGCGCCCGCACTACACGCTGCCGGTGGGGCTCCGCTGGGACCGCGTCCCGGGCGTGACCCTCGTCGGCGACGCCGCGCACCTCGCGCCGCCGAACGGCGAAGGCGCCAACCTGGCCATGCTCGACGGCGCGGAGCTCGGCCAGGCCCTCGCGGCGCACCCGGGCGACGTCGAAGCGGCCATCGCGCATTACGAGGAGGCGATGTTCGTCCGCAGCGCGACGCCCGTCGACGACGCCGTCCTCCTCGAGAGCCTGTTCGGCGACGACGTCCCGGAGAGCCTGCTCGAGCTGGTGCGGGGCGAGCGGGACTAGGGCGCGTACTTGCCCACGAAGCTGCCGCACGTGACGGCGCGGCCCGTGAGCCGGGCCTGGATCGCCTTCTCCAGGCCGAGGTAGTCGAACACCGGCGTGTCGACCGGGATCGACTCCGGCACCGGGCCGCCCGTCGCGAGCTGCCGGATCGAGTCCGTCTCGAACAGCACCAGGTAGCCGCCTTCGCGGTTCAGCTCGTCCGCGGTCGCGAGCATGCGCTCGGGCGCGTCGCCGACGATCTCCAGCGGCAGCGGCCATTCGAGCGGGAACGGGTTGCGCAGGCCGAACGCGGGGTAGGCGAACGGGCTGTCCGGCAGGATCGCCGTCTTCGCGGCCGGGAAGCGGTCCAGGCACTCGCGGATCTGCCGGACGAACGTGTGCGTCGAGGGGTTGGTGCGGATGCCGGCCATCGCCGGGGTGACGTCGCCGAGGTCGGCGGTCAGCCGGTCGTGGCCGAGGTCGAGGTAGGCGGCCTGGTCGTGGCGGGCGACGACGACCCAGCCGCACACCGCCACCGCGGTCAGGCCCGCCGTCGCGGTCACCCAGCGGCGGGCCAGCCGCGGCCGCGGCGGGACGACGTGGCTCAGCAGCAGCAACGCCGTGAGGGCGAGGGTGCCGGTGAGCAGCGTCGGCGTGTCGTTGCCCCAGGACAGGCTGGTCATGAACCCGGTGGCGAGCACGAGCAGCCCGGCCCAGGGCACCTTGCGCGTCACGGCCGCGTTGACCGGCACGCTCACCGCGACGATCCACCACAGGACGTCCGCCCAGCGCGAGGAGCCGGTGAACCGGCCGTCGACGACCGTCCAGACGATCGCCGCCGCCCCGGCGAGCACCAGCACCCAGGACGCGATCCGCCCGGCCGCGCCGAGCCGGTCACCCGGCAGCCGCACGGCCAGCAGCACGACGGCGATCGCGGCGAAGAAGGCCAGCTCCCGCACGGGCGCCCGGGTCAGCGCTTCGGGATCTTCCAGCCAGAGCCCGAGCAGGCGTTCGCCGTACGCGGGGACACCGCCGGTCAGCTGCTCGACCATCTCGGCGAAGCCGCCGCCGAGGCTGACCCAGGCGACGTACAGCAGCCCGGGCGCGCCGAGCGCGAGGAGGTCGAGGACGAACCGGAGCACGCGCCGGCCGCCCGTCCGGGTGGCCGGGTGCAGCAGCAGCCACACCACCCCGATCACCGCGGCCAGCACGAAGCTCTGCTTGACGAACACCGCGCAGCCGAGCAGCGCGAGCCCGCCGCGGCGGGCGAGCGCGTGGTTCTTGCCGAGCCCGGTGTCGAGGGCCCAGGCACCGCACGCGGTGAGCGCGATGCCGTCGACGGTGTGCCAGGCCATCAGCGGGAAGGCGTTGAGGTTGATCAGCGACGCCGCCGCGACCATCGCCGTCATGCCCGGACCCCACTCGAGGACGCGGCGGCGCGTGACGAGCGCGGCGAAGGCAATGGTGGCGACGATGATCTCGATCATCGAGAGGAAGCTGGACCCGAAGAACAGCGGCATCGGCAGCGCGAAGTCGGCGACGTGCAGCACGGCGGACCCGAGCGGGCGCGCGGAGATGATGTCGGCGTGCGGGACTTCGCCGTGGAGGACGCGCCAGGCCTGGGCGAGGATGAAGCCCTGGTCGGAGGGGTGGAACCCGAAGCGGCCGACGCGCAGTTCGGTGGCGAGCGCGAGCACGAGGACCCAGCCGGCGTGGACGCCCCAGCGCAGCAGCGGCCGGCGGGCTTTCACGGGCGCGGGTTCCGGGGCGGCGGTGCGCGCAGGACTCGCCACGTCCACGCCTGCCCGCCTTCCGCTCCCCGATCACGCCCGGAAAGCGATGGTAGCGGCCGGGCCCGGCACCGGCATGGACAGCACCACCGGGCGACCGCGGTCCCCCGGGTCGGGGGGGGGGGGGGGGCGGTGTTATATAGATTTGGTGGTCTACGCCCTACGCCGGGGGGGGGGGCGCGGGGGGGGGCCCGCCGCGCCCGCCCCCCCGGCG
>NZ_JBIWPI010000005.1:737202-1069396 GCF_044768185.1 Amycolatopsis sp. NPDC101161
GCCCGGCACTCTCCCGGAGCCCGGCCCGCCGGGGGCGCGGGTGTTGGTCTTTAAGTCCGGCGTACCCCCCTCTCTCCAACCCCCACGACCGCTGACCTGCGCGGAAGCCGGAGCCGGGCACCCTCGGCCCGGCCCGGTCGTGCTCAGCCGGCCGTGGTCCGGGCCGTGCCGATCGCGGCCGTCTCATCGGCCGCGGCGAATCGTTCCCCAGTGGTGATTTCCGGCATTTCGAACTCCCCAGTTCACGCCCGTACCGGTGTACGGGACTCGCGCGAGGGTAGAAGTACCGTCGTCTCCAGAGCCAGGGTTTCCGCGGAATTCGCGGGGATCAAGCACGACGGCGCCAGATCAGGCGGGTGATCGCCGCCGCGACCGCCGCCGGCGCGGGCCGGCGGGGCAGCCCGCGCGCCTCGGGCGCGGACTCCGGCATCGCCCGGTACGCGAGGTGCGCGGCGAACCGCGCGAGCTTCGGCGCGGCGAGCGTCGCCAGCTCGGCGGCCCGGCCCTCCGGCAGGCTCAGGATCTCCGGCCGGTCTTCCAAGGCCTTCACGACGAGCGCGGCCGCGCGCTCCGGGCTGCTCGACGGGATGCCGCGGTAGCCGGTCGGCGCGATCATCGGCGTCCGCACCAGCGGCATCCGCACCGAGGTGAACGTGATGCCGTCCGAGAGGGTCTCGCGCCCGGCCGTCAGCCCGAACTCCTCCAGCGCCGCCTTCGACGCCAGGTAGGCCGAGAACCGCGGGGTGTCGGTCTGCAGGCCCTGCGTCGTCACGTTGACGACGTGGCCGAACCGCCGCCCGGCCATCGACGGCAGGAAGCCGAGGATCAGCCGCACCGGGCCGAAGTAGTTGATCGCCATCGTGCGCTCGAAGTCGTGGAAGCGTTCGGTGGACAGCGCGACCGAGCGCCGGATCGACCGGCCGGCGTTGTTGACCAGCATGTCGACCGCGCCGTGCTCGCCGAGGACGTCCTTGACCAGCGCGTCGACGGCGTCGCCATCGGTGAGGTCGCACGGGTACACCGCCGCCACACCACCGGCCGCGGTGATCTCGTCGCGGACCTCGGCCAGCTCCGACTCCCGCCGCGCCACGAGGATCACCTTCGCGCCCTTGCGCGCCACGGCGAGCGCCGACGCCCGGCCGATCCCCGACGACGCGCCGGTGACCAGCACCGTCCGTCCGGCGAGCCCGTGCTGCCGCCGGGCGCGGTCGGGGTCGAGGTGGGCCTGCCAGTACCGGTGGAGCGGCGCGGCGTAGTCCCGCAGCTCCGGCAGCTCGATTCCGCTGCCGAACAACGCGGTCGCCGTCCGCGCGGTGTCGAACACGACGTCCATGCTGAGGTGCGGCAGCACGTCCAGCGGGATGCCGAGCTCGTCCAGGACGGCGGCGCGGGTGGCCCGGCCGCCGGGGACGCGGTCGACGCCGTTCGCCGCCGCGTGGGCGAGCCGGGTGCCCACCCGCCGGACCACGCCGGACGGCCGCGCCGGCAGCACGGCGCGGATCGTGGGTCCGCCCGCGGCGCGCGCGAAGGCGTTGTAGACGGAGTTGAGCGACTGCGGCCGCGCGGCGGCGAGGTGGTAGGTCGCCCCGGACGGCGCGTCCCGGTGCATCAGGAACTCCATCGCCTCGACGACGTAGTCGACGGGCACCAGGTTCGTCGCGCCGAGGTCGGGGGCGGCGAGCGGCAGCCGCGCCGGCAACGCCGCCAGCCGCGAGATGGCGGGCAGGAAGAAGTACGGGCCGTCGACCTTGTCCATCTCGCCGGTGCGCGAGTCGCCGACGACGGCCGAGGGCCGGTAGACCCGGAACGGCAGCGACTGCTCGCGGACGAGCTTCTCGGCCTGGAACTTCGTCGCGTGGTACGGCGAGGAGAAGCGCTGCCCCAGGTCGAAGTCGGCCTCGGTGAACCGCCCGGCGTGGTCGCCCGCGACGGCGATCGAGGACACGTGGTGCACCAGGCCCGCCCCGGCCGCGGCGGCGAAGGCGAGCAGGTGCCGGGTGCCCTCGACGTTGGCGCGCCGGTTGGCCTCCTCGTCCGCGGTCAGGTCGTAGATCGCGCCGAGGTGGACGACGTGGTCGAGGTGGGGCAGCTGCGCGGCATCGACGCCGAGCCGGGGTTCGGCGAGGTCGCCGACCACCGGGTGCAGCTTCTCCGCGCCGGGCCAGGCCGCGGCCAAGGCGGTCAGGCGCTCGCGGGAGGTTTCGCGGACCAAGGCGTGCACGGCGGACGTCTCCGGCCGCCGCAGCAGGCGGGCGACCAGGCGTTTCCCGATGAAGCCCGTCGCGCCCGTCACGAAGTAGGTCGTCATGGCCGGTCCCTTCGGTAGGGGACCGACTCTAACCTACTGGAAAGTAGGAACGGTAGTTGTCAGGTTTCCAGCTGGTCGTCGGCGGTCGCCACGACGGCGTCGCGCAGGGCGGCGCGCAGCCGTCCGACGTCGAGCGGGCCCAGTACGGCCGCTTCACCCGGCGGCGCGACCAGCACCACCTTGTCGTTGCTGACGAACACCGTCACGTCCCTGCGCCTGCCGGCCAGATCCCGGCAGCCGACCGACCATTCGCCCCGACTCATGGTCGCCGCCCTCCGTTTTCTCCTGGTGGTCGTGCTTCCTGCGCAGGGGGGAGCGCCGCGCCGGGGTGCTATGACGCCGGTTCACCCGATCTGCCTACTCGCGAGTTTTCTCTTGCGCTTCGCGGATTTCCGGCGTATCCCCCGGTCGTGGCGACGCCCGTTCGGGAGTACCGTCCGCACCGTCTCGTCGACGTGGGAGGTCACTGATGTCGGAGCCGCGGAAGATCGTCATCGTCGGAGCCGGCCTGGGTGGCGCGACCGCCGCGGCCGCGCTGCGCGAACGCGGGTACACCGGCGAAGTCCTGCTGATGGGGGCCGACCCGCACCGGCCGTACGAGCTGCCGGCGCTGTCGAAGGGCGTCCTGCTCGGCAACGGCGACGAGCCCGACTGGGTGCACGAAGAGAAGTTCTACGCGGAGAAGGACATCCGCTTCACCCGCGGCGTCACGGCGACGCGGATCGAGCTGGGCGCCCGCCTGGTGCTGGACGACGCGGGCGGCGAACACCGCTACGACCGCCTGGTCCTGGCGACCGGCTCGCGGCCGCGGTCGCTCCCGGTCCCCGGCGGCGACCTGCCGGGGCTGTACACGCTGCGCAGCCTCGACGACTCGCTCAAGCTGCGTTCGGCGTTCGCCGAAGCGGAGCGCGTGGTGATCGTCGGCGCCGGCTGGATCGGCTCGGAGGCCGCCGCGGCGGCCCGGAAGCACAACGCGGACGTGACGGTCGTGGACCCGGTGCCGGTCCCGCTGGCGAACGTCGTCGGCGAGACGGTCGGCGGGGTGTTCCGCGACCTGCACGTCTCGAACGGCGTGCACTACCGGCTGGGCGAGCAGGTCGCGGAGATCACCGGCGGCCCGGACGGCGTCCGCGGCGTGCGGCTGGCCGGCGGCGACGAGATCACGGCGGACGTCGTCCTGGTCGCGGTCGGCGCGGCACCCCGGGTCGAGCTGGCCCACGCGGCGGGCCTGGAACTGTCCGACGACGGCGGGGTGTGCGTGGACGCGGGCCTGCGCACGGCGGCCCCGGACGTGTACGCGGTGGGCGACATCGCGGCGCACTTCCACCCCCGCTACGGGCGCCGGGTCCGGGTGGAGCACTGGGCGAACGCGAAGGACCAGGGCGCGCACGTGGCGCAGAACCTGCTGGGGGAGAACGAGCCGTTCCTCGGCTCGCCGTACTTCTTCACCGACCAGTACGACCTGGGGTGCGAGTACCGCGGCCTCGCGGACCCGGCGTCGGACGAGCTGGTGGTCCGCGGAGACCTGGCTTCCCGGGAGTTCACGGCGTTCTGGCTGCGCGACGGCGAAGTGGCGGCGGCGATGAACGTGAACATGTGGGACGACGGAGACGCGCTGGGAGCGTTGGTCGACGGACGTCAGAAGGTGACGGCGGAACAGCTCAGGACGGCGGATCTGGCGTCGCTCGGCTGAGACGTTCGCGGATCAGCGCGTCGAGCCGCCGCCAAGCGGGCGTCGTAGTCTCGGCGCATGAACAACACGCCTGCTTGGCTGACCATCGCAGTTGCCGGGACAACTGCGGTGGTCGCCTTGCTGACGGCGTCGATCACCACGTGGTTGACGATGAGGAACGCAAACCGGAGGTCGGCGAACGAGCTGGCCCTCCAGCGGGAGAAGTTCGTCAAGGAACTCGAGCACCAACGGGAACTGGAACGCCGGAAGCTGCTTTTCGGGTTGAGGTCGGAAATCTATCTGAAGATCACCCAGGTGTTCGCGGATGCCGTGAGCGCCCTTTCCGCCTCTTATGCCGATCAGGCCGGTGGCCACACGGAAACCGATGCCGAGCTGGCCGGCGCATTGCGCAGGTTGCAGGATCTCGTCACGTCATGCGTCATCATCGCTTCCGAAGAGGTCACTTCGACGGCTCGTACTTTCGGCGGCCGGCTCCAAGCGAGCAGGGATTGGCTCGCGTTGCGCGGGTGACGCGTTCGCCAGGCGTTCGCGGATCAGCGCGTCGAGCCGCCGCCAAGCGGGTGACGACGCGTTGACCGCGCTCTGCACCAGCGCCGGGATCGCGGAACCCCTTTCGTACGAGGGGAGTTCGGCGCCGTAGCGCGCTCGGGTGGCGGCGACGAGCCGCTCGGCCAAGGCCTCGACGCACGGGTCGTGCGGGTCGAGGTCGTGCGCCCCGTCGTACTCGAGGACCAGGGCCAGCAGGGCCGGATCGGCCAGCATCGCCGACTGGTCCCGGAAGTTCCGGTGCGCCGTCTCCGGGTGGGTCGCGAACACCAGCAGCCACAAGTCGTTCTGCAGCGCGACCCAGCGGTCGCTGAACCCGAGGCCGGGCAGGCTGGACAGGAACTCCACGACGTCGGCGGGCAACGCGGACAGCCGGCCGTCGGCGAGCTGCCGCAGCCTTTCCCGGGTGGCCCGCAGACCACGGATGCGGGCGGCCAAGTCGTCGTCGATCTGCCGCAAGGCATCCGAGAGCCCGCCGGAGCGGAGTTCGCGGATCCGCGCCAGCGGCACACCCGCCTCGGCCAGCGTGCGGATCTTGATCATCTCGACCGCGGCGGCGGCGTTGTAGCGGCGGTAGCCGGACGCGTCGCGCGGCGGCTCGGGGAGCAGGCCCTTGGCGTGGTAGACGCGGATCGTCTTGGTCGTCACCCCGACGTACCCGGCGAGCTGTCCGATGGTGAGCACCCCGCCATCGTCGCACTTGACGTTGCCCCAGGGGCAAGGTTGCACGATGGAGGCATGACCGACCACGAAACCCTGCGCGCGCTCGCCGACGAGGGCAACGAGACCGCGCTCGACCGGCTGGCCGACCTCGCCGACGCCCGCGGCGACGTCGAGGAGCTGAGCGAGCTGCTCGACGAGGGCTGCGACCACGCCGGTGCGCTGCTGACCCGGCGCGCGGTGGCCGCGAAAGACCTGCTGGAGCTGCAGCGCATCGCCGACGCCGGCCACGACCCGGCCGGTGAAGAGCTGGAACGGCTCCTCAGGAAGTGACTTCGCGCGCCAGCGTCAGGTAAGCCAGCAGCGCCAACACCGCGAAGCCCGCCATGGTCGCGGCCATCGGCACCGCCGTCCCCGGGCCGCCGAGCCCGACCAGCGGTGTCGCCACCGCGCCCACCACGAACTGCAGCACCCCCAGCAACGCCGACGCCGCTCCCGCCGACCGCGCGTGCGACGCCAGCGCCAGCGAGCTCGCGTTCGGCATCACCAGCCCGATGCTCGACACCAGCAGGAACAACGACACCAACAGGAAGGCCAGCGGCGCCCGGGACAGCGCGCTCACCAAGACGAGAGCCCCGCCGAGAACCCCCAGCAGCAACCCGGAAAGCAGCAGGACGCGTTCGCGCACCCGCCCGACGAGCCGCCCGTTGAGCTGGCCCGCCAGCACGATCCCGACGCCGTTCGCGCCGAACACCACGCTGTACGCCTGCGGACTCAGCCCGTACACACCCTGCAGCGCGAACGACGACCCCGAGATGTAGGCGAACATCGACGCGAACAGCAGCCCGGACGCCAGCGCGTACCCCGCGAACGACCGGTCCAGCGCCAGCCGCCCGTAGGTCCGCATCACCTGGCCGAGCCGCGACGGAGCCCGCGAAAGGGACGGCTCGGGCAGGAAGAACGCCACCACCGCGAGCAGCAGCGCCCCGAACGCCGTCAGCACCACGAACACCCCGCGCCACGACGTCCAGTTCAGCAGCTGGCCGCCGATCAGCGGCGCCAGGATCGGGGCCAGCCCGCTGACCAGCATCAACGTCGAGAAGAACTTCGTCATCGCGGTGCCGGAGAACAGGTCGCGCACCGTGGCCCGCGCGATCACGACGCCGGCCGCCGCGCCGAGGGACTGCACGCCGCGCGCCGCGACCAGCAGCCACGCGTCCGGGCTCACCGCGCACAGCACCGACCCCACGACGTAGAGCACGAGCCCGACCAGCAGCGGGCGACGGCGGCCGAGGGAGTCCGACAGCGGCCCGACCACCAGCTGGCCCAGCGCCAGGCCGGCGATGAACGCGGTGAGCGTCAGCTGGACCGTCGTGTCCGGCGCGTGCAGGTCGGCCGCCATCCGCGGCAGCGCGGGCAGGTACATGTCGATCGACAGCGGCCCGAACGCCGAGAGCCCGCCCAGGATGAGGACGAACTTCAGCTGCGACCGCCGGCTCGGCGCGGTACGTTCCGCCGTGGTGGTCATGCGCCTCCTGTCGCTCTCGACTTCGAGCAGCGACGCGATGACCTGCGGTATTCCGGCCTGTGATCGGTGACACGCCGTGCTCGAACGAGTACTGGACCGGTACTGATCCGATCAATTTTCCGGCCGATTGGGCGTCAGCTCTGGATCGAGCGAACCGGCTGCGATATACATCGGATGTCTGGTCGGGCGGGTGAAGGGAAAATCCGTGCAGCTTGTGCGTCTCGGGGAGCCGGGGAGTGAGCGTCCGTTCGTGCGTGCCGGCGACGGCACGACCTACGAGCTGGGCGGGATGACCGCCGACATCGACGGCGGGTTCCTCGCCACCGGCGGCGTCGCCCGCGTGGCCGCCGCGCTCGCCGCCGGGGAACTGCCCGTCGCTTCGGAAGCCGGTCTCCGCGTCGGCTCGCCCATCGCCCAGCCGGGCAAGGTCGTCTGCATCGGCATGAACTACCGCCGCCACGCCGAGGAAACCGGCGCGACGCCGCCCACCGAGCCGGTCGTCTTCATGAAGGCGCCGGACGTCGTGGTCGGCCCCGGCGACGACGTCCTCATCCCGCGCGGGTCGGTCAGCACCGACTGGGAGGTCGAGCTCGGCGTCGTCATCGGCAAGACCGCGCGCTACCTCGACAGCGTCGACGAAGCCCTCGAGTACGTCGCCGGCTACGTCGTCTCGAACGACGTCTCCGAGCGCGCGCTGCAGTTCCGCACCGCCCAGTGGGACAAGGGCAAGTCGTGCGAGAACTTCAACCCGCTCGGCCCGGCGCTCGTCCCGGCGGGTGAAGTGCCCGACCCCCAGGATCTCGGCCTGCGGCTGTGGATCAACGGCGAGAAGAAGCAGGACTCGTCCACCAAGGACATGATCTTCTCCGTGGCCGAGATCATCCACCACCTGAGCCAGGTGATGGTGCTGCGGCCGGGCGACCTGATCAACACCGGCACCCCCGAAGGCGTCGCGCTCGGGCAGCCCGACCCGAAGCCGTACCTGCGCGACGGCGACGTCGTCGAGCTCGAGATCGACGGGCTCGGCCGGCAGCGCCAGGTCGCGAGGCAGGCCTGACCATGGCGAAGATCACCGGTATGGAGGTCCTCGACGTCCGGTTCCCGACGTCGAAGGAGCTGGACGGCTCGGACGCGATGAACCCCGACCCGGACTACTCGGCCGCCTACGTCGTGCTGCACACCGACGGCGGCCCGGACGGCTACGGCCTCGCGTTCACCATCGGCCGCGGCAACGACGTCCAGGCCGCGGCGATCCGCGCGCTCGCGCCGCACGTCGTCGGCCGGGACGTCCCGGAGGACGCGGCCGCGCTCGGCGACCTGTCGCGCACGCTCGTCGGCGACTCGCAGTTCCGCTGGCTGGGCCCGGAAAAGGGCGTCGCGCACATGGCCGTCGGCGCGATCGTCAACGCCGCCTGGGACCTCGCGGCCCGCCGCGCGAACCTCCCCGTCTGGCGGTTCGCGGCGCGGATGACCCCCGAAGAACTGGTGTCACTGGTCGACTTCCGGTACCTGTCCGACGCGCTCACCGAGGCCGAGGCCCTGGAGATCCTGCGCCGCGCGGAACCCGGCCGGGCCGAGCGCGTCAAGCAGCTCGAAGCGCACGGCTACCGCGCGTACAGCACGTCGCCGGGCTGGCTCGGGTACGCCGACGCGAAGCTCGTCCGGCTGGCCGAGCAGGCGGTCGCCGATGGCTTCGAGATGATCAAGCTGAAGGTCGGCGGCAACCTCGAGGACGACGTCCGGCGGATGAAGCTGGCCCGCGAGACGGTCGGGCCGGACGTCCGGATCGCCGTCGACGCCAACCAGCGCTGGGACGTCCGGGCCGCGGTCGACTGGATGACCGAACTCGCGCCGTACGACCCGTACTGGATCGAGGAACCGACGTCCCCGGACGACGTCCTCGGCCACGCGGCCATCGCGAAAGCGCTTGCGCCCATCCGCGTCGCGACCGGCGAGCACGTCCAGAACCGGGTGGTCTTCAAGCAGCTGCTGCAGGCGGACGCGATTTCGGTGCTGCAGCTGGACGCCGCCCGCGTCGGCGGGTTCAACGAGAACCTCGCCATCCTGCTGCTGGCCGCCAAGTTCGGCGTCCCGGTGTGCCCGCACGCCGGCGGTGTCGGCCTGTGCGAACTCGTGCGGCACCTCTCGATGTTCGACTTCGTGGCGGTGTCCGGCGCCGACGCGGACCGCTCGATCGAGTGGGTCGACCACCTGCACGAGCACTTCACCGACCCGGCCGTCGTCGAGCGCGGCCGGTACCTCGCCCCGACCGCCCCCGGGTTCTCCGCGCGCATGCACGACGCCACGCTGCGCCGGTTCCGCTTCCCGGACGGTCCCGAGTGGACGGAGACCGCAAGTGAGTGAATTCGAGGGCCTGGTGGCCGCCGTCACCGGAGGCGCCTCGGGGATCGGCAAGGCCGTCGCCACCCTGCTGGCCGAACGCGGTGCGCAGGTGGCGGTGCTCGACCTGAAGCCGGGCGACGACGGCTTCCGCTGCGACGTCTCCTCGGACGACGAAGTGCGTTCGGCCATCGACGCCGTCGTGGAACGCTTCGGGCGCCTCGACATCCTCGTCAACAACGCCGGGATCGGCGCGCAGGGCGACGTCACGGGCAACGACGACGACGAGTGGCACCGCGTGTTCGACGTCAACGTCGTCGGCATGGTCCGGCTCGCCCGCGCCGCGCTGCCGCACCTCAAGAACTCGCCGTCCGCGGCGATCGTCAACACCTGCTCCATCGCGGCCTGGGCCGGCCTGCCCAACCGCGCGCTCTACTCGGCCACCAAGGGCGCGGTGCTCTCGCTGACCCTGGCGATGGCGACCGACCACCTGCCCGACCGCGTCCGCGTCAACTGCGTGTGCCCGGGCACGGCGGACACCCCCTGGGTGGGCCGGCTGCTCGACGCCGCCGACGACCCGGCGGCGGAACGCGCGGCCCTCGCGGCGCGCCAGCCGATGGGCCGGCTGGTCACCGCCGACGAGGTCGCGAACGCGATCGTCTACCTCGCCAGCCCGCTGTCCGCGTCGACCACCGGCACCGCGCTCGCGGTCGACGGCGGCATGTACGGCCTGCGTCCCCGCGGTCCCGTTCACCACGACTGAGAAGACTTGATTTCCGCTGTCATCAAGGAGGATGCGGTGCGCACGAAGGTGATCAAGGTGGCCGTTGTCGCCGCCTGCGGCCTGGTACTGGCCGCCTGTGGGTCCACAAAGGACAATGCCGCGGCACCCGCGGTGGGCGGCGGCGCGGGCGGCAAGGTCGGGGCCACGCTGCCCCTGCTGACCTCGCCGTTCTGGCAGGCCTACAACAACTACGTGCCGAAGATGGCCAAGGAAGAGGGCGTCGACGTCCTCCCGACGGTCAACGCCGACAGCGACCCCGCGAAGCTGATCACCGACATCGGCACCTTCCTCAACCAGGGCGTCAAGGGCCTGGTCGTGACGCCGCTGGACTCGGCCGCCATCGTCGCCGGGCTCAAGCAGGCCGAGAACAAGGGCGTGCCGGTCGTCGCGGTCGACGTCGCCCCCGAGAGCGGCAAGGTCGCCATGGTCGTGCGGGCCGACAACAAGGCCTACGGCACCAAGGCGTGCGACGCGATCGGGCAGAAGGTCAAGTCCGGCAAGGTCGTGCAGATCATGGGCGACCTCGCGTCGGTCAACGGCCGCGACCGCTCGGAAGCCTTCCGCGACTGCATGAAGTCCAAGTACCCCGGCATCCAGGTGCTGGAGATCCCGGCCGAGTGGAAGGCCGACAAGGCGTCCTCCGGCCTGGACAGCATGCTGACCGCGAACCCGGACATCAAGGGCGTCTACATGCAGGCCGGCGGCGTCTACCTCGCCCCGACCGAGCAGGCGCTCAAGCGCAAGAACCTGTTCTTCCCGGTCGGCGACCCGAAGCACATCGTGCTCGTCTCCAACGACGGCATCCCGCAGGAGCTGGCCGCGATCCGCGCCGGCGAGCTGGACGCCACGGTGTCGCAGCCGGCCGACGCGTACGCGAAGTACGGCCTGTACTGGCTGAAGAAGGCCATGGCCGGCGAGACGTTCAAGCCGGGCCCGACCGACCACGACAGCACCATCGTCGAGATCAGCCCCGGCATCCTCGAGGACCAGCTGCCCGCGCCCGTCATCACCAAGGACAACGTGGACGACAAGGCCCTCTGGGGGAACAACCTGTGACCGCGCTGCCCGCCGGCGAATCCGCCGTCCCGGTGGTCAGCGCCGTAGGAGTCGGGAAGCGCTACGGCCCCACCGTGGCGCTCCACGACGTCAGCCTCACCGTGCACCCCGGCGAGTCGCACGCGCTCGTCGGGCGCAACGGGGCCGGCAAGTCGACGCTCGTCTCCATCCTCACCGGACTGTCCGCCACGGACACCGGGCACGTCGAGTTCGGCGGCGAGCCGGCCCCGCCACTGTCCAAACAGGACGACTGGAAGGCGCGCGTCGCCTGCGTGTACCAGCACGCGATGGTCGTCCCGCAGCTCACCGTCGCCGAGAACCTGTTCCTCAACCGGCAGGCGGCCGGCGGGTTCTCGATCGGCTGGAAGTCGTTGCGGCGCAAGGCCCGCGAGCTGCTCGACTCGTGGGACGTCCACGTCGACGTCGACACCCCGGCGGGCGAGCTGTCGGTCGAGGACCGGCAGTTCGTCGAGATCGCCCGCGCGCTGTCCTACGGCGCCCGGTTCATCGTCCTCGACGAGCCGACCGCGCAGCTGGACAGCCAGGCCATCGAGCGGCTCTTCGAGCGGATGCGCCAGATGCAGTCGGGCGGGGTGACGTTCCTGTTCATCTCGCACCACCTGCACGAGGTCTACGAGGTCTGCCAGGCGGTGACCGTGCTGCGCGACGCGAAGCACGTGCTCACCGCGCCGGTCGCCGAGGTCGGCAAGGCGCGCCTGGTCGACGCGATGACCGGCGAACCGGGTGGCCTTTCGGTCCGCGACGCCGCTTCCCGCGAGTCGCTCGAAGACGACGCCGAAGAGATCCTGTCGGTGGACGGGCTCTCCGGCGACGGCTTCCGCGACGTCTCGTTCCGGCTGCGCCGCGGCGAGGTCGTCGGGCTCGCGGGCAGCAACGCCAGCGGGAAGCACCAGGTCGCCGAGACCGTCTACGGCCTGCGGACGCCGTCCGCGGGCACGGTCCGCGTCGACGGCTCGCCGCTGCGGCCGGGTGACATCCCGGCGGCGCTGCGCGCGGGCATCGGCTGCGTGCCGCGCGACCGGCACCACGAAGGCCTGGTCCTGGACCACTCGATCGCCGACAACGCGACGATGTCCATCCTGGACAAGCTGGGCCGCGGCGGGATCGCGTCGCCGCGCACCCGGTTCGCGAGGGCGTCGCAGGCTTTGAAGGACTACGACATCGTCGCCGCGAGCGCCGAGCAGCCCGTGTCGGACCTGTCCGGCGGCAACCAGCAGAAAGTCGTGCTGGCGCGGGCCTTGATCGGCGACCCGCGGGTGGTCGTGCTGATCAACCCCACCGCGGGCGTGGACGTGAAGTCGAAGGAGGCGCTGCTCGCGGTCGTGGACCGGGTGCGCGCCGAGGGAAAGGCGGTGCTGATCGTCAGCGACGAGCTGGACGACCTGCGCCTGAGCGACCGGGTCCTGGTGCTGCGCGCCGGGGCCGTGGTCGCCGAACACCAGGCCGGGTGGTCCGACGGCGACCTCGTGGCCGACATCGAAGGAGTCGAGCTTTCGTGACCGACGTGATGACCTCCCCGCAGACGGAGCTGCCCGCCCCACCCCGGCGCCGCAAAGCCGTCTGGCTGCGAGAACTCGCCCTGCTGCCCGCCCTGGTCGTCGTGTTCGTCATCGGCGGCCTGGTCGACGACACGTTCGTCGGCTGGAGCAACATCGTCAGCATCCTGACCGCGTCGGCGGCGCTGTCGCTGGTCGTGCTCGGCGAGTCGCTGGTGCTGATCACCGGGAAGTTCGACCTGTCGCTGGAGTCGACGATGGGCCTGGCGCCCGCGCTGGGCGCGATGGTCGTGATCCCGGCGGCCTCGGCCGGTTTCGGCGTCGAGCTGCCCGCCGCGATCGGCCTCTTGGTGATCCCGCTCTGCGGGGCACTGGTCGGGTTCGTCAACGGCTTCCTGATCGTGAAGCTGAAGCTGAACGCCTTCATCGTCACCCTCGCCATGCTCACCGTGTTGCGTGGCGTGCAGGTCGGCTCGACCAAGGGCAAGACGCTGTTCAACCTGCCGGACTCGTTCACCAACCTGGCGACGACGACGTTCGCCGGGCTGCCGATGTCGGTCTGGCTGGCGGCGCTGCTGTTCGCCGTGGCCGGGTGGGTGCTGCGCTACCACCGCGTCGGCCGGGCGCTGTACGCGATCGGCGGCAACCGCGAAGCCGCGCGGGCGGCCGGTGTGCGCGTCGACCGGATCGCGTGGGCGGTGTTCGTCGTCGCCGGCGTCCTGGCCGCGATCGGCGGGCTCGCGTACACGGGTTACGTCGGGGCCTTGGGCGCGAACCAGGGATCCGGCATGATCCTGCAGGTGTTCGCGGCGGCGGTGATCGGCGGCGTCTCGCTCGACGGCGGCAAGGGCACCCTCGTCGGCGCCCTGACCGGCGTCCTGCTGCTGTCGTCGGTGTCGAGCCTGCTCAACTACGCGCACGTGACGGCGGAGTGGCAGGGCGCGATCTACGGCGCCATCATCCTGGTCGCGCTGATCATCGCCCGGTACGCGGGCGGGAAGCCCCAGACCTGATGGTCAGCCCGTGATCATCGGATCACTGTCAGGAAGCTTCGGCGGCCGGCCCGTCGTCCGAATCGGGCACCGTCGGGTCGTCCGCGGTGCCCAGGGCGTTGCGCAGCCACTGCTCCACGCCCGCGACGTGCACGGTCGCCCACGAGCGCGCGAGCTCCGGCTCGCGCGCCGCGATGGCCTCGTAGATCGCCGAGTGCTGCTCCCGCGTCTTCGCGACCGCGCCCTCCTGGGTGAGGCCGCGCCAGATGCGGGCGCGAGCCGTCGGCCCGGAGAGGCTGTCGAGCAGCGAGCACAGCACCGGGTTGCCGGAGCCGTCGGCGATCTTGCGGTGGAACTGCAGGTCGTTCGCGACGAGCGCCTCGACGGTCGGCGAGTCCTCCAGCTCCCCGAGGAGCTGGCCGAGCTCGGTGATGTCGTCGTCGCTCATGTGCAACGCGGCGAGCGCGGTGGCGGCCGGCTCGAGGATCCGCCGCACGGCGAGGAAGTCCAGCACGGTGTCGTCGCGGTGGAAGTCGACCACGAACGTCATCGCGTCGAGCAGCAGGTTCGGCTCGAGGCTGGTGACGTACGTGCCGTCGCCCTGGCGGACGTCGAGCACCCTGATCAGGCACAACGCCTTGACGGCTTCCCGCAGGGAGCTGCGCGAGAGCCCGAGCCGCTGGGCCAGCTCGGCCTCCTTCGGCAGCCGGTCGCCCGGCGCCAGCTCGCCGGAGATGATCATGTCCTTGATCTTGTCGATCGCGACATCGGTGACGGGCATCGCGTCCGCCCTCCCTGCAACAGACCTCGGATGTTTCGGTGTTCGACACCAGCGTGCCATGACCCGGCCAAGGAGTGGTGATGACCCACCAGCCCGCACCACAAAGAGTGGCTCTGCACACCCGGCTCAAGCCGGGCAAGGAAGCCGAGTACGAGTCCGTCCACGCGGTGATCCCGCCCGAGCTGGACACCGCCCTGCGCGAAGCCGGTGTCCGCACTTGGCGGATCTGGCGTAACGGTCTCGACCTCTTTCACGTCGTCGAAGTCGACGACTACGCGGCGATGCGGGCGGCCCTGCGGGACCACCCCGCGAACGTCCCCTGGCAGGCCAGGATGGCCGAGCTGCTGGCCGTCGAGGACGACTACTCCGGCGGCGACACCGGCATCGGGCTGGTCTGGGAACTGCCGGAAAAGGAGTGACGGCGTTGGAACTCTCCCTGTCCCCGCTGGGCCTCGGCTGCGCGCAGCTGGGCAACCTCTACCACGCGATGAGCGACGAGACGGCCGCCGCGACCGTGCACCGCGCGTGGGACGAGGGCATCCGGTACTTCGACACGGCACCGCACTACGGTCTCGGCCTCTCGGAGACCCGTCTCGGCGCGGCCCTGCGGTCCCAACCGCGCGACGAGTACGTGCTCTCGACGAAGGTCGGCCGCGTGCTCGAACCGAACCCGGACGGCGCCACCGCCGTCGACGACCAGGGCTTCGCGGTCCCGGCCGCGTACAAGCGACGGTGGGACTTCAGCCGCGACGGCGTCCTGCGCTCCCTCGAAGACAGCTTGACGCGGCTCGGGCTCGACCGCGTCGACATCGTCTACGTCCACGACCCCGACGACCACTTCGAGGAGGCCCTGCGCGGCGCCTTCCCGGCGTTGCGCGAACTGCGCGAGCAGGGCGTGATCGGCGCGTTCGGCGCCGGGATGAACCAGGCCCCCATGCTCGCGGAGTTCGTCCGCCGGACCGAGCTGGACGTGCTGCTGGTGGCGGGGCGCTACACGCTGCTCGACCAGCCGGCGCTCGACGAGCTGCTGCCGCTGTGCCTCGACCGCGGCGTCCGGGTGGTCGCCGGCGGCGTCTTCAACGGCGGCATCCTGGCGACCGCCGAGCCCGGCCGGGTCTACGACTACGCCGAAGCCCCGAGGGAGCTGGTCGAGCGGGCCGAGCGGATCGCGGCGATCTGCGCGCGGCACGGCGTCGAGCTGCCGGAAGCCGCGCTGGCGCTGCCGATGGCGCATCCCGCGGTGGCGTCGGTCGTCGTCGGCGCGCATGATCCTTCTCAAGTCAGCGTGAACGCGCGGCGCGCGCGGGCCGTCGTGCCGCCGGGGCTGTGGACCGACCTGGTCGACGCGGGCCTCTTGCGCGCCGACGTCGTCCTCGCCGAAGGAGTCTCATGATCGACGCGCACCACCACCTGTGGGACCCGGCGCGGCGCGAGTACCCGTGGATGGCGGGGGAGGCACTGGCCCCGATCCGCCGTCCGTACACGGTGGACGACCTGCGCGCGGTGACCAAGGCGGCCGGTGTGCACGCGACGGTGCTGGTCCAGACGGTTTCGTCGGCCGAAGAGACTTCGGAGTTCCTGGCGATCGCCGAGGCCGAGCCGGTGATCGCGGGCGTCGTCGGCTGGGTGGACCTGGCGGCCCCGGACGTCGCGGACCGGCTGGCTTCCTCGGACGGCCCCTTGGTGGGGATCCGGCACCAGGTGGAGAACGAGCCGGACGACGACTGGCTGCTGCGCCCGGAGATCGTCGCCGGGCTGAGCGCGGTGGCGTCGGCGGGCTTGGCGTACGACCTGCTGGTGCGCCCGGCGCAGCTGCCCGCGGCGGCCGAGGTCGCGTTGCGGCTGCCGCAGCTGCGGCTGGTGCTGGACCACGCGGCGAAACCGCCGATCGCGGCGGGGGAGTGGGAGCCGTGGGCGTCCGGCGTCGCGGCGCTGGCCGCGCGCGAGAACGTCGTGTGCAAGCTCTCCGGGCTGGTCACGGAGGCGGACTGGACGGGCTGGGAGGTCGGGCACCTGCGCCGGTACGTCGACCACGTGCTGGACGTGTTCGGCCCGGAGCGGCTGCTGTTCGGCTCGGACTGGCCGGTCTGCGAACTGGCCGCGTCCTACGAGGTGGTCCTGGACGCGGCGATCGCGCTGACCGGCTCGCTGTCGGACGCCGAGCGGCTGGGCGTGTTCGAGCACAACGCCCGCCGCGTCTACGGCTTGGATGCGAGCGGGGAAACCTCTTCCAGGGGGTAAAAGAGGTTTCCCCGCCCGCCGCTGGGGTGGCTCAGAACTCTTCGACGCTGATCATGCCGCGCAGCCGCGTCAGCGCGCGGTGCTGCGTGACGCGGACGTTGCCCGCGGAGATGCCGAGGGCTTCGGCCGTTTCCTGGGCGGAGAAGCCGACCGCGATGCGCAGGGTCAGGATCTCCTGCTGCACGCGCGGCAGCGAGGCGAGCAGCCGGCCGAGGCGGGCACCGAGGTCGAGGTGCAGGGCGTGGGACTCGGGCTCGTTGCCGGCCACGTGCGGGCTCTCCGGGAGCTCGGGGACGGGTTCGGAGCGGTCGCGCGCGACGGCGCGGTAGGCGTCGGCGACCTTGTTGGCCGCGATCGCGTGGACGAGGTAGAGGAAGGAGCCGCCGCGGTCCTGATAATCCGGAAGGGCCTTCAAGACGGCGAGGCAGACCTCTTGGGCGACGTCGTCGGCCGAGAGGTACGAGAGGTCGCGGCCGCCCATCCGCGCGCGGCAGTACCGCACGACGACCGGTTCGATCATCTGGAGCAGGTTGTGGATGGCGGCGGGGTTGCCCTCGCCGGCATCCTTCACCAGAGGGTCGAGGTCCTCCTTCGTCAGGCGTCCGCTCGGCCTGGGAGATGACTCCAGGGTGCGATAATCGCGAACGTCGGAAGCGGATTGCTCGGTGGTCCTCGGCGGTGCTGTCATGGTCGTCTCCCCGGCCGACCCTCGACCGTCGCTGCCGGGGGCTCCACTCTCCGTGACTTTTCGATTGCAGATCTTCCCGGGCTCCCCCGCTTGACCTGCGCTCGGTGCGACGCTCGGTAATCGTAAGCACCTCCCGGGCCATCAGTCCAGATTTCAACGACCAATACCCCGTTAGCAGCAGTGACCGTGATGTTCCCGCGACCCGGCCGCGCACATTGCGATTAATCGGTTTCAGGATGTGCCGAGTTCACCCGTCAGTGGAGGACGGCCACGGAAGCGGCAGTCACGGTCACGGCGAGCGACGCCACGGCGGGCAGAATCGGGCCCATCGCGACAGGCGTTTCGGTCCGAAGGGCGCGTTCCCGCCGCACGCCCACGCCCGCGAGCAGCGCAGATGTGGCGGCGGCGAGCACCACGGGGACCAGCGAGACACCCCAATGGCGCTGGGCGGCGGAGTGCAGGAGCAGTACGGTGCAGGCGGCGGAGGCGAGGGCGGTCCGCCGCCAGGCGAGCCCGGTCCGCTCGGCTTGAGCCCCGCCGAGGCTGGTCACGCGGGGGTCCTTCGGGGAATGACGGTACTTCTGACGTCGTGATAATCGCGAAGCAGCGGTATTCGGGTGCGACGCCGAGGTGAAGCGGGGTTGAGCCGAACGGCCGGAGCGGCGGCCGCGGGGGTGTGGATAACCCGATCGGGTGGGTGGGCGCCGAGTGCGGTCCGTGGTCGCGCGAACGGCCCAATTCGGACGTGGGCGGCGCGGGTGGGCGGAAGGCTCATGGCTCGCGAGGTCGACCCGGTCCACGGCGGCCGAGTGCGGTGCACCCTCGCGGCCGATGGGGTTCGCGCGGTGCGGGGTGCCTCGGTCGGGGTCGGGCGGGTCGGTCGCCGGCGCGACATGGCTCGAAGTTGCTCGGTCCCGGCTGGGGTGGCTCGTCGTCGGCGCGGCATGGCCGGGGCGATTGCGGCAGGCGTGGCCGGTCCGCCGCGCCGCCCTCGCGCGCTCGGTGTGGTCGGCTCGCCGCCCGTCCGCACCTCGCTCCGCTGGCTCACGACACCATCAGCAGCACCGCCGCGGCCACCGTCAAAGCCAGCAGCCCGCCCGTCAGCACCACGATCATCCAGCTCCGCGGCAACGGCTCCCCGGCCCGCATCGCGATCTGCACCCGCCGCCACCGCGGATAGGCCGTCGCCGCCAGGGCTGCCGCCAGTACTACGCACAGCCCCGCCAGGACCGCGCTCGCCGGGGCTGGGGCCGGGACCAGCTGGTGGACCGCCACTCCGCCCGCCAGCAGCCCCAGCGCCGTCCGCAGCCACGCCAGGAACGTTCGCTCGTTGGCCAGGGTGAAGCGATAGTCCGGTTCGCTGCCGCCCGAGTGGGGCGTGATGTCGTCCGAGGCCACGGCCCCGACGCTAGCCGGTGTGGGCCGCCGCGGCGCCTTCGGTGCCGTGCGCGAACACCCACCAGCGCAGCACCGCGAACCGCACGAACCCGCCGACCAGGCTGGCCAGCAGCAGCGTGCCCGTCTCCTCCCACGACGTCGGCCGGTCGACCACGGCGTCGAGGATCGCCAGCACCGCCGAGCCGTACCCGGCGTAGAAGGCGAACGTCAGCAGGTCCTGCAGGTGCCGTTTGCCCGCGTTGCTCCGCCGCCCGGCGAAGGTGACGCGGCGGTGGAACTCCGTGTTCCCGACCGTCGTCAGCGCGATCGCGACCAGGTTCGCCACCTGGGAGCCGAGCTCGTCGCGCAGCAGGAGGAACAGCACGGCCTGGACGCCGGTCGTCACCACGCCGGCCACGACGTACCACGCCGCGTGGGTGCCGAGCTCGTGGTGGCGTTCCGGATCGGTGGCGAGCAGCCGGTGCTCCGGTGCGCACCTGGTGGTGGCCATGATGCCAACCTACCTTGCGTTCACAAACTTGTGAATGTGTTAAACCGGTTGAAGAAATGTGATCCCGGCGACACCGCCGGAGTTTCGGCCCCCGGGACCCCGGGTAGGTCACCACCGATGATGCCTGTTTCCTACGCGCCGGGAGAGACCAGTGAGTGACCGTGACGCGGCCGAACCGGAAAGCTTGGCCCCCAGCGAAGCGCTGGACGAGGACGAGCTGCGCGTGGACCCGCTCGAGGAGGGCGTGGAGCCGCCCGAGCACTGGAGCGCCGCCAACCGCTTCGGCACGACGCCCCGAGAAGCCCGCGAAGGCGAGCCGATGGACCAGCGCCTCGCCGAAGAGGTGCCGGACACCGAGCCGGAGCCCGTCCCGGAGCGCCCGCTCGCGGTGACCCCGGCGGACCAGCTCGACGAGACCGTCGAGGACGCCCCGGCCGACTTCGAGCCGGTGGCCCCGGAAGACGAAGTGCCGCGCCGGCACGCCGACCCCGATCCGCGCGAACAGGCGGACTACGCGGGCGGGTCCGTCGCGGATGCCATCCGCGAGGCGCGGCAGAGCTGATCCGCTCAGACTGCACGTCCGAACGGACGCCCCTAGCGTGGGGGCTTCCAGTGCATCGGACCGCGACGAAGGGAAGGCCGAAGATGCTGACCGTGACCGAAGCCGCCAACGAGGCGATCACCGCACTGACCAGCCAGGGGGAGGGCGACGCCGGGCTCCGCCTGGCTGTCCAGAACGCCGACGGCGAGAGCGCCCAGCTCGCGCTGTCGGTCGCCCCCGAACCCGCGGAGGGCGACAGCGTGCTCGGCGCCGAGGAAGGCCCGAAGGTCTTCCTGGAGCCGCAGGCCGCCGCGTTGCTCGACGACAAGGTGCTCGACGTCCAGGAGGACGAGGCCGGCGGAGTCGCCTTCGCCGTGCTGCCGCAGCACACGAGCTGACCGCGGCGGACGGGCCTTTCGCAGCGGCGCGGAAGGTCCGTTCGCCGACCGGGCGGCCGACGTCGTGAACGAGTTGCTCAGGCTCGCCAGGCGCGCACCACCTCCGCCGCGCGAGCCCGAAGCAACTCCGCCGCGTTCGCTCGCGCGTAGTCCAGCGACGGCGCGTGGTCGATCAACGCGCTGCTCCCCACCACTCCCAGCCGCTCCAACCCGGCGGCGTCGAGCTGGATCCGCCCGGCCAGCGCCAGCAGCGGGACCCCGCGCGGTCGCGCCCGGTCCGCGATCCCGGCGGGCGCCTTGCCGTTCAGGCTCTGCTCGTCGAGCGACCCCTCCCCGGTGATCACGAGATCGGCGCCGTCCAGAGCCTGGTCGACCCCGGTCAGCCCGGCGATGAGGTCGAACCCGGATTCGACGCTCGCCCCGAGCGCGATCGCGGCCGCGGCCACCCCGCCGCCGGCCCCGGCACCCGGGACCTGTGAGACGTCCGGAGCGCCACCCACCTTCAAGGCGTGCGCCCACCGCCCGAGCGCTTCGTCGAGCAACGCGACTTCCGACGGCCCCGCGCCCTTCTGCGGCCCGAACACCGCCGCCGCCCCCGATGGCCCCAGCAACGGGTTCGTGACGTCGGTCGCGACCGCGACGCTCACCCCGTCCAGGCGCTCCCGCACGGGAGCCAACTCGGTCGACGCGACGCGCCCCAACGTGCCGCCGCCCAAGCCGACCGGCGCGCCGAACGCGTCCAGCACACCGGCACCGAGTGCGCCGAGCATCCCGGCGCCGCCGTCGGTGCTGGCGGTTCCGCCGACGGTCAGGACGAGCCGGCGGGCGCCGTGGATCAACGCGTCGGCGAGGAGCTCCCCGACACCCCAGGTGTGCGCGGCCAGCGCGGTTTCCGGGCTGGGCTCGACGAACTCGATCCCGCACGCGCGCGCCGACTCGATGTACGCCGTGCCGTCCAGGACCGCGTAAGAAGCCTTGACCGGCTCCTCCAGCGGCCCCCGGACCGTCAGCCGGACGATCCGCGCGCCCGCCGCTTCCAGGACGTCGAGGGTGCCTTCGCCGCCGTCGGCGACCGGGCACGTGACGATTTCCGCGTCCGGCAAGGCATCGCGCACGCCGAGCGCGATCGCCTCCGCAGCCTCGACCGCGGTGAGACTGCCCTTGAACTTGTCGGGCGCGATGACGACCCTGGTCACGGCTTCACCTCCGTCAGCGGGGGACGCCCGGCGAGCACCGCCGCGACGTTGCGGGCCGCCAGCACGGCCATCTCCGTTCGCGTTTCCACTGTGGCGGACCCGAGGTGCGGGCTCAGCACGACGTCGTCACGGCCGAGCAGCCGCGGTTCGACGTCGGGCTCCTTCTCGAACACGTCCAGCGCGGCGCCCGCGATCTCCCCGGCTTCGAGCGCGTCCGCCAGCGCGGCTTCGTCCACGACCGGCCCGCGCGTGGTGTTCACCAGGTAGGCACCGGGTTTCATGGCGCGCAACGCGGCGGCGTCGATGAGGTGCCGCGTCTCGGGAGTCAACGGACAGTGCAGCGAAACGACGTCCGAGCGCGCCAGGAGTTCTTCGAAGGACACGTATTCCGCGTCGAAGTCCTGCTTCGACCGTCCCGAGTAGACGATCGACATCCCGAACGCCTGAGCGCGCCGGGCCATCGCCCGGCCGATCTGGCCGAGCCCGACGATGCCGAGCGTCTTGCCCTGCAGGCCCGAGCCGAGCAGGAACCCGAGGTGGAACGACCACGGCGTGCGCGAGCGCAGCAGCCGTTCCCCTTCGCCGATCCGCCGCGTGACCGCGAGCAGCAGGCCGAAGGCGAGGTCGGCGGTGGCGTCGGTCAGCACCCCCGGGGTGTTCGTGACGACGATCCCGCGGGAGGCCAGCGCCGGGACGTCGACGTTGTCGTACCCGACGGCGACGTTCGCGACCACCTTCAACCCGGGCCCGGCGGCGTCGGCCAGCGCGCCGTCGAGCCGGTCGTGCAGCATCCCGACGACGGCCGAAGCGCCGGAGACGAACTCGTGCAGTTCGTCCGGCGCCAACGGCCGATCGGCGGGCGACACCACCACGTCGCCCGCCTCGGCGAGGAGCTTCACCGCGTCGTCCGGGATCCATCGGGTCACCACGATCTCGGCCACCCCGACAGACTAGTTCACCGCACCGACAATTCAGCCCCGCTGAACCGCGTCCAAGACGATCTCCGACTGCGCCGCGGCCCCGGCTCCGTTGGGGTGGAAGGGGAACGCGAGCAGCAGCGGGTTGCTCGCCGAGATCGGGATCAGGCCCTCGACGTACCGCACGGTGGGCGCCTGGCACGCGTCGTGCCCGAGCGTGGGGGAGTAGGTGTCGACGAGTTCGACGCCGTTGTCCGCGGCCACGCGCGCCAGCATGGCGTTCATCGAGAGGAACTTCGCCTGCAGGTACGCGACGTCGCCATCGGCGATCGGGATGACCGGCCAGCAGCCCTTCCCGCTCGCGGGCAGCCCGGCGAGGTAGTTCACCAGCAGGATCCGCGCCCGCGGCGAGCGCTCCTTGATCGCCCACAGCGATGCCGCGATCTTCGGTGCCGTCGCCGTGACCGCGTTTTCCAGCTGGTCGACGCCGCCCGCGGTGAACTTCGCCTTGCACGTGCTCACCGGCAGCGGGTTGAGGCACTTGGTCACGGCGGAGGCGAGCCCGATGTCGTTGCCGCCGATCCCGACGGTGACCAGGTCCGTGGTCGCCGTGAGCCGGTCGAACTGCGGCGGGTTCGTCCCGCCCAGCGGCAGCTTCTGCGGCTGCGTGAAGTCGGTCGTCGTCGCACCGCCGCAGCTGGCGTCGCGGAACGTCCCGACGCCCAGCGCGCCGGCCAGCTCGTGCGGGTAGTCCGAAGTGGACTGCGCGCAGTCGAGCGGGGTGAACTCCGTGGTGGGTGGCAAGGTGACGAACACGTCGGCGGTCCACGAATCGCCCAGGGCGACGTACTCGTGGTAGCCCGTGCTCGCGGACGCCGGAGCGGCGAAGGCGAGCACGGCGAGCGCGGGGACGACGAGCAGGGCGGACAGGCGCTTGCGCATGCTGGCTCCGTTGGCGAGCAGGGTGAAGGACTTTCACATTCCGCTCGTGGTGCGTGAAAAGTCAATCGGTCTCACCCGCCCCGGTCACGCCGATCGGCGTGGGTAATCAGACCCTGGTCAGCCGCACGACCGCGCTCGCGTAACCGCTTCCCGGCAGGTCGACGTCGAGGCCGTGGCTCAGCAGCACCGCGCCGTCGTGCACGACGCCGCCGGAGTCGCGGTACCGCGCGAACGGCTCCAGTCCCGCCAGCCGCGGCGGTGTCACCGGGCGCGCGAACTCCGTGGGACGCCGCCAGAAGAACACGACCACGTCGCCGCCCAGGACGTACTGGACCGCGGTCAGCGCCGACGTCGCCGGGTCCGCCAGCCGGTACAGCTCGCCGTGCTGCACGACCGGCCGGATCTCCTTGTACAGCGCCACGAGTTCCGCCGCTTCCGCGAGTTCGGCGGCGGACCAGCGAGGCAGGTCGCCGCCGAGACCGAGCACCCCCGCCATCGCGACGTGGAAGCGGAAGCTCAGCGGCGCTTCGCGGCCGGTGGTCGGGTTGGGGCTGTCGGTGACCCACGCCGACATCGTGCCCGCGGGGTAGATCTGGCCGTAGCCGTGCTGGATGGTGATCCGGTCGGCGGCGTCGGTGTTGTCGGACGCCCAGATCTCGTCGGTGCGCGCGAGGATCCCGAGGTCGGTGCGCCCGCCGCCGCCCGCGCAGCCCTGGACGCGCAACGCCGGGTGGTCGGCGCGCAGCCGGTCCAGGATCGCGTGCACCGCGCGGACGTGGTCCACCCACACGCGCCCGGCGTCGCCGCCCGGCCAGCCGGCTTCGGTGAACGCGCGGTTCATGTCCCACTTGAGGTAGTCGATGCCGTGCTCGCCGACGAGCCGGTCGAGCCACTTGTGCGCCCAGTCCGCGACGTCCGGGCGCGCGAAGTTCAGCACGAGCTGGTTGCGCAGCGTGGTGCGTTCGCGGTTCGCCATGTGCAGCACCCAGTCCGGGTGCGCGCGGTAGAGGTCGCTGTCCGGGTTGACCATCTCCGGCTCGACCCACAGCCCGAACTTCATCCCGTGCGCGTGGACGGCGTCGACCAAGGGCCGCAACCCCGCGGGGAAGCGCTGTTCGTTGGGAGTCCAGTCGCCGAGCCCGGCGGTGTCGCCGGTGCGGGCGCCGAACCAGCCGTCGTCCATGACGAACAGTTCCGCGCCGAGCTTCGCGGCGGCCTCGGCGAGCGAGGTTTCGGTCCGCTCGTCGACGTCCCAGCCGGTCGCCTCCCACGAGTTGTAGACGATCGGCCGCAGCTCCTCCGGGTGCGGCTGGACGAACTCGCGGACGTAGGCGTGCCAGCGACGGCTGGTGCCGCCGAAGCCGTCGGCCGCGTAGAGCCCGGCGAACACCGGCGTCTCCCAGGTCTCCCCGGGCCGGAGCGACCAGCCGACGTGCTCGTGGCCGAACCCGCCGGTCCACGTGACGCGGCCGGTGTGCGTGTGCTCGACGGTGATCCGCCAGCTCCCGCTCCACGCGAGCGCGGTCGACCACACCTCCCCGGACGTCTCGGTCGCGTCGCCCGCGTCGAGCATCACCCACGGGTTGACCTGGTGGCTGGACACGCCGCGACGGCTGGTGAGCGTCGTTTCGCCGACCGGCACGGCTTCGCGCAGCACGCCGTACTCGGCGCTCCACGCCCCCGACGTCCGGGTCAGCCGCGCCCCGGCGCGCCGGGGGAGCGTCCAGGACGCGGAATCCGTGCGCAGCAAGGAAACGGGCTCCTCGGAGCGCAGGGAGACCCAGCGCTCGACGACGTCGCCGCGGACGCGGTAGTGCAGCGAGAGCTCCAGGGGGTAGTGCCGGTCCACGAGCCGCACGACCAGGGAGTCCTCGGTGCTGGTGTGCCCGTCGTAGCGCCACTCGAGCGCGGACGTCCCGTCTTCGTACCGCACAGCCAGCGCCGCGACGCCGAAGAAGGCGCCGCCTTCCGCGGGCAGTTCCTGCCGCTCGTCGCCCGGCTCGTCGAAGCTGCTGTCGGCCGGGTTGCGGCGCGCGGCGACCTGCGTGGCCTGGGCCAACGTGAGCGGCGCGCCCCAGTGGACGTGCCGCGGGCGGTCGTCGGCGTCGAGCCGGAAGGCGTACGAGCTGCCGGGGGTGCGCAGCAGCCAGAGCCGGTGCACGGGGTCGTGTTCGACGAGCGACATGATCCCGAGCGTAGGCATGACCAGGCGAAAAATAAATTCTTGACGAAGTTAATTAATCCTGCCTACCCTTCCGGCCATGCCTCGCAGTGCACCGGCAAGGGCGCCGATCACCAGTCCCGCGGCGGCGACCGTGTTCACCACGGTCCTGACCGAAGGGCCGGTTTCCCGCGTCGACGTCGCCCGGCGCACCGGTCTGTCCTCGGCCGCGGTCACCAAGGCGGCCCGGCCGTTCATCGAAGCCGGTTACCTCGAAGAACTCGCCTCCGAAGGCCGCACCGCGCCGGGTGCCGGCCGCCCCGCCAACCCCCTCGCGATCCGCCCGGACCGCGAGTACTTCGTCGGCGTCAAGATCACCGGCGACGACCTCATCGGCGTGGTCACCGACCTGCGCGCCGACGTCCGGGCCAGCGCCCACCATGCGTTGACCAGTCACGACGTCGACCACGTCGTCCGCGCTCTGGCCGACCTGGTCCGCGAACTGCTGGGCGGGCCGACCCCGGACGGCACCAGCAACCTGCGCGAACGCGCCTACTGCCTCGGCGTCGCGGTGTCCGGCGACGTCGACCGCGCGTCCGGCGTCGTCCGGTACTCGCCGTTCCTCGGCTGGCGGGACGTCCCCTTGGCGTCCCTCTTGGAAGACGCCACCGGGCTCACGGCCACTTTGGAAAACGACGTCAAGGCGCTCGCCGTGGCCGAGCAGTGGTTCGGCGAAGGCGTCGGCGCGTCGTCGTTCGCGCTGGTCACGGTGGGGACCGGCATCGGCAGCGCGCTCGTCGTCAACGGCGACCTCGTCCGCGGCGCGCACGGCGTCGCCGGCGAGATCGGGCACGTCCCGGTCGCCGACGGCGGCCCGGCGTGCCACTGCGGTGGTCGGGGCTGCGTCGAAGCGATCGCGTCCACCGAAGCGATCGTCGCGCGTGCCCGGGTCGTGACCGGCGATCCGGCGTTGACCATGGAAGACGCCGTGACGGGGGCCCGCGGCGGCGACGAACCGCTGCGCGAGGTGTTCGCCGGAGCCGGGCACGCGATCGGGCTCGGCCTGGCCGCGCTGGTCAACCTGTTCGGCCCGGAACGGGTCGTCGTCTCGGGTGAAGGCGTCGCCACCTACGACCTGTTCGAGGACCAGATCCGCCGGACCTTCGCGGTCCAGGCGTTCGGCAGTGCCGCCCGGTGCGGCCTGGTGATCCGGCCGTTGCCGTTCGAGGAGTGGGCGCGGGGCGCGGCCGCCGTCGCCATCCAAAGTCTTTTCGTCGCCGAGAGCGTCTAAGGAGAGTCCTCGTGAGCCCCATGAATCGCAGAAGCTTCCTGGTCGGTTCCGTGTTGTTCGCCGGGGGAGCGGCCCTCGCGGGCTGCACTTCGGACCCGCTGAACAAGAACGCGGGCGCCGCTTCGGGCGCGAAGGTCACGTTGCAGCAGTGGTACCACGCGTACGGCGAATCCGGGACGCAGCAAGCCGTCCAGCGGTACGCGCAGGAGTTCACCAAGGCCAACCCGGACATCGCGATCAACGTCAGCTGGATCGCCGGCGACTACGAGACCAAGCTGAACTCGGCGATGCTCACCGCGCAGGCGCCGGACCTGTTCGAGCTGGGCGACTTCCGCTACCAGAACGTCAAGAACGGCCTGCTCGCGCCGCTCGACGACATCGTGGACCCGGTGAAGGCCGACTTCAGCCAAGCCGCGCTGGACACCGTCACCGTCGACGGCAAGGTCTACGGCGTCAAGATGATCGACGACGTCATGATGCTGTACTACCGCAAGAGCGCGCTGCAGGCCGCGGGCGTCCAGCCGCCGCAGACGTTCGCCGAGCTGCTCGAGGCGACGCGGAAGCTGAACACCGGCAAGCAGAAGGGCCTGTACGTCGGCACCGACGGCGTCGGCGAGGCCGCGACGCTCCTGCTCTGGTCGTCCGGCGGGGACTTCTTCGACTCGAGCGGCAAGAAGGTCGCGTTCGCGTCACCCGAGGCGATCGCCGCGATCGGCGGGCTCAAGCAGCTGCACGACACCGGCGGCCTGCTTCAGGGCTACCCGACGGACTGGTCCGACCCGGGCGCGTTCGCCAACGGCGCCACCGCGATGCAGTGGGGCGGCCTGTGGTCGCTCCCGGACATCAAGAAGGCCCTGGGCGACGACTTCGGCGTCGTCGCGTGGCCGAAGTTCGGCGACGCCGGCAAGCAGGTCGCCCGCGTCGGCGGCTGGTACCAGCTGGCGAACGCGAAGTCGGCCAACTTGGCCGCCGCCAAGAAGTTCATCGACTGGCTGTGGGTCAAGAACGCCGACCTGCAGAAGGACTGGTGCGTCAAGTACGGCTTCCACATCCCGGCCCGCAAGGAGGTCGCGGCGCAGACGACCGAGTTCTCCAGCGGTCCCGCGAAGGACGCCGTGACGATCTCTCAGCAGAGCGGCAAGTCGTACTCGGGGCTGTGGAACAAGGCGTCGGCGACGCTGTTCCTGCAGGCCGCGACGAAGATCGCGAACGGGCAGGCCGACCCGGCCGCCGAGCTCGCCGACGCGGCGAAGAAGGCGCAGGCCGAAGTCGACAAGCAGCTGGCATGACGGCCTTGATGGAGGCTCCCGCGGCCCCTCCGGTGGTGGCGAAGAAGCGTCGCCGCCGCAGGGACTGGCGCGCGATCGGCGCGTTCGCCGTGCTGACCGGGCCCGTGGTGATCGGGCTGGGGCTGTTCAAGTACGTCGCGATCGCGTGGAGCTTCCTGCTCAGCTTCAACGACGCCCGCGGCACGATCACGCTCGGGCACTGGATCGGCTTCGACAACTACGCGTTCCTGCTCAGTGACGACGCCTTCCTGACGTCGTTGTCGACCATCGCGGTCTTCACGATCTTCATCGTGCCGATCACCTTCGTGGCTTCGCTCGGTCTCGCGGTGCTGATCAACAGCATCAAGCGCGGCAAAGCGTTCTTCCGGACGGTGTTCCTCATCCCGGCGGCGGTGTCGTACGTCGTCGCGGCGCTGGTGTGGAAGATGGCGCTGTTCAACGGCCTGCCGTCCGGCGTCGCGAACGTCCTCGGCGGCCTGTTCGGTGCCGACCCGGTGCCGTGGCTGTCGACGACGAGCCCGCCGGTGTACTGGGTCGCGGTCGTGACGCTGCGGCTGTGGCTGCAGGTCGGGCTGTACATGATCCTGTTCCTGGCCGGGCTGCAGGCGATCTCGCCGACGCTGTACGAGGCCGGTGAGCTGGACGGCACGACGAAGTGGCAGGCCTTCCGCTACATCACGTTGCCGCAGCTGCGGAACACGTCGGTGGCGGTGCTGCTGCTGATCCTGATCGCCGCGTTCCAGGCGTTCGACGAGTTCTACAACCTGTTCGGCACCGGGCTTTCCGGCACGGCGACCGCGCCGGTGAAGCCACCCCTCGTCTACCTGTACGACTCCGCGCTCGGCGACCAGAACTACGGCGTCGGCTCGGCGGGCGCGTTCCTGCTCACCGTGCTCATCGTCGTGATCACGCTGCTGCAGGGCCGGTTCGTCGGCTTCGGGAAGAAGGACTGATGGCCGTCCTCGCCGCCCCTCGCGTTCGCAAGGCGCCGAAGTACGTCCTGGCGTCGGTGCTCTCGCTGATCTTCCTGCTGCCGTTCTACATCATGGTGCGCAACGCGCTGATGACGCGTCAGCAGGTCAGCTCGCCGGACTGGTCGTGGCTGCCGGACCCGCTGTCGTGGGTCAACTTCGGCGACCTGTTCGCTGACGCGTCGGTCCCGATGGCGCACGCGTTGGGGAACTCGTTCCTGGTCGCCGTGATCACCGCGCCGGTCGGCACGCTGTTCGGTTCGATGGCGGGGTACGCGCTGGCCCGGATCAACGTGCCGGGACGGCGTGCGGTGTTCACGTACGTGCTGGTCACGCTGATGATCCCGCAGTCGGTGACGTTCGTGCCGACGTTCGTCGTCGTCGGTTCGATGGGGGGCGTCAACACCGAGTGGGGCATCATCGCGCCGAACCTGTTCAGCGCGTTCACCGTGATCCTGTTCCGCAACTTCTACCTGCGGTTCCCGGCCGAGATCGAGGAGGCCGGGCGGCTCGACGGGCTCGGCTACCTCGGCGTCTACCGGCGGCTCGTGCTCCCCAATTCGGGCAGCATGATCGCGTCGCTCGGGGCGCTGATGTTCATCGAAAGCTGGAACGCGTTCCTGTGGCCGCTGGTGATCGGGCAGGACCCGTCGTCGTGGACCGCGCAGATCGCGCTTTCGACGTTCCTGACCGCCCAGTCGGTCAACCTGCCGGCGCTGTTCGCCGGTGCTTTGGTCACCATCGCGCCGCTGGTCGCGATGTTCCTGGTCGCCCAGCGGTTCATCGTCCGCGGGATCGCGGCCGGCGGGCTCAAGGAGTAGGTCCCCCTATCGAGGAGTGTTCAGTGAAGCGCCTCCTTTCCGTTTTCCTCGCTGTGCTCGGGCTTTTCTCGCTGGTCGTTCCGCCGGCCGACGCGCGGACTCCGTTCGTGAAGGCGTTCATGGGCTGGAGCAGCTGGAGCCTCGAGTCGTCGACCCGCGCGGGTTACGGCACTTCGTGGCTGAACGAGTCGCACGTCCGCGACGCGGCTTCGGCGATGGCTTCGAAGCTCAAGTCGGCCGGGTACACGTACGTCAACATCGACTCGGGCTGGAACGCTTCGCAGTCCTGGGTCTTCCACACCGACGTCAACGGCATCCCCGACCCCGATCCGACGCGGTTCCCCTCCGGGATCGCGGAGTTGGCTTCTTACGTGCACTCCCTCGGGCTGAAGCTGGGCCTGTACGCGGTGACCGGGCTCGAGAAGGAGGTCTACGCCAAGAACGCGCCGATCCTCGGGACGTCGTGCCACGCCCAGGACATCGCGTACCAGCCGCTGACGCCGTCGAACGGGTGGGGCGGCAACTGGAAGGTCGACTTCGCGAACCCGTGCGCGCAGAAGTACTACGACTCGATCGTGGCCCGGTTCGCGTCCTGGGGCGTCGACTTCGTCAAGGTCGACGGGACGACCGCGGACAACGTCGCCGACATCAAGGCGTGGTCGGCGGCGATCGACCACTCGCGGCGGCCGATGTGGCTGACGGCGAGCGCGTGGCCGGTGCCGCGGTCCATCGGTTCTTCGCTGGCCCCGTACGCGAACGGCGTGCGCGTCGACACCGACGTCGAGTGCTACTGCGAGACGGTGTCCACTTGGGACAGCTCGGTCAAGGCGCGGTGGTCGGACCTGCCGGACTGGCTGGGTGTGTTCGGGCCGCAGTACCGGCCGGACCTGGACTCGATGCCGATCAGCAACAACACCGGGTCCGGCATCCAGGACGGGATCTCCGACGTCGAGCGGCAGAGCGTGATGACGTTCTGGTCGATGGCGTCGTCGCCGTTGTACGTCGGGGGAGACATCTACTTCCTGGACGCTTCGGCGGTGTCGATCCTGACGAACCCCGAGGTCATCGCAGTCGACCACGCCGGTTCGTATCCGACCCGGATGACCGGTGGGAACCTGCAGGTCTGGAAGAAGAAGGCACCGGACGGGACGTGGTACGCGGCGGTCTACAACCTGGGTTCCGCTCCGGCGGACATCACGGTGGACTTGGGGATTCCGGGCGCGCGGCCGGTGCGTGACCTCGTGGCGCGCAAGGACCTCGGGCGGTTCCGGGGCTCCTGGACGGCGGCCGCGGTGCCTCCGCACGGCTCCCGGCTGGTCCGGATCGGCTGAGCTTCTCGCACGAAGGGGACTTTCTTCGCTTGCTGGCTTGCTGGCGCGAGGAAAGTCCCCTTCGTCGTGTGTGCGTCATCCATTGGGTGGAAGACGTCTGGTCGGTGCTGCCCCGTCGTGCTATGTTCGGTTGCAGAACGAGTGTGCGTGATGCGAACGGATTCGGAGCGTGGGATGGCGGAGCTGCTGTCACTGGAAGAGGCCGTCGGCCGGCTGGTGCGCGACGGCGACACCGTCGCGCTCGAAGGGTTCACGCACCTCATCCCGGTCGCGGCCGGGCAGGAGATCATCCGGCAGGGCAGGCGGGGCCTGACGCTGGTGCGGATGACCCCGGACATCGTGTACGACCAGCTGATCGGCGCGGGCTGCGCGAGCAAGCTGATCTTCTCGTGGGGTGGCAACCCCGGAGTCGGCTCGCTGCACCGGTTCCGCGACGCGGTCCAGCACGACTGGCCGGTCCCGCTCGAGATCGAGGAGCACAGCCACGCGGGCATGGCGAACCGGTACGTGGCCGGCGCGTCCGGCCTGCCGTTCGCGGTGCTGCGCGGCTACACGGGCACGGACCTCCCGGCCCAGACGGACACGATCAAGCCGATCACGTGCCCCTTCACCGGCGAGCGGCTCACAGCCGTCCCGGCGCTGAACCCGGACGTGACGATCGTCCACGCCCAGCGCGCGGACCGCGACGGCAACGTCCAGATGTGGGGCATCACGGGAGTCCAGAAGGAAGCGGTCCTGGCGGCGAAGCGCTCGATCGTGACGGTCGAGGAGATCGTCGACGAGCTGGAGCCGAAGCCGGGAGCGGTGATCCTCCCGGCGTGGGTGGTCACGGCGGTGGCCGAGGTGCCGGGAGGTGCGAAGCCGTCGTACGCGGCGGGGTATTACGAGCGCGACAACTCGGCGTACCAGGCATGGGACGAGATCGGCCGCGACCGCGAGGCGTTCACGAAGTGGCTGAACGAGCTGACCGGGGTGAAGGCATGAGCACCAGCCTGTCGGGCCGGCCAACCCGCCGTCGCGGAATTGCCCAGCCGGTTCCGGCCGCCCCGGGCCACCTGGCCCTGGCCCAGATGGCCCGCCCCGCCTCGGTGCGACCCACCCCCGCCTCTCCGAGCCGCTCGGTTTCAACCCGAGCCCGCGCGGCCTGCCGCCTCACCTCGGCCCGACCTGCTCCCGTGTCGGCGAGCCACCTGGCCCCGCCACAAGCCCGCGCGGCCTGCCACTCCGCCTCGGTCCGGCCCGCTCCCATCGCCCCGAGCCGCCCCACCTCGACTCGTCCCACCGTGCCCGACTCCGCGGAGGTCCCAGCGTGAGCACCGACTACACCGCCGACGAGATGATGAGCATCGCGGCCGCCCGCGCCCTCGCCGACGGCACCTCCTGCTTCGTCGGCATCGGCCTCCCCAGCAAGGCGGCCAACCTCGCCCGCCGCGCCCACGCCCCGAACCTCACCCTCATCTACGAATCCGGCTGCCTCGGCGCGAAGCCGTCCCGCCTCCCGCTGTCCATCGGCGACGGCGAGCTGGCCGACACCGCCAACGCCGTCGTCAGCGTCCCCGAAGTGTTCAACTACTGGCTCCAGCCGGGCCGCATCGACGTCGGCTTCCTCGGCGCCGCCCAGCTCGACAAGTTCGGCAACATCAACACCACCGTCATCGGCTCCGACTACCACGACCCGAAGGTCCGCCTCCCCGGCGCGGGCGGCGCCCCCGAGATCGCGGCCTCCTGCGGCGAGGTGTTCATCGTCCTCCGCCAGAGCCCCCGCGCCTTCGTCGAGAAGGTCGACTTCGTGACGTCCTTCGGCCACGGCGCGGGCAAGGGCGACCGCGAGAAGCTCGGCCTCCCCGGCAAGGGCCCGACCCTGGTGGTGACCGACCTGGGCCTGATGCACCCCGACCCGGAGACCGCCGAGCTGACCCTCACCGAGCTCCACCCGGGTGTGGAGCTCGACCAGGCGATCAAGGCCACGGGGTGGACACTGAAGGTCGCGGACGACCTGAAGGTCACCCCCGCCCCGACCGAGCAGGAGCTGACGGTGCTCCGAGACCTGGAGAAGGCATGACCGACGTCTACGTCCTCGACGCGATCCGCACCCCGTTCGGCCGGTACGGCGGCGCGCTGGCCGGCGTCCGCCCGGACGACCTGGCCGCCGGTGTCCTCAAGGCACTCCAAGCCCGCAACGACCTCGATCCGTCCACCGTGGACGAGGTGACCCTCGGCGACGCGAACGGCGCGGGCGAGGACAACCGCAACGTCGCCCGCATGGCCGCCCTCCTCGCCGGCTGGCCGACGAGCGTTCCGGGCAACACCGTCAACCGCCTCTGCGGCTCCGGCCTGGACGCGGTGATGCAGGCCAGCCGCGCGATCCAGGTCGGTGACGCCTCCCTGGTCGTCGCCGGCGGCGTCGAGTCGATGACCCGCTCGCCGCTCGTCATGCCCAAGCCGGAGAAGGCCTTCCCGGCCGGCAACCAGACCCTCTACAACACCGCGCTCGGCTGGCGCATGGTCAACCCGGCGATGCCGGCGCAGTGGACGATCTCCCTCGGCGAGTCCACCGAACTGCTCGCCGAGCGCTACGGCATCGGCCGCGACGAGCAGGACGCCTTCGCCGC
This sequence comes from Amycolatopsis sp. NPDC101161, assembly GCF_044768185.1. Classification (NCBI taxonomy): domain Bacteria; kingdom Bacillati; phylum Actinomycetota; class Actinomycetes; order Pseudonocardiales; family Pseudonocardiaceae; genus Amycolatopsis; species Amycolatopsis sp. NPDC101161. Next base: position 770,695 of record NZ_JBIWPI010000005.1, read on the forward strand.
CCGCAGCCACATCAACGCCGCGAAGGCCTGGGACGAAGGTTTCTACGACGACCTGGTGGTCCCGGTCGAGGGCGTCGACCTGGCCCGCGACGAGGGCATCCGCCCGGACTCCAGCCCCGAGAAGCTCGCCAAGCTGAAGCCCGTCTTCCGCAAGGGGAACGGCACCGTCACGGCCGGCAACGCCTCCCCGCTGAACGACGGCGCCTCGGCGCTCCTCCTCGGCGACGAGGCGACCGCGAACCGCCTGAACAAGACGCCGCTGGCTCGGATCGCCGGCCGCGGCGCGGCGGGTGTCGACCCGGACGTCTTCGGCATCGGACCGGTCCGCGCGGCCGAAATCGCCCTCGAACGGGCCGGCATCGGCTGGGACGACCTGGTTGCGGTGGAGCTCAACGAAGCCTTCGCCGCGCAGTCGCTGGCCTGCCTGCGCGACTGGAAGAAGCTCGACCCGGAGATCGTCAACACCCACGGTGGCGCGATTGCCATCGGTCACCCGCTCGGCGCGTCCGGTGGGCGGATCCTCGGCACCCTGGCCCACGACCTGCACCGCCGCGGCGGGGGCTGGGGACTGGCCGCCATCTGCATCGGCGTCGGCCAGGGCCTGGCCGTCGTCCTCGAAGGCCGGTAAGGGAGAGAAAACGTGGCCACTCCGACCGAATTCAGGCTGCCGCGCTACGGGCAGGACCCCGAAGGCACGCACCCGCCCCTCGGCTTCACCGGCTACCGCTCGACGGCGCTGCGGCACCCGAAGCAGGACCTCCTGCTGCTGCCGCAGATGCTGACCGAGGTCACCGGCCCGCTGCTCGGCCCCGGCCGCCTCGGCGAGCACGACAACGACCTCACTCGCCAGCACGAGGGCGAGCCGCAAGGGCAGCGGATCATCGTCACCGGCCGGCTCCTCGACGGCGATGGCCGTCCGGTGCGCGACTCGCTCATCGAGATCTGGCAGGCCAACGCGGGCGGCCGCTACCGCCACACCGGCGACCGCTGGCCGTCGCCGCTGGACCCGAACTTCGACGGCGTCGGGCGCACCCTGACCGACAGCGACGGCCGCTACACCTTCACCACCATCAAGCCCGGCGCGTACCCGTGGAAGAACCACGACAACGCCTGGCGCCCCGCGCACATCCACTTCTCGGTGTTCGGCTCGGCGTTCACGCAGCGGCTGGTCACCCAGATGTACTTCCCGGACGACCCGCTCTTCTCCCAGGACCCGATCTTCAACTCGATCCCGGACGAAAAGGCCCGGCAGCGCATGGTCTCCCGCTACGACCACGAGGTCACCCAGTCCGAGTGGGCGCTCGGGTTCCAGTTCGACATCGTGCTGCGCGGGCGGGACGCGTCGGTGTTCGAAGAGGAAGAGGACGAGGACGAATGACCAAGCTGCTGCCCACCCCGTCGCAGACCGTCGGTCCGTACCTCTCGATCGGGCTGCCCTGGCCGGACGGCCCGCACGTGGTGCCCGAAGGGACGCCCGGCGCGTTCTGGATCCGCGGCACCGTCCGGGACGGCAACGGCGACCCGGTCCCGGACGCCATGATCGAGACGTGGCAGGCCGACCCGGACGGCGGCTTCCGCCACCCCGACGACCCGCGCGGCGAGGCGGCCGGCGACTTTCGCGGCTTCGGCCGCTGCCCGACCGAAACCGATGGGACGTACGGAATCCTCACGCTGCTGCCGGGCCCGGTGCCGGGCGTGCACGGCACCACGCAGGCGCGCCACATCGACGTCTCGGTGTTCGCCCGCGGCCTGCTCAACCGGGTCGTCACGCGCATCTACTTCGAAGACCAGGACAACTCCGCCGACCCGGTGCTGGCGACGGTGCCGGAGGAGCGGCGCGGCACGCTGATCGCGGCGAAGACCGAGGACGGCTACCGCTTCGACGTGCGGCTGCAGGGCGACGGCGAGACGGTGTTCTTCGCCGTATGAACGGAGGTGGGAACGTGGGCGCCGTGCGGGTGCACCGGGTCGTGGAAGGCCCGGAGGACGGGCCGGTGGTGGTGCTCGGCGGGTCGCTGGGCAGCGACGTCCGGATGTGGGAACCGCAGGTCGTGCCGCTGCTCGAACGCGGCTTCCGCGTGGTCCGCTACGACACGCGGGGGCACGGCGCCTCGCCGGTGCCGCCCGGGCCGTACGAAATCGGCGACCTGGGTGACGACGTCCTCGCGCTGCTCGACGAGCTCGAGGTCGCGCGGGCGCACCTGGTCGGCCTGTCGCTGGGCGCGATGACCGGCATGTGGCTCGGCGCCCACGCGCCCGACCGGGTCGCGAGCCTGGTGCTCTGCTGCACGTCCGCGAAACTGGGCCCGCCGCAGATGTGGGCGGACCGGGCCCGCACGGTCCGCGCCGAAGGCACCGCCGCGGTCGCCGAGGCCGGGGTTGCCCGCTGGCTGACCCCCGCCTACGCCGAGCGGCACCCGGACCGCGCCGCGTTCCTGCGTTCGATGATCGCCGGGGTCCCGGCCGAGGGCTACGCGGCCTGCTGCGGCGCGATCGAGCGAATGGACCAGCTCGACGCGCTGCCGAAGATCACCGCACCGACCCTGGTCATCGCGGGCGCCGAAGACCCGTCCACCCCGCCGGAGGGGCACGCCGACCTGATCGCGGCGGGCATCCCCGGCGCGCGGATGGAGGTCGTCGCGGACGCGGCGCACCTGGGCAGCTACGAGCGGCCCGAAGAGTTCACCCGGCTGATCCTGGACCACTTGGAGCGAGTGTGACCGACCGCCACGAGCAGGGCATGAAGGTGCGGCGTGAGGTGCTCGGCGACGAGCACGTCGACCGCGCGGTCGCGGGCACGACGGAGTTCAGCCGGCCGTTCCAGGACTACATCACCGAAGGCGCGTGGGGCTCGGTCTGGGCCCGCGACGGCCTGGACCGCCGGACGCGCAGCTGCGTCACGCTCGCGGCGCTGACCGCGCTGCAGGCGCACAACGAGCTGGCGATGCACGTCCGGGCCGCGATCCGCAACGGCCTGACGGCGGCGGAGATCAGCGAGGTCCTGCTGCACACGGCGGTCTACGCGGGCGCCCCGGCGGCGAACGCGGCGTTCGCCATCGCGCAGCGCACCCTGGCCGAGCTCGGCGAGCCGACCGCCCGCCCCGCCGACGCCGGATAGGGTGCGGTCATGGACGTGGGGAGGCAGGGCGAAGCCGAGGCCGACACCGAACCGGCGCAACGCGGTGCCCACCACGTGCAGTCGCTGGAGCGCGGCCTGGCCGTGATCAAGGCGTTCCACGCGGAGGCGCCGGAGCTGACCTTGAGCGACGTGGCCCGGTCGACGGGCCTCACCCGCGCCGCGGCCCGCCGGTTCCTGCTGACCCTGACCGACCTGGGGTACGTCCGCACCGACGGCAAGTACTTCTCCCTCACGGCCCGCGTGCTGGAGCTGGGGTATTCGTACCTGTCGAGCATGACGCTGCCGGAGGTCGCGCAGCCGCACCTGGAGCAGCTGTCGGCGAGGGTGCACGAGTCCAGTTCGGTGTCGGTCCTGGAGGGGACGGACATCGTCTACGTGGCCCGGGTGGCGGTCTCCCGCATCATGACGGTGAGCATCAACGTGGGAACCCGCTTCCCGGCGTACGCGACCTCGATGGGGCACGTCCTACTGGCCGGCCTGAGTCGGGCGGAGCTGGAAGCGTTTTTCGTGGTGGCGAAGTTCGACCCGCTGACGGACCGCACGGTCACCGTGCCCGAGGTGCTCCGCGCGGAACTGGCCAAGGTGACCGAACAGGGCTGGGCAATGGTCGACCAGGAGCTGGAGGAAGGCCTCAGATCAGTGGCGGCCCCGATCCACGACCGCCGCGGCCGGGTGGTGGCGGCGGTGAACCTGTCAACGCACGCGAGCCGCACAACGGCGGAGTCGGTGGAGAGGGACTTGGTACCCCCGTTGCTGGAAACGGCGAGGGCGATCGAGGCCGACTTGGCAATCGGCGCCCCAGGCCGAGCCCATGCCTGACAACAGCCGGGCGTTCGACCCGGTGGCTGCGGCGGCCGAACCCGCGGCCGGGGTCGCTGGGCAGGCATTGGGTGCGCCGGTCGGTCCGGTGGCTGGGCCGGCCGAACCCGTGGCTGGGGTCGCTGGGCCTGCAGTGGGTGCGCCGGTCGGTCCGGTGGCTGGGCCGGCCGAACCCGTGGCTGGGGTCGCTGGGCCTGCAGTGGGTGCGCCGGTAGGTCCGGTGGCTGGCGCTGCCGACCGGACCCTGGGCGCGCTGGTCGAGCCCCTGGCCGGCGATTCCCACCGTGCGATCGGCTCGCCGATGACCCAGCCCCTCACCAGGAAGCCGGCGCGCCGATGACCCAAGCCTCCCCACCCGTCGCCGGGCTGCTGCTAGCCGCCGGGGCCGGGCGGCGGTTCGGGGGACCCAAAGCCCTCGCCGAACTCGACGGCCGGCCCCTCGTCCTCCGCGCCCTCGACGCCCTCTCCGCCGCCGGCTGCGACCCCATCCGCGTTGTCATCGGCGCCGCCGCCGAACAAGTACGTGCCCTCCTGCCCGAGCCGCGCCAAGCCGTCTTCGCCGAAAGCTGGGAGACCGGCATGGGCGCCTCCCTCAAAGCCGGCCTCGCCGCACTCTCCTCAGAACCCGGCCCGGTCGCCGCCCTGGTGCACCTCGTCGACCTGCCGTGGGTCGGCGCCGACGTCCTCACCCGCGTCGCCGCCAACGCCACCACCGAGTCCGTCGCCCGCGCCTCCTACGACGGCGTTCCCGGCCATCCCGTCCTCTTCGGCCGCCGCTGGTGGTCCGAAATCGCCGGTTCCGCCCAGGGCGACCGCGGGGCCCGGGACTGGCTGTCCACCCGCTCCGAACTGACACTCGTCGAATGCGGGGACCTCGGCAGCGGCCGGGACGTCGACCGCCGGGCCGATCTGCCCGGCCGGTGACCAGCGTGCCGCCTACGATCGACAGCGTGACCGACTCGCCTGAAGAACTCGCCGCCGCGCTGGACGCGACCGGGTACCTCGCCGACGACGGGCTCGCCACCGCCGGGTTCCTCGCCCTGCGGATGGGCCGCCCCCTCTTCTGCGAAGGCGAACCCGGCACCGGCAAGACCTCGCTCGCCATCGCCCTGGCCACCGCGCTGGAGCGCCCGCTCATCCGCCTCCAGTGCCACGAAGGCATCGACGCCGCCCAGGCGCTGTACGAGTGGGACTTCCCCCGCCAGCTCCTGCACCTGCGCGCCCTCGAGGCCGCCGGCGACGGGCACCTCGACGTCGAGGCCGCCGAACGCTCGCTCTACACCGAACGGTTCCTGCTGGCCCGGCCGCTCCTGCAGGCCCTCACCGCGCCGTGCGTCCTGCTCGTCGACGAGATCGACCGCGCCGACGACGAGTTCGAAGCCTTCCTCCTGCAGCTGCTCGACGAGCACGCCGTCACCATCCCCGAATACGGCGAAGTCCGCGCCGAACACCCGCCGCTTGTGGTGCTGACCTCGAACCGGACGCGCGAAGTGCACGACGCCCTCAAGCGCCGCTGCCTCTACCACTGGCTGGAACACCCCGACCTGGCGCGGGAGGTCGTCATCCTGCGCCGGCGGATCCCCGAGATCGGTGAGGTCCTGGCCCGCCAGGTCGCCGAAGCGGTGCACCGCCTCCGCGAGATGGACCTGCTCAAGCCGCCGGGGGTGGCGGAGTCGCTCGACTGGGCCCGCGCCTTGCTTGCGCTGCACCGCGACGAACTGGACGCGGCATCGGCGGCCCGGACGCTCGGAGCCGTCCTGAAGTACAGCGAAGACCTCGACCGCGTCCGCGCGAAACTCGACGCGCTGTTCGCCTGAGCGTCCACAAAGGACGGAAGGATTAAATGCGTTGCCCGGCGCGCCGGGCTCCGGCATCCTTTTCCCAACACCGCGGGAACCGCCGCCGAGAGGAGGAGATCGTGAACCGGCAAACGCACCGCTGCGGCACGATCTCCCGTGCCGTTCGCTGAATCTTCCTGAAGGCTCTTCGCGCCCACCCCTCGCTACCTCGGGTCGGTCGCCGCGAAGAGCGCGGTCTGCGCCCGTCCGGGGAGGGACGTGCGCGCAGACCGCCCCGTCCCGGTAGCTCAGCAGGACAGAGCGCGGCGCTACGAACGCCGAGGTCCGAGGTTCGACTCCTCGCCGGGACGCCGAAAACGAGCTCCCGTTTTCCACGCCAGCGGAGGGCACCGACAATCTCCGTCGCCCGAGGCCGCCTTGTCCACAGGGCCGGCTGTCGCCGGGTGAGCGCACAATGGAGTCATGACCACCGCCGCCGATCCCGTCGCCGGGTACGCCGGGTTCGCCGCCGCCCTGCGAGAGGCCGGTGTCGCCTGCGATGCCCATCGCGTGCAGGCCTACCTGGCCGCCGTCGCCGAGATCGATGTCGCCGAACCCACCCAGCTCTACTGGGCCGGCCGGCTCACCCTCTGCTCCAGCCCCGACGACCTCCCCTGCTACGAAGAAGCGTTCAGCCAGTGGTTCGCCATCGAAACGACCACCCCGCAGCGCGCGAAGGCCGCCGCGCCCAAGCAGGCCCGCATCGCGCCGCTCGTCGACGCCGACGGTGGGCAAACCACCACCGAAGACGCTCCTGACCAGCTCAAAGTCGCCGCCAGCGCGCAAGAGGTCCTGCGCCACCGCGACCTCGCCGCCCTCACCACCGCCGAACGCGAACACCTCCGGGAGCTCCTCGCCACCCTGAGGCCCGTCCCGCCGACACGCCCGGCCGCGCGCCGGACGCCGTCGCGCCGGGGACGGCTCGACCCCTCCCGCACCCTGCGCGCCATGCTCGCCAGCGGCGGCGAACCCGTGAAGCTGCAGCACGTCCGCCGCGGCAGCCGGCCGCGCCGGGTCGTGCTGCTCATCGACGTCTCGGGCTCGATGTCGCCCTACGCCGACGCCCTGCTGCGCTTCGCCCACGTCCTCACGCGGTCGGCGCCCCAATCCGTCGAGGTCTTCACGCTCGGCACGCGCCTCACGCGGGTCTCGCGCCAGCTGCGGCAACGCGACCCCGAACGCGCCATGCTCGCCGCGGGCTCGGCCGTGCCCGACTTCGCGGGCGGCACCCGGCTCGGCGAAACGTTGCAGGCCTTCCTCGACCGCTGGGGCCAGCGCGGGGTCGCGCGCCGCGCCGTGGTCACCGTCTTCTCCGACGGCTGGGAACGCGGCGACACCGGCCTGCTCGGCGAACAGCTCGCACGCCTGCGCCGGCTCGCGCACGCCGTATTCTGGGTGAATCCGCACGCCGGCCGTGCGGGGTACGCTCCGGTCCAGTCGGGCATCGTGGCCGCGTTGCCCCACATCGACCGGCTCCTGGCCGGGCACACCCTGGCCACCTTGGAACGACTGCTCGGGGAGATTTCCGATGCGTGACGTACTCGACGACGTGTTCCGCCGCTGGTCCGACGGCGAGACGGTCGGCCTCGGCACCGTGGTCGCGACCTTCTCGTCGGCGCCGCGCGCGCCCGGGGCCGCGATGGTCGTCGCTCCCGACGGGACCGTCGCCGGCAGCGTGTCCGGCGGCTGCGTCGAAGGCGCGGTCTACGAGCTCGCGCAGGAGGTCGTCGCCGAGCGCAAGCCGGTGCTGCAGCGCTACGGCGTCACCGACGACGACGCCTTCGCGGTCGGGCTGACCTGCGGCGGGATCATCGACATCTACGTCGAGCACGTCGACCGCGCGTCGATGCCCGAGCTCGGCGACGTCGTCGCGTCGGTGCGCGGCGGCGAGCCCGTCGCGGTCGTCACGGTCATCGAGCACGAGCGCGAGGGCCTGGTCGGCGAGCACATGATCGTCTGGCCGGACCGGACCGCGGGCTCGCTGGGGTCGTCGCGGATGGACGACGCGGTCGCCGACGACGCGCGCGGCCTGCTGGCCAGCGGCCGCACCGGCACGCTGCACTACGGCCCGGACGGGCAGCGCCGCGGCGAAGGCATGGCGGTGTTCGTCAACTCGTTCGAGCCGCCGCCCCGGCTGCTGGTCTTCGGCGCGATCGACTTCGCCGCCGCGATGGCCCGCATGGGCGCCTACCTCGGCTACCAGGTCACGGTCTGCGACGCGCGGCCGGTGTTCGCGACCAGCAGCCGTTTCCCGGACGCGCACGACGTCGTCGTCGACTGGCCGCACCGCTACCTGACGGCGGAGGCCGAGGCGGGCCGGATCGACCAGCGCACGGCGATCGCGGTGCTGACCCACGACCCGAAGTTCGACGTGCCGCTGCTGGAGGTCGCGCTGCGCCTCGACGTCGGCTACGTCGGCGCGATGGGCTCCCGCAAGACGCACGACGACCGCTTCGCCCGCCTGCGCGAAGCCGGGATCACCGAGGCGGAGCTGGAAAGGCTGTCGTCGCCGATCGGCCTCGACCTCGGTGCCCGCACCCCGGAGGAGACGGCGGTGTCCATCGCCGCGGAAATCATCGCGTTGCGGTGGGGCGGCGGCGGCAAGCGCCTCGCCGAACTCACCGGGCGCATCCACGGCTGACTACGCCGGGTGGCCCACAAAAGTTCACCCATCCGGACTTCCGCAGATGCGGCGGCGAATGCGTGAGCACCGCGCATCTGCGGAACAAGTAGTTGAACGTGTGACATCAGGACTTGTCCGCGCGAAGGTCGCGTAGCACGCTCGGGAGTCTGTGAGCCCGATCACGGTCGGGCAGGCCGCTCCCGAACCGGCTTTTGGAGGCCTGATGCGCATCACCGTCACCGTCGACGGGACGAAGTACACCGACGAAGTCGAGCCCCGCACCCTGCTCGTGCACCACCTGCGCGAAAAACTCGGCAAGGTCGGCACCGTCGTCGGCTGCGACACGAGCAACTGCGGCGCCTGCACCGTCCACCTGGACGGGCACAGCGTGAAGTCCTGCTCCGTCCTGGCCGTGCAGGCCGACGGCTGCGAGGTCACCACCATCGAAGGCCTGGCCCGCGACGGGCAGCTGCACCCCGTGCAGAAGGCCTTCAACGACAACCACGCGCTGCAGTGCGGGTTCTGCACGCCCGGCATGATCATGCAGTCGATCGACCTGCTGGCCGACAACCCGGATCCCGACGAACAGGCGGTCCGCGAAGGTCTCGAAGGCAACCTCTGCCGCTGCACCGGCTACCAGAACATCGTCCGCGCGGTCCGCGACGCCGCGCAGCACATGAGCCCCGGCGCCGGCCCCGAAGCCGAGCGCATCGCCGAGACCAAGCACGTCGGCGTGGGTGGTGACTGATGACCGCCACGATCGAACCGGAAGTCGGCAAGTCCCGTCGCCGCAAGGAAGACGAGCGGCTGATCACCGGCCGCACCCGCTGGACCGACAACATCTCGCTGCCCGGGATGCTGCACATGGCGGTCCTGCGCAGCCCGTTCGCGCACGCCAAGATCGTCTCGATCGACACGTCGGCGGCCAAGGGCGCGTCGGGCGTCGTCGCCGTGTACACCGGCAAGGACCTCGACCCCGACGGTGCGATCGGCATGCCCTGCGCGTGGCCGATCACGCCGGACATGAAGGCGCCGCGCCGCCCGGTGCTCGCCTCCGACACGGTCAACTTCGCCGGTGAAGGCGTCGCGGTCGTCGTCGCACGCACGTCCGCCGAAGCGCACGACGCGCTCGAGGAGATCGACGTCGAGTACGACGAGCTGCCGGTGATCCTCGACATGGAAGCCGCCATCGCCGACGGCGCCCCGCTGGTCCACGAGGACCTGGGCACCAACACGAGCGCGGTCTGGAAGTTCGACTCGGCCGAGGCCGGCACCGGCGGCAACGTCGAAGACGCGATCAGCTCGTCGGAGGTCGTGCTCAAGCGCCGGTTCCGCCAGCAGCGCCTCGTCCCGGCGTTCATGGAGCCGCGCGCCTGCGTCGTCGACCCCACCAGCACGCAGATCACCATGTGGGCGGCCACGCAGGTCCCGCACATCCTGCGGGTGATGTCGGCGCTGACGCTCGGGATCCCCGAGCACAAGCTGCGCGTGATCGCCCCGGACGTCGGCGGCGGCTTCGGCGGCAAGATCGGCGTCCTGCCCGAAGAGATGATGTCGCTGCTCGTCGCGCAGAAGCTCGGCAAGCCGGTCAAGTGGAACGAGACGCGGTCGGAGACGATGCTCGCCGCGCACCACGGCCGCGACCAGATCCAGGACATCACCATCTCGGCGACCCGCGACGGCCAGGTCACCGGCCTCAAGGTCGAGCTGCTCGCCAACCTCGGCGCGTACAACGGCCTCGTCGGACCCGGCGTGCCGATCCTCGGCGCGTTCATGTTCAACGCGATCTACAAGATCCCGGCGTACCACTTCGCGTGCACCAACGTGTACACGACGACGACGCTGACCGACGCCTACCGCGGCGCCGGCCGGCCCGAGGCGACGTTCGCGATCGAGCGGATCATGGACGAGCTCGCCGTCGAGCTCGGCGTGGACCCGATGGAGCTGCGCGAAAAGAACTGGATCAAGCACGAGGAGTTCCCGTTCACCACGGTGTGCGGGCTGACCTACGACTCCGGCAACTACGAAGCCGCCACCGAAAAGGCCAAGCAGCTCTTCGACTACGACGGCCTGCGCGCCGAACAGGACAAGCGCCGCAAGGCGGGCGACAAGGTCCAGCTCGGCATCGGCATCTCGACGTTCACCGAGATGTGCGGGCTCGCGCCGTCGCGGGTGCTCGGCTCGCTGGACTACGGCGCCGGCGGCTGGGAGTACGCGTCGATCCGGATGCTGCCGACCGGCAAGGTCGAGGTCACGACCGGCGCGTCCGCGCACGGCCAGGGCCACGAGACGGCGTGGAGCCAGATCGTCGCCGACCAGCTGGGCGTCGCGTTCGAGGACGTCGAGATCCTGCACGGCGACACCCAGTCGTCGCACAAGGGCATGGACACCTACGGCTCGCGGTCGCTGGTGGTCGGTGGCATCGCCGTCATCAAGGCCGCCGAGAAGGTGATCGCCAAGGCGAAGCCGATCGCGGCGCACCTGCTCGAATGCGCCGAGGACGACCTCGAGTTCGCCGGCGGCAAGTTCACCGTCAAGGGCACCGACACGTCCACGACCATGGGCGACATCGCGCTCGCGGTCTTCGCGGCGCACAACCTGCCCGACGGGATCGAGCCGTCGCTCGACTCGGACGCCACGTTCGACCCGGAGAACTTCTCGTTCCCGCACGGCACGCACCTGTGCGCCGCCGAGGTGGACACCGAGACGGGCCGGATCAAGCTGCGTTCCTACGTCTGCGTCGACGACGTCGGCGTCGCGGTGAACCCGCTGATCGTCGAGGGCCAGGTGCACGGCGGGCTCGCGCAGGGCATCGCGCAGGCGCTGTTCGAAGGCACCGAGCACGACGACAGCGGCACGCTCACCACCGGCACGTTCGCCGACTACCTGCTGCCGTCGGCGGCCGACCTGCCGTCGTTCACCACCGACCGCACGGAGACGCCGGCGACGTCCAACCCGCTCGGCGCCAAGGGCGTCGGCGAGGCGGGCACCATCGCGTCCACCCCGGCGGTGGTCAACGCGGTGGTCGACGCGGTGCGGCAGTTCGGCGTGAACGACATCGAGATGCCGTTGACGCCGATGCGGGTGTGGCACGCCATCCAGCACGGCACGACCGACGCGGGCGGTCCCGGCCGCGACGAAGCGGGCGGCGGGCTCGGTTCCATCGACGCCACCGGAGGTGCGCAGTGATCCCGGCTTCCTTCGACTACGTCCGCCCGTCCACAGTGGACGAAGCGGTGCAGGCGCTGGCGTCGGCGGGCGAGGACGCCAAGGTGCTGGCGGGCGGGCAGAGCCTGCTGCCGGTGCTGCGGATGCGGCTGGCCGCGCCGACGACGCTGATCGACCTCGGGCGCGTCGCGGAGCTGCGCGGCGTGCGGGAGGAGGGCGACGAGCTGGTCATCGGCGCGATGACCACGCACTACGACGTCCAGCGGGACGCGTTGGTGGCCGAGCACGCGGCGTTGCTCAAGGAGGCGACGGACACGGTGGCCGACCCGCAGATCCGCCACCGCGGGACGTTGGGTGGCGCGATCGCGCACGCCGACCCGGCGGGCGACCTCCTCGCGCCGGTGCTGGCGCTGGAAGCGTCGCTGGTGATCGCCGGGCCGTCCGGGCGCCGGACGGTGCCGGCCGCGGAGTTCTTCCAGGACCTGTTCACGACGGCGCTGGCGCCGGACGAACTGCTGGTCGAGGTCCGCGTGCCCAAGCACACCGGGTGGCGGGCGCACTACGAGAAGTTCAACCGGGTCGCCCAGGCGTGGTCGATGGTCGCGGTCGCGGTCACCGTCCGCACCGAGGCGGGCGTCATCGAGGAGGCCCGGGTCGCGCTGACGAACATGGGCTCGACGCCGGTCCGCGCGTCCGGTGTCGAAGCGGCGCTGGTCGGCGTGCAGGCGTCGGCCGATTCGATCGCCGCGGCGGCCTCGCATGCGGCGGAGGGCACGAACCCGCCGGTCGACAGCAACGCCGACGTCGAGTACCGCCGCCACCTGGCCCAGGTGCTGACGGGCCGCGCGATCGCGGCGGCGGCCGGAGCCTGACGCGTCACACCCTGGCCGTCGCCCCGGCGGCGGCTAGGGTGGGCAGCAGACCCGTCGTCTTCAGGAAGGAGGTCGGCCCGTGCGGCTCGACCACGAATTCACCGTCCCGGCACCGATCGGCGAGGTCTGGCAGGCGGTCGTCGACCCCGAGCGAGTCGCCCCGTGCATGCCGGGCGCGACGCTGACGAAGGTCGAAGGCGACAAGTTCAGCGGCACGGTGAAGGTCAAGCTCGGGCCGATCTCCTTGCTGTACAAGGGCAACGGCGAGTTCCTGGAGAAGGACGACGCCGCCCACAAGGTCACGATCAAGGCCTCGGGCAAGGACTCCCGCGGAGCGGGCACGGCGGCGGCAACGGTAACGCTGACGCTGACGGAGGCCGAGGGCGGAACGCATGGAGCGGTGGCGACGGACCTGTCGATCACGGGCAAGCCGGCCCAGTTCGGCCGCGGCCTGATCAGCGAGGTGGGCGGCAAGATCCTCGACACGTTCGCGGGGTGCTTGTCGGGCAAACTGGCCCCGGCGGCCGCGCCGGCGCCATCACCAGTGGCCGCAGCGCCGACGCCGGAGCCGACTGAGACTGCGGAGCCGGTGGCCAAGCCGGCCCCGGCGGTCAAACCGGCCCCGACGACGGCGGAGATCAACACGGACCCGAAGCCGGCGGCGACGTCGGCGGACCGCCCACCGTTGCGAAGCGTCCCGGCTGCCCCGGAGACGGAAGCGATCGACCTGCTCGACTACGCGGGGCAGTCGGTGCTGAAGCGAGTGGCGCCGGTACTGCTCGGGATCGCGGCGGTGGTGGGCTTGGTGGCGATCATCCGAGCCCTGCGCAAGTAGGAGTTTCTCCGGAGCGAAGCCGAGCCGGGCGCGCTGGCCGAGGCTTGCCACCGGTGTTGCGGCGCTGGTCAGGCCGTGGCGCCGTGCCGTGCCGCCGCCTCAGGGTTCGTACTGCGGGCGGGCCCGCGCGAGGTCGCGCCAGGTGGTCGCGCTGCCGGCCGCGGCATTCGCGCTGCATGCCGAGCCGGGTGGAGCTTGCGTCGCGCGCTGGTGTTCGTGCACTTTCCAGCTGATCTGCGCCTGCCGGGATTCGCGGACCCGCGCTCGTGTCGCCGGTCGCCGGGTCCGGAGGTCTCGCGGTGGTCTTGCTCTTCCCTCGGCGAGGGTGGGATCGCTGAGGTGGGATTCCCACTTCGGCGTTCCCAGGTTGGCGTTCCCGCTGCTGCGTTCTCGGGTCCGTTTTCCCCGGGCGATGATCCGCTCGTGCGGCGCTGAGCTGGGTGGATCTACCCTGCGCGGGTGTTCGGGCAGGCGCGTTGCCCGCAAATCGCCCGGACTGGCGACGCGCGTCGTCGGAACGGCTACGCTGGGCTACCTGGTCGGCCGAACTTCGCGCAAGGGGTACGTCACGATGCCGGTCCGTCACTTCCGTGGCTTCGGCTCTTGAGAGCCCAGGCCGCCGTGCGCCGGGAAGCGCTTTCCGCCTGGCCGGGCTGGCCCGCGCGGTGGCAGATGTGGGCCGGGGCGAAAGCTCGCTGGATCACCTACGCGCTCGGGTGTGAGCTGGTCGCCGTCGTCGCGACCGGGACCGCGCTGGTCACCGGGTTCGGCGGGCCCGTGCGGCCGGTGTGGTTCGCGGTGCTCGTCGCGCTCGGCGTGGCGCAGGCCGAGATGTCGCGCCGGATCGAGCGGCTGCGGCGGTGGATGAGCGGGCAGACGCACATCAACGTCACGTCGGTCTGGTACCTCGCCGGCGTCGTGCTGCTGCCGCCGGCGTGGGTGGCGCTGCTGGCTGTCGTGCTCTACACGCACCTGTGGGTGCGCGTGTGGCGTCAGGTGCGTACGCGGCCCGCGCACCGCTTCGTCGCCAGCACGGCTTGGGCGATGCTCTCCTGCTTCGCTGCTTCGTCCGTTCTCGCGGTTTCCGGGTTGCACGGAACGCCGTTGCAGACTGCGCGCGGGCTGTTCGCGCTTTGCCTGGCCGCGGTGGTGTTCGAGCTGGTGAACATCGGCCTGGTCGCGGCCGGGATCTGCCTCTACACGAGCCAGCGCTCGGCGGCCGACCTGATCGGCACGTGGGAGGACAACGCCTTCGAGCTGGCGACGCTCTGTCTGGGCGGCCTCGCCGCGTTGGCACTGGCCGAGCAGCCGGTGCTGGTGGTGTTCGTGGTCGCGCCGTTGCTGCTGTTGCACCGGTATCTGTTGCTGAAACAGCAACTGCAGGTAGCAGCGGTGACGGACGAGAAGACGGGCCTCCTCAACACGGCGGGCTGGCACGAATCGGCGGTGCGAGAACACACGCGCGCGCAACGTCGCGGCCCGGCGGGCAGCGGGTTCGCGGTGCTGATGATCGACCTCGACCACTTCAAGCGCATCAACGACACGTACGGCCACCTGACCGGCGACGACGTCCTGGCTGCGGTGGCGGTGGCGATCTCGGGCTCGGTGCGCCAAGGCGACACGGTCGGCCGCTTCGGCGGCGAGGAGTTCGTGGTGCTGCTGCCGGCCATCGGCCGCGCGGACGTACTGGCGATCGCCGAGCGCGTGCGGGCGGCGGTGGGGGAGCTGAACGTGGTGATCTCAACGGGCGGCGGCACGGTCCGGGTGAGCGGTTTGTCGGTCTCGATCGGCGTGGCGCGGCATCCGGACGCGGGGCCGACACTGGACGACGTGCTCAGGTCCGCCGATGCGGCGTTGTATCGGGCGAAGGAGGCTGGGCGGAACCGGGTTGCCGTGTGAGGGGTGCGCGCGGGGCAGCTGATCGGTGGAGGTGCTGCGGGCGGCGGCCAGTAGCTGGCTGCGGTGCCGCGCGGCGCGGGTGCCGGCCGAGGAGCGCGCGGGGCGGCTGATCGGTGGAGGTGCTGCGGCCAGTAGCTGGCTGCGGTGCCGTGCGGCGAGGGCCGGAGGGTGAGGAGCGCGCGGAGGCAGGACGAGGAGCCTGGTGCTGGCCGGATCGGTTGGGGCTGGCGCGGGCAGCGGCCGCCGTGGGGTATCGACCGGGCGGTCGGCTGCAGAAGTGAGTGGTGAGGACCCGGTCGAGGAATGCGCGGGGTCTTTCCAGGACCGCGGTGCGGTTGGGCGGGCACGGTCGGCCGGTTGAGGTGCTGCGGGCGGCGGCCGGCTGCGGTGCCGTGCGGCGAGGGGAGTACGCGGACGCGCGGGTTTGGACAGGCGGAGACCGGACTGGGTCGATTGGGAGTGGCGCCGGCAGTGCCGAACCGGGCGGGTGGCTGCGGTGCCGTGCGGGTGAGGGAGCCGGGGACGCGAAAGCGCTGGTTCGGGCGGGTGCTGGACGTGCGCAGGCTAAGCCGGTCGGCGTCGGGGTGCGGGCTGGCTGCGGTGGCGCGCAACACCTGCCCCTGTGATGAACGGCGCGAAATACCACCTCGCCGTAACCGTTGAAACCGGCATGAGCCGTGCGGATCACGAGACCGACGTCGTGGTGATAGGGGCTGGGCAGGCCGGCCTCTCGGCCGCCTATCACCTTCGGCGGGCCGGGTTTGCCAATGGCGATGGCTTCGTCGTCCTCGACCATGGCAAACGCGCTGGGGGTGCCTGGCAGTACCGGTGGCCCTCCCTGGTTCTCGGCAAAGTGCACGGCATCTACGACCTGCCCGGCATGGCCTTCGGTACCCCGGACGTGACGCGGCCCGCCTCCGAAGTCGTCTCGGAGTACTTTGCCCGGTTCGAAAGCGTCTATGACCTCCCTGTCTTGCGACCCGTCGACGTCCAGTCCGTGACGCGGGCGGGGGATCGGCTCGTGGTGGCGAGCCCTGCGGAATCGTGGGCCGCGAAGGCCGTCATCAGTGCCACCGGTACGTGGGACCGGCCCTTCTGGCCGCGCTATCCCGGGCAGGACACCTTCGCCGGACGTCAGGTGCACACGGCCGACTACACCGGGCCCGAAGAGTTTCGCGGCCGGCGGGTTGTCGTCGTCGGAGGTGGGGCCTCCGCCGTTCAGCTACTCATGGAGTTCGCTCCGCTCGCTCGCGCGACGGCGTGGGTCACCCGGCGGCCGCCCGTGTGGCGGGACGAGCCCTTCAGCGAGAACTGGGGACGCGACGCCGTCGCGAAGGTCGATGAACGCGTGCGTGCCGGGCTTCCTCCCGAGAGCGTGGTGAGCGTGACCGATCTGGCCGTGACGCCCGAGGTGCGCGCCGCGCGGGCCGCGGGGATCCTCGATCGGCGGCCCATGTTCGAGCGCATCACGCCCGACGGGGTCGTCTGGGCGGACGGCTCTCGCTTCGACGCCGACGTCATCCTCTGGGCAACCGGGTTCCGCGCGGCCATCGACCACCTCGCGCCGTTGCACGTCCGGGAACCCGGGGGCGGGATCCGGATGGACGGCACGCGCGTGGTGCGCGAGCCGCGGCTGCACCTCGTGGGGTACGGGCCCTCGGCGAGCACCGTCGGGGCGAATCGGGCGGGACGGGCCGCGGTCGGCGAGATCAAGAAGCTGCTGAGTTCGGACGCTTGAGGTCATGAATCCGAAGCTACCCGAACACCTGTGCGACGATCATCGCTGGATCGGGTGAACTCGGCGGCGACGCGGAAGCTCGATTTTGTTGTGGAGCAAGGGAAAGGCGATGGGCGCTGCCCCCGGTTCCCACGCTACCCGCGACCACCGACAAAGCCGGAAGCCGCCGGGAAAGGTCGGACCGCCGTCCCGCGGCGCGGTGCAGTATTCCGCTCATCGAGACATGCTCTGAGCTGGGGAAATCGCCTAAAACTCACCCTCTTGACCGATTCAACGACAAGACACGTCTTGTCAGCCGAAACCGATCATCGATACAGTCTGCTTAGTTAGGAAAGTTTCCTAACAGTTTAGCTCCCGTTAACCCGACGCCGCAGCCCACCCGCCACCGCCAGGCCCGTAAGGAGCGCGACGTGCCGTCGACCCGTCTACGAACATTCACCCGCCTCACCCCCGTGCTAGCCGCGGCCACCCTGCTGCCCTCCGCGATCGTCGTCGCGCACGCCAGCGAACAGGCCGATGTCCTTCTCTCGCAAGGAAAACCGGTCGCGACCTCGACCGTCGAAAGCTCCTCCTACGCCGGGAGCAAAGCCGTCGACGGCAGCGCCACCACGCGGTGGGCCAGCGCCGAAGGCGCCGACCCGCAGTGGCTGCGGATCGACCTCGGCCAGTCCTCCGCGATCCACCGCGTGCTCCTCAACTGGGAAGCCGCCTACGCCAAGAAGTACCGCATCGAAGTCTCCGACGACGGCACGAACTTCACCGCCGCCACGTCCGTCGACGCCGGCGACGGCAAGACCGACGACCTCACCCTGAACGCGCACGGCCGGTACGTGCGCTTCGTCGGCGTCACCCGCGCCACCAGCTACGGCTACTCCTTCTGGGAAATGCAGGTCTTCGGCAGCACGGACTCCTCCGGCGACACCCAGCCCCCGACCACCCCGGCCGGCCTCACCGCCGGCACGACCACCGCCACCAGCGCCGCCCTCACCTGGACCGCCGCCACGGACAACGTCGGCGTTGCCGGGTACGACATCCTGCGCAACGGCACCCCCGTCGCCACCAGCACCACGACGTCCTACACCGACACCGGCCTCGCGCCCGACACCAGCTACACCTACGCCGTCCGCGCGCGCGACGCCGCCGGGAACGTCTCGGCCGCCAGCACGCCGGTCACCGTGAAGACCAAGGCGGGCAGCGGAACGAGCTTCGTCCTCGCCGCGGCCGGCGACATCGCCGAACGCTGCACCTCGAGCAGTTCGAGCTGCGCCCACGTGAAAACCGCGAAGCTCGTCGAAACGATGAACCCGGCCGCCGTGATCACCATGGGCGACAACCAGTACGACGACGCGCACCTCTCGGACTTCAAGTCGTACTACGACAAGACGTGGGGCAAGTTCAAGAGCATCACCCACCCGATCCCCGGCAACCACGAGTCCTACGACGACACGCCCTTCAAGGGCTACGAGGACTACTTCGGCGCCATCGCCAAGCCGCAGGGAAAGCGCTACTACAGCTGGGAAATGGGCAACTGGCACTTCATCGCCCTCGACTCCAACGACTTCGTCACCCACGACGACTTCGCCGAGCCGCCCCAGATCACCTGGCTCAAGCAGGACCTGGCCAACAACACGAAGGGCTGCGTCGCCGCCTACTACCACCACCCGCGCTGGAGCTCGGGTGACCACGGCGACAACCCGGACAGCATCGAGCTGTGGAACATCATGACCGCCAACAAGGTCGACCTCGTCCTCAACGGTCACGACCACGACTACGAGCGGTTCCTCCCGCAGAACGCCGACGGCCAAGCGGACGCGAACGGGCCGGTCGAGATCGTCGGCGGCAGTGGCGGCGCGAGCCTGTACGACCTTCACACCGCGCACCCGACGACCGCCAAGCTGCTGAAGACCTACGGCGTCCTCAAGCTGTCGATGACGGACACCTCGTTCCAGTCGCAGCTCATCGGCGTCGACGGCAAGGTCCTCGACAGCAGCCCGACCTACACCTGCCACTAGGAGCCGGGGCATGTACATCGCGGCGAGCCGTACCTCGGACCTGGCGGCCGGCGAGAACCGGAAACCCGCGCTCAAGAGGGTCTCCGCCAACGTGGTCGCGCTGGGGATGGTCAGCCTGGTCACCGACGTCTCCTCGGAGATGGTGACCGCCGTCCTCCCGCTCTACCTGGTGCTCGGCCTCGGCCTGAACCCGCTGCAGTTCGGGCTGCTCGACGGGCTCTACGCCGGCGCCACCGCCCTGGTGCGGGTGCTCGGCGGCCACCTCGCCGACCGGTGGCGGCGCCTGAAGGCCGTCGCCGGGTTCGGGTACGGCTTGTCCGCGGTGTGCAAACTCGGCCTGGTCGCGGCCGGCTCGTCGGTCGCCGCGATCGGCGTCGTCCTCGCCGCCGACCGCACCGGCAAGGGCGTGCGCACCGCCCCGCGCGACGCCCTGATCTCGCTGTCCAGCGAGCCGGACGCGCTCGGCCGGTCGTTCGGCGTGCACCGCGCGCTCGACACCGTCGGCGCGTTCCTCGGGCCGCTCGTCGCGATGGCCGTGCTCGCGCTGAGCCTCGGCAGCTACCCCAGCGTGTTCTTCACCAGCTTCTGCGTCGCGGCGATCGCCGTGCTGCTGCTGGCCCTCTTCGTCCGCGACCGCCCCGGCGGCGTCGACCGCGCCGCGGTGTCGCTGCGAACGGCGGCGGGTCTTCTCAAGCAGAGCGACTTCCGGCGCGTGACGCTCTGGGCCGCGCTGCTCGGCCTGGTCACGGTCGGCGACTCCTTCGTCTACCTCGCCCTGCAACGGCGCTGGGAGATCGCGGCGACGTTCTTCCCGCTGCTGCCGCTCGGCACCGCCGGGGTCTACCTGGTGCTCGCCGTGCCGCTCGGCAAGCTCGCCGACCGGATCGGCCGCTGGCCGGTGTTCCTCGGCGGCCACGCCGCGCTGTGCCTGGCGCTGGTCCTGCTCTGCGGCCCGGCTTACGCGGCCATCCCGGTCGTCGCGCTCGGCCTGCACGGCGTGTTCTACGCGGCCACCGACGGCGTCCTCATGGCCGCCGCCGGCCCGCTCATCCCGCGTGACCTCCGCGCCACCGGGATGGCCGTCGTGCAGACCGGGCAGGCCGTCGCCCGCATGCTCTCCTCCGTCCTCTTCGGACTGGCCTGGACGCTCTGGGACCTGCGGCCCGCGGTGCTCGTCGCCGCCGGCTGCCTGGCCGCCGTGGCCCTCGCCGCCGCCCTCGCGAAACCGGTGCGCCCGTGAAGAAAATCGTCGTCGCCCTGGCCGGTACAGCCCTCTTGGTTGCCGCGGCCGTCGTCTACACCGTCAGTGCCCGCCACGACGCGGACGCCACTCCGGCCGCCCAGCTCACCCTGGGCCCCGGCCAGCTGCTGTTCCGCGACACGGCGACCGGCCGCATCGGAGCCGTCCCGCTCGCCGACACCGGCAAGAAACCCCAGCTCAGCGGCCTGAAGTGCGACCGGTTCGCGGTGGCGAAGCAGACGGCGGTGTGCCTGGCCGTCCAGCCGGGCACGCTCCCCGCGGTCACCGACGTCCTCGTCCTCGACGACCACCTCGCCGTCCGCCACACCGAGTCGCTGCCGGGCACGCCGAGCCGCGCCCGGGTCTCGCCGGACGGCAAGCGCGTCTACTGGACGCTCTTCGTCACCGGCGATTCCTACGCGGAGACCGGGTTTTCGACGCGCGCGGGACTGTACGAAGTGGACACAGGTCGGCTCGTCAAGACGATCGAGGAGCTGCCGGTGTTCGTCGACGACAAGCGCTACTTCGCCGCCGACGCCAACTACTGGGGCATCACCTTCGCCCCCGATGGCAACCGCTTCTACGCCACCCTCGGCAGCAAGGGCAAGACGTACCTCGTCGAGGCCGACTACAAGCGCTACCGGGGGAAAGCCCTCCGGGAGAACGTCGAATGCCCGTCGCTGTCCCCGGACGCCACCCGGGTCGCCTTCAAGAAGAAGGTCGGCGACGGCGTCTGGCGGCTGTCGGTCCTCGACCTGAAAACCCTGCGGGAAACCGAGCTGGCGGAACAGCAGAGCGTCGACGACCAGGCCCTGTGGCAGGACGACCACACCGTCCTCTACGGGCGGGACAACGCCGTCTGGGCGGTCCCGGCGGACGGTTCCGGCGCCCCGCGGAAGCTGGCCGAGAGCGCCGCGTCGCCCGCCGTCACGGGGTGACGCCGACCGCCGCGAACAACGTCCGCACGCAGAGGTCGCGCAGTTCTTCCTGGGTGACCTTCGGCTGGTCCAGCCACTCGAGGATGGTCGCCGCGACGAACGTCAGCCAGCCTCGGACGGCCAGCCGCGTCACTTCGGTGACGGGCGTCAGCACGCTCACCGCGTCGAGGATGCGGGTGGCGTTCGCGGCCATCCCGGCCTCGCGGATCTCCTGGATCTCGCGGTCGGCGCCGCTCGCGGCGCGGTGCACGATCCGGTAGCCGTCCGGGTGCGTGCGCGCGAACTCGAGGTAGACGTCGAGCCCGGCCCGCAGCTGTTCCGCCACGGGCAGCGCCGGGTCGGGCTCGCTCATGGCCAGGAGCTGGTCGCGTTGCGCGCGGACGATCGACGCGAAGAAGTCCTTCTTGGTGGGGAAGTAGTGGTACAGCAGGCCGCGCGAGACCTGCGCGATCTCGGCGACCTCCTCGATCCACACCTCGTCGTACGGCCGGTTCGCGAACAGGCCGGCGCCGATCGCCAGCAGCTGCTCGCGACGCTGTTCGGTGCTCAGCCGCGTCCGCATCCCCCGAGCTTACTTGACACGGGTTCAGTAGCGGGGGATCGTGACCCTATTGGATACGGGTTCAATAGAGGGGCACGCCGTGGACACCACCGGGATTCCGCACCGGCCGGGCCGCCTGCCGGTGATCGGTGACCTGATCGGCGCCAACCCGCGCACGCCGCTGCAGGACACGCTGCGCATCGGCCGGCGCGTCGGCCCGATCTTCACGCGCAAGGTCTTCGGCTTCGAGATCGTCTTCGCCGGCGGCGTCGACCTGGTGACTGAGCTGAACGACGAGACGAAGTTCGGCAAGCACGTCGGCCTGGGCGTCGAGAACCTGCGCGCGGTCGCCGGCGACGGGCTGTTCACCGCGCACACCCACGAGCCGAACTGGCGCCTGGCCCACGACATCCTGCAGCCCGCGTTCTCCGCCGAGGCGATGCGTCGCTACCACCCGGTGATGCTGGAGGTCGCCCACGAGCTGACGTCGGCCTGGGACGCGGCGGACGGCCCGGTCGACGTCTCCGCCGACATGACCCGCCTGACCCTGGAGACGATCGGCCGCGCCGGGTTCGGCTACCGCTTCGGCTCGTTCGAACGCGCCGAGCCGCACCCGTTCGTGACGGCGATGATCCGCGCGCTGCGGTACGCGCAGCTGCAGAACGTCAAGCTCCCGTTCGTGCGACGCGCGTTCGCCGGGACGCCCGAGCAGAACCGGGCCGACATCGCGACGATGACGAACCTGGTCGACGAGGTCATCGAAGCCCGCGCCGGCTCGGACAACCTGCTGGAGCTGATGCTCACCGAGGGCCACCCGGTGACGGGGGAGCGGCTGGACCCGGTGAACATCCGCAACCAGGCCATCACGTTCGTCGTCGCCGGCCACGAGACGACGTCCGGCGCGCTGTCGTTCGCGCTGTACTACCTGACGCGCCACCCGGAGCTGCTGGCGAAGGCGCGCGCGGAGGTCGACGCGGTGTGGGGTGACCGCGAGCCGGCGTTCTCGGACGTCGCGAAGCTGCGTTACGTGCGTCGCTGCCTCGACGAGGCGATGCGGCTCTGGCCGACCGCGCCCGGTTACTCGCGCGAAGCACGCGAACACGTCGTGCTCGGCGGGAAGTACCGGATGCGCAAGGGGGACTGGGTGATCGTGCCGCTTCCCTTGGTGCACCGCGATCCCGCGGTCTGGCCCGACCCCGAGCGGTTCGACCCGGACCGCTTCGAACCCGCCGCGGTGAAGAAGCGGCCGGCGCAGGCGTACAAGCCGTTCGGCACGGGCGAGCGCGCCTGCATCGGCCGCCAGTTCGCGCTGCACGAAGCCGTGCTGGCGCTCGGGATGGTGTTGCAGCGCTACGACTTCGACGTCGACCCGTCGTACGAGCTGAAGATCGTCGAGTCGCTGACGCTCAAGCCGAGCGGGTTCACGCTGCGGCCGCGGGTACGCACGGCGGCCGAAAATGTCGGTGCCGTCCGGTAATGTTGATTACGGGGGGCGCCCCTATCGGGTTGTCGAGCCGCAGCGGGGCGGGCCAGGCAGATGAGGGTGGCGTTGTGCTCGCTTGCGGTCGTAGTAGGCGCGGCTCGTCGGGTCGGCCAAGGCTGCGAATGCGGCGAGGAAGAACGCGCGTTTGAGCCGCCTTGCCGTCTGGGGCGAATCCGACCGCGTGGTGGGCGTCTTTGTCGACGTCCAGGCTGAGAAACACGCTCCCTGATCGGGGAACTACGAGAAAGGTAACGAGCCGCTACCCGCGGTCAGGACTCCAGGTAACGCACCTGCCCGCCCTTTCCGCGCTCGAAACCGTCCCGGCCGGCCAGGTGCTCCGGCACCCCGACCTCCCACCAAGCCCCGGCCTCGGTCCACGTCGACGGCTGCGTC
This sequence comes from Amycolatopsis sp. NPDC101161, assembly GCF_044768185.1. Classification (NCBI taxonomy): domain Bacteria; kingdom Bacillati; phylum Actinomycetota; class Actinomycetes; order Pseudonocardiales; family Pseudonocardiaceae; genus Amycolatopsis; species Amycolatopsis sp. NPDC101161. The sequence continues at coordinate 794,233 of NZ_JBIWPI010000005.1, forward strand.
TTCACCACGACCACCGCCGGACGCCGTTCGGTCACCGCGGCCTCGCGGGCCGACGCGTAGGCCGTCCGCAGCGAGTCCACTGTGGACGCCGAGAACACCAAGCAACCCAGCGATTCCGCGTGCCGGGCGAAGTCGACGCGTGGTGGCGAAGCGTGCGAAGTCGTGCAGTCCGCGTAGAAGTTGTTGAACGGCTTCCCGCCCTGGCCCTCCTGAAGCCGCGCGATCACCGCGTACCCGTCGTTGTCGCAGACGACCGCGACGAACGGGTGGCCCGCGAAGGCCGCCGAGAACAGCTCCGAGTTCAGCATCAGGTACGAGCCGTCGCCCAGCAGCGTCGTGACCAGGCCGGGCCACGCGATCGCCGCACCCCACGCGCCGGACAGCTCGTAGCCCATGCACGAGAACCCGTACTCGACGTCCATCGAGAGCGCACCCGACCCGCGCCAGCCGCCGATCAGCTCGCCGGGCAGGCCGCCCGACGCCGTCATGACGTAGTCGTCCGCCGCCGACAGGTCGTTCACGACCCCGACGACCTGCGCATACGAAGGAATCTCCGACGCGGAAGAACGCAGTGAGTCGATGTGCGCGTCCCAGGAAGCCCGTTCACTTGATGCCCGCGCGGTCCACGATGGGTCCACTCGCCAGCTCTCCAGCTGGGCGGCCAGGTCCGTCAGGCCGGCGTCGGCGTCCCCGACCACCGACAGAGCGCCGTGCTTCACCGCGTCGAACCGGGCCGCGTTGAGCGTGACCAGGCGGACGTCGGGGGAGAAGACCGTCCACGACGCCGTCGTGAAGTCCTGCAGCCGCGTCCCGACCGCGAACACCACGTCGGCTGCGGCCGCGAGGGCGTTCGCCGACGAGGAACCCGTGATGCCCAGCGGCCCCGCGTGCAGCGGATGCGAGTGCGGCACCAGCGTGCGCCCCGCCGTCGTCTCGACGACGGGAATCCCGTGCCGCTCGGCGAAATCCAGCGCGCGCTGCCCGGCACCGGAGTAGCGGACGCCGCCACCGAGCACCAGCAGAGGACGCCGGGAGGCACGCAGCACCCCGGCCGCCTCGGTGACCGAACGCCGGTCGGGACGCGGGCGTAGCGGCCGGTGCGTGACCTGCGCGAACAGCGCGTCCGGGAAGTCGTACGTCTCGGCCTGAACGTCCTGCGGCAGCGCGAGGACCACCGGCCCGCTGTCCGCCGGGTCGGTGAGTACCCGCGCGACCTGCGGCAACGTCGAGATCAGCTGCTCGGGCCGGGTGATCCGGTCGAAGTAGCGCGAGACCGCGCGGAAGGCGTCGTTGACCGTCGCGGTCGCGTCGCCGAAGGGCTCGATCTGCTGCAGCACGGGGTCCGGCGCGCGGCCGGTGAACGTGTCGCCCGGCAGCAGCAGCACCGGCAGCCGGTTCGCGTGCGCGACCCCGGCGGCGGTGACCATGTTCAGCGCACCCGGCCCGATCGACGACGTCACGACGCCGACCTGCCGCCGGTGCGTGGCCTTCGCGTACCCGACCGCGGCCAGCGCCATGCCCTGCTCGGTGTGCCCGCGCCAGACCGGCAGCTCGTCGCGGTGTTCTTCCAGGGCGGTCCCGAGGCCGAGGACGTTCCCGTGCCCGAAGATCGCGAAGACGCCGGGGAAGAGCGGGACTTCGCGCCCGTCCAGGGTTTCCGAGCGCTGCGCCAGGATCCAGCGGACCAGCGCCTGAGCCGTCGTCAGCTTCACTGAACACGCCCTTCGTGACTCGTGACGGGGCACCGCGGATCCAGGTCCTGCGACGCCCACGTGTCGCGGACCCAGCTGTGCGCGGGGTCGTCGCAGAACGCCATGGACCGCTCTTCGGCCGGCCCGGCCAGGACGTTCAGGTAGTACATCGGGTAGCCCGGCGCGGCGACGCACGGGCCGTGGTAGCCGCGCGGGATGAGGAACACGTCGTGGTCGCGCACGGCGACGTCTTCGTCCAGGTCGCCGTCGGCGGTGTACGTGCGGTGCAGGCCGAAGCCCTCACGGGACGGCGTCACGCCGTCGCGGCCGGCGATCCGGAAGTAGTAGATCTCCTCGTTGACGACCTCGCATTCGGTCGCCTCGTCGTGCTTGTGCGGCGGGTACGACGACCAGTTCCCGCCCGGCGTGATCAGCTCGCACGCGTTGAGCTTGTCGGCGTGGTCCCAGACCCCGGGCACGCCGAAGTTCGTCACCTGCCGGGTCGCCTGCCCGGCGCCGCGGACCTCGACCGGGACGTCCTCGGCAGGTCCGTACGCCGGGGAGAGGCGGCGGGTGCAGCGCGCCATCGGCAACGCCACCTCCAGACCGTCCTTTGTCGACAACTCGACTTCGGCGTCACGTGGGACGTAGGCGAAGTCCGTCACGCGCGTGAAGACCGACTCCCGGCCGCGCAGCTCGAACACCTGCCCGTCGACCCGGACGGTCGCGGCCCCGGCCACGGGCAGCACGAACGCCTCGAACTCGCCGGTGTGCAGGACCCGGACCTCGCCGGGCGCCAGGGAAAGCACTCGCAGCCCGGTGTAGGTCCAGCCCGCGCTGTCCGGGGTGAGCCGGACCGGGTCGGCGTCGTCGGACAGTGTCCCCAGTGGACGGTGGAGCTTGCTCACTTCGCAGCCTCCTCCAATGCCTTTGCGGCGGCTTCGACATCAGCCCTGACGTTCCTGCCGAGCTGTGTGTGGCCCACGACCAGGCCGTGGACGACCCCGTGCCACAGCATCCACGAGCCCAGGTCGGCGACCGGGTTGCCCGACAGCGGACCGCCGAGCACCACCGGCAGCGTCGTGGCGCCCAGGACAGCGGCCGAGCCGGGCGACGGCAGCTTCAGCCAGGTGTACGCCGACGTCGTCCCGAGGCCCGACGCGACCGTGACCGCCCGCGCCAGCGACGCCGGGTCCTCCTGCGGCACGAGCCTGCCCTCGGAGCGGGCGCAGGGGAATGGCTCGATCATGGCGAACAGGCCGTACGCGGCCAGTTCGGTGACGGCGTCGGCGCAGGACTGCAGGGTCGAGGCCGTGCCCGGGTCGGAATCGACGAGCCGCAGCAGCATCTCGCCGCCGTCGAGGCCGCAGTCGATCAACGTAGGGGCGTCGTAGGCGGTGAACCGGTCGTCGCGGTTCATCGAGCCGAAGACGACCTTGTCGTGCAACGCGCCGAGCAGCAGCAGCTCTTCGACGACGTCGGGGGTGCCGAGCAGGCCGTCGACGGCGGGGTTGGCGAGCGCGACGAGCAGGCGCTCCAGCAGCGTCCGGCGATCGGCCATCGCGAGGGGGTCGTCGCCTACCTCCAGGGCGCCGCGGGCCGGGTGGTCGGCCGCGATGAGGAACAGGGTGCCGTTGTCGGACAGCAGGTTCGAACGGCGTCTGCGCGTCGCGTAGGCCTGGCGGACCGCGCCCGGGTTCGTCGCCCGGGTGTGGAGGAGCTCGCGCCAGCGCTCGTCGGTGAGGATCACAGCAGCTCCTCGATCTCCGTCGCGGTCGGCATGGCGTCGGCGCAGGCCAGCCGGGACGCGACGAGCGCGCCCGCGGCGTTCGCGTACTCCGCGATGCGCACCGGGTCCCAGCCCGACAACAGGCCGTGGATCAGCGCGCCGCCGAAGCCGTCCCCGGCACCGAGCCCGCAGACGACCTCGACACGTTGCGGTGGCACGGTCGACCGGCCGTCCGGCGTCGCCACGAGCACGCCCTCGGCGCCCTTCTTGATGACGGCCAGCCGCAAGCCGCGCTCCAGCAAGCGGTCCGCGGCGGCGTCCGGGTCCGCGGTCCCGACGGCGACCTCGACCTCGGCGCGGTTGCCGACCGCGACGGTGACGTGGTCGAGCAGCCCGCCGATCTCCTCCCGCGCCTGCTCGGCCGACGGCCAGAACATCGGCCGGTAGTCGAGGTCCAGCACGGTGTGCGCACGGCGGCCGCGCGTTTCGAGGATCTTCCGCTGGGTGGTCCGCGCGGGTTCGGCGGAGACGCCGGTGCCGGTGACCCACAACAGGGGCACCGACCCGACGACGTCCCAGGGCACGTCGTCGTCGGTGAGCGTGAGGTCGGGGGCGATGGGGGAGCGGTAGAACAGCAACGGCGGGTCGGCAGGCGGGTTCAGCTCGCAGAACACCACCGGCGTCTGGAGATCCGGCGACGTGCCCACGTGCGCCGAGGACACACCGAAGCCCTCGAGAGCCTGCCGGACGTAGTCGCCGAAGCCGTCCGGCCCGACTTTGGTGAGGACGGCCGTGCGCCGGCCGAGCCGCGCGGCGGCGACCGCGACGTTGGTCGCGGTCCCGCCGAGCGACTTGGCGAACGTGCTGACCCCGGCCAGCGGCACGCCGCTCTGCTCCGGGTAGAGGTCGACGCCCACCCGGCCGATCGTCAGCGCTTCGAGACTCACGCCTTCTCCACCTGCCGCAGCTCGTGCTCGAGCGCTTCCAGTTCCGCACCGCCCGCCATCTGCCGGGTCAGCTCGTTGATGTCGATGTCCTTCTTCTCGTACGACCCGAGCGGCGCACCCCGCTTGAGCAGCAGGAACCGGTCCGCGACCGGGTAGGCGTGGTGCGGGTTGTGCGTGATCAGCACGACGCCGAGCCCGCGGTCCCGCGCCTGGGCGACGTACTTGAGCACGACCCCGGCCTGCTTGACGCCGAGCGCGGCGGTCGGCTCGTCGAGGATCAGCACCTTCGCGCCGAAGTACACCGCCCGCGCGATCGCGACGCACTGGCGTTCGCCGCCGGAGAGCGTCCCGACCGGCTGCTCGACGTCCCGCAGGTCGATGCCCATGTCGGACAGCGCTTGCTTGGTCGTCTCGCGGCCCTTGCGCCGGTCCAGGAACTTGAACGGCCCGAACCCGGTCGTCGGCTCCGAACCGAGGAAGAAGTTCCGCCAGACGCTCATCAGCGGCACCACGGCGAGGTCCTGGTACACGGTCGCGATGCCGCGGTCGAGGGCCTCGCGCGGGGAGGCGAACCGCACCGGCTCGCCCTCCACGAGGAACTCGCCGCGGTCGTGCTGGTGCACGCCGGCCAGGATCTTGATCAGCGTGGACTTCCCGGCGCCGTTGTCGCCGAGCACGCAGGTCACCTCGCCCGCGTTGACCACAGTGGACACATCGCGCAGCGCGATGACGCTGCCGTAGGTCTTCCCGATCTCGCGAACTTCGAGCAGGCTCATCGGCGTACCCTCTCCGCGCGCCGCCGGAAGGCGTTGTTCACCAGGACCGCGGCCAGCAGCATGATGCCGAGGAACAGCATGAACCAGTCGCTGTTCCACTGCGCGAACACGATGCCCTGGCGCGCCATGCCGAAGATCAGCGCGCCGATCGCCGCGCCCACCGCCGAGCCGAACCCGCCGGTGAGCAGGCAGCCGCCGATCACCGCGGCGATGATGTACTGGAACTCCAGCCCGATGCCCTGGTTGGCCTGCACGCTCGCGAACCGCAGGATGTTGATCGAGCCGACCAGCCACGCGCCGAGCGCGGTGCCCATGAACAGCAGGATCTTCGTGCGCACCACCGGCACGCCGACCGAGCGGGCCGACACCTGCGACCCGCCGACCGCGAAGATCCAGTTGCCGAACCGGGTCCGCACGAGCAGCACCGCGGCGATCGCCGTGACGACGATCCACCAGATGATCGACGACTGGAACTCGGTGCCGCCGATGTCGAAGGTGGACGCGAACAGCCCGCCCGCCGACTCGTAACCGCTGGTCGAGCGCATGCCAGACACCTGGACGGTGTTGGTGACCAGCCGCGTCACGCCGAGGTTGAGCCCCTGCAGGGCGAGGAACGACCCCAGCGTGACGATGAAGCTGGGCAGCCCGGTCTTCATGACGAGCCAGCCGTTGAACGCGCCGACGCCGAGGGCGAAGACGAGCGAAACTCCCAATGCGAGCCAGACGTTCCAGCCCGCCTGCGTCGCCAGGATCGCCGTGACCAGCGACGTCGACGCCGTCATGACGCCGGCCGAGAGGTCGAACTCCCCGCCGACCATGAGCAGCGCGACCACGACGGCCATGATGCCCAGGGTCGACGAGTCGTCGAGCCAGGTCGCGACGCCCAGCGGGCTGAGGAACTGGCCGGTGACCACGGAGAAGAAGACGAACACGAGCACCGCGCCGAGGAGCGCGCCGATCTCGGGCCGGACGACCAGGCGGTCGGTCAGGCTCTTCTTGGCGACGCGCTCGTCGGGTTGTGCCTGTATCGCTGCGGTCATCGCGTGCCGCGCTGCGCGTACGGGGCGATGGTGTCGATGTTGGTCTTGTCGACGAAGCCGGGGCCGGTCTGCACCGGGTGGCCGCCGCCGATGGTGTTGCCGTTCTCCTTGTACAGCTTGAGGAACACGATCGGCAGGTAGCCCTGCTCGTACTGCTGCTGGTCGACGGCGAAGAGGATCGTGCCCGCCTTGATGGCCGCGACGACGTCGGCGTTGAGGTCGAACGTCGCCACCTGCGCCTTCGAGCTCGCTTCCTTGGCGGCGTCGACCGCGCGGGCCGCGACCTGCGAGTTCAGCGCCAGCACCGCGTCGATCGACGGGTCGGACTGCAGCGCGCCGCGGATCCGGGCCTGCGCGTCGGTCGGGTTGGAGATGTCGACCTGCAGCGTGGAGACGTTGCCGAAGGTCTGCTTCGCGCCGTCGCAGCGCTGGTTCTGGCCGACGTTGCCGGCCTCGTGGATGACGCACAGCAGCTTCGTCTTGCCGGCCGCCTTGAGCCGCTGGCCGGCGCCCTGGCCCGCGAGGCCCTCGCTCTGGCCGACGTGCGCGATCGCGCCGAACTGCGCGCTGGAGTCCTCGCCGGAGTTGATGGTGACGACCGGGATGCCGGCCTTGACCGCGTTCTGGATCGACGTCTGCAGGGCCTGGGGGTTGGCCATGGAGACGACCAGGCCGCCGACCTTCTGCGCGACCGCGTTGTCGATCAGCTTGGCCTGGTTGCCGGGGTCGCCGTCGGAGTAGTAGTCGACGCCGACGCCCAGGTCCTTGCCCGCCTGCTCGGCGCCGTTCTTCACGACGTTCCAGAAGGCGTCACCGGCGCTGCCGTGCGTGACGACGGCGACCTTCAGCGGCCCGCTCGAGCTGGGGGCCGCCGCCGACGGGCTGCTGCTGGAACCGCTCTTCGAGTTGTCGGCGCTCGGGCCGCTGCAGGCGGACAGGACCAGCCCGGCGGCGGCGAGCGCCGCCACACCGGCCAGCTTCTTGATAGCGAACACAGTCACTCCTTTGGGACCAGGGATCAGTGGGAGTCGGTGATCTTCGCGAGGTGGGCCAGGCTGCGCTCGGTGTCCCGCCGGGGTAGGTCGTCGGGGCTCGAGTCGCCGAGGGCGGTGTCCTGTTCGAGGACGTACCAGCCGTCGTAGCCCGCCGCCTGGACGGAGCGCACCATCGACGCCACGTCCACGTCCCCCTCGCCGAGCGGGGTGTAGATGCCCTGCCCGACCGCGTCGGTGTAGCCGAGCCGGCCCGCGCGGACCTCGGCCGCCAGGTCTTCTCGGACGTCCTTGAGATGCACGTGCCCCACCCGTTCGGGATACCGCTGCGCCAGCTCGACCGGATCCGTCCCGCCGATCATCAGGTGCCCGGTGTCGAGGCACAAGCCGAGATCGGAATCGGCGAGGAACCGCTCGACCTCGGCCCGCTGCTCCACGTGCGTCCCGACGTGCGGGTGCAGCACCGTGCGCAGGCCGTGGGCGGCCGCGAGGTCGCGGACCTTGCCCGCGGTGTCGACGAGGGTCGCCCATTCGGCGTCGGTGAGCTTCGGCCGGTCGTCGTAGCCGTCGAGCCCGGTCGCGGCGGCGAGCACGAGGACGTCGCCGCCGCACGCGGCGAACAGCGCGGCCGACTCCTCGGCTTCCTTCAGCGCGGCGTCCTGATCGGCGTGGAGGACGACGGCGAGGAAGCCGCCGACGAGCGTCAGGCCGTACTGCCCGAGCAGCTCCCGCAGCTCGGCCGGCTCCCGCGGGAGGTACCCGGGCGGCCCCAGCTCGGTCGCCTGGACGCCGAGGGCCGCCATCTCGCCGAGCACGGTCGCCGCGTCCAGCACCCGGCCCCAGCCCGGGACTTCGCAGACACCCCAGGAGATCGGGGCGGCGGCCACGCGGATCGTCGCTGTCACAAGGGGCCTCCGTTGGTCCGTTGGAGCGCTCTATTGATTAGAGCGCTCTAATCTTGTAGCGTCCGTCACATCAAGTCAAGGCCGAGTTTCCGGTGATCAGGGGAGGTGCGCCGCATGCGTCCGACGATGGAGGACGTCGCCGCGCGGGCGGGGGTTTCCCGCGCGCTGGTGTCCCTGGTGATGCGGAACTCCCCGAAGGTTTCCGACGCCCGGCGCGCGGCCGTGCTGCGCGCGGCCGAGGAGCTCGGCTACCAGCCGCACGTGATGGCGCGGTCGCTGGCCAGCCGGACGTCCACCGTGCTCGGCGTGATGGTCAACGACCTGCGCAACGCCTTCTTCGCTGACGTCGTCGAAGGGCTCGACGCGGCCGCGCAGGCCGCGGGCTTCGACCTCATCCTCAACACCGGTGGCCGGAGTCCCACGCGGGAGTGGAACGCCCTGCACAACCTGCTTTCGTTCCGGCCGGCGGGGATCATCCTGCTCTCGCCGGTCGTTCCGGCCGCGTCGATCCAGACCGCGGCCAAGCAGTGCCCGGTCGTCCTGGTCTCGCGGACGAGCCGATCGTCCACAGTGGACACAGTGAACGACGACGGCGAGGCGGGCTCGGCACTGGCCGTCGACCACCTCGTCGGCCTCGGGCACCGGCGCATCGCGCACCTCGACGGCGGCGGCGCGGCCGGCGCGGCCCAGCGCCGGCGCGGCTTCCAGGCGGCGATGCGGCGCCACGGCCTTGAGCCGATCGTCGTGCGCAGCGAGCACACCGACACCGCCGGCGAGAAGTCGGTCCGGGAGCTGCTGGCGACGTACGCGCGCGCCGAGCTGCCGACGGGGTTGGTGGCGGGCAACGACTTCAACGCCGTCGGGGCGATCTCGGCGCTGGAGGAGGCCGGGCTGCGCGTGCCGGAGGACGTGTCGGTCGTCGGCTACGACAACACGTCGCTGGCCGCGCTGCGGCACCTCTCACTGACCACAGTGGACCAGCCGCGCACCGAGATGGGCCGCCTGGCCTTCGAAGCGCTGGTCGAACGCGTCCGCGGGGAACGCACGGAGCCGGTCCGGCACCTGCTGCACCCCTCCCTGGTGGTCCGCGCGACCACCGCCGAGGTTCAGCACTAGGAGGAGCACCACGATGAGGTTGGGACTGGCGGGCACCGGCCGGATCGGCACCGCGCACGCGGAGACGCTGAAGGGCTTCGAGGAGGTCGAGTCGGTCGTGGTGGCCGACGTCGACCCGGCGCGGGCGCATTCGGCCGCCGCGAAGCTGGGCGTCGAGACGGCTTCCCTCGACGAGCTGTTCACCGCGGGTCTCGACGGCCTGGTCGTCACGGCCGCCACGGACGCCCACCCGGGCCTGATCATCGCGGCGGTCGACGCGGGCCTCCCGGTGTTCTGCGAGAAGCCGGTGGCCGCGGACATCCCCGGCACCCTGGCGGTGATCGACCGCATCGGCGCGTCGGACGTCGCGGTCCAGATCGGTTTCCAGCGCCGCTTCGACGCGGGGTACGCGGCGGCCCGCGCGGCCGTGGCGTCGGGCGAGCTGGGCTGGTTGCACACGCTGCGCGCGACGACATTCGACCCGGCGCCCCCGCCGGCGGAGTACGTCGCCCACTCGGGTGGGCTGTTCCGCGACTGCGGCGTCCACGACTTCGACATCATCCGCTGGGTGAGCGGCCGCGAGGTCGAGGAGGTGTACGCGATCGGCGCGAACCGCGGCGAGCAGTTCTTCGCGGACGCGGGCGACGTCGACACAGCGGCGGCGACGCTGACCCTGGACGACGGCACGCTGTCGACGGTGTCGTTGACCCGCTACAACGGCGCGGGTTACGACGTGCGCTTGGACGTGCTCGGTTCGGTTTCCGGGGTGGTGGTCGGCTTGGACGACCGCGCGCCGCTGCGTTCGGTGGAGCCGGGGGTGGCCCTGCTGCCGGGGCCGGCGTACCCGGGGTTCATGGAGCGGTTCCGCCCGGCGTACACGACGGAGCTGAAGGCGTTCCTGGACGTGGTCGCCGGCCGGGCACCATCGCCGTGCGGAGCGGCGGACGCGTTGGAGGCGTTCTACATCGCGGAGGCGTGCGAGGTGTCCCGCCGCGAACGGCGTCCGGTGAAGCTGGCCGAGGTCCGCCGCTAAGCGGGCAGCCGTGGCAGGATCTCCGTCCGCACGTACTCCAGCGCGTCCCGCGACGGCAGGATGTGCGGACCCTGCACCCAAACCACCCCGTGCCGGACCGCGGCGGCCGTCACCCGTTCTCGCAACGGGCCCACCACCCCCGCGCCCAGCACCAGGGCGTCCACCACACCTAGCCGGGACAGCACTGACTCCTCCGAGACGACGCCGTCCGCGGCGAGACCCGCCGCGGACAGCGCCGCCGTCACCCTCGAGACCGTGGCCGGGTTGCGGCCGAACAGCAGCACCTTCATGCCGTCCAGGCTCACACCTCAAGGGCACTCGAAGTCAAGCTCGAGGTCAGGACAGTTCGAGCGTGGGGGAGTACATCTCGATCCAGTGGTAGAAGTCGAGCACGCGGTCCAAGCCGATCCGCATGGCCGGGTCCATGGTCGCCGGGTCCACTTCGGACGCCCGGTGCGCCCAGGCGCGGTCCACCAGGCCGAACACCTCGTGCTTCGGCTCGGCCAGGACCTCCTTGACCTGCTGCTGCAGCGCCGCCGCGTAGCCCGGGTCCTGCGTCGACGGGTACGGGCTCTTCACCCGCTGGGCCACCGACTCCGGCAGCACATGAGAAGTAGCGTGCCGCAGCAGGCTCTTCTCGCGCCCGTCGAACGTCTTCAGCGACCACGGCGTGTTGTACACGTACTCGACCAGCCGGTGGTCGCAGAACGGCACGCGGACCTCCAGGCCCACCGCCATCGACGCGCGGTCCTTGCGGTCGAGCAGCATCCGCACGAACCGGGTCAGGTGCAGGTTGCAGATGGTCCGCATGCGCGCCTCGAGCGCGGACTCGCCGTCAAGGTGCTCTACCGCGGCGACGGCCGACGAATACTGGTCCGCGACGTAGGACTCGACGTCGAGGCTCTTCACCAGCTCCGGCGTGTACAGCGACGCCCGCTCGTCCATCATCGACGTGCGGAACGCCAGCCACGGGAACGTGTCCGCGTTGACGGCCTTCTCGTCGTGGAACCAGCGGTAGCCGCCGAACACCTCGTCGGCCGACTCGCCCGACAGGGCCACCGTCGACTGGCCGCGGATCGCCTTGAACAGCAGGTACAGCGACGTGTCCATGTCACCGAGGCCGGCCGGGATGTCCCGGGCCCGCAGCACCGCGCGCCGGACCTCGGGGTCGGTCAGGTCGCCCGGGTTGAGCATGACGTCTTCGTGCGCGGAGTTCACCAAGGAAGCGACGTCCCGCACGAACGGCGAGTCCGCGGTGTCGCGCATCTCGTCCGGCTTGAAGTTCTCTTCCTGGCCGAAGAAGTCGACGGAGAACGTCCGCAGCTGCTCGCCCTGCTCGGCCAGCCGCGCGGCGGCCAGGCCGGTGACGGCGCTGGAGTCCAGGCCGCCCGACAGCAGGACGCAGCGGGGGACGTCGGCGACGAGCTGGCGGTTGACGATGTCGGTCATCAGCTCGCGCACGCGGGCGACCGTCGTCTCCTGGTCGTCGGTGTGCCGCTTCGCGTCCAGCTTCCAGTACGTGCGGGTCTTGATGCCCTCGCGGGACACGGTGACGATCGTGCCCGGCTGGACCTCCTCCATGTCCTTCCACAGCGACCAGCCCGGCCGCTTGGTGAAGCCGGCCAGCTCGCGGAAGCCGTCGAGGTCGACGACCTTCTTGGCGAGGGGGTTCGCCAGGATGGCCTTCGGCTCGGAGCCGAACAGGACGCCGTCGCGGGTCGGGTAGTAGTAGAACGGCTTGATGCCCATCCGGTCGCGGATCATGACGAGCCGGTCGTCGCGCTCGTCCCAGATCGCGAAGGCGTACATGCCGTTGAGGTGGTCGACGACCTCGTCGCCCCACTGCAGGTAGCCGTGCAGCACGACCTCGGTGTCGCTGTCGGTCTCCCACTGGTGGCCGAGCTTCGTCAGCTCGTCCTTCAGCTCGGTGAAGTTGTACGCCTCACCGCTGTAGACCATCGCGACATCGCCGTTCGGCGTGCGCACCGACATCGGCTGCCGGCCGCCGGGCAGGTCGATGATGGCCAGCCGCCGGTGGCCGAGCGCGACGTGCGTGCGCACCCAGGTGCCCTCGTCGTCCGGACCGCGGCAGGACATGGTCGCGGTCATCGCGTCGACCACTTCCTGGCGGCGGGTGAGGTCGGCGTCGTAGGAAACCCAGCCGGCGATACCGCACATAGGTGATCCCCTCTCCCAAGATTTGCTTAGCCGATACAACTATCGGTAACACAGGTGTAACACGGGCTGTAGATCTTGTCTGCCCGAATTGCACGTTCCGTACTTGTTCGGTCACGCGTTGTGTCGTGAGTCACTAACCGACTGCATTCCGTGATTAATCGGCAAACGTTTGCGTGATGGCCGCCACCAGCCATAAAGACGGCGTAAACGGGTGTCAGGAACGCATCAAGAGGCCGTCAGCCGCAGGTCGGGACGGGGTCCCGGAGCCGCAGAGTGAACGCGTCCGGTCACCGAACCCGGTGACCCGTCTTGAGAGGTGCCTGTGGCCGACTTGCTCTACGCCGTCCTGCTGATCGGCGTGTTCGTGGTGCTCGCGCTGGCGCTGCGCGGACTGGAGAAGCTGTGAGCGGCGCCGGAACCGTGGCCAACATCGTCGGCGGACTGCTGGCGCTGGGCCTCCTCGTCTACCTCTTCGTCGCGCTGATCAAGCCGGAGAAATTCTGATGTCCGACACGATGGCCGGGCTCATCCAGCTCGGCCTCCTCCTCGCCGCCCTCGCCGCGGTCTACAAACCGCTCGGCGACTACCTGGCGCGCGTCTTCTCCACCGAGAAGCACACGAAGCTCGAGAAGGGCCTGTACAAGCTCTTCCGCGTCGACCCGGACTCCGAACAGCGGTGGCCGACCTACGCCGCGGGCGTGCTCGGCTTCTCGTTCGTCTCGGTCGTCCTGCTCTACCTGCTGCAGCGCCTGCAGCCGCTGCTGCCGTGGAACCTCGGCCGCGGCGCGGTGAGCCCGGCCGTCGCCTTCAACACGGCGATCTCGTTCGTCACCAACACGAACTGGCAGTCCTACGTCCCCGAGACGACGATGGGCCACTTCGTGCAGATGGCCGGGCTGACCGTGCAGAACTTCCTGTCCGCCGGCGTCGGCCTGGCTGTGGCGATCGCGGTGACGCGCGGGTTCGTCCGCGCGAAGACCGACCGGCTCGGCAACTTCTGGGTGGACCTCACGCGCGGCACGGTCCGCGTCCTGCTGCCGATGGCGTTCGTCTTCGCGCTCGTGCTCGTCGCGCTCGGCGTCGTGCAGAGCCTCAAGGCCGGCGTCGCCGTGACGAACCCGGACGGCAGCCACAGCACCATCGCCCTCGCCCCGGCGGCGAGCCAGGAGGCCATCAAGGAGCTGGGCACGAACGGCGGCGGCATCCTCAACGCCAACTCCGCGCACCCGTTCGAAAACCCCAACGCCTGGACCAACCTGATCGAGCTGTTCCTGATCCTGGTGATCCCGGTCAGCCTGACCCGCACGTTCGGCAAGCTCGTCGGCAAGCCGAAGCAGGGGTACGTCCTGCTCGGCGTGATGGGCCTGCTGTGGGCGGCTTCGCTGGCCATCATCTGGTTCTCCGAAGCCAACGCGAACAACCCGGCGGCGCTGGCCGCGGGCGCGAGCATGGAAGGCAAGGAGCAGCGGTTCGGCATCGGCCTGACGTCGATCTTCGCCGATACCACCACCGGCACGTCGACCGGCGCGATCAACGGCGCGCACGACAGCCTGTCCGGCCTCGGCGGCGGTGGACCGCTGCTGAACATGCTCTACGGCGAGATCTCGCCCGGCGGCGTCGGCACCGGCCTGTACGGCATCCTCGTCATGGCGATCATCGCGATGTTCCTGGCCGGCCTGATGGTCGGGCGGACGCCGGAGTACCTGGGCAAGAAGCTCGGCAAGCGCGAGGTCACCGCCGCGGCGATCGCGATGCTCGCGATGCCGACCGTGGTGCTGCTCGGTGCCGGGATCGCGCTCTTGCTGCCGGACACGGCGGGCGCGCTCGGCAACGACGGCGCGCACGGCCTGTCCGAGATCCTCTACGGCTACGCGTCCACCGGCAACAACAACGGCAGCGCGTTCGGCGGCCTGACCGCGACGAACGACTGGTTCCAGTCCTCGTTCGGCGTCGCCATGGCGATCGGCCGGTTCGTGCCGATCCTCGCCGTGCTCTGCCTGGCCGGTTCGCTGGCCGCGCAACGCAAGGTGCCGGAAACCGCCGGCACCCTGCCCACCACCGGGCCGCTGTTCGCCACCATGCTCACCGGCACGGTGGTGCTCGTCGCGGCCCTCACGTTCATCCCGGCGCTCGCGCTCGGGCCCATCGCGGAGGCACTCGCATGACCGTCACCCAAGAACGACCGCAGGTGACTCCCGCCACTGAGACCACTGGCCGGGTCGGCGCCGGGGTGTTCAGCCCCCGCCAGCTCTGGACGTCGCTGCCCGACGCGTTCCGGAAGCTCAACCCGAAGCACCAGCTCGGCAACCCGGTGATGTTCGTGGTGTGGGTGGGTTCCGCGCTCACCACGGTCTTCGCGGTCACCGACCCGAGCGTCTTCACCATCCTGATCGCCGTCTGGCTGTGGTTCACGGTCCTGTTCGCCAACCTCGCCGAGGCCGTCGCCGAAGGGCGGGGCAAGGCGCAGGCGGAATCCCTGCGGCGGTCGAAGAAGGAGACCGTCGCCCGCCGGCTCACCGGAACCGGCTCCGAAGAGCGGGTACCCGGGGTCGAGCTGAAGATCGGCGACCTGGTCGTCGTCGAGGCGGGCCAGGTGATCCCGGGCGACGGCGACGTCGTCGAGGGCATCGCGACCGTCGACGAGTCGGCCATCACCGGCGAGTCCGCGCCGGTCATCCGCGAGTCCGGCGGCGACCGGTCGGCCGTGACCGGCGGCACGACCGTGCTGAGCGACCGGATCGTCGTGAAGATCACGACCAAGCCCGGTGAGTCCTTTGTGGACCGCATGATCGCGTTGGTGGAAGGCGCTTCGCGGCAGAAGACGCCGAACGAGATCGCGTTGACCATCCTGCTCTCGACGTTGACGATCATCTTCCTGCTCGCCGTCGTCGCGCTGCAGCCGATGGCCCGCTACTCCGGGTCCGAGCAATCGGTGATCGTGCTGACCGCGCTGCTGGTCTGCCTGATCCCGACGACGATCGGCGCGCTGCTGAGCGCCATCGGCATCGCGGGCATGGACCGGCTGGTGCAGCGCAACGTCCTCGCGACCAGCGGCCGCGCGGTGGAGGCCGCCGGCGACGTCTCGACGCTGCTGCTCGACAAGACCGGCACGATCACCTTCGGCAACCGACGCGCGACCGAGCTGATCCCGGTCGGAACGTCCACCCCGGACGAACTGGCCCGCGCCGCCCGGCTCGCCAGCCTCGCCGACGAGACCCCCGAGGGCCGCAGCGTCGTCGAGCTGACGGCGGACCACGCGGCGCAGGACGAGCACGGCGAGTTCGTCCCCTTCACCGCGCAGACGCGGATGAGCGGCCTCGACATCGGGACCCGCCGGATCCGCAAGGGGGCGGCGAGCGCCGTCCGCGAGTGGGTGCGGGACAACGGCGGCGAGTTCCCCGACGAAACCGAGCGGGTGGTCGACGAGATCAGCGCCCAGGGCGGCACGCCGCTGGTCGTCGCCGAGGACACCGTGGTGCGCGGCGTGATCCGGCTGTCCGACGTCGTCAAGCCGGGCATGAAGGAGCGTTTCGCGGAGCTGCGCGAGATGGGCATCAAGACGGTGATGATCACCGGCGACAACCCGCTCACCGCGAAGGCCATCGCCGCGGACGCCGGCGTCGACGACTTCCTCGCCGAGGCCAAGCCCGAAGACAAGATGGCGCTCATCAAGAAGGAGCAGGAAGGCGGCCGGCTGGTCGCGATGACCGGCGACGGCACCAACGACGCCCCCGCGCTCGCGCAGGCCGACGTCGGCGTCGCGATGAACACCGGCACCTCGGCCGCCAAGGAAGCCGGGAACATGGTCGACCTCGACAGCGACCCGACGAAGCTGATCGAGATCGTCGAGATCGGCAAGCAGCTGCTGATCACCCGCGGCGCGCTGACCACGTTCAGCGTCGCCAACGACCTGGCGAAGTACTTCGCGATCCTGCCCGCGATGTTCACCGGTATCTACGCCCAGCTGGGCGGGCTGAACATCATGCACCTGGCCACGCCGAAGTCGGCGATCCTGTCGGCCGTCGTCTTCAACGCGCTGATCATCGTCGTGCTCATCCCGCTGGCCCTGCGCGGCGTGCGGTACCGGCCGTCGTCGGCCTCGGCCCTGCTGCGCCGCAACCTGCTCGTCTACGGCCTCGGCGGGATCGTCAGCCCCTTCCTCGGGATCTGGCTGATCGACCTGCTCGTGCGCCTCATCCCCGGAATTGGGTGACCGAAAGTGAACACGCTCGTCAAGCAGACCTGGGCCGGGCTGCGCGTCCTCATCGTGCTGACCGTCCTGCTCGGGATCCTCTACCCCCTGGCCGTGTGGGCGATCGCCCGCATCCCCGGCCTGGAGGGCAACGCCGAAGGGTCGGTCGTCACGCGGAACGGCCAGGCCGTCGGGTCGTCGCTGATCGGTGTCGACCCGGTGCCCGCCGACCCGGCGCGCGACCCGTGGTTCCACACCCGGCCCTCGGCGCTCGCGAAGGACGCGCTCGGCCCCGGCGACCCCTCGACGTCCGGCGCGTCCAACAAGGGCCCGTACAACGAGGACCTCGTGAAGACCATCGAAGAGCGGCGGACCGCCATCGCCCAGCGCGAAGGCGTGTCACCCGGTCAGGTGCCGCCGGACGCGGTGACGGCTTCGGGCTCGGGCCTCGACCCGTCGATCAGCGTCGCCTATGCCGACCTTCAGATCGCCCGCGTGGCCCGGGTGACCGGGTTGCCGGTGGATCGGGTGAAGCAGCTCGTCGCGGCGAACACCTCCGGCGCGGGGATCGGCGTCCCCGGCGTGAATGTGCTCCCGCTCAACTTGGCCGTGCAAGCCGCGGCCGGAGGGGCACACTGACAGCGTGACCACCGCGAACACGCCATCGAAGCCGCGCCGGGGAGAACTGAGGATCTACCTCGGCGCGGCTCCGGGCGTCGGCAAGACCTTCGCCATGCTCGGCGAAGCGCGCCGGCGGCTCGACCGCGGCACCGACGTCGTCGTCGGGCTGGTGGAGACGCACGGCCGCGAGAAGACCGCGGTGCTCCTGGACGGCCTCGAAATCGTCCCGCGGCGGCACGCGGACCACCGCGGCCGCGAGTTCGACGAGATGGACGTCGACGCGATCCTGGCCCGGGCGCCCGAGGTCGCCGTCGTCGACGAGCTCGCGCACACGAACGTGCCCGGTTCGCGCAACGCCAAGCGCTGGCAGGACGTCGAGGAGCTCCTGGAAGCCGGGATCGACGTCCTGTCCACGGTCAACGTGCAGCACCTGCAGAGCCTCAACGACGTCGTCGAGCGGATCACCGGCGTCACGCAGCAGGAGACCGTCCCGGACGAGGTCGTCCGCCGCGCCGAACAGCTCGAGCTGGTCGACATCACGCCGGAGGCGCTGCGGCGGCGGCTCGCGCACGGCAACGTCTACCCGGCCGAGCGGATCGACGCCGCCCTCGGCAACTACTTCCGCCCCGGCAACCTCACCGCATTGCGCGAGCTGGCCCTGCTCTGGGTCGCCGACCAGGTCGACGTCGCCCTGCAGCGCTACCGCGCCGAACAGCGGATCACCGACACGTGGGAAGCCCGCGAACGCGTGGTCGTCTCCATCACCGGCGGGCCGGAGAGCGAGACGCTCATCCGCCGCGCCAGCCGGATCGCCACCCGGGCCGGCGCCGAGCTGCAGGTGCTGCACATCCTGCGCGGCGACGGCCTGTCCGGCATCGGCCCGACCGCGATGGCCCGCTGCCGCACCCTGGCCGAGGAAGTGGGGGCGACCTTCCACACCGTCGTCGGCGACGACGTCCCGGCCGCGCTGCTGGACTTCGCCCGGGGCGTCAACGCGACCCAGCTCGTCATCGGCACCTCGCGGCGCTCCCGCGTGGCGCGGCTGTTCGACGAGGGCATCGGCGCCTCGGTCGTCCAGCGGTCGGGCCCGATCGACGTCCACATGGTCACCCACGCCGAGGCGGGCGGGCGGCTGCGGGCCCGGCTCGGCGCCAGCCCGCTGGGGTTCTCGCGGCTGGTCGCGGGCTGGGTGCTCAGCGTCGTGCTGCCGGTGGCGGTCACCGTCATCGGCTTCTACATCCCGGCCGGCCTCGACTTCGCCACCGACGTCATCTCCTACGTGCTGGCCACGGTCGTCGTCGCGCTGGTCGGCGGGCTCGGCCCGGCGCTGGTCGCGGCCGTGCTCGGGGCCGGGCTGCTCAACTTCTTCTTCACGCCGCCGCTGTACACGCTCAACGTGCACACCCCGCAGAACCTCGTGACGCTGATCGCGATGGTCGTGGTCGCGGTGCTCGTCGCGCTGGTCGTCGACCAGGCGGCGCGCCGGGCCACGCAGGCTGCGCGGGCGCGGACCGAGGCGGCGCTGCTCGCCTCCTACGCCCGGACGGTGCTGACCCACACGGACCCGATCGAGCGGCTCCTGGAGAAGGTGCGGGAGAACTTCGCGCTGACTTCGGTGACGTTGCTGGAGAAGCAGGAAGGCGAGTGGCGGGCGGTGGCGTGCGCGGGGGAGCACCCGTGCGCCGACCCGGACGAGGCCGACGTCGACATCGCCGTCACCGCGGACGTCCACCTGACCCTGCGCGGCCGGGCGCTGCCCGCGGCCGACCGGCGGGTCCTGGAAGCCGTGGCGGGACAGGCGTTGCTCGCCCTGCGCCAGCAGCGGACGGCGGCCGCCGCGGCCCGCGCCGAGCGCAAGGCCGAGGCGACCGAGCTGCGCACGACCTTGCTCTCGGCCGTCGGCCACGACCTCCGGACGCCGCTGACGTCGATCAAGGCGTCGATCGGCAGCCTGCGCGCGCCCGACCTCGACCTGTCCGAAGAGGACACCGCGGAGCTGATGGAGGCCATCGAGCTGTCGGCCGACCGGCTCGCCGGCCTGATCGACAACCTCCTGGACTCCTCGCGCCTGGCCACCGGTGCCGTGAAGCCGCACCTGCGTCCCGTGGGCTACGACGAGGTCGTCGCGCACGCTTTGTCCACTGTGGACGCATCGGACGCGGTGCGGGTGGCCGTGGACGACCAGCTCCCGGCGGTGCTCGCCGACCCGGGGCTGCTGGAGCGGGTGGTGGCGAACGTCCTGGACAACGCCCTGCGGCACGGCGGGGGTCCGGTGTCCGCGCGGGCGTCGGCGCACTCCGGCCACGTCGAGCTGCGGATCGTCGACCACGGCAAGGGGCTGCGCAAGGGGGCCGCGGACTCGGCGTTCGCGCCGTTCCAGCGCCTGGGCGGCGACCGGGACACGACGCCCGGGGTCGGGCTCGGGCTGTCGGTGGCGAAGGGGTTCACCGAGGCGATGGGTGGCACGATCCGCGCCGAGGACACGCCGGGCGGCGGGCTGACGATCGTGGTCTCGCTGCCCGCGTTCAGCGTCGAGTTCGAAGAAGAGGGGGTGCGATGAGCGACGCGGGGGCCACCGTGCTGGTGGTGGACGACGAGCCGCAGATCGTGCGGGCGCTGCGGATCAACCTGAACGCGCGCGGCTACAAGGTGATCACCGCGCACGACGGCACGGCCGCGTTGAAAGCGGTGGCCGAGACCAAGCCGGACGTGGTGGTGCTGGACCTCGGCCTGCCGGACCTCGACGGCACGGAGGTGATCGCGGGCCTGCGCGGCTGGACGACGGTCCCGATCATCGTGCTGTCGGCCCGCGGCGACTCGGCGGACAAGGTCCAGGCCCTCGACGCGGGCGCGGACGACTACGTCACGAAGCCGTTCGGCATGGACGAGCTGCTGGCCCGGTTGCGGGCGGCGGTCCGCCGGTCGGCGGTGGCCGGCGCGGACGGTGTCGAGGCGGTCGTGGACACCTCGTCGTTCAGCGTGGACCTCGCGGCGAAGAAGGTCCGCCTCCGCGACGGCGAGGAGGTCCACCTGACGAAGACGGAGTGGGGCGTGCTGGAGCTGCTGGTCCGCAACCGCGGCCGGCTGGTGGCGCAGAAGCAGCTGCTGCACGAGGTGTGGGGGCCGTCGTACGAGACGGAGTCCCACTACCTGCGGGTGTACCTGGCCCAGCTGCGGCGCAAGCTGGAGCCGGAGCCGTCGCGGCCCCGGCACCTGCTCACCGAACCCGGGATGGGCTACCGCTTCGAGGTCTAGCGGGCTGGGTACTCCACCGGGCATGGACGGGTCGAAGACGTGGCTGCAGGGCGGTGAGCGCATCCCGCCGGTGATCGTGCTGACCCTGGCCGTGGGAGCGACGTTCGGCGCCCTCGGCTGGGTGTTCACCGCGTTCGACGGCGGCGTGAGCGGGGTGACGTGGCTGCGCGTGGCGGCGGCGGGCGCGGGTGCCCTGCTGACGGTCTACCTCTGGGCGCTGTTCGCCCACCGTCTGCGCCGGCGGCGCTGACGGGTGGCCGGGGGAAGCGAGCGGTGGTTCTCGGGCGGCGAGAAGCTGCCGCCGAAGCTCGCCTTGCTGTTGGCGCTGCTTTTCGCGTTCCTCGCGGCCGGCTGGCTCCTGCTCGCGCTGGACAGCGGACTCGCCGCCTGGAAAGGGTGGGGCTCGCCGGAGTCGCGGCGATGTCCCTGATCCAGGCGGCGTACTACGCGTTGCAGTACCGCTCCCGGCGTCGCTAGAACCAGAAGGTCGGCTGCTCGATCCCGAACCGCAGCTTGGCGTACCGCTTCGACGCCGCCGCGGAGAAGTAGATGTGCTGGGACGCCGCGTGCAGGTCGCGGAAACACCGCTGGACCGGCTGGTCCGCGTGCAGCGCGCCCGCGCCCGCGAGGCCCGTCACCGTGTTCACCGCGCTCAGCGCCGCTCGCATCGCCTGCTGCGTCGACAGCAGGAACTGGCCCCGTTGAGCCGCATTCGGCACGTCGCCCGCGCACGCCGTCTCCCACAGCGCGCCGAGCGCGTCGAACACGAACGCCCGCGCCGACCGCAGCTCGCCCTCTGCCCGGGTCAGGGCGATCTGGACGTCGCCGTCCTCGGCGATCGGGCCGGGGCCCGGCGGGCGGAACTTGGCCGGGGCGAACCCGGTGAACTCGTCCAGCGCTCGCCGCGCGATGCCGAGCGGGACGCCCGCCAGCACCGTGCCGATGAACGTGAAGAACGGGAACCGCCACAGCGGCCCGTCGTGGCGCGCCGGGTTCGTGAACGGCGAGATCGTGTGCTCCTCGCGCACGACGGCGTCGATCTCGACGTCGTGGCTGCCGGTGCCGCGCAGGCCGCTGACGTCCCAGTTCTCGACCACCCGCACCTCGGCGGCCGGGACCGCGGCCAGCCGCCAGTCCCGCGGGTCGCCGCCGGCGAAGCCGCCGTTGAAGAACAGGTCGGTGTGCGGGCTGCCGCTGCAGAACCCCCAGCGGCCGGCGAGCGTGAACTTCCCGGCGCCGTCGGGGGTGAGCCGGCCCATCGGCGCGAAGACGCCGCCGCCGATCGGGTCCGGCACTCCCGCGACGAGGTCCGCCGCGACGGCCGGGTCGAGCCAGGCGAGGAACGCCGAGCCGTTGCCGATCGCGATCGTCCAGCCCGCGGACCCGTCGGCTCGGGAGAGCTCCTCGACGACTTCGACGAGCTCGGCGGGCGGCAGCTCCCGGCCGCCGAGGACGCGCGGGGTCGCCAGGCGGAAGAGCCCGGCTTCCCGCGCCTTCTCGACGAGGTCGCGCGGCAGCGTCCGCAGCCGTTCGGCTTCGACGGCCCGCGCGCTCAGCTCGGGCGCGAGCTCCCGCGCGGCGGTCACGGCGTCGGTGGTGGCTTGTCCCATCATGGTCAGCGCCCCCTCAGGGTGTCATGATAGATGGACATCTATTTGATAGAGGAGTCTCTACCTAAATGGCTGAGCCTGTCAAGCGCCGTTACGACACGTCGCGACGCCAGGAGCAGGCGCGCGAAAACCGCCGCCGGATCCTGGCGGCGGCGTCGGGGCTCTTCCGGGAGAAGGGGTACGCGGGCACCGCGATGCCCGAGGTGGCGAAGGAGGCGGGGGTCGCGGTCCAGACCGTCTACAAGGCGTTCGCGAACAAGGCGACGCTGCTCAAGGCGGTCTTCGACGTGACCGTCGCGGGCGACGACGAGGACATCCCGATCGCCGGCCGCGACTTCATCGCGGCGATCCAGGCCGAGCCGGCCGCCGCCCGGAAGATCGGGATGTACTTCGAGCACCTCGCGACGACCGCGACGGTGGTGTTCCCGGTCCAGCTGCTGGCCCGGGACGCGGCCGCGGCCGACCCGGCGGCCGCCGAGGTGTGGGCGCAGATGCGCGCGGAGATGCTCACGGCGATGACGTACTTCTCGGCCGACCTGCTGGCGACCGGGCAGGTCAAGCCGGACTTGGCCGCCGACGACGTGCGCGACGTCCTGTGGGCCTACCACGGGCCGGAGCAGTACGAGCTGCTGTGCCTGGAGCGCGGGTGGTCGCCGAAGCGCTACGGGGAGTTCGTGCGCGACGCGGTCGTGGCCGCGATCCTGGTCTAGACATGCCGAAGGCCACCGCCGGAACGGTGGCCTTCGAGGCTGGTCTCACTGCGCGTGCGCGGTGCTCCCGCTGCCGGTCGGGGAGCCCGTCGTGCTCGGCGACGGCGCACCGCCGGTGCTCGCGCCACCACTCGACGGCGGCGTCGTCGTCGGGTCGGGCGTCGTCGTAGGAGCCGGTGTCGTGGTTGGCGTCGGTGTCGGCGTCTTCGTCGGCGGCGGCTTCGGCGTGGAATTGCTGACCGGCGGCGGGTTGCCCGTGTCGTCGCGCGGCGGCGGCGGAGGCGGGGTCGGGTCGGCGTGGGTGACGACCGTGGTCGTGGTCTTGCCGTCCGGGCTGACCGAAACCACTGTGGTCGGCGCGCTCGACGCCGTGGTCGCCGACGCGCTCGTGGGCACGCCGCCGACGGTCGACGGACCGCTGGACGACGACGGGGTGCTCGGCACCGTCTGCAGGCCGGCCTGCGAGGTGCCCTGGCCGCCGGTGCCGCCGGTGCTGCCCGCGGTGGTGGCCGGGTCCGGGCCGGCGAGCTCGGCGACCGCGGCGAACGCGGTCGCGACCACCAATCCGGCCACCCCGAGCACGACGTACCCGGTGCGGTTCGGTTTGCTGCTCTTCGGCGGGGCGGTGTCGATCCTGGTCACGGGCGAGCTCGAGGCGGACCCGTCGGGGCGGGGCATTGCAGGCTCCTCGGGGGTTCGGGAGAGCGCGGTCGAGGCCGTGAATCGATCACTGCGCTCCCGGGCGGGGGAACCCGGGAGGACGACCTCGGCGGCGAGGTTATCACCGTCGGTGCCGCATTCGCCCAGGTAGTGGGCTTGCGCGATCACTGTGCGCAGTCGGAGTGTCCGGAAAGGATGAAAGCGTGAGTGAGGAACAAACGAACACCCGGTTGACGGCGTGGGTGCGCGGTCGCGTCCAGGGTGTCGGTTTCCGCTGGTGGACCCGTAGCCGTGCGCTCGAGCTGGGGCTGGTGGGCAGTGCCCGCAACATGCCCGACGGGCGTGTCGAGGTCATAGCGGAGGGTGATCGAGACCACTGTGAGCGGTTGCTCGCCGCTCTGCGGTCCGGAGAATCACCCGGAAGTGTGGAGACGGTCGTCGAGCGCTGGTCCGACCCGAAAGGGGGGCTCAGCGGCTTCCTCGAACGCTGACGCGGGCCTTGGTACTTCCGGGGCCGGTGTGGTTCGTGAGGTTGCTGAGACCTCGGACGATGTGCTAGGGCGCGCCGATGAGGGGGCGCGTCCGGCGGCTCGCGGGGACCCCCGGGTAGCCTGGGACGATTGAACCGCCAGTACCGGCAGCCAGAGGGGTCAGCACCCAGTGCACCTGAAAAGCCTGACGCTCAAGGGCTTCAAGTCCTTCGCCTCGGCCACCACGCTGCGCTTCGAGCCGGGCATCACCTGCGTGGTCGGCCCGAACGGCTCCGGCAAGTCCAACGTGCTGGACGCGCTGCGCTGGGTCATGGGCACCCAGGGCGCCAAGGACCTGCGCGGCGGCAAGATGGAGGACGTCATCTTCGCCGGCACCGCGGGGCGCGCCCCGCTCGGCCGCGCCGAGGTCACGCTCACCATCGACAACGCCGACGGCGCGCTGCCCATCGAGTACGCCGAGGTGTCGATCACCCGCCGGATGTTCCGCGACGGCGCGAGCGAGTACGAGATCAACGGCGACCGCTGCCGCCTGATGGACGTCCAGGAACTCCTTTCGGACTCCGGTATCGGCCGCGAGATGCACGTCATCGTCGGGCAGGGCCAGCTCTCGGCGATCCTGGAGTCCAAGCCCGAAGAGCGCCGCGCCTTCATCGAAGAGGCCGCCGGCGTCCTCAAGCACCGCAAGCGCAAGGAACAGACCCTGCGCAAGCTGGCCAACATGCAGGGCAACCTCGACCGCCTCGGCGACCTCACCACCGAGCTGCGCCGCCAGCTCAAGCCGCTGGGCAAGCAGGCCGAGATCGCCCGCAAGGCCCAGTCGGTGCAGTCCGAGCTGCGCGACTCCCGCCTGCGCCTGCTCGCCGACGACCTGGTCACCCAGCGGACCACCATCGAGCGCGACGAAGCCGACGAGCGCACCGCCCGCCAGCGCCGCGCCGAGGTCGAGCAGCACCTCGAGATCGTCTCCGCCGAGGAAGCCGAGCTGGAGGCCTCGCTCGCCGAGGACGCTCCGCTGCTGCAGACCGCGCAGGAGACCTGGTACAAGCTGTCCGCGCTGGCCGAGCGCCTGCGCGGCACCGTCCGCCTCGCGATCGAGCGGCAGCGGCACCTTTCCGCCGACGTCTCGACGTCGACCGGCGGCCGCGACCCCGAAGAGCTCCTCGAAGAGGCCGAGCGCGTCGCCGAGCAGGAGGAAGAGCTCAACGAGGCCGTCATGGAGGCCCGGGAGCTGCTCGCCCAGACCGTGCTGCGCCGCGAAGACCTCGAACAGCGCGTCCAGGCCGCCGAGCGCGCGCACTGGGCCGCCGTCCGCGCCATCGCCGACCGCCGCGAGGGCATGGCCAAGCTGACCGGCCAGGTCGAGGCGCTGCGCAGCAAGAACGGCGCCACTTCCGACGAGATCGACCGCCTCAGCGTCTCCCTCGAAGAGGCCGCCGAGCGTGCCGAGATCGCCGTCGAAGAGCTCGAAATGGCCAAGGCCGAGGGCGGCGTCGAGGAGTCCGACGACGCCGGCCTGATGGACCGCCACGACCGCGCGGTCGAGGCCAACAACGCGGCCAAGGCGCGCGTCGAAGAGCTGGTCAAGGCCGAACGCACCGCCGAGCGCGAGATCGCGTCGGAGAAGGCGCGCGTCGAAGCGCTGTCGATGGGCCTGCGGCGCAAGGACGGCGCGGGCGCGCTGCTCGGCGCGTCCCACGAGCTGCCGGGCCTGCTCGGCTCGGTCGCCGCGCTGCTCACCGTCGAGCCCGGGTACGAGGTCGCGCTGGCCGCGGCGCTCGGCCCGGTGGCCGACGCGGTCGCCGTCACCGGCGGCGAAGACGCCCTGCGCGCCCTGAAGTACTTGAAGGACACCGATTCCGGCCGCGCGGGCATCCTGCTCGGTGGTCCGGAGTCCACTGTGGACACCTACTCGTGGCCGTCGCTGCCGGAAGGCGCGCGCTGGGCGCGTGAGGTCGTCTCGGCGCCGGCGCAGCTGCGGCCCGCCGTCGAGCAGGCCCTCGACAAGCTCGCCCTGGTACGCGACCTCGACGCGGCCCGCCACCTCGTCGCGGTGCACCCCGAGGTCCGGGCCGTCACCGCCGAAGGCGACGTCTTCGGCGCCCGCTGGGCGATCGGCGGCTCCGGCAAGCGCGAGAGCGTCATCGAGGTCCAGGCGGCCGTCGACGAGGCGGGGGAGCGGCTCCGCACGGCCGAGCGCTCGCTGGAGCGCTACGCGGCCGAGCTGGAAGGCGCCCGCGCCGAGCAGCAAGCGCGTCGCGAAGAGGTTTCGCAGGCCAAGGACGCCCTCGGCGAGGCCAAGGTCCGCAAGGCCCGGTCCTCGGAGCGGCTCAGCCGGCTTCAGCAGGCGGCCCGCCAGGCGCAGGCCGAGGTCGAACGCTTCGCCGGCCAGCGCGCGAAGGTCGAGCAGAGCCGTGAGCAGGCCCTCGCCCAGCTCGCCGAGCTGGAGGAACGCCTCGCCGCCGTCGCCGAGCAGCCCGTCGAGGACGACCCGGACACCGCCGAGCGCGACGCCGCCGTCGAAGAGCTGGCCGTCGTCCGGCAGGAAGAGATGGAAGCGCGCCTCGCGCAGCGCACCGCCGAAGAGCGGGCGCGCAGCATCGCCGGCAAGGCCGAAGGCCTCCGCCGCGCGGCGCACGCCGAGCAGCAGGCCCGCGAACGCGCCGAGCGTGCCGCCACGGCCCGCAAGCGCGGGGCGGAGATCGCCAACGCCGTCGTCAACGGCGGCGAGATCGCCCTCGAACGCATCGAGCACTCCGTCCAGCGCGCGGCCACCGAACGCGACCAGGTCCAGGCCCGCCGCCAGAGCCGCGAGCAGGCGCTGACCGGCGTCCGCGCCAAGGTCCGCGAGCTGACCGGCGAGCTGGAGAAGCTGACCGACGCCGTCCACCGCGACGAGGTGCTGCGCGCCGAGCAGCGGCTGCGCCTGGAGACCCTGGAAGCGAAGATCGCCGAGGACTTCGGCATCGGGCTCACCGACCTGGTCCAGGAGTACGGCCCGGACGTCCCGGTCCCGCCGAGCGCGGGCGAGATGGCCGAGTACGAGGCGGCCAAGGAACGCGGCGAGGACGTCACCCCGCCGCCGCCGATGCCCTACGACCGCGACACCCAGGCTCGCCGCGCCAAGCGCGCCGAGAAGGACTTGTCGTTGCTGGGCAAGGTGAACCCGCTGGCGCTCGAGGAGTTCGCGGCGCTGGAGGAGCGGTACAAGTTCCTCTCCACGCAGCTGGAGGACCTCAAGGACACCCGCAAGGACCTCGAGGCGGTCATCAAGCAGGTCGACGAGAAGATCCTCGAGGTCTTCGCCGGGGCGTACGCGGACGTGGCCCGCGAGTTCGAGACGGTGTTCAGCGTGCTGTTCCCCGGCGGCGAGGGCCGGATGGTCCTGACCGAGCCGGACGACCTGCTGAGCACCGGCGTCGACGTCGAAGCGCGCCCGCCGGGCAAGAAGGTCAAGCGGCTTTCGCTGCTGTCCGGTGGCGAGAAGTCGCTGGTCGCGGTGGGCATGCTGGTCGCGATCTTCCGCGCCCGGCCGTCACCCTTCTACGTGATGGACGAGGTCGAGGCCGCGCTGGACGACACCAACATGCGCCGGCTGATCGGGCTCCTGGAGCAGCTGCGCGACTCGTCGCAGCTGATCATCATCACCCACCAGAAGCCGACGATGGAGATCGCCGACGCGCTCTACGGCGTGAGCATGCAGGGCGACGGCATCACGAAGGTGATCTCGCAGCGCCTGCGCACGGCCGAGGAAGAGCCGGTCCCGGTCAGCTGACCCGGCTCAGCGCATGTCGTCTTCGTGCGGCGCGCGCTCGTCCGGTTTCGCCCGGGGGTCGAACGTGCCGAGGTCGTTGCCGACCCAGCGCCCGTCGTCGATCCGCGCCCGCCGGCCGCGCGGGGTGATGAAGCCACGCTTCACGCCCCGCGCGCGATCCGACCGGTCCAAGACCAGCGCGATGACGAGCACCGCGGCGAGAACAACGCCGATCCCGATGAAGAACCCCATGTGAAAACCCCCTCCGCGCCCAGGTTACGGGAGCGGGAGGGGGTCTCACAGCCACTTATCCAGCGACCCAGAAGGCGTAGTCCGCCGAATAGCGCACCGCGGTCTGCGCGCCGTCCGTGCACGTCCCCGCCGGGGCCACGCCGCCGCGGGTGTTCAGCCGCTGGACGTAGGTGACCTTGCCGAAGATCCCGTCACCGGTGTTGAGGTTGGCCTTGAGCAGCAGCTGCGGGATCGCGTCCGGCTGCGGGGAGTTCGCCACGGCCGCCGCGCCGACCGTGCTGCCGTCCACAACGGACGTCCACACCGGACCCTTGCTGTGCAGGGCCACCGGCCTGCCGTGCCGGGTGAGCACCGCGGCGGGCTGGATCAGCGTCCACGCGCCCGCGGTGCACCCGTAGATCTGCACCCCTTCGGCGGGGTACGAAGCCAGCGCCACGTTGCCCGCCGGGACCTTGATCGCGTCCGGCACCTTCGGGGCCGCCGGGGTGGCCGAAGCCGTCGCCGCGCCGCCGAGCAGCAGGCCACCGACCGCGAGCGCCACCGTCATCCGCTTCATGAAGTCCACCTTCGAAGTCCTCCCGCCGCTTCTCGGCGGGCTCCCGCAGATCGACACGGGCGCCCGCCGGAAACGGTTCAGAAGGATCAGGCGGCGGGGACTTCTTCCGCTTCGCCGGCGGCTTCGGCTTCGGCCGCCTTCGGGTCCGGCGTCCGGTGGCGCAGCGCCAGCAACCCGCCCACGACCAGCGTGATCACCACACCCAGCAGCGTGTACCAGGGGTAGGCCAGCGCGACCTTGTCGCCGGCCGCCTTGCTGAAGTCGATGCCGAGCAGGCCGCCGGTCTTCGCGCTGAACTTCACCCCGAGGATGACGAACGCCATCACCACCACCGTGGCGACGAACGCGATGATCGCGTCCACCTGCCGCGCCTTCTTGACCAGCAGGCCGAGCAGGAACGACCCGAGCAGCGCGCCGTAGGTGTAGCCGGTGATCGCCAGGCCCAGCTCGATGACCGAGTTCTTCGTGGTGGAGAACAGCGACGCGAAGATCGCGAACACCACGGCCCAGATCAGTGTCCACATGCGACCGTGCTTGAGCAGCTTCGAATCCTCCGGCGAGCGCTTGGTGAAGCGCTGGTAGAGGTCGGCCACGGTGGACGTCGAAAGCGCGTTGAGCGCCGAGGCCAGCGCCCCCATGGTCGAGGCGAGCACGCCCGCGATGAGCAGGCCCGACACGCCGACCGGCAGGTCGTCGATGATGAACCGCGAGAACACGTCGTCCGGGCTCTGCAGGCCGAGCTGCGCGACCGACTTGCGGCCGTTGAACACCCACAGCATCGCCCCGACCAGCAGGAACAGCGCGAACTGGATGGTGACGATGATGCCGCTGCCGATGAGCGCCTTCTGGCCGTCGCGCAGGCTGCGCGTGGCCATCAGCCGCTGCGCGATCAGCTGGTCGGCCCCGTGCGAGGCCATCGACAGCGCCGCGCCGCCGAGCACCGCCGTGACGAACGCGTACGGGCTGGTCAGCAGGTTCTTCGAGAAGTCGACGAGCATGAACTTGCCGTCGTCGGACGCCTGGGTCATCCAGTCGCCGGGCAGCTTGTTCAGCAGCACGATCGCGGCCACCGCCGCGCCGCCCAGGTAGAGAGACATCTGGATGACGTCGACCCAGACGACCGCCTTGATCCCGCCGATGTAGGCGTAGATCAGCGTCAGCGCGGTCAGGATCACCACGATCACCCAGTAGTCCAGGTGGATGTTGTAGTGCCCGAGGATCACCTTGATCGGGATCGCGCCGGCGAACAGGCGCACGCCCTCGGCGAGCAGCCGCGTGATCACGAACGTCACCGACGCCGTGCCCTGCAGCCCGGAGCCGAACCGCTTGCCCAGGAACGCGTACGCGCTCACGAGGTTGCCCTTGAAGTACCGCGGCAGCAGCACGAACGCGGCGATCGTGCGGCCGATGATGTAGCCGAAAGCCAGCTGCAGGAACAGGAAAGCGTTGCCGAAGACGAGGCCCGGCGTGCTGATCACGGTCAGCGTCGAGGTCTCGGTGGCCACCACGGACAGCATCACCGCGCCCCACGGCAGGCTGCGTTCGCCGACGAAGTAGTCGGCCGCCGACCGTTGCTTCCGGCCGACCAGCACGCCTATCAGCGGCATCGCCGCCAGGTAGACCACGATGATCGCGAGGTCAACACCGCGCATGGACTTCTCCTACTGTCATCCGGCCTTCTCCGCGACTCGCAACCGCGTCACGGTGCCCCCCAGCGGGGCGGGAAGGTTCAGGGGCCCGGCGCCCGGGACGAGCGCGCCGAGCAGGCGCGGCCCGCGGGCTCCGGTCGCCGACGGCACCGTACCGGGCACGCCGCACCAGGTGAGCCAGCCCAGCAGCGCGGTCAGGTACGCCTCCTTGCCGGCGCCGGGCAGGCCGAGGTCGTCGCTGGTCTTGATCACCGCGGACGGCAGCCGTCGCGCCAACGCCGTCATCAGCGCCGGGTTCGCGACCCCGCCGCCGGAGGCGACGACCGTCGTGACGCCGTGGCGCAGGCACTGGTCGGCGACGGTCACCGCGGTGAACTCCGTCAGCGTCGCCAGCAGGTCGCCGGGATCCACCGGCCGCAGCCCGGCGAGGGCGGCGTCGAGGTAGGGCGCGTTGAAGTGCTCCTTGCCGGTGGACTTCGGCGGCGCGGCGGCGAAGTACGGGTCGGCGAGCAGCCGGACGAGCAGGTCGGAGCGCACCGCGCCGCTGAACGCGAGCCGCCCGTCGACGTCGCTGCGCTGCCCGGTGACGCGGTGGGCGGCGACGTCGAGCAGGGCGTTGGCGGGCCCGGTGTCGTAGGCGATCGCCGGCTCGGCCCCGGCGACGACGGTGATGTTCGCGATCCCGCCGAGGTTGAGCGCGGCGACCGGGTGGCCGCTGTCCTGGGCCAGGCCGCGCAGCCAGAGCTGGTCGAGCGTGCTCGCCAGGGGAGCGCCGTGGCCGCCCGCGGCGACGTCCCGGGTCCGCAGGTCGGCGACCACGGGCAGCCCGGTGCGCTCGGCGATCCAGGCGGGCTGGCCCAGCTGCAGCGTGCCGCGGACGTGGCCGTCCTCGACCCAGTGGAACACCGTCTGGCCCAGGGAGGCGACGAGGTCCGCGCCGCCGGCCAGCTGTTCGGCCCCGCGGGCGGCCGCGTCGGCGAACGCCTGGCCGACGCCGGTGTCGAGCCGCGTCAGCTCGCCGGCGGTGCAGGGGTTCGGCGGCAACGCGGCGAGCAGGCCCTCGCGCAGCGGTTCGGGATAGGGGACGTCGAGCTCGCCGAGCGGGGTCAGGACCACCGTGTCGTCCTCGGCGTGCAGGTCCGCGGCGGCCACGTCGATGCCGTCGAGCGAGGTGCCCGAAAGCAGCCCGATCACCCGGAAGCCGTGCGTCCCCATCCGGAGGGGTTTAGTGCAGGGGCCCTGGTGACGCAACCCGCGTGGTGAAGTCTTGCCCCAATCGGGATCTACGTCGTTATGAATTGCCTGTGCGGACGGGGTGTCCGCGACGCCGCGGTGCGGATGAAAGGATGGGCGGGTGTCGAGCACCTGGTTCCTGTTCGTAGTCGTCGCCGTCGTTGTGCTGGTCGCCATCCTGGTGACCGGCCTGCTGGTCGCGCGCAAGCGCCGGATCAGCCTGGACGCGAAGCGCGAGGTCGAGGAGAAGCCGAAGGGCGGCTCCTACGCGGCCAGCGGGGGCATCGCGCTCGCCCCCGGCGGCGAGGCCCCCGAACACCCCGTCGAAGACCGGCCGGAAACCGACGGCCAGCCCGCGGTGGGCGACGACGCGGCGGTGCCGCGCGACTCGGCGCAGCGCACGGTCC
Organism: Amycolatopsis sp. NPDC101161; assembly: GCF_044768185.1. Taxonomy (NCBI): domain Bacteria; kingdom Bacillati; phylum Actinomycetota; class Actinomycetes; order Pseudonocardiales; family Pseudonocardiaceae; genus Amycolatopsis; species Amycolatopsis sp. NPDC101161. The sequence continues at coordinate 826,006 of NZ_JBIWPI010000005.1, forward strand.
GCGACGTCAAACTGCCCGAAGAGCCCGCTCCTGCCGCTCCGGTCATCGAGGAGATCGAGCCCGCGACCGGCCGCATGGAGCGGCTGCGCGGCCGGCTGTCGAAGTCGCGTTCGGTGTTCGGGACGAGCCTGCTCGGCCTGCTCGGCGCGGGTGACCTGGACGAGGACTCCTGGCAGGACGTCGAAGACACGCTGCTGATGGCCGACCTCGGCGCGGCCACGACGACCCAGATCGTCGAGCGCCTGCGCGACGAGCTGTCCCGCCGCGCGATCCGGTCGTCGGCCGAGGCGCGCGAGGTGCTGCACGAGGTCCTGACGGCGCAGCTGTCCACCGACGCCGAGCGCGCGGTCCGGGCGCTGCCGCACATCGTCGACGGCAAGAAGCAGCCGGCGGTGGTCCTGGTGGCGGGCGTGAACGGCACGGGCAAGACGACGACCACGGGCAAGCTGGCCCGCGTCCTGGTTGCCCAGGACAAGACGGTGGTCCTGGGCGCGGCGGACACGTTCCGCGCGGCGGCGGCCGACCAGCTCCAGACGTGGGCCGAGCGCGTGGGCGCGGAGGTCGTCCGCGGCAAGGAGGGCGCGGACCCGGCGGCGGTGGCGTTCGACGCGGTCAAGCGCGGCGTCGACACGGGCGTGGACGCGGTCCTGGTCGACACGGCGGGCCGCTTGCACACGAAGACGGGCCTGATGGACGAGCTGGGCAAGGTCAAGCGAGTCGTGGAGAAGCAGGCGAAGGTCGACGAGGTGCTGCTGGTCCTCGACGCGACGACGGGCCAGAACGGGCTGATGCAGGCCCGGGTGTTCGCCGAGGTCATCGACGTGACGGGCATCGTGCTGACCAAGCTGGACGGGACCGCCAAGGGTGGGATCGTGTTCCAGGTGCAGCGCGAGCTGGGGGTGCCGGTGAAGCTGGTCGGGCTGGGCGAAGGCCCGGACGACCTGGCGCCGTTCGAGCCGGGCGCGTTCGTGGACGCCCTGCTGGGCTAGCGCGGAGGCCCACGGGCTCTCCTCTCGGCGAGCAGCGCTTCTACGCGGCAGCTTTCAAAGTCGCCTGGAGGTCAGGTGTGCCCGATAGTTGCCTCGGCGGACTCGTCGGCTTCGCCAATGCAAACCGGAACGGGCCGGTGCCATCGGCAGCAGCATTCCGAGCCTCTTAAGGAGTTCCGGCGTCGGCGCGGTGGTCTCGATGGACAGCTGAGCGGTCCGGGTGCCGGCGACCCAGTGGCGGACCACGCCGACGCCGCGCAGCACCGGTTTGCCGCGGAAGTCCGCCGGGGGATTGTCGACATCGCTGGTCACGTCGCCGAGCCGGTGTCGCGTGGGCGCGGCTTCGGGCGCCGCGACGACGACGGTCGCTCCCTGCCGGCGAGGAACCGGTCCACGCCCTTCTCGGCTGAGCCACCCAGGCGAGCGGCGCGACGAACAGTTCGAGCATCTCTCCCCCTCCGGCCCTGACACTGGTTTCACAGGTCAGAGCCGGAAAAGTGGCGTCCCGTCCGGCTTCCGCAGTCCCAGCTGCAGGATCACCGGCGCCGACGGGCGGGTGGCCGGGATCAGGCACGGGGACGTCCCGCGGGGCTTCACCGTCAGCCGGGACCAGCCGATGCCCTGCAGGGTGCGGCGGGCCGGGTCGACCACCATCGCCGCCCCGAAGTAGCGGCCGCCGGGCACGGCGATGCGGGCCGTGTGCCCCAGGACGAGCGAGAACGCCGTGCCGGTGCGGCTGCCCTCCTCCTGCAGCGTCAAGACCACCGGCGTGCGGACCTTCACCGTCGAGTGGTGCCGGACGGTGATCTCGACCGTTCCCGCGGCGGTCTTGGGCGGGTGCGGCCACTTGGGTGGCGGCGGCGACCCGTCGAGGGCGCGGTCGACGAGCCGGTCGACGAGGTTCGAAGCGGCGAGCCAGCTGAGGTGCGGGTCCATCGGGGGTCCCTCCGGCGGAAATCCAGGTGACGGGCGGCGCGCGCCGGCGCAGAATCCGGGTATGCCCGGTTGACGCACGTCCGCTCGTGCTCCTCCTCGTGTCAGACGCCCGGAAGCCGTCGTCCGCTACACGAGAGAGGAACCATCATGACTGTCATTCCCGGCGATCGGGTAGTGCTGCGCCCGATCGCCGCCGCGGACCGCGCTCGTTTGCGCGAAATCCTCGCCACGCCCGAAGTCGCTCGTTGGTGGGGCGACCCGGATCACGAAACCGAAGGCCTGTACGAGGTCGAAGACGGCTACTCCGTCTACGCGATCGAGCTCGACGGGGTGGTCGTCGGGTTGATCCAGAGCTGCGAGGAACTGGATCCGCAGTACCGCCACGCGGGCATCGACATCTCGGTGCACCCGGACTTCCACGGCCGCGGCATCGGCACGGACGCGCTGCGCGCCCTGGCTCGCCACCTGCTCGAAAGCGGCCACCACCGCCTGACGATCGACCCGGCGGCGGCCAACGAGACGGCGATCCGGGTGTACACGAAGGTGGGATTCCGCCCAGTGGGCCTGATGCGCGACTACGAGCGAGCCCCGGACGGCACCTGGCACGACGGCCTGCTGATGGACCTGCTGGCCGGCGAGCTGGAGTAAGGGGGTCAGTCCTTGTCGACGACCTGCTGGAGCAAGCGGCTGATCCGGTCCATGCCGACGTTGATCTTGGTGAAGCCGCTTTGCATCTCGGACCTGAGCTCTGCGACCTCTTGGGCTTGTTCGAGCTGCGTCTCGCGCACCGCGTTCAGCACCTTGGTGTGACCGTTCAAGGTCTGCTTGAACTCGGAGACGTCGCGGTCCGCCGTGCCGGCGAGCACTCGGGCGGCCGCGGCGTCTTGCCGGGTGGACCGCACCTGCTCCTCCAAAATGGTCACGCGGGCTTCGAGGTCTTCGAGGCTGGCCATGCCGGTTACTTTACCGGCGGGCTCAGGGCCTCCGACATCGGGGTCACTTTCAGTCATGGGATATCACTCATAGTCACACTGATAGTGCCGTCTGGGAGAGGCTCGCCCCCAGGGCGTCGGCCACCCGCTGCACCGCCGGGGCGATGTGCGCCACCGCCTCGGCGGTCAGCCGGCCCGACGGGCCCGACACCGAAACCGCCGCCGGCACCGGCGCTCCCGGCACCGCCACCGCGACGCACCGGACCCCCAGCTCCTGCTCCGCCTCGTCCAGCGCGTACCCCTGCGAAGCGATCCGGGAAAGCTCGACCGCCAGCGCGTCCGGGTCCGTGAACGTGTGCTCGGTGTACGCGGGCATGCCCGTCCGCGACAGCAACGCCTGTACTTCCGAGGCGGGCAGGTGCGCCAGCATCGCCTTGCCCACCCCGGTCCCGTGCGGCAGCAGCCGCCGGCCGACCTCGGTGAACATCCGCATCGAATGCTTCGAGGGCACCTGGGACACGTACACGACTTCGTCGCGCTCCAGGACCGCCAGGTTCGCCGTCTCGCCGACCTCCTCGACCAGCTCCGCCAGCAACGGCCGCGCCCACGCGCCGAACTGCATGCTCGCGTTCTCGCCGAGGCGGATCAGGCGCGCGCCCAGCGCGTAGCGGCGGTTCGTGTTCTGCCGGACGTACCCGAGGTCGACCAGGGTGCGGATGAGCCGGTGGATCGTCGGCATCGGCAGCCCGGACAACGTCGCCAGCTCGGACAGGCTGGCTTCGCCGCCGGTGTCCGCGAGGTGTTCCAGCAGCTCGAAGGCGCGCTGCAGGGACTGGACGCCGCCGTCGCGACCGTTCTTCTCCGCCGGCACGGTGGCCCTCCTTACGTCGGCGTTGAGGTTCCGCTATGCAGAAACTATAGTCCGGCTGGTAGAAAACCGTAGGGCCGTTATCCAAGATTCCGAACCTTCGAGGTGTTTCCCCATGTCTTCTGAAGTCCAGGTGCTGGGCGAGCCGGTCGAGCGCGGCGACGAGATCCTCACCACGGAGGCGCTCGACTTCCTCGCCGGACTGCACGACGCCTTCGCCGCCCGCCGCGACGAGCTGCTCCAGGCGCGGAGCAAGCGCCGCGAGGAGGCCCGGACCACCGGCCGGCTCGACTTCCTGCCGGAGACCAAGGAGATCCGCGACGGCGACTGGCAGGTCGCCGGCGCCCCGCCGGCGCTGCGGGACCGCCGCGTCGAGATCACCGGGCCGACCAGCCGCAAGATGACCATCAACGCGCTCAACTCCGGTGCGAAGGTCTGGCTCGCCGACCTCGAGGACGCCAACACGCCGCACTGGGCGAACGTCGTGTCCGGCCAGGTCAACCTGTACGACGCGGTCCGCGAGACGATCACCCTCGAGAGCGGCGGCAAGAGCTACGCGCTGAAGGACGACGTCGAGCACGCCACGATCGTGGTCCGCCCGCGCGGCTGGCACCTGCCCGAGCGCGGCCTGTCCTTCGGTGGCCGCGAGGCCGTCGGCGCGCTCGTCGACTTCGGCCTGTACTTCTTCCACAACGCCGCGGAGCTCCTGAAGCGCGGCAAGGGTCCGTACTTCTACCTGCCGAAGATGGAGAGCCACCTCGAGGCGCGGCTCTGGAACGACGTCTTCACCCACGCCGAGAAGACCCTCGGCATCGAGCACGGCACCATCCGCGCGACCGTGCTGATCGAGACCATCCCGGCCGCGTTCGAGATGGAGGAGATCCTCTACGAGCTGCGCGAGCACGCGTCGGGCCTCAACGCCGGCCGCTGGGACTACCTGTTCAGCGTGATCAAGTACTTCCGCGACGCGGGCGAGAAGTTCGTGCTGCCGGACCGCAACTCGGTCACCATGACCGCGCCGTTCATGCGCGCGTACACCGAGCTGCTCGTGCGCACCTGCCACAAGCGCGGCGCGTTCGCGATCGGCGGCATGGCCGCGTTCATCCCGAGCAAGGACCCCGAGGTCAACAAGGGTGCCTTCGAGAAGGTCCACGCGGACAAGTCCCGCGAGGCCGGCGACGGCTTCGACGGCTCCTGGGTCGCGCACCCGGGCATGGTCGAGCTCTGCAAGGAGGAGTTCGACAAGGTCCTCGGCGACAAGCCGAACCAGCTCGAGCGCACCCGCGACGAGGTCAGCGTCACCGCCGACCAGCTGCTGGACGTCGCTTCGACGCCCGGCGGCGCGACGGCGGCCGGCCTGCGCGCCGCGGTCGACGTCGGCGTCCGCTACATCGCGTCCTGGCTCGGCGGCAACGGCGCGGCGGCGATCCACAACCTGATGGAAGACGCGGCGACAGCGGAGATCTCGCGGTCGCAGATCTGGCAGTGGGTCAAGAACGGGACCACTTTGGACACCGGCGACGTCGTGACGAAGGAGCTGGTCCGCGGGGTGCTGACGGACGTCCGCGGCGAGCTGGCCCGCGAGATCGCGGCGGACCTGCTGGTGCCGGCGATCGAGCTGTTCGAGCAGGTCGCGCTGGCCGACGAGTTCCCGGACTTCCTGACGCTGCCCGCCTACGAGCGGATCAAGTAGTGCGGCTGCCCGAGGACGTCTACGACGCCGCCGACGCGCGCTTGGCCGAGGCCGACGCGCGCGTCGCGGCGTCGTACCCGGGGGAGCGCCCGGGACGGCAGCCGGTGCACACGGTCTACGTCCCGGCGTCGCGGTACAAGACGCGCCTGGTCGCCGACTGGGGCAAGCAGGCGATGCGCGTGTTCATCGAGCACGGCGACCTCCTCGGCGTCGACGCGGACGTGTACGAACGCGTCCGCGCGAAGCTGCTGACCGAGCCGATCGAGGACCTGCGCATCGACTTCGAGGACGGCTACGGCCGCGTACCCGACGACGTCGAGGACGCGGCGGCGCTGGCGGCCGGCCAGACCCTGGCGACGACCGGCGGGACACCGTTCTCGGGCATCCGCTTCAAGAGCTTCGAAGCGGCTACGCGCCGGCGTGGCATCCGGACGCTGGACCTGTTCCTCATGGGGCTCCTCGAGAACGGGCCGCTGCCGCCCGGGTTCGTCGTGACGCTGCCGAAGGTGACGGCGATCGAGCAGGTCGCCGTCGCCGCGGAAGTGCTGGCGCGGTTGGAATCGGCGTACGGGCTCGCCGAGGGAACGCTGCGGTTCGAGGTTCAGATCGAGACGTCCCAGTCCATTGTGGACATCGACGGGACGCTGTCGGTGCCGCGGATCGTCCAGGCGGCGGCGGGGCGGTGTTCGGGGCTGCACTACGGGACGTACGACTACAGCGCCGGGCTCGGGATCGCGGCGGCGTACCAGAGCATGGAACACCCGGCGGCGGACCTGGCGAAGGGCCTGATGCAGGTCTCGGCGGCGGGGACGGGCGTCCGGCTGTCGGACGGATCGACGAACCGCCTCCCGATCGGCGACGCGCTGCCCTCGGCGTGGGCGGAGCACTTGCGCTTGGTCCGCCGCTCCCTGGAGCGCGGGTTCTACCAGGGCTGGGACCTGCACCCGCACCAGCTGCCGACGCGTTTCGCGGCGACGTACGCGTTTTACCGCTCGGGTTTCCCGGCGGCGGTGGAGCGGCTGCGGGCGTACGCGGACAAGCAGGCCGGGGGAGTGCTGGACGAACCGGCGACCGCGCAGGCGTTGGCGGTGTACCTGCTGAGGGGCCTGGACTGCGGCGCGCTGGACGAGGGCGAGTTGTCCTTCGGACGGCCGGAGCTGGAGAAGTACGCGCAACGCTTGGCGTGAGGCTCACTCACCGAGCCGGGCGCGGTCGGCGGCCTCGCGGCCCGCGTCCCAGCCTTCGTGGCTGCGCACGGTCACCGATTTGCCCACCACCTGGGGGAAGAGCGCGGTGAACGCCGCGTTCACCTTCAGCTCGTGCGACGCCAGCACCGGCAGCAGCCGGTCCGCGTCGGGCGTCGCGGTGAGCGTCGCCTCGGCGACCGCTTCGAGGCGCTCGCCGATCCGGGTGGCGTAGGCGACGAGGAACGACTTCCGGAACGCCCGGTCCCGACCGGCGGGACCGGCGATCATGGCGCGGGTCGCCTGCACGAGCAGGGACGTCGTCAGCAGCGCGACGGCGTCCAGGTCGTCCTCGTCGCCGACCACGGTCACGAAGTCCCAGCGCGGGTCGAAGACGGCGCGGCAGCGGTTGGCCTTCGCGACCACGTCGACCAGCAGCGACTTGGCGTCGACGTACGGGGTGTCGAGCCAGATCCGGCGGGACGCGGGCACGTCGGGCGCGGACGCGCCGGCTTCGACCAGCACGCGGTCGAGGGCGTGCCGGGTCATCAGCTCCTGCGCCTTCGCCGAAAGGGCTTCGGCCTCCTCGGGGAAGGCGCTGGACTCGGCCTTCGCCAGCAGCGCGCGGACCCGGCCCAGCTTCTTCTCGTCGGCGGCGGGGCGCTTCGGCGCCGCGGTGCCCGGCGTGGTCAAGACGGGCAGGGTCATCAGGAAGCCGAGGGCTTCGATGACGGAGGTCAGGGCCTCGGCCGGGGTGAGGATGTGCTTGGCCACCCACTGCGGCAGGTGCGGCTCGGACTCGGTCCACCACCGGACGGCGCCCACGTCGTCGAGCCGGTCCCGCGAGGTCGTATCGACGTCGGCGGCCGCGGTGTCGAGCACGAAGGACCGGGCGAACTCGTCGACCCGCCGCCGGGCCGCCTGGTCGAGGTCTTCCGGCAGCCAGCCGCCGCGGCGGGCCCGGGAGATCAGGAGGTGCGCGGCCCGGCGGGCCCCTTCGGCCGCCTCGGCGGGCAGCTCGAGGCCCGGCGCCAGCCGGTTCGCGTGCGTCCCGGCCGCGCGACGGACTCCCCGCGCGGTCTCGGAGGCGGCGGCCAGCAGCGCGTCGCCGAACTCTTCGGCGGTCCCGGGCCTCGGGGTTCCCGGGCCCGGGGTGCGTCGCTTCTGCTTTCCCACCGGGCGAGTGTGCCGCAGCCCGGTCACCTTCGCGGCGGCCGCCCCGTCGGGAAGTCATGCACACCGCACTCACCCTCATCGCGATCGTCCTCAACGCCGGCATCGGCCTCGCCGACCTGGCCAAGGCCAGGTTCGTCCTCGCCACGTCCGCGGCCGTCGACGTCCCGCCGAGCTGGCTGCCCGTGCTGGGCACGCTCAAGCTCGCGGGCGCGGCCGGCCTCACCCTCGGTCTGCTCGGGATCGAACCTCTGGGCATCGCCGCCGCGATCGGGCTGGTCCTCTTCTACCTCGGCGCGATCGTCGCCCACGTCCGGGTGCGCAAGATCGCCACCGGTGTCGCCCCGCTGCTCTTCCTCGGCCTCGTCGTCGCGACGCTCTAACGCAGCCGCGGCAGGGCGTCCCGCGCGAAGTGGCTCAAGATCCGCAGATCCTCCGCGAACCGCTCCCGATGCTCCGGCGGCAGCGGCTTGAAGAAGAACTGCTCGATGTTCTCCACGTGCACCCGGCTGGCCCGGACCGTGGTCTCCTCGCCCAGCGGGGTCAGCCGCACCAGCTGGACGCGGCGGTCGTCCGGCGAAACCGTGCGCGTCACCAAACCCATCGCCGACATGCGGTCCACCAGCCGGGTCGCGCCGCCCGTCGTCAGGACCTGCTCCTGGGCGATCGACCGCATCGTCAGCCCGTCCTGACCCGTGCGGCCGACGATCAGCAGCACCTCGTACATCAGGTGCGTGATCCCGCATTCGCGCTCCAGCGCGCGGCCGAGCAGGTACTCGAGCCGGTTCGCCGCGCCCTGCAGCCGGCCGAACGCGAGCACCCGCGGGTCGTAGGCGGCCTGCTGGGCCGACGTGATCTCCACTTCACTCCTCCATGCGCAACGCGAGGTAGACGTCGAGCTGGTCGGTGAACTCCGTCAGGTCCGCCCCGAGCAGCTCGCCCGCCCGGCCGATGCGGTAGCGCAACGTGTTGACGTGGACGTGCAGCGCCTTCGCCGCCCGCGTCGGCGAGCCCGAACACTCCAGGAACACCCGCACGGTGTGCACCAGGTCCGTGTGCTGCTCGGCGTCGTACGCCAGCAGCGGCCCGAGCACCCGGCGCCGCAACGCCGCGCGCAGCCCCTCCGGCGTCCCGGCCAGCAGCAGCCGGTGCGCGTCGACGTCGCCGGCCTCGACGACCACGACGCGTCCCGCGCGTCCGGCCGCCACGTCCAGCGCGAACCGCGCCGTCGCGAGAGCCTCGGCCCGCGGCGCGGAATCGCCCACCCCGCAGAGGATCCGGGACACCCGCAGCAGTGGTTCCACAGTGGACAGACCGGCCGAGCCCGGCCACCGCGCGACCGCCGCGTACGAAGTGTCCCCAGTGGACTCCAGCAGCAGCCCGTCGGGCAGCAACTCCCGCAGGACGTCCCGGCTCTCGTCGCTGCCTTCGGTCCGCAACGCGATGACGTGCGCCTCAGCGGGCACCTCGACATCGGGCGGAACCGACCGCGCCCGCGTGACGCCCACGAGCCCCGCCAGCTCCTCGGCCAGTTCCGCCTGCGCGGTGCTCAGCGGCCCGCCGACGGCGACCAGCCACGGCACCGCGTGCCGCCCCTCGACCGGCACCACCGTCAGCGACCCGGCTTCCTTCGCCGCGTACCGCCGCACGACGTCGGGCGCCGGCACCGGCAGCGGGGACGTCCCCGCGACGACCCGGCCGAGCCCCGACAGCACCCAGCACGGCAGCCCGAACTCCGCGGACGCGCGCTCCAGCAGCGTCTCGACCGGGGCGTCCGCGGCGGCCTGCAAACGTTTGCGCGCGCTCTCGGACGCGGCGGCCAGCGCCAGCACCACCTGCTCGGTGATCACCGAGAACGACAGGTCGGCGGGCACTTCCAGGAGCGGGATCCGGTGCCGCTCGCAGGCCTCGACGACGTCGCCGGGGATGCCCCCGGAGTCGGCGCCGGACGCCGCCAGCGCCGCCGCTCCCGAGCGCGCCAGCGCCGCCACGAACGGCTCGGCGTCACCCGGGCGCCGCCACCAGAGCAGGCCGGAAAGCACCAGCTCACCGGCCGAAAGGTACCGTCCGGGGTCGGGCAGCTCCGTGACGTAGATGCGCGTCACCGGGCGGTCGAGCAGCTCGGCCCCGGCTCGCGGGCGCAGCCGCAGACCGGGGAGGCCCAGCAGAGTTTTCACGGTCGTCATCAGGCTTGTAGGAAAGCACAACCGGACCGGGTTTCGCTCCTGTGCGTTTCATGCGCCGTGCCGTTGCCGCCCGGACCCGGTTCGGCGTCTACTGGTCTATCGTCCCTGCCGAAGGAGCAACGAGTGGAGTTCCTGCGTCCCACGACGCTCGCCGAGGCCCTCGCCCTCAAGGCGGAGCGGCCGGACGCCGTGCCGATCGCCGGCGGCACCGACGTCATGGTCGAGCTGAACTTCGACCACCGGCGCCCCGAGGCCCTCTTGGACCTGACCCGGGTCGGCGAACTGGCGGAGTGGTCCACTGTGGATCACTCGGACGGCACGGTCCGGCTCGGCGCCGGCGTCCCGTACACCCGCGTGATCGCCGAACTGGGTGAATCCGTCCCGGCGCTGGCCATGGCGTCGCGCACGGTCGGGTCGCCGCAGATCCGCAACCGCGGCACGGTCGGCGGCAACCTCGGCGCCGCGTCCCCGGCCGGCGACACCCACCCGGTGCTGCTGGCCCTCGACGCGCGGGTCGAGGCGGCCTCCGTCCGGGGGACCCGGATCCTCCGCGCGGAGGATTTCTACGTCGGCGTGAAACGCCACGCCCTCGAACCGGACGAGCTGATCACCGCCGTCCACCTGCCCGCGCACGCCGGGCCGCAGCAGTTCGCCAAGGTCGGGACGCGCAACGCGATGGTCATCGCGGTCTGCTCGTTCGCACTCGCCCTTCGCGACGGGCAGGTCGGCGCGGCGATCGGGTCCGCGGCTCCGACCCCGCGCCGGGCACGAGCGGCCGAGGAGTTCCTGGCCGCCGAGCTGCCGTGGACGTCGGCCGAGCCGCTGGCCGACTCCCTGAAGCGCCGCTTCGGTGACCTCGTGGCCGAAGCGACGTCGCCGATCGACGACGTCCGGGGCAGCGCCGCGTATCGGAAGCACGCGTTGGGGGTACTAGCGCGGCGAACGTTGACTTGGGCCTGGGACGAACACCGGACGGGGGAGCGCGCATGCGCCTGAATGTGACGATCAACGGGGAGAAACGCGAGGCGGACGACGTCTGGGAGGGCGAAAGCCTGCTCTACGTCCTGCGCGAGCGGCTCGGTCTGCCGGGCTCGAAGAACGCCTGTGAGCAGGGCGAATGCGGCTCCTGCACGGTCTACCTCGACGACGTCCCGGTGTGCGCCTGCCTGGTCGCGGCCGGGCAGGCCGAGGGCCGTGTGGTCCGCACGGTCGAGGGACTGGCCGACGGCGACACCCTCGACCCGGTCCAGCAGTCCTTTGTGGACGCCGGCGCCGTGCAGTGCGGCTTCTGCACGCCGGGCCTGGTCGTCGCCGCGCACGACCTGCTCAACCGCGTCCCCGACCCGTCCGACGAGGAGATCCGAGAAGCCCTCGCCGGCAACCTGTGCCGCTGCACCGGCTACGAGAAGATCCTCGACGCCGTGCGCGCCGTCGCGAAGGGTGGGGTCGCGTGAGGACGCTCATCAGCGGTGCGGCCGTCGCCACGGTGACGGGCGAGGAGTACGCCAACGGCCATGTCGTCGTCGAGAACGACCGGATCGCCGAAGTCGGCGAAGGCGTCTACACGGGTGAGTTCGACGAGCGCGTCGACGCCGAAGGGTGCCTGGTCACGCCCGGGTTGATCAACACCCACCACCACCTCTACCAGTGGGCGACCCGCGGGCTGGCCGCCGACCACACGCTCTTCGAGTGGCTGGTCGCGCTCTACCCGGTCTGGAAGCGCCTCGACGCGGAGATCACGCACGCCGCCGGCACGGCCGGGATGGCGCGGCTGGCGCTGACCGGCTGCACCACCGTCGCCGACCACCACTACGTCTTCCCGCGCGACGGCGGTGACCAGGTGGCGGCGCTGGCCGCGGCCCGCCAGCGGATCGGCGTCCGGCTGCACGTCGTGCGCGGGTCGATGGACCGCGGCGAGTCCGACGGCGGCCTGCCGCCGGACAACCTCGTCGAGTCGACCGAGGACGCGCTGACCGGCACCGAAGCGGCGATCGAGCGTTTCCACGACGACTCGGCGGGTGCTCACCTGCAGATCGCCGTGGGCCCGTGCTCGCCGTTCTCGGTCACCGAGCGGCTGATGTCCGGCGCGGCCGAGCTGGCCCGCCGCAAGGGCGTCCGGCTTCATACCCACCTCGCGGAGACGCTCGACGAGGAGAAGCAGTGCCTCGCCGAGGTCGGCTGCACGCCCGCCGAGTACGCCGACAAGCTCGGCTGGCTCGCCGACGACGTCTGGCTCGCCCACACCATCCACCTCGCGCCCGAGGCGATCCGCCGGTTCGGCGCGACCGGCACGGGCTCGGCGCACTGCCCGACGTCCAACGGCCGGATCGGCGCCGGCATCGCCCCGGTCCGCGACCTCCTCGACGCCGGCGTCCCGGTCGGGCTCGGCGCCGACGGGGCCGCGTCCAACGAGTCCGGCGGCCTCGGCGAAGAGCTGCACCAGGCGTTGCTGCAGGCTCGCCAGCGCGGCGGGCCCCGCGGCCTGACCACGCGGGAAGCCTTGTGGATGGGCACGATGGGCGGCGCCCGCTGCCTGGGCCGCGCCGACGACCTGGGCTCGATCGAGCCCGGGAAGCTCGCCGACCTCGCCGTCTGGGACCTGACCGGCCTGAACTACGCGGGCATCGCCGACCCGGTCGCGGCGCTGGTGCTCGGCACGACGCCGCCACTGCGCCGGCTGTTCGTCGGTGGCAAGGCCGTCGTCGAGGACGGCACGCTGCGCGAAGCCGACGAGTCCGAGATCGCCGGCGAGCTGGCCGCCGCGAGCGCCCGGCTGAGGGAGGGCAGATGACCACCACTTCCGTCACCACGCAGACCGCGAACGGCGTCGGCGCGTCACCGCGCCGTCCCGACGGCACGGTGAAGGTGCGCGGCGAGTTCGCCTACTCCTCGGACCTGTGGCACGAAGACATGGTGTGGGGCGTGACGCTGCGCAGCCCGCACCCGTACGCGCGGATCACCGGCATCGACATCGCCGAAGCCCTGGCCGTGCCGGGCGTCTACGCGGTGCTGACGCACGAAGACGTCCTCGGCGTCAACCGGTACGGCCTCGAGCACGCCGACCAGCCGGTGCTCGCGTCCGACGTCGTCCGCTACCAGGGCGAACCGGTCGCGCTGGTCGCCGCCGACCACCCGGAGACCGCGCGCCGCGCGATGAAGCGGATCGTCGTTTCGTACGAAGAGCTTTCCCCGGTCACGGACTCCGAAGCGGCCGTCGCGGGCGAAGGGCCTTCGCTGCACGAGGGCGGCAACGTCGTGCGGCACGTGAAGATCCGCCGCGGCCCGCAAGACGTCTCCGCGGACGTCGTCGTCTCGGGCGTCTACGAGGTCGGCATGCAGGACCAGGCGTTCCTCGGACCGGAGTCCGGGCTCGCCGTGCCGGACACCGAAGGCGGCGTCGACCTCTACGTCGCGACGCAGTGGCTGCACGTCGACCAGCAGCAGATCGTCGCCGCTTTGGGCCTGCCGGTCGAGAAGGTGCGGCTGACGCTCGGCGGTGTCGGCGGCGCGTTCGGCGGCCGCGAGGACCTGTCGATGCAGGTCCACGCGTGTCTCCTCGCGCTGCACACCGGCAAGCCGGTGAAGATGGTCTACAACCGCGAAGAGTCCTTCTACGGTCACGTCCACCGGCACCCGGCGAAGATGTACTACGAGCACGGCGCCACCAGCGACGGGCGTCTCGTATACGTGCGTACGCGGTTGTACCTCGACGGCGGCGCGTACGCGTCCTCGACCGGTGCGGTGGTCGCGAACGCCGCCACGCTCGGCGTCGGACCGTACAAAGTGGACAGTGTCTCGGTGGACTGCTGGGGCACGTACACGAACAACCCGCCGTGCGGCGCGATGCGCGGCTTCGGAGCTGTGCAGGCGGCGTTCGGGTACGAGTCGCAGATGGACAAGCTCGCTCTCGCGTGTGGCCTGGACCCGGTGGAGATCCGCGTCCGCAACGCGATGAGCGAAGGCGACCTGATGCCGACCGGCCAGGTCGTCGACGCGGAAGCGCCGGTCGCCGAGCTGCTTTCCCGCGTGCGGGAGATGCCGATGCCGCCGGACCGGCCGTTCGACCTGCGGCACATGCCGGGCGGGGTGTCGAACACGACGCACGGCGAGGGCGTCGTGCGCGGTGTCGGGTACGCCGTCGGCATCAAGAACGTCTGCTTCTCCGAGGGCTTCGACGACTACTCGACGGCCCGGGTGCGCCTGCAGCTGGTCGGCGGCGAGCCGGCCGCGACCGTGCACACCGCGGCCTGCGAGGTCGGCCAGGGCCTGGTGACGATCATGCAGCAGATCGTCCGGACCGAGCTCGGCGTCGACCAGGTGACGGTCCTGCCGATGGACACTTCGATCGGCAACGGCGGCTCGACGTCGGCGTCACGCCAGACCTACGTCACCGGCGGCGCGGTCCAGGCCGCCTGCGCGGCGGTGCGGACGCGGCTGCTGTCCCGGTTCGACCAGCGGGTGCGCGTGGTCGGCGGCAAGCTCGTCGCGGCCGACGGCCAGGTGGTCGCGGACCTGGTGGACGTCCTCGGCGACGACGTCTACGACGAAACCGTCGAGTGGCGGCACCGGCCGACGTCATCGTTGGATCCGGAGACCGGCCAGGGCACCGCACACGTGCAGTACGCGTTCGCCGCGCACCGGGCGGTCGTCGACGTCGACACGGAGCTGGGCCTGGTGAAGGTGGTCGCGCTGGACTGCGCCCAGGACGTCGGCAAGGCGCTGAACCCGCAAGCCGTGCTGGGCCAGATCCAAGGCGGTTCGGCGCAGGGGCTCGGGCTCGCGGTGATGGAGGAGATCCAGACCTCCGGCGGGAAGATCCGGAACCCCTCCTTCACCGACTACCTGATCCCGACGGTCCTGGACATGCCGCCGATGACCATCGACGTCCTGGAGCGCCCGGACCCGCACGCGCCGTACGGCCTGCGCGGGGTCGGCGAGCCACCGACGATCTCGTCGACCCCGGCGATCGTGGCCGCGATCCGGGCCGCGACCGGGCTCGCGCTCACGCGCGTCCCGGTCCGGCCGGAGCACCTGACCGCTACTTGAGCAGCCAGTTCTGGTTGGCGTCGTCGTTGCAGCCCCAGAGCTCGAGCTGGACGCCGTTGACGTTGCCGGCGGGCTTGTCGCCGCCGGTGACGTCGACGCACAGGCCGGTCTGGGTGCCCGTGATCGAGCCGTCGGGGTTGAGCTTGAACTTCTGGTTCGCGCCGCCGTGGCAGGTCCAGGCGATCAGCTTGGTCCCGGCGGTGGTGCCGCCTTCGTTGGCGTCGAGGCAAAGACCGCTGGCGGACTTCAGCTCGCCGGCGCTGGTGAACGTCCAGGTCTGGTTCGGCCCGCCGTCGCAGTCCCAGATGTCGACCTTGGTGCCGGGCGTGGTGACGTTGCCGTTGATGTCGATGCAGCGTGAGGAGGACGCGCCCTGCAGCGGCCGGGCGGTGCTGCTGCCGCTCGCGCCGGCCTTGACGCGGTAGATGACCGCGCCGTGCGAGGGGACGTCCGCGCTGATCGTGCCGGTGCTGGTGGTCTGCTCCTTGGACCACAGGTTGGTCAGCCGGTAGCTCGACGCCGCGGGCAGCCCGGCCGCGGCGGCCGTGGTCGACATGGTCTTCGTGGTGCCGTTTTCGTTGAACAGCACGACGGCGACGTCCCCGCCCTGGAGCGGTTTCGCCAGGACGTCGAGGCCGTTCCCGGTGGCGATGCGGGTGGCCTGCTTGCCGAGCGCGTCCTGGTCGACGGCGATGACGTCGGCGTTGAGGTAGGTCGAGAAGGTGGCGACGCTGGCGGAGCGCAGGTCGGCGCCGGCGATCAGCGGCGCGGCCATGGCGGCCCAGAGCGTGAAGTGGGCGCGGTCCTCCTGGAAGTCCATGCCGTCGCCGACTTCGAGCATGTCGGGGTCGTTCCAGGCGCCGGGTTTCGCGGCGGACGCGAGACCGACGTTCTGCCGGTAGATCGAGTCGATGCTGCCCCAGTTGTTCGTGATGTCGCCGGTGGTGCGCCACAGGTTGCCGACGTCCGGCGCCCACGTCGACGGGCTGAAGTTCCCCCATTCGCAGATGCTGTAGGCGATCGGGCGGCCGGTGGCCTTCAGCGCGTCACGCATCGCGGAGTAGCGGCGGACGTAGTCCTGCTGGTTTTCGCCGGCGGGGCTGCCGCAGTTGTCGTACTTGAGGTAGTCGACGCCCCAGCTCGCGAAGAGGTTCGCGTCGGCCTGCTCGTGGCCGAGGCTGCCGGGGTAGTGCTGGCAGGTTTCGGAGCCGGCGCTCTCGTAGATGCCGAACTTCATCCCGCGGGCGTGGATGTAGTCGCCGAGGGCCTTGAGACCGCTGGGGAACTTGGCGGAGTCGGCGACGAGGTTGCCGTTGCCGTCCCGCGTCTTGGTCATCCAGCAGTCGTCGAGGTTGACGTAGGTGTAGCCGCGGTCGCGCATCCCGGAGCTGACCATGAGGTCGGTGGTCTGCTTGACGAGCGTCTCGTTGATGTTGCACTCGAAGGTGTTCCAGGTGTTCCACCCCATCGGGGGCGTGCGGAGGAGCCCGTTTTCGAGGGCTTGGGCGGGCGGGCTGCTGAGTGCGGCGCCCGCCAGGACGGCGGCAAGGACGGCGAAGACTCGGCGCATGGCGGCTCCAACCGGACGGCGGTGTGAGGCAGGAGGACTAGACCACTGTCGTCGGACAGCACTGGGCAGCATCCGTGTCGGATGCTGCGCGGTCAAGCGCCATTTTGAGTATTCGTGTTGGATTCCCGACTAAAGTTGTGCGTTCTCGTCGAGTAGTCGTTGGGCAACATCCGCGGTGGCGGCGCCGGCGACGGCCATGGCCTCGGTGTCCCGCAGCGAGCGGCAGAGGACGAAGGCGCCTTCGAGGTTGTTGACGGCGGTGATGGTCAGCGTCCGCGCGGCGGCTGGGCCGAGCCCGAACTTCCCGAACTTTTCGGTCCCGGCGTCGATCCAGGCGGTGAAGACGTCGGCGGTGGCCTGCCGCAGCGGTTCGTTGGTGGAGGCGACCTCCAGGGCGACGGTCGCGATCGGGCAGCCTTCGACGTAGTCGGTGGCTTCGAGGGTGGCGATCCCGGCGGCGAAGAAGGCCTCGATCCCGCTGATGACGTCCGGAGCGGGCGCGATGAAGAGGTCGAAGAGCTGGATGTAGGCGAGCCCGGAGGTCCGGATGACCTCCGCCCCGAGCTGCTCCTTGCCGCCGGGGAAGAAGTGGTAGAGCGACCCGAAGGGAGCATTCGCCTCGGCGACGATCTGCTTCAGCCCGGTACCGCTGTAGCCGTTGCGCCGGAACAGTTCCGCGCCGGCGGCCATGATGCGTTCTTTGGTCCCTGCCACGGTGCCACGATACGCCCGGATCGGTAGAGCGTTCTATCAATCCGGGCGCCGTGGCGTCGGTCAGTGGATGTCCCAGGCCGGGCCCGGGTCCTCGGCGTCGTCGCGCAGGATCGTGCCCTCGATCAGGCCGTACGGCCGGTCCGCCGCGTAGAACACCTCGTTGTCGTTCTTCAGCCCGAACGGGCTCAGGTCGACCAGGAAGTGGTGCTTGTTCGGCAGCGAGAGCCGTACTTCAGCGACCTCTTCGCGCGCGTTCAGCACCGCCTCGCCCATCGCGTACAGCGTCTGCTGCAGCGAAAGGCTGTGCTTCGTCGCGAACGTCTCGAGCATCAGCCGCCGGATTTCGCGGTGGCTCTCGGCCCAGTCGACGTCCTCGCCCTGGTAGCGCCACTTCGCCGTCACGGCCGTCGCGAGGATGCGGTCGTCGGTCTCGGCGAGCGTCGTGTACTGGTCGCGCGGGAAGCCGTGGAACTCCGAACCCGTGGACTTCAGCAGCGTCAGGCCGTCGATGCCGGACACGACCCACGCGCGGCCGTCGCGGATCGTCACGGCCGTGGTGCGCCGTTCGTCGCCCGAGCGGCTGAACGCGTGGTCGTGCGGTTCCCCGCCGACCGCGATCCGGTCCCAGCCGTGCTCGTCGATCTTGATCCGCGCGCCGGTGATGTTCCCCTGCGAGCCGGTGAAGTGCCGCGCGAGGCGCAGGCCGAAGTCCTCGATCTCGCCGACCGGCGCTTCCTTCGCGAAGGCGTACACGGTGTTCTTCTGCGTGTCGGTCGCGAGCACGCCGGCGTTGTCGCCGGTGAGGTGCGTCGCGGCGAGCTCGCCCCGCAGCGACGTCGACACGGTGAGGTCCTTGAGGTGGTGCACGGGGCCGTCGCGGCGCACCGTCACCAGGCGGACCTCCGCCTTGCCGTACTGGTTGGGGCCCAGGGTGATGGCCACGGTTCAGCTCCCTCGGTAGGTCGAATAGGCGAACGGGCTGAGCAGGAGCGGCACGTGGTGGTGCGCGGTGCCGTCGGCGATCCGGAAGGTCAGCGCGACCTCCGGGAAGAAGGCCTCCGGGCCGAGGTAGGCGCCGGTGTCGAAGACCAGCCGGTACGCGCCGGGTTCCAGGGTTTCCGGGCCGAGGTCGCGGATACGGCCGTCGTCGTCGGTCCGCCCATCGGCGATCGGCTTGCCTTCGGCGGTCTCGAACCGGACGGCGATTCCCCGCGCGGGGCGTCCGGTCGCCGTGTCGAGGACGTGGGTGGTCACGAGGCTCACGCGGTCACCGCTTTCGCGAGTCGGAGTTCGGCGATCTTGAGGAGTTCCCGCCCGGCGACGTCCAGTTCGGTCGCGGGATCGTTGCCCAGCCTGGATCGGAGGATCTTCAGCAGCTCTTCGCCGCTGCGGCCGCTGGCGCAGACGAGGTAGACGTGGCCGAACTTGGCTTCGTATTCGGCATTCGCGGCGGCGAAGGCGTCGGCGTTGTCCACACCGGACTGTTCGCCGCGCGCCCAGCCGCTCGCCGGCTTCTCGCCGATCCGCGGGTGCGCGGCCATGGCCTGCCGGATTTCGTCGCTGCTCAACGGCAGGTCGGCGGCGGCCTTGAGGGCGGCCAGGTCGGCGTACGGGCGGCCGTCGAGGATCGCGTCGACCCAGCGGGGGACGGCGAGGCACGCCGTCAGCAGCGGGCGGACGTCGTCGGCGGTGTTGAACTCGGAGAGCAGCACGGGCTGACCGTACGTCGACACCGGAGATCCGTCAACATTTTGTTGAAAGCGCTGGTCAGTCCGCTTCCCGGTTCAGGTAGTTGTAGACGGTGAACCGCGTGACGCCCAGCGCGTCGGCCACCGAGGAGACGGACTTCCGCAGGTCGAAGGCGCCGCGCTCGCGCAGGACGCGCACGGCTCGCTGCTTCCCGGCGCGATCGAGTTCGCCCAGCTTGGCGCCCATTTCGCGCTCGACGTCGGCGATGAGCCGGGCGAGGGCGTCGTTCAGCTCGACGACGGTCTCGTCCGCCCCCGCCTTCCCGGCGTCGCGTGGCGTCTTCCCGCCTGTCGCGGCGCGCGGTTCGGCGGCTTCGGCCTTGTCCGCGCCGACCCGGCGCACCTGCAGCGTCACCTGGGTCGCACCCGCGTCGAGCGCGGCCCGCGCGATCACCGGGAGCGCGTCGTAAAGCTCCTTCGCCTCGCCCCGGGCGAGCGTCCCGAGCGGGCCGAAGTCGGTGTCCAGCCCGGCTTCCGCGGCGGCGTCGCGCGCGGCGACGGCGTGCTCGGGCGGCGAACCCTCGCCGTGGAACGGTTCGCTGGTGAACTCCGCTTCAAGCCGCACGAGGATGACCGTAACGCGCCGCGTCCGTCGTTGACGAGCGGCGCGCGCCGTGGTTACTGTCGTTGTGCGAAACCGTCTTTCCGTACTGTGAAATCGGCGGTGGTCAATCCTCCCGGAGAAGGGTTTTCGGATGGATCTTGTGGTGCGCGCGGCCCGAGCCGTCACGGCCGAGGGCGAGGTTCCGGCGACCCTCGGCGTCGACGGCGGCCGGATCGTCGCGGTCGAACCCGGCGGGGCTGCCTTGTCCGGCGACCGCGAGCTGGAGCTCGGCGACGACGTCGTGCTGCTGCCGGGACTCGTCGACACGCACGTCCACGTCAACGATCCCGGCCGCGCCGAGTGGGAGGGCTTCGAAACGGCCACCCGCGCGGCCGCGGCGGGGGGCGTGACCACGATCGTGGACATGCCGCTCAACAGCCTGCCCCCGACCGTCGACGTCGCGGCGCTGGAGGTCAAGCGCAAGGCGGCGACCGGCCGGGTGCACGTCGACGTCGGCTTCTGGGGCGGCGCGGTCCCCGGCAACGCCGGCGATCTGCGTGCCCTGCACGAAGCCGGGGTGTTCGGCTTCAAGTGCTTCCTGCTGCACTCGGGCGTCGACGAGTTCCCGCCGCTCGACCCGGCCGGGCTCGACGAAGCGTTGCGCGAACTGAGTTCTTTCGACGCGCTGATGATCGTCCACGCCGAAGACGCGCACGAGATCGATTCGGCGCCGGAGCCGCACGGCGGTCGCTATGTCGACTTCTTGAGCTCGCGGCCGCGTGAGGCGGAGAACCTCGCGATTTCCCAGGTCATCGAGGCGGCCCGCCGCCACGACGCGCGAGCGCACATCCTGCACCTTTCGTCGGCCGAGGCGTTGCCGCTGGTCGCGTCGGCGCGCCGCGACGGTGTCGCGCTGACGGCGGAAACCTGCCCGCACTACCTCAGTTTCATCGCCGAGGAGATCCGCGACGGCGCGACGCAGTTCAAGTGCTGCCCGCCGATCCGGGAGGCGGCCAACCGCGAACTGCTGTGGCAGGGGCTCGCCGACGGCGTGATCGACACCATCGTCAGCGACCATTCGCCGTGCACGCCGGAGCTGAAACGCTTCGACAGCGGCGATTTCGGGCTCGCCTGGGGCGGGATCTCGAGCCTGCAGCTGGGCCTGCCGGCGATCTGGACGCAGGCGCGGCAACGCGGGTTCGCGCTCACCGACGTCGTCCGCTGGATGGCCGAGCGCCCCGCCGCGCAGGCCGGGATGCGCCGCAAGGGTCACCTGGCGGCGGGGTACGACGCCGACTTCTGCGTGTTCGCGCCGGACGAGGCGTTCGTCGTCGACGTCGCGAAACTGAAGCACCGCAACCCGGTCAGCGCCTACGACCAGCGGCCGCTCGCCGGCGTCGTGCGCTCGACGTGGTTGCGGGGCACCGAAATCACCGGCGACGAGCCGCGCGGCGCGTTGCTGAACCGGGGGGACTGCTGAAATGGAGGCTGCCTTGTCCGACCGTCCTGAGTGGACCGAACTGCCCGACCTCGCGTCACGCCGCTTCGGCGGGACGGTGATGTGGGCGACCGACGAGCTGTTCGCCGAGAAGGAGAACCTGGTCAACCCGTGGACGCCGGCGCACCGCGCCGAGACGTTCGGCCCGAAGGGCCAGGTCTACGACGGCTGGGAGACCCGCCGCCACCGCGAACCCGGCGACGACCAGGCGGTGGTCAGGCTCGGCCTGGCCGGCACGGTCACCGGCGTCATCGTCGACACGGCGTTCTTCAAGGGCAACTACCCGCCGTTCGTCTCGGTCGAGGCGGCATCGGTGCCGGGCTACCCGTCGGCGGCGGAGCTGCAGACAGCGGACTGGGACGTCCTGGTGGACCACGCCCCGGCAGCCGGCCACACGGAGAACTTCTACGCGGTCAACGGTTCGCGCCGCTACACGCACGTCCGGTTGACGCAGCACCCGGACGGCGGCGTAGCCCGCCTGCGCGTCCACGGCACGCCGATCCCCGACCCGGACCTGCTGGACTTGGACGCACTCGACCTGGCGGCGTTGGAGAACGGCGCGATCGTCACGGGCTGCAGCAACAAGTTCTATTCATCGCCGAATAACCTGTTGACGCCCGGATTGGCCGCGCACCAGGCAGAGGGCTGGGAGACGGCCCGCCGCCGCGACGACGGAAACGACTGGGTGACACTCCGCCTCGCGGGCGCGGGCATCGTCCGGTTCGCCGAGCTGGACACGAGCAACCTCAAGGGCAACGCCCCGGGCTGGGCATCGGTGAGTGGCCGCGACACGTACGGCGAGTGGGTCGAGCTGCTGCCGAAGACCCGCTTGCAGCCGGACACCCGCCACCGTTTCGCGTTGAGCGACGGCCCGGAGGTGACGGAGGCCCGCCTGGACATCTACCCGGACGGCGGCTTGGCGCGGCTGCGCCTGTTCGGCCGGCTCACCGAGGCAGGCCGGACGAACTTGAAGGCCCGCTATTCCAAGACGCGCTAGCTGTCAGCGCCGGGCCGGTTGAGGTAGGCGGAGGCCAGCGAGAGCACACAGGCGCAGCCGATGATGGCGCTGACCCACCACTGAAGCCCGGCCACGACGCTCCAGACGAAGCCCGCCGCCGCCAACAAGGCGACAAGGATGTTCCGGAACTGCAGCGGGGTCGGTTTGGCCATGCGGACAGCCTCTCATGGGCGCGGTCGGGGGTTGCCGCGTGCCCACGCGTCCGTGCGGCGGCGGGCCATCGGATCCTGCGGGCGAGCACCAGCCCGCGGCGCAGGTACGCGCTCGAACGTTGCCCGGGGCTGTGGCTCGCGTGGGGGGCGTGCCGGTCCGGTGCGCCCGCCGGCGGGCGGCTGTGTGTTCGGTAGTGGGCCGCTCGCTCCAGAGGGGGTGCGCCAGCCGCGGCGCGGCCGTCCTGCGCCAGCAGGTTCGCGCTCGAACGTTGCCGGGGGCTGTGGCTCGCCTGGGGCCGTGCCGGTCCGGCGCACCCGCCGGCGGCCGGCTGTGTGTGCGGTAATGGGCCGCTCGCTCCCGAGAGCGTGCGCCAGCCGCGGCGCGGCCGTCCTGCGCCTGCAGGTTCGCCCTCGATCGCTGCGGGGGCAGTGGCTCGTCTGAGGCAGGGCAGGGCCGCTCCGGTCCGGCGCGCGCCCACCGGTTGTTAGCCGGGCATGTGTCGATGGCCGCCAGGGTGAGTCACTCGCCTCTGGCGACGGATGACCGCCGGGGCAGAGTCACTCGCTTCGGGTGGGGTCAGGTCCCGTGCCCGTTTGGCGCGCGCCTCCAAGGTGCGTGCCGGCCCTGCGCCTAGTCGGCGGGATTCACTCGTCCCCGCCCCGCCCCGCCCCGCCCCGCCCCGCCCCGCCCCGCCGGCCCCCGCCCCTTGCCGGTCCTTCCGCCTGCCCCGCCCCTCTTGCCTGTTCTCAGACCTCTGCGCGCTGCCCCGGCTCGAGCAGGACCAGCCGGTCGGTCAGGCCGGCCGTCTCGAACTCCTTGTGCAGCACCTCTGGCCCCTCGGTGAAGTGCTGCCAGCCGCGGAAGTGCAGCGGTACCACCTTGGCCGCGCCGAGGACCTTTGCCGCCTCGACTGCGTTTGCGCTGGTCAGCGTCAGAGGTGCGCCGTCGAAGAACTTTGTTCGGGCGGCGCCGGCGAACAGCACCGCGATGTCGATGCGGAACCTCGACGCGATCTCCCGCACCAGCTCCACCGACGCGTTGTCCCCGCTCACGTACACCGTCGGCAGGCCGCTGCCGCTCAGTACGAACCCCGTGACCTCGCCGGTCGTCGGCTCGGCGCCCTCCGGGCCGTGCAGCGCCGGCACTGCCGTCACCGTCAGCGGTCCGACCTGTGTCTCCTCCCAGGGCTTCAGGCCTCGCGCGGTGCCGCCCAGCCGTTCGGCTCCGCTGGGCGTGACCAGGGTCAGCGGCACCGTTCCGAGGTAGGCGCGGCCGCGGTCGTCCAGGTTGTCGGGGTGCTGGTCGTGGGACAGCAGGACCGCGTCCACCACGCCGACCGCCTCTTCGGTCAGCACGGAGTCCTCGGTCTTGACCAGCACGCGGTTGCCGACGGGGTGGTCGCCGGGCGCGTCGAAGGTCGGGTCGGTGAGCAGTCGCACGCCGCCCAGCTCCAGGAGTGCGGTCGGGCCGCCGGACAACGTGATCCCCAGCTTTTCGGTCATACCCCAGGCCAACAGCGGGAACGGGCGTTCTCTTCCCTAGGGTGCCGACTGCCTCCGGGAGCTGATCACGCCGGTGTTGAACCCGGCCAGGTGGAGCCCGCCCGCGAAGCGTGCGTGTTCGATCTTCACGCACCGGTTCATCACGACGTCCAGTCCGGCTTCCCGCGCCCGGTCGGCCACCGGCTCGTGCCACAGCCCGAGTTGCAGCCACAGCGTCCGCGCGCCGGCGTCGATCACCTCTTCGGCCACCTGGGGCAGGTCGTCGTGCTTCCGGAAAACGCTGACCAGGTCCGGTTCACCCGGTAGGTCCTTCAGTGAGGCGTACACCGGTTTCCCGAACAGTGTGTCCAGCCGCGGGTTGACGAAGTTGACCTCGTAGCGCGTCGACGAGAGCAGGTAGGTCGCGACGAAGTAGCTCGGCCGCGCCGGATTGGCGGACGCGCCCACCAGCGTCACCGACTTCGTCCGGTTCAGGATCGCCCGCCGTTCGACGGCGCCCACCTCATGCGTCATCCGGCCACCGCCTTGCCCAGCGCCTGGTCGAGGTCCCAGAGGATGTCGTCGACGTCCTCCAGTCCGATCGACAGCCGGATCAGGTCGGGGCCGACGCCCGCCGCCGCGAGCTGGTCTTCCGACAGCTGGGCGTGCGTGGTCGACGCCGGGTGGATCACCAGCGTCCGCGCGTCGCCGACGTTCGCCAGGTGCGACAACAGCTCCACCGATTCGACGAACTTCTCGCCCGCCGCCCGGCCGCCGTCGATGCCGAACGAGAACACCGCGCCCGGCCCGGCGGGCAGGTATTTCTTCGCCAGGTCGTGGTGCGCGTGCGAAGGCAGCCCGGCGTACGACACCCACGCCACCCGCGGATCCGCTTGGAGATACTCGGCGACCGCCTGCGCGTTGGCGACGTGTGCGTCCATCCGCTGCGGAAGCGTCTCGACCCCTTGCAGCAACAAAAAAGCCGAGTGGGGTGACAGGACCGCGCCGATGTCCCGCAGCTGTTCGGCGCGCAGCCGGGTGCAGAACGCGTATTCGCCGAAGTTCTCCCAGTACTTCAGGCCGCCGTAGCTTTCGACGGTCTCGGTCATCCGGGGGAACTTCCCGTTGCCCCAATTGAACTTCCCGGACTCGACGACGATGCCGCCGAGCGTCGTCCCGTGGCCGCCGAGGAACTTCGTCGCCGAGTGCAGCACGATGTCGGCGCCGTGCTCGATCGGGCGGCACAGGTACGGCGTCGCCAGCGTCGCGTCCACCACGAGCGGGATGTCGTGGGAATGCGCGAGGTCCGCCAGCGCCGCGAGATCCGCGATGCCGCCGCCGGGGTTGCCGATCACCTCGGTGTAGAGCAGCCGGGTCCGGTCGGTGATCGCGGCCGCGTAGTCGTCGATGCCGCCGCTGACGAACGTCGTCTCCACGCCGAACCGCCGCAGCGTGCCGGTGAGCTGCGTGACCGTGCCGCCGTAGAGGCCGCTCGCCGACACGATGTGGTCGCCCGCCTCGGTGAGCGCGCTGAAGGTGAGGAACTCCGCGGCCTGCCCGCTCGCGGTCGCCACGCCGCCGATCGCGCCTTCGAGGCTGGCGATCCGCTCCTCGAACGCGGCTACGGTCGGGTTCCCGATCCGGCTGTAGATGTTCCCGTACTTCTGCAGCGCGAAGAGGTTCGCCGCGTCGGCGGCGTCTTCGAAGACGAAGCTCGTGGTCTGGTAGATCGGCACGGCCCGCGCGCCGGTCGCTGGGTCGGGGGTGCCGCCCGCGTGCAGTGCGCGGGTCCGGAAGCCCCAGGTGCGTTCACTCATCGGTTCTCACCGTAATCGTCCTCCCCCTCGGATGGCCACGCCTCCCAGGTGGTGGGCGCGGTCATTTCGTGCTTCCGACGTTAGCACGCTTTGGCATTCCGTGCGCTACACTCGAAAGCATGAAATGCGCCGCCTGTGGCAAGCCGCTGCCACCTCGCCAAGGCTCCGGCCGAAATCGCCAGTATTGTGATGCTACGTGCCGGAGTGCCGCCCGCCGCCGGCGCGAGAGCGTAAAGATTGACTTGACATTCGTGGACCGTCAATTCATCCTTGACAGCGTGCCGGAACACGGGCCGCTGGCCGCGGTCGGCGAAGCGGTGGAGAAGGTCCGCGACGCGGAGGCGACGCTGCGGGACGCGGTGGACGCGGCCCGGGCGGCCGGGCACACGTGGCAGGAGATCGGCAATCTCCTGGGCACCAGCCGGCAGGCCGCCTTCCAGCGGTTCGGCCGGCCGGTCGATCCGACGACGGGGGAGTCCATGACAGAGCTGAAGCCGCCGGACGTGCTTCACCGCGCCGAAGAGCTCGTGGCGGAGCTCGTCGGCTGCCAGTGGCAAGAGGTCCGCCGGGACTTCGACGACCGCATGCGCGAAGCGGTCGGCGAGGACGAGCTGAAGCTCGCCTGGGCCCAGGTGGCCGGGGCGGTCGGGCAGTACGAGCGGACGGGGGAGCCGTATGCGCGGTCCATGGGTGACTACACGGTCGTCCACATGCCACTGGCCTTCGAGGCGGGTGAGCGGACCGTGCAGGTGACCTACCGGGAAGACGGCCGGGTGGCCGGGTTGTGGATCAGGCCGGCCGAAGAGTAGCCGGTGACCAAGGGGGAACGATGGAAATACAGGGGGACGAATGAAGACAGCCATAGCGGGCGTGGTCGCGCTCTTGGCGGCACTGGTGGCCCCGGCCGCCCAAGCCGCCGAGGTGCCCACGGCGACACAACAGCTCGAGTGGGTGGTCGACGCGACCGGGCGCGTCCCGGTGCCCGACACCGAAGTCCGTGAGCACGTCGCCCAGGTCATGCTGGACGCCGTGGGCGGCCCGGCGGGAGTCAACGGCGCGCTCGGGAAGCTGGGGCCGCTCCAACTGAAACGGATCGTCACCGAGGCCCCGGACCACGTGGAAGCGGCGGTCCACGGGACCGCCGACGACTACCTGCTCGGCCTGCACGTGGACCAGGCCGGGCTGATCGACGGGCTCGCAGCGAAACCCGACGACCCGGTCCCGGCTTCGTGGCCGGAGGTCGACGCGCAGCTGGCTGCCCTCGGCGGCCGGGTGTCGTTCGGCGCGTCGGAGATCCTCCCGGACGGGCGCTGCCGGGACGTGCACGGCGTCCGCGATGACGTGCAGCGGCCGTTGGGTTCGGCGTTCAAGCTCTACGTCCTGGGCGCGCTCGGCAAAGCGGTCGCCGAGCACAAAGCATCCTGGACCGAGCCGCTGGCGATCCGGGA
Organism: Amycolatopsis sp. NPDC101161; assembly: GCF_044768185.1. NCBI lineage: Bacteria > Bacillati > Actinomycetota > Actinomycetes > Pseudonocardiales > Pseudonocardiaceae > Amycolatopsis > Amycolatopsis sp. NPDC101161. The sequence goes on from NZ_JBIWPI010000005.1 coordinate 853,004, forward strand.
CGACTGGAAGAGCCTGCCGTCCGGGGTGCTGCAGAACGAACCCGCTGGCACTCAGCTCCCGTTGTCCGCCTACGCCGACAAGATGATCTCGATCAGCGACAACACCGCGACCGACCACCTGATCCACCGGCTGGGGCGGGATGCCGTGCAACGGCAGCTCACCGCGTTCGGCAACCAGCGACCGGCGGCGAACATCCCGTTCCTGACCACGAAGGCGATGTTCGAGCTCAAGGCCACGCGGTACCCGGCTCGCGCCGACGCCTACCTGGCGTTGCCGCGCTGGGCGCGTCCCGCGGCGGTCGCCGGGCTGGAACGGCTTCCGCTCACCGGACTGCAGGGCTGGACCGCACCCGAGAAGATCGACGACATCGAGTGGTTCGGTTCGCCGGACGACATCTGCCGGGCGTTTTCCGGACTGCAGAAGGAGAACCAGCCGGAGATCGGGCACGCGTTGTCGCTGAACGACGGTGGCCTCGCCCTCGACCGGGCGACGTTCCCGGAGGTCTGGTTCAAGGGTGGCAGCGAACCCGGCGTGCTGACCTTGAACTACCTGGCGCGCACGGCGGACGGCCGCTCGCTGGTCACCAGTGTCATGGTGTCGGACCCGGTGACCGCGTTGGACGAAAACCACGTGGCGGCACGGGGAATCGCCGTCGCGAAGGGCGCGGTGGCGCTCCTCGCGGCTACGCTTCGTCCGTGACGGTGCGGTGGAGCCTGACGATCGACTGCGCGGAACCCCGCGTGCTGGCGAGATTCTGGGCGGTGGCCCTCGGCTATATCGAGCGGCCACCACCCGCGGGCTTCGCGAGCTGGGAAGACTGGTTCGCGCACCACGATGTGCCCGAGGCGGAATGGGACGACGGCGCCTACCTGAGCGATCCGGAAGGCGTGCTGCCGAACCTCAGCTTCCTCAAGGTGCCCGAGGGCAAGGTCGCGAAGAACCGCGTGCATCTGGACGTCCAGGCCGGCGGCGGCCGCGACGTCGCGTGGGAGACGCGGTGGGAGCGGGTCGTCGAGGCGGTCGCCCGCCTCACCGCGGCGGGCGCGACCGTGCTGCGCGAAGACGTGCTGGACGGCCGTCCGGACCACGTCGTGATGGCGGATCCGGAGGGCAACGAGTTCTGCGTGCTCTGAGCTGTCGATCCCGGGGCGGCGCGTTCGTGTAGGGGGTGGAGCCGGACACGAAGGAGTGCTCATGACGTTCACCGACGAAGAGATCGGCTACCTGCGTTCGCAGCCACTCGCCCGCGTGGCCACGCTCGGCGCCGGGGAGCAGCCGGACGTCGTCCCGCTCGCGTTCGAGCTCGACGGCGAGGACTTCTGGGTCGGCGGGACCGGCGCGGCCGTGGCGGCCACCCGCAAGTTCCGGAACATCGGCGACGGCCGGCGGAAAGTCGCCTTGGTGGTGGACGACCTGGTGTCGCTGCAACCGTTCATCGCGCGGGCGATCCGCGTGTACGGCGAGGCGGACGATCCGGTGGAACGGACCGGGTTGGTGGGGCCGGGGCTGTACACGCGGATCACTCCGCGGATTTCGTGGAGCTGGAACATGGCGGGCGAGCCAGTGGGGGAGACGTGGTACGAGCCGAGGAGGGTGGTTCATGGGTAGCTGACCGGGCCGGATGATCCAGATCACGGACGACGTCTCCGCGTTCTCGTCACATCGGCCGTCGCCGCGGGGTCTACTGCTACGACCGCGACGGAGGGAACGAGGCACGGTGGACACGCTGACCGAACGGTTCGAGCAGGAGCGGCCGCGGCTGCGCGCGGTCGCCTACCGGATGCTCGGTTCGGCGAGCGAGGCCGACGACGCCGTCCAGGAGGCCTGGCTGCGGTTCGACCGCACCGACCTGGGTGAGGTCGAGAACGTCGGCGCGTGGCTGACGACCGTCGTCGCCCGGGTGTGCCTGTCGATGCTGCGGACGCGGCGCAACCACCGCGAGGAGCCCCTGGAAGGCCGGCCCGAGCAGGGTGAGGACCGCCGGGACCCCGAACAGGAGGCGGAGCTGGCCGACACGGTCGGGCTGGCGCTGCTGGTCGTGCTCGACGCGCTGGCGCCGGCCGAACGGGTCGCGTTCGTGCTGCACGACATGTTCGCCGTGCCGTTCGACGAGATCGCGCCGATGATCGACAAGACGCCGGCGGCGGCCCGTCAGCTGGCGAGCCGGGCCCGGCGGAGGGTCAAGGGCGGCTCCACGACGGCCGCGGACCTGCCGCGGCGGCGCAAGGTCGTCGAGGCGTTCCTGGCGGCGTCGCGCGGCGGCGATTTCGAAGCGCTTCTTGCGCTCCTCGCGCCGGACGTGGTGCTGCACGCGGACCGGTTCGTCGGCCCGAGCCCCGCGCCGGTCGTGCTGCGCGGCGTGGAAAACGTGCGCAGGGGCGCGGTGCTGGCCTCCGAACGGGCCCGCGCCAGCGAGCTGGCCCTCGTGGACGGCTCGCCGGGACTGCTCTGGCTGCGCGACGGGCGGCTGTCGGTCGTCCTGGCGTTCCGGGTCGACGGCGACCGGATCACCGGCATCGACGTCATCGCCGACCCGGAGCGGCTGCGCGGGCTGGAGCTGGCCGTCCTCGACTGAGCCGGGACCTGGGTCAGCCCAGGGCGGCACGGAGCCGGGCGTCGCGCTCGGCCGGCGTCTGACGCGGGCAGCTCACGCACTTCGGGTTGCCGACCTCGTAGATCAGGCAGCACGAGGCGCGACGCACCGCAGGCGTCCGGCCGACGCGCACGAACCGGGGCCGCGGCAGGCCCAGGCCGATCGCGGCGACGAGCGGCTCGGCCAGGGCCATCGCGCGTTCGGGATCGGACGTCCACAGGAGCCGGTTGCCGATCGAGTCGGTGGCGATGGCGCCGAGGGCACGCTCACGCGCCCCGGTGACGGCGGCGATCGTCGCGATGGCGGTCCCCAGCGCCGGTGCGAACGCGGCGCCCAGCTCGGGCAGCCCACCCGCGAGACGCCGGGTGGACCGGGCGCCGAGGAACCGGCCGTCGGCGAGGAGGTCGATCTCCACGGCGTCGAGCGACGGGTCGGCCGGTGCCCCGGCGACCAGGCCTTCGACCGCGGGAGCCACGAGCACCGACGAGAGCGAGTACCACCAGATCGTGCCGAGCACCTCCGGCCGGGCGCAGCCGTAGAGCTTGGCCGCGCCGCCGATGCGGGCGCGTACCCACTCGGCGTCCGCGAGCAGGGTCGCGGACGCGGTCCAGTCGGGCTTCACGGCACCCAGCCTTCCAGAACGGCTGTCACAGCCGCCGGTAGGTGGAGACCGTGAAGGACACCGTCACGGCCTGGGGCTCGCTCAGCGCGTCGAGACGGGACCGCCGGTCGCCGCGGTCGAGGTGGAAGGCCGTCGGGCCCATCTCGACCGCCTGGCGGACCTGCCGGGGCGTCAGCTCCGTCGTCCGGCGGACCTCGGTGCGGCCGGTGCGGGCGAAGTACTCGCCGAGGGTGCCGTCCAGGCGCTCCTCCTTGCGCTCGTCCACCGACAGCACCAGGTCGCCCAGTTCGCGGAGGTGGTCTGGGGCCGGGGCCGCGACCGTCAGCAGGCCGCCGGGACGCAGGACGCGGTGGAACTCCGGTCCGTTGCGGGGCGCGAAGACGTTCAGCACCGCCGAGGCCACCTCGTCGCCCACCGGCCACGGCTCCCACAGGTTCCACACCGCCGCGCCCAGCCGCGGGTGGGCGCGCGCCGCGCGGCGCAAGGCCACCGCGGAAACGTCCAGCGCGAGACCGAACGCGGCGGGAGCCGTCTCCAGGACGTGCGCGAGGTAGTAGCCCGTTCCCGCACCCGCGTCGATCACCAGGCCCTCGGCCTCCGTGCACACGCGGGCCAGCTCGTCCGCCAGCGGGCGGTAGGCACCGGTGGCCAGGAAGTCCGCGCGGGCCGCGACCATCGGGGCCGTGTCCGCCGTTCCGGCCGGGATTCGCGCGTGCAACAGGTTCACGTACCCCTGGCGGGCTAGATCGAACGAGTGGCCCGATGAACAACGCAGCGTGCGATCAACACTCTCCAGTGGCGCGGCGCACACCGAACAGCGCAACGCGTCGACGACCCGGGGTGGCAGTGGGTCATTCCCGTGGTCGGCTCGCGTCATGGGGCTATTCGACCACGACGTAAAGCAACCGGACACTCCAGCACACCTCCCGGGAAACCTGGCCGTAACAACCGGGCGCGGACAGTTCACGCGGGCGAAACCTCTCGCGCCGCCCCGTGAAACACCGCGCGCCAAAACTGCCATCGCACAGACCCAGGGCACGGGAGGACGATGTGCTGAACGCAGGAGACACCGCATGGGTATTGGCCAGCGCCGCGCTGGTCATGCTCATGACCCCAGGATTGGCCTTCTTCTACGGCGGCATGGTCCGCGCGAAGAGCGTCCTGAACATGCTGATGATGAACTTCATCGCACTGGCCGTGGTGGGGGTGCTCTGGGCACTCTACGGCTTCTCGATGTCATTCGGCGACGACGCCTTCGGCGGCCTCGTCGGTAACTTCCACTTCGCCGGCTTGGAGAACACCTTCGGGAAGCTCGCCGGCTTCGCGGTCGCCGCGACCGACTCCGCGCCCGCCGTGGCGTGGCCCGGTACGGACGCGCTGCCGGTGCTCGCGTTCGTCATGTTCCAGCTGATGTTCGCGATCATCACGCCCGCGCTGATCTCCGGCGCCATCGCCGACCGCGCGAAGTTCTGGGGCTGGACGCTGTTCGTCGTCATCTGGGTGACGGTCGTGTACTTCCCGGTCGCGCACTGGGTGTTCTCGTTCAACGGCTTCGTCGGCGAGAACGCGGTCGGTGGCTGGATCGCCAACAACCTCAAGGCACTCGACTTCGCCGGTGGTACCGCGGTCCACATCAACGCCGGTGCCGCGGGTCTCGCGCTGGCGATCGTGCTCGGCAAGCGCAAGGGCTGGCCGAAGGACACCGGCCGCCCGCACAACGTGCCGTTCGTCCTGCTCGGCGCGAGCCTGCTGTGGTTCGGCTGGTACGGCTTCAACGCCGGTTCGGCGCTGGCCGCCAACGACCTCGCGGCGGTCGCGTTCACCAACACGACCGTCGCCACCGCGGCCGCCGTCCTCGGATGGCTGATCGTGGAGCAGCTCAAGTTCGGCAAGCCGACCACGCTCGGCGCGGCCTCCGGCGCGGTCGCCGGCCTGGTCGCCATCACCCCGGCGTGTGGTTTCGTGAGCCCGCTCGGGGCCATCGCGATCGGTCTGGTCGCCGGTGTCCTCTGCGCGCTGGCCATCTCGCTCAAGTTCAAGTTCGGCTTCGACGACTCGCTCGACGTCGTGGGCGTCCACCTGGTCGGCGGCATCGTCGGCACCCTGCTGATCGGCTTCTTCGGCACCACGAGCGTCAACGCGCTCGGCGCCAACGGCCTGTTCTACGGCGGTGGGTTCACCCAGCTGGGTCGTCAAGCGGCGGCCGCTGGTGCGGTGCTCGCGTACTCCTTCGTCCTGTCCTTCATCATCGGCTTCGTGATCAAGAAGGCGGGCGGCTTCCGCGTCAGCACCGAGGACGAGGTCACCGGTATCGACGAGGCTCAGCACGCGGAGAGCGCGTACGACTTCACCGGGTTGTCCGGCGGTGGCGCACCGTCCACCATCCCGGTCAAGACCGGCCCGGCCGCGAAACTCGAGGAGAGCAAGGCATGAAGCTCATCACGGCGATTGTCAAGCCGTTCACGCTCGACGACGTCCGCTCCGCGCTGGAGCAGCTGGGCGTGCTGGGCATGACGGTCAGCGAGGTCCAGGGCTACGGCCGCCAGAAGGGCCACACCGAGGTCTACCGCGGCGCCGAGTACTCGGTGGACTTCGTGGCCAAGCTGAAGATCGAGGTCGTCACCGACGACACCAACGTGGAGAAGGTCCTCGAGGCCATCACCACGGCCGCGCACACCGGCAAGATCGGTGACGGCAAGCTGTGGGTGACCCCGGTCGAGACGGTCATCCGGGTACGGACCGGCGAGCGCGGCACGGACGCGCTATAGGCGACCGGGAAATGGCCGACGGGGGCGAACTGGTCAAAGCCACCGAGCGTTTGCTCGAGGGCAGGCACGGGAGGCTGGGGGCGTCCGCACTGCGGGCGGCCCTGGTCGACCTCTACGAGTTCTGGCTGAGCAGGGGAGCCTCGGCGGCCGGCGTCGACACCGCGGAACCGGGTGTCGCGCTGGTCGCCGTGGGCGGGCTCGGTCGCCGGGAGCTGGTGCCGTTCTCCGATCTCGACCTGGTGCTGGTGCACAACGGCAACAGCAACGTCGGCGAGATCGCGGACGCGCTCTGGTATCCCTTGTGGGACGCGAAAGTCGGGCTGGACCACTCTGTCCGCACGCCCGGCGAAGCACTGAAGGTCGCTTCGGAGGACCTTCGCACGGCGATGGGGCTGCTCGACGCCCGGCACCTTTCCGGGGACGCCGAGCTGACCGGCCGGCTGGTTTCGGCGGCGCGCGAACAGTGGCGCCGCACCGCGCGCAAGCAGATCCCGGACATGACGGCGTCGGTCCGGCAGCGCTGGAGCCGCAGCGGCGAGATCGCGCAGTCCGCCGAACCCGACCTCAAGCACGGGCGGGGCGGGCTGCGCGACTTCGCCGTCCTGGAAGCACTGGCCGCGGCGCAACTCACCGCGCGGCCCGGCGAAGAGCTCCTCGAAGCCAAGGAGCTCCTGCTCGACGTCCGCACCGAGCTGCGGCGGGAGATCCGGCGCGAACGGGACATCCTGTCCGCGCCGGAGGCCGAGCTGGTCGCTGCCGAACTCGGCTTCGGTGACCGGTTCAACCTGGCACGCAAGCTGTCCGGCGCGGGGCGCACGATCGCGTACGCCCTCGACGTCGCCCTGCGGTCCACTGTGGAGCCGCCGAAGCAGCGGTTCGGACGGCGGCCGTCGCGCACGCCCCTCGCCGAAGGCGTGGTGCTGCATGGAAACGAGGTCTCGCTGGCGCGTGACGCCGTCCCGGCCAAGGATCCCGCGCTCCTGCTGCGGGTCGCCGCCGCGTCGGCGCGCACGGGCAAGCCGATCGCACTCGGCACGCTCAAGGCGCTCGCGGAGTCGGCGCCCGAGCTGCGGGCGCCGTGGCCGCCCGACGCGCTGAACGCCCTGGTCGAGCTGCTGGGCGCGGGGGAGGGCCTGGTTGACGCCGTCGAGTCGCTCGACCGGACCGGCCTGTGGGCCCGGCTGTTCCCCGAATGGGGCGCGGTCCGCGACCTGCCGCCGCGCTCGCCGGTGCACCAGTGGACCGTCGACCGGCACCTCATCCGCACCTGCGTCGAAGCGGCGAAGCTGACCACGACGGTGCCGCGGCCGGACCTCCTGCTGATCGGCGCGCTGCTGCACGACATCGGCAAGGGCCGCGACGCCGACCACTCCGAGCTGGGCGCCAAGATCTCCGCCCAGGTCGCGATGCGGCTCGGGCTGAGCCCGGCGGACGCCGCGACGGTGTCGGCGGTGGTCCGCCACCACCTGCTGCTGCCGCACACCGCGACGCGCCGCGACATCAGCGAGCCGGAGACGGTCTCGCGGGTGGTGAAGACCCTGGACGGCGACATCGTCCTGGTCGAGCTGCTGCACGCGCTCACCCAGGCCGACTCGCTGGCCACCGGCCCCGGCGTCTGGACGGACTGGAAGGCGCGGCTGCTCGCCCAGCTCGTCACCGGCTGCGAGGAAGTGTTGCGCGGCAAGGGGTTCACCGCACCCGAGCCGATGGACGACGAACAACGCGAGCTCGTCAAGCAAGCCGTCGCTTCGGGCAACGGCGAGATCCGGATCAGCTCCCAGGGCAAGGTGGTCACGGTGCTGCTGGCCGTGCCGGCCCGCGCGGAGCTGCTCGCCCCGGCGGCCGGCGTGCTGGCGCTGAACTCGATGGAAGTGCACTCCGCGGTCCTGCGCGGGCACGACGGCGGCCGCGCCGGGGTGTTCACGGCGTCGCCGAAGTTCGGCTCGCTGCCGGACGCGACGCTGCTGCGCGAGCAGTTCGCCCGCGCGGTCGCCGGCACGCTCCCGCTCACCCAGCGCCTGGCGGCGAAGGAACGCGACTACGGCTCACCGGCGCCGGTCGCGCCGAAGGTCCTCTGGTTCGACGACGAGACGAGCGGCCCCGACACGGTGGTCCTCGAACTGCGCGCCGCCGACCGGATCGGCCTGCTGTTCCGGGTCGCGGGGGCGCTGCGCCGCTGTGACGCGGAGGTCCGCTGGGCGAAGGTGTCGACGCTGGGCGGCGCGGTGGTGGACTCGTTCGCCGTGACGCCCAGGAGCGGCCGCATCGAGCCGGGCTGGCGACGGGAAGTGGAGCAGGCGATCCTGGCCGCGGCCTCCTAGCCGGGCTGCCGCGAGGACGGCTTGCGGTGCGCCCTCCGCTCGCCCCGGTTCGAACCGGGGCGAGCGGAAGCCGGACTGCGGCCCGGCCCGCCGGTGTGCCGACCCGCGCCATGCGCGGCTGGCTGGCGGGTGCCGCGCGGTGTGCCGACCCGAGCCCGGCCGGCCGGCCGGTTCCGCGAGGTGTGCCGACCCGCTGCAAGCCTGACCGGCGGGCCCCTTACACCGGCGCCCCGAGCCAGCGGCGGAGCGCTTCGTCCAGGCCCGGGCCGCCGGACCACGCGATGTACCCGTCGGGCCGGACGAGCCGAGGTGCCGCCCCCTCTCGGCCCTCGACCCGCCCGGCCCAGCCCGCCGGCACCGCCGCGCCCACCAGCACGGCGCGGCCGTCGGTGCTCGCCGGGACATCCGTGGCCCGGCCGCTGATCCCCGGGTACGTCACCCCGAGGCCCGACAGCTCCGCGGCGACCACGCGCCGCGCTTCGGGGACGGCCAGCAGCTCCGTGACGACCTCGCGGACCGCTGCCGCGTCCGGGTCCGGTACGCCGAGGACCGCCTGCGCCCTCGTGCTGACCAGCACGCGCGCCGCGATCGGGTGGCGCTCGTCGTGGTAGCTGTCGAGCAGCCCGGCCGGTGCCGTGCCGTGGACCGTCGCGGCCAGCTTCCAGCCCAGGTTCACCGCGTCCTGCAGGCCCAGGTTGAGGCCCTGGCCGCCGACCGGCAGGTGGACGTGCGCCGCGTCGCCGGCGAACAGCACCCGGCCGTGGCGGTAGCGCTCCAGCTGCCGGGACGCGTCGCCGAACCGCGACGCCCACAGCACGTCGCCCACGCGGATTTCGGGTCCGTGCGCCGCGGTCAGCGCGCGCTGCACCTCGTCGGCCGTGACCGGGGCGTCGCGGCCGAGCCGTTGCTGTTCCTCGCCGAAGACGATCGTGCGGTAGCGGCCTTCGGACAGCGGCAGCAGGTAGCCCGATCCCGACGAGGGCAGGGTCCAGTCGTCGGCCAGGCCGGTGGGCTTGGCGGCCAGCGTGACGTCGGCGGCGACCAGCGAAATCCGCGCCGAGCTGCCGGGAAAGGCCGCGCCGAGCAGCGTCCGGACCGTGCTGTGCCCGCCGTCGGCGGCGACCAGCCAGCCGGCCCGGTGCTCGCGGCCGCCCGCGGTGACCGTGACGCCCTCGTCGTCCTGCGCGACGGCGGTGACGGCCGCGTCGCGCAGAACCGGCGTGCGCAGCCGCGCCTCGATCGCCGCCGCTACGTGCGCCTGCTCCACGCCGAGCTGGTACGGGAAGCACGTCGGCAGGTCGGTGTAGTCGATCGGGACGCCGGAGAAGTGCCCGGCGGGCAGCTTCGCCCGTACGTGTGGCTCGATCGCGGCGAGCAGGCCGCGGTCGGCGAGCACCTCGACCGACCGCGGCTGCAGGCCGAGGGCCTTCGACTGCGTGGCGGGCTCGGCGTCGCGCTCGAGGACCAGCACGTCGACGCCGGCGCGTTCCAGCTCGAACGCGGTCAGCAGACCGGTCGGGCCCGCCCCGGCGACCAGGACGTCAGGCATCGAGGTTCTCCTTGCGGAGGTACCAGACGTGCCAGGCGATCAGCAGGGCCAGCGCGCCGAACCAGGCCACGTTGGTGACCAGCGCGATGAGGTCGATCGGCAGCGTGTAGACGAGCACGATGTGCACCACCGCGCTGCCCAGCAGCACCGCGCCCCAGGCGGCCGTGTTGATCCGCAGGCCGCGCCGGAACCGGGCGTCGGTGTCCCACCGGCCCGCCCACGCCTGCGCCCCTTCGGCGCCGCGCTTGACCTCGGCGATCGTGCGGCCCAGCGTCAGCTGCGCCGGCCGGCCGATGAACACCGAGACCAGCATCCACGCGCCGAACACGCCACCCAGTGCGGCGGTCCAGCCTTCGCGGATCACCAGCGTGCGCGGGTCGTCCGACAGCAGGCCGAGCACGACCGACAGCACCAGCACGCTCAGCGTGACCAGGGCGACGAGGTCGACCTTGCGGGTGCGGGCGATCGTCCACAGCACGTACGGCGCGGCCACCAGGACACCGGCCATCAGTGCCCACCACTGGCTCACGCCGGCGGCGCGCAGGCCGTAGAACAGCGCCATCGGCACGATCACTTCGAACACGACGTTCCGCACGTTGGCGCGGACGACCCGGCGCAGGCCGGCATCGGGTTCGGTCTTCTGCTCGATCATCATGCGGATCCCCCAGCGGATTCGGGTGCGGTCGCCCGCACGTAGAGGTCGGCGAGCTCACGGCCGATGCGCGTGAGCTCGGTGGGTTCCAGCCCGGCCGCGGCCGCCGTGGCGACGACCGCGTCGAGGCCGGCGGTCAAGGCGAGCGCCGTGGTCCGGGCGTCGAGCGGCCCGAACGCGCCGGCCGCCTGCCCGGTGCGGAAGTGCTCTTCGAACAGCGCGAGCCGGCCGTTGACGGCTTCGCTCTGCGAGCCGGCGTTCTTGACGAGGTCGATGAGCGCCCGCACCTCGGTGGGGTGCTCGCCGACGAGGTCGACGTTCGACTCGACGAAGGCGCGCAGCTGAGCGACGTGCCCGACGGCGGCGTCGATGCGCGGCTGCATGAACGCCCCGGTGACCTCTTCGATCTCGGTGACGCACGCCTTGAGCAGGTCTTCCTTGCCCGCGAAGTGGTAGCTGATCATGCCGGTGCTCGACAGGCCGGCGTGCTTCGCGATCCTGCTGAACGACGCCTTGAGGTAGCCGGCTTCGGCGATCACTTCGATCGCCGCCCGCACGATCTGGGCTCGCCGGCCGGACTCGGTGAACGTTCTTGCTCGCATGAGCAAAATTTAGCTCAGTCGAGCAAACCTGACAAGTCGCCTGGTCAGCGTAGGGAAGGAGGGGGTGGATCAGGCGGGGGCGGTGCCGTCGACGACCTGGTTGCGGCCCGCGTCCTTGGCCCGGTACAGGGCCTTGTCCGCGGCCTGCAGCAGCCGGTCGACGGCCGTGCCGCCGTCCGGGTAGGTCGCGACGCCGATCGAGGCCGACAGGCCGCCGATCGCGCGGATGTGGCTGCCGTCCTCGTACTCGACCCGCAGGGACTCGATCGCCGAGCGGATGCGCTCGGCAACGGCCAGGACCGCCGCCGGCCCGATGTCCGGCAGCAAGACGACGAACTCCTCGCCGCCGAAGCGGCCGACCGAGTCGTAGTCGCGGACCGCGCTCTTGATCGTCGCCGCGACCGCGCGCAGCACGGTGTCGCCCGCGAGGTGCCCGTGCTCGTCGTTGATCAGCTTGAAGTAGTCCAGGTCGATCATCAGCACGCCGAACGTGCTGCGCGTGCTGCGCTGGGCGCGGGCCAGTTCGCGCGAGGCGAGCAGGTGCCACCCGGTCGTGTTGAACAGGCCCGTCTTCTCGTCGGTCGTCGCGGCGATCTCCAGCTGCTTGATCAGCACCGCCCGGTGCAGCACCAGCAGCGGCGGCACGATCGCGACGGCGAGGGCGGGCAGCGTCGCCAGCGTCAACGCCGTGAGCAGGCCCAGGCAGAGCGTCGCGACCTCGAGGAGGTTGTCGCCGAGGCCGCCGAAGAACGCCTTGATCGTGCGCTTCGTGATCGTCAGCGCCGGGACGATCGTGATCGCCGCGACCAGGAAGTACGTCACCGCGGACAGGGTGATGGCCGTGACGCCGCGCCAGCCCGCCGTCAGCGCCGTGTACATGTCCGGGATGCCGAGGCGGTTCAGGACGAGCTCGGCGGAGTAGCAGGTGATGACGACGAGCGTGGCGTTCAGCGTGGTCCGGAACGGCGGGACGCGCTTCATCCGCGCGAGGCTGCGCGTCGCCAGGTGGGTGTAGAGCACGACGATCAGGGCCGTGACGAGCGCGGGCGGCAGGAGCAGTACGCCGGCGAACGTCCAGACCGACGTCAGGTTGATGTGCGGGGTGTCGGACACCAGCCGCCGGACGCGTTCGATCTTGCGGCCCAGCTCGGCCTGCAGCACGCCGAGGCACGCGAGGACGGCGAAGACGACCAGATCCCACCCGTGCGTGGGCACGGTCAGGGCGGACCAGACGGTGGCGACGAGCGCCACGGACTCGACGAGGAAGCAGTAGGCGATCAGTGATCCACGCTGTTGCCAGAGGGTCCAGTGAGCAGGATTCAGTGCCCCACGGATCCGGCCCACGCGGGGTTCGGCCGGACGGGCGCCGTCCATACTCAAGGCGGTGCAACTCCCCTGGGTGATCCGACGATCCGCGTCCACTTCACCACATTGGGCGACCGCGATCGACGATTGCCACACGATCGGAGCAGCGAAGGGAGGCCGCCGCCATGCGCAACCGCGAGTCCTGACGCCCCGGCCGATGTCCGCGCTAGGCCGGAAGGAGGCCGTCATGCGCAACCGCGAGTCCTGAGCCGCCACCCCAGTCCCGCCGCTCGAGAGGAGATCTGCCGTGCGCAACCGCGAGTCCTGAGCTGCTGTCGTCCAGTCCCAGCGCGCGAGAGGAGCCGTGCCGTGCGCAACCGCGAGTCGTGAGACCCGACACCCGTCGCTACGCGCGAGAGGAGAGCCCTGTGCGTAACCGCGAGTCCTGAGACCACCCGCCGTCACGCGCGAGAGCGAGAGGAGAGCGCTGTGCGCAACCGCGAGTCCTGAGGCCCGACACCCCGTCGCTACGCGCGAGAGGGGAGCGCCGTGCGCAACCGCGAGTCCTGAACCCGCAGGTCACCCGTCCGCACCCCCCGGAAGGAGCCGCGCCGTGCGCAACCGCGAGTCCTGATCCCGCCGCCACCCAGTCCGTCCCGCACGAGAGGGGATCGTCACCATGCGCAACCGTGAGTCCTGAAGGAACCGCCGGCCCGGGTGGGGCCGCTCAGGCGGTCGCGCCGCCGTCGACCACCAGGTCGTGCCCCACGGTGAAGGCCGCTTCGTCCGAAGCCAGCCACAGCACCGCGGCGGCCACCTCGGCGGTGGCCCCCACCCGGCCCAGCGGGATCGCGCCCTTCACCCGCTCCGCGCGATCGGCGTCCGTCTCGCCGGGGCGCCGCGACATGTCCGTGTCGGTCGCGCCCGGGCTGACCGCGTTGATGCGGATCCCCTCGGCGATGTGGTCGCGCGCCGCCGTGCGGGTCAGCGCGCTCACCGCGGCCTTCGACGCCGCGTAGGCCGCCATGTTCGGCAGCCGGCCGTGCGCGCCGATGTTGGACGCCATGTTCACGATCGCGCCGCCGCCGTGCGCCCGCATGTGCGCGACCTCGTGCTTCAGGCACAGCCAGGTCCCCGTGACGTTCGTGGCCAGCACCGCGCCGAAGCCGTCCTCGTCGAGGTCCGCGGCCGGCGCCGGCGAGCCGAGGATGCCCGCGTTGTTGAACGCGACGTGCAGTCCGCCGTGCCGCGCGACGACCGTCTCGACCAGCCGCGCCACGTCCGCCGAGTCGGTGACGTCGACGGTCACCGCGCTCGCGTCCCCGCCGAGCTCCTTCACCGCGGCCGCCAGCCGCTGCTCGTCGCGCCCGGCGACGACCACCGTCGCGCCCTCCGCGGCGAACGCGCGCGCCGCTTCGCGTCCGATGCCCGAGCCGCCGCCCGTCACCAGGACGACCTTGCCCGCGAACCGTGCCCCCATCGTGCGCCTTCTTTCTGGTCCGATCAGTCTTGAATGAGCCGCATGGCCTGCGAGACGGCCGCGTCCAGCCGGCTCGCGGCGTCCGTGCCTTTGCCGAGGACGCGCAGTCCTTGGAGCACGGTCAGCAGGAACCGCGCCAGCGTCGCCGGGTCGCTGTCGTCCGGCAGTTCGCCTTGGGATCGAGCGCGTTCCAGTGCCATGGTGAGTGCGACCTCGAGGGTGTCCCAGCTGCGTTCCACCAGCCGTGCGACCTCGGGATCGTGGGGGAGCAGCTCGATCGCCGCGTTGACGACGAAGCAGCCCATCCGAGTCTCGTCACCGAGGATTTCGGCCTGGTAGCCGTCAAAAAGCCGGCGTACCGCGGCCACGCCGGAGCCTGGCCCCGACAGCTCGGCCACGACGCGGGCGTCGGTCCGCTCGGCGTACCGCTTCAACGCCGTCATGTAGAAGTCGTGCTTCGTGCCGAAGGTGGCGTACAAGCTCGCCTTCGCGACGCCGACGTGCGTGACGAGGTCGCTGACCGACGTCGCTTCGTAGCCCTGACGCCGGAAGAGCGTGAGCGCGGCGTCGCAGGCTTCGTCGACGTCGAACTCCTTGACCCGGGACATGCTCGGAACCCTACTTCTTTCGAGAACGATCGGTCAAATAAAAGCCCCGCGGAGTGTCGCCGTAGCCGACAGCGGGGGCGGTGGCACCATGGCTGCTCTGACCGGCCGGAGGGGGTGAGTGATGCACGACGTGACGCTGCCGCCGACGGTCGTCGCCACCCACCTGCGCTCCTGTGCCGAGGAGCTCGCCGCGAGCCTGCGCTGCGGCGGCCCGGGCGCCACGACCGCCGAGCTCACCGACGTCGTCGCCCACCTGATCGCCGGTCAGGAGGCCATCTCCCACGCGCTCGCCGGCCTCGCCGCCCGCATCGAGGGCGGCACCGACGCGCTCGCCGCGGCCCCGCCCCTGGACGTCGAAGTCGTCACCGAGGTGCTCCGCGCGGCGGCCATCGCGGCCCGCTGTTCGGCCGAAGCGCTCGACGAGGTCACGCCGTCGTTCGAATGTGTGAGCGAATCCGTCGCGCCTGACACCCGTTTGTAGCTGTCGGCGCGCGAGGTCGTTTGCCTAGCCTGGAGCTGCGGAGGTGGCTCGCATGCGCGCAGTCTGGACGGGCACGATCGGGTTCGGCAGCTACGCCATTCCGGTGAAGGCGTACAGCGCGACGGAGGACCGCGAGATCCCGCTGCACCAGGTCCACGAGGCCGACGGCGGCCGCGTCCGGGTGAAGCGGGTCTGCGAGGTCGACGGCGCCGAGGTGCCGCCCGAGCAGATGGTCCGCGGGTACGCCGTCCCGGGCGGTGACGTCGTGCTGCTGTCGGACCACGAACTCGCGTCGCTGCCGATGCCCGGCCGCACGATCGCGATCCGCGGGTTCGCGCCGCTCGCCGACGTCGACCCGATTTGGTTCGCGAAGAGCTACTACCTCGAGCCGGAGCCGGCGGGCACGAAGCCGTACGTGCTGTTCAGCGAGGCCCTGCAGCAGTCCGGGCGGATCGCGCTGGTCACCGTCGCGCTGCGCCGCCGCGAGACCCTCGGCGCGCTGCGCGTGCGCGACCAGGTGATCGTGCTGGAGACGATGCTCTGGCCGGACGAGGTGCGCGCGCCCGACTTCCCGTTCCGCCACACCGACGTCGACATCCGGCCGGGTGAGCTCCGGCGCGCGGTGAACCTCGTCGAGGAGCTGACCGGCGAGTTCGACCCGGGCCGCTACCCCGACCGTTACCGCGAGGCGTTCCAGGCGTTGGTCCAGGCGAAGATCGACGGCGCGGAGGTCGTCCAGCCGACGGCGGCCGAACAGGCCGAGGGCGTCACGCGGCTGCTGGCGGCCCTGCAGGAGACGGCGTCCGAAGCCGAGGACGCGCGCAACGCGGCCGTGGCGAAGGCGAAAGCCGCCGCGGCGAGGGCGGCGAAGGCGCGTACGACGGCGAAGCGAGCGGCGACGCGCAACCGCACGAAAACGTCTTGAGTATTACTACCCACGGGTAATTGAGGGTTCTCCCACTGCTGGCCGGGGTTCGGGCGCGGCAGACTTCGTCCTGCCAGCGGGTACCGGACCGCCGGCAGGGGGAGAACCGGACGGCCCCTGGGGAGGTGAGCCGTCCGGGGACCAGGGTTCCGGGGCGGGCCGACGGAGGAGCGGCCCGTTCCCGGAACCCGCATCGCACCGCGGGGAGGCGGCGCGAACGCCGAAGCCGCCGTGGAGGGATCGAGGGGTCTCCGCGGCGGCTTTAGGCGTCCGCCACCCGCAACATCAGTTCCGAGGCCAGGCTCAGCAGCTGCCGTTCGGTCGGCGAGAGCGTCGCCTCGATCGCGCCGGCCAGCCACCGCTCGCGCCGGACGCTGTACTCGCGCAGCACCGCCAGCCCGGCCGGCGTGATGCTCACCAGTGAGCGGCGCCCGTCCCGCGGGTCAGGCGTGCGCGTCACGAGCTCGCGCTCGGTCACCCAAGCGAGGATCCGCGTCAGCGACTGCGGCTGCAGCCGTTCCGCCTCGGCCAGCTCGGTCGGCGTGTGCGTGCCCGCCCGGTAGAGCCTGCTCAGCACCGCCAGCACCGCCGGGCCCGGGCCGTTCGGGTCCCGCTCCGCGCGCATCCGCCAGTTCAGCCGTCCGACGCCCTCGCGGACCCGGCGGGCCAGGTCGGCCAGCTCCGGGTCCGCGCTGACCGGGGGTGCGACGTCGGGTTCGGGCTGCATGGCCCCAGGTTAGGCGGTTCCCCGGACCAGCCGGGCATAACGCCCGTCGCGCGCCAGCAGGTCGTCGTGCGTCCCGCGTTCGACGATCCGGCCCTCGTGCAGCACGACGATCTGGTCGGCGTGCTCCACAGTGGACAGCCGGTGCGCGATCGTCAGCGTCGTGCGGCCCGCGGCGAGCCGGTCGAGCTCGGCCTGGACCGAGCGTTCCGTGTGCGTGTCGAGCGCGCTGGTCGCCTCGTCGAGGATGAGCACCGGTGGGTTGCGCAGCAGGATCCGCGCGATCGCCATCCGCTGCTTCTCGCCGCCGGAGAAGCGGTAGCCGCGCTGGCCGACGACGGTGTCGTAGCCCTCCGGCAGCCCGGCGAGGGTGTCGTGGATGTGCGCGGCCTTCGCGGCGGCCTCGATCTCCTCGTCGGTCGCGTCCGGCTTCGCGAACCGCAGGTTCTCGCGGACGGTGTCGTGGAACAGGTACGTCTCCTGCGACACCATCCCGACGCCGGCGGCGAGCGAGGCCAGGGTGACGTCGCGGACGTCGGTGCCGTCGATCGTCACCGAGCCGTCGCTCACCTCGTACAGCCGGGCCACCAGGTAGGCCAGCGTCGTCTTGCCGGAGCCGGTCGAGCCGACGAGCGCCGTCGTGGTCCCGGCCGGGACGTCGAGGTCGATGTCCTGCAGGGTCAGCGGCCCCGCTGTGTCAGATTCGTCGTAGCGGAACGAGACCCCGCGCATCGCGACGTCGCCGCGGCGCACCTCCAGCGTGCCGGCGCCGGGCTTGTCGCTGATCTCCACCGGCAGGTCGAGGACTTCGAAGATGCGCCCGAACAGCGCCTTCGACGTCGCCACGTTCTGCCCGATGGTCTGCATGGCGCTGGCCGGCGCGACCAGCCGGTTGAGCATGCTGGTGAACGCCACGACGGTGCCGAGCGAGATCGGCGCCGCCCCGCCGGCCAGCGCCAGCCCGGCGATCCAGTAGACCAGCGCCGGGATGACGGTCAGGCTCATCGCCCGCGACGCGATCTGCCAGCGGCCGGCCAGCGCGGCCGCGCGTTCGAGGGACGCGATCTCCCGCGACTCGGCGCCGAACCGCTCGCGCATCGCCCGTTCGTTGCCCATCGTCTTGGCGAGCAGCACGCCGGTGACCGACAGGGACTCCTCGACCATCGTCGTCAGCCGGGCCATCCGCCGGGTCCGGCCGCGGGCGAGGTTCCGCCGCTTCTTGCCCAGCCGCAGCGTGAACAGCAGGAACAGCGGGACGACGATCAGCGAGAGCGCCGCGAGCTGCCAGTCGAGCAGGATCAGGGCCACCGTGATGGCGGTCGTCGTCGTCAGGTTCTGCACCATCGACCCGGCAGTGGTGGTGATGACGTTGTCGACGCCGCCGATGTCGTTGAAGACCCGCGAGAGCACTTCGCCGCTCTTCGTCCGGGTGAAGAAGCCGAGCGACATCCGCTGCAGGTGGCCGTAGACCGCCACGCGCAGCTCGTTCATCACGCGCTGCCCGATCGTGTTGGACAGCCCGGTGGTGGCCACGCCCAGCGACGCGCTGCCGACCGCGCAGGCGATCATCCCGCCGGCCAGGAGGCTCAGCAGCAGCGTGTCGCGGTGGGGGAGGGCGTCGTCGAGGATCTCGCGCAGGAGGAACGGCGAGGCGACGCCGAGCCCGGCCTGCACGACGATCAGCGCGAACAGCGCGGCGAGGGGCCGGCGGTGGGCGCGGAAGAGGCCGGCGATCCGCCGGAGGGGTACCGGCTCGTCGGTATCGGCGGCCGGTTCGGCGAGCGACGGCCGGGGTCTGGTCGCAGAGGTCATACACGTATGTTTACTTACCTGTGGAGGGATAGCCAATGAATTTCCGGAAGTACTCGGGAAAGTAGTACTCATACGCTTATGAGGTGCGTGTACCCGTGAGGCCGAGGAGCTGGAGCGACTACCCTCGGGAGGGCCGGCCTCGCCCGGCGCGCCACTCTCGACCCAGCTGGAGCGTGCACACCCGTGTTCGACACCCTGTCCGATCGGCTCACCGCCGCCCTGCAGACGCTCACGCGCAAGGGGAAGCTGTCCGACGCCGACATCGACGCCACCGCGCGCGAGATCCGGATCGCGCTGCTGGAGGCCGACGTCGCCCTCGGCGTGGTCAAGACCTTCATCGCGAAGATCAAGGAGCGGGCGAAGGGCGCCGAGGTCTCCCAGGCCCTCAACCCCGCGCAGCAGGTCATCAAGATCGTCAACGAGGAGCTCGTGGGCATCCTCGGCGGCGAGACGCGCCGGCTGAACCTGGCCAAGAACCCGCCGACCGTGATCATGCTCGCCGGTCTGCAGGGTGCCGGTAAGACGACGCTCGCCGGCAAGCTCGCGCTCTGGCTGAAGAAGCAGGGCCACACGCCGATGCTGGTGGCCTGCGACCTCCAGCGCCCGAACGCCGTCACGCAGCTGCAGGTCGTCGGCGAGCGCGCCGGCGTCGTCACGTTCGCGCCCGAGCCGGGCAACGGCGTCGGCGACCCGGTCGACGTCGCCCGCCGCGCCATCGCCGAGGCCAAGCACGCGCAGCACGACGTCGTCGTCGTCGACACCGCGGGCCGCCTGGGTGTCGACGAAGAGCTGATGAAGCAGGCCGCGGACATCCGCGACGCGGTGAGCCCGGACGAGGTCCTGTTCGTCGTCGACGCGATGATCGGCCAGGACGCCGTGACCACGGCCCAGGCGTTCCAGGACGGCGTCGGCTTCTCCGGCGTCGTGCTCACCAAGCTCGACGGCGACGCCCGCGGTGGTGCCGCGCTGAGCGTCCGCGAGATCACCGGCCAGCCGATCCTCTTCGCCTCCAACGGCGAGAAGCTCGAGGACTTCGACACCTTCCACCCGGACCGGATGGCGTCGCGGATCCTCGGCATGGGTGACGTCCTCACCCTGATCGAGCAGGCCGAGCAGGCCTTCGACCAGAACCAGGCCGAGAAGGCCGCGGCGAAGCTGTCCAGCGGCCAGCTCACCCTGGAGGACTTCCTCGAGCAGATGCTCGCGGTCCGCAAGATGGGCCCGATCGGCAACCTGCTCGGCATGCTCCCGGGCGCCGGCCAGATGAAGGACCAGCTGGCCCAGGTCGACGACAAGCACCTGGACAGGCTGCAGGCGATCATCCGCGGCATGACCCCGGCCGAGCGCGAAGACCCGAAGATGATCAACGGCTCGCGCCGGCTGCGCATCGCGAACGGGTCGGGCGTCACCGTCCGCGAGGTCAACGACCTGGTCAACCGGTTCTTCGAGGCCCGCAAGATGATGGCCCAGATGGCCGGCCGGTTCGGTTTCGGCGGCGGGGGCGGCTCGAAGTCGCGCAAGGGCAAGAAGGGCAAGAAGGGCCGCGGCCCGACGCAGCCCAAGGTCCGCGGCGGCTTCCCCGGCGGCATGCCGATGCTGCCCCCGGGCGGGCAGATGCCGGGCGGCATGCCCGACCTCTCGCAGCTGGGCGGCATGAACGACGTCCCGGGCTTCGACCCGTCGAAGTTCAAGCTCCCGAAGAACCCCAAGGACAATTGAGCACCGCGCTGCACGCTGCCGGGGTGGTCCTGCCCGGCGGCGAGTCCCGCGAACTGTGGATCACCGGCGGCCGGATCTCGTTCGAGCCGGTGCCGGACGCCGAGACGCTGGGCCGGGACGTCTTCCTGGTGCCGGGTCTGGTCGACGCGCATTGCCACCCCGGCATCGGCGTCGGCGGCCCCGTCTCGCTCGAAGAGGCGACCGAGCAGGCGCTCACCGACCGCGCCGCGGGGACGCTGCTGATCCGCGACTGCGGGCTGCCGATCGACGTCCGGCCGCTGCAGGAGCGGGCCGACCTGCCGACGATCATCCGCGCGGGCCGGCACCTGGCGCTGGCCAAGCGCTACATCCCGGGTCTCGGCGTCGAGCTGGAAGATGCCTCGCAGCTGCCGGACGCCGTCGCCGAGCAGGCGCGGGACGGTGACGGCTGGGTCAAGCTCGTCGGCGACTGGATCGACCGCGGCGTGGGCGACCTCGCGCCGCTGTGGCCGGACGACGTCCTGGCCGAAGCCGTCAAGGTCGCGCACGAGAACGGCGCCCGCGTCACCGCCCACGTGTTCGGCGAAGCCGCGCTGCCCGGCCTGATCGCGTCCGGCATCGACTGCCTCGAACACGGCACCGGCCTGAGCGGCGACCAGCTCGCCGAGCTGGCGCGCCACGACGTCGCGCTGGTCCCGACGCTGATCAACATCGAGAACTTCCCGGGCATCGCGGACAAGGCGGGCAAGTACCCGACGTATGCCGCGCACATGCGGGCGCTGCACGCCGGCGTCGGCGAGATGGTCGCGACGGCGATCGAAGCGGGCGTACGCGTCTTCGCGGGCAGCGACGCGGGCGGCATGGTCGAGCACGGCAGGCTCGTCGACGAGATCGAGGCGCTGCACCGCGCGGGCATGACCCGCGAGGCGGCGCTGGCGAGCGCGTCCTGGGCCGCCCGCGACTGGCTCGGCCACCCGGGCATCGCCGACGGCGCGCCCGCCGACCTGCTCGTCTACGCGAGCGATCCGCGCGAGGACCTGGGCGTCCTGCGGCACCCGGAGCACATCGTGCTCGGCGGCGTCGTGTACGCGTGACCCCCGCTGTTTTCCTTGCGGGGTCGGCACTTTAGCGTTGGACCCGTGACGGACGACGACGGCGCACGGCGCGTGCTGGGGGCGCATTGGTGTTTCGTGGCGTTCTTCGCGGGGATCGCCGGCTACTACCTGATCAACCTGATCATCGCCGCGGCGGTCAACCGCAACGTCGGCGAGTTCGACCCCCTCGAGCTGCACGACATCGGCCCGCTGCTGCTCCTGGCGTTCGTGCCCAACCTGCTGCTCGGCCTCGGCCCGGCGGCGGGCTCGTGGCGCTGGGGCGAGGGCCTGCGCGCCGACTTCGGGCTGAAGCCGACCTGGCGCGACGTCCGGATCGGCCTCGCCTGCGGCGCGCTCGCGCTGGTCGTCGGCTACGGGCTCAACCTCGTGCTGATCGCCGTCTACGGCGCCGACGACGCCTCCGACAGCCCGCTGACCGACCTCGCCGACACCTTCGACGGCGACACGGTCTGGCTGGTGCTCGCCGCGGTGATCGTCATCGCGGGCGCGCCGATCACCGAGGAGCTGCTGGTCCGCGGCACGTTGTGGAAGGCGCTGGCGTTCCACCGGATCCCGCCGTGGGTGGTGCTCCTGATCACCTCGGTGGTGTTCGCCCAGCTGCACGGCGAGCCGACGCGCACGATCGCGCTCATCGGCCAGGGCATGGCGATCGGGCTGGCCCGCCACCTGTCCGGCCGGGTGAGCGCCGGGGTGATCGCCCACGCGGCCAACAACCTGCCGCCCGCGGTGCTGCTGTTCGTCGCGCACTGAGTGTTGCGAAGATCGTGGACAGTAGTCGGACGGATACTGTGCGATCACTTTGCGGCCGCTAGGCTCGTCGGCAGGAGCCGAGCGACCGCGGAGGGCCAGGCGTGACCACTTCCCAGCCCCGGGACCCGGCTTCCGACGCGCTGCCGGAACCCGAGGAGCCGGCCGCGTTCCTCGAGCCCGAGCGGCGGCACCGCTGGGGCTTCGGGGCCTTCCTGCTCGTCGAGGCCGTGCTGCTCGCGTCGGCGGCGTTCGTGTCGGTGCTGGTCGGCGACACCGGTCCCGGCCCGCTGCCGATCCGGGTCGTGCTGCTCGGCACCATGCTGCCGACGATGATCGCGGCCGGCGTCGCGGTGCTGATCACCTACCTGCGCGGCAACGGTCCCGTCGCCGACCTGCGGCTGGAGTGGCGCTGGGCCGACGTCCGCACGGGGTTCCGCTACGGCTGCATCGGCCTCGTTTTCACCACCCTCGGCGCGTACCTGTGGACGCAGCTGGTCGGCAACGCCAACGCGACATCGGCGATCAGCGCGCTGGTCGAGGACCGGAAGATGTCCATCTCGGCCGCCGTCGTGATGTTCGTCTACCTCTGGCTGCTCGGCCCGATCTGCGAAGAGATCATCTACCGCGGCCTGCTCTGGGGCGCCGCCGAACAGCTGCAGTGGCGCAGTGAGCGCTGGGGCCGCGTCGCGGCGTTCCTGCTGTCGACGGCGGTGTTCGCGGCCAGCCACCTCGAGCCGCTGCGGACGACGTTGCTGCTGGTCATCGCGGTGCCGATCGGCCTGGCCCGGCTGGTCACCGGCCGGCTGCCGGCCAGTATCGTCGCGCACCAGGTGAACAACTTCCTCCCGGCGCTGACCATCCTGCTCGGGGCGCTCGGGGTGGCCTCTTTCTGAGTGCGCGGGTGCCATCTGGCAGAATGGGTCACTGCCTGCTTCCGCCGGACCCTCTCACCGCGCGAAAGCTCCTGACCTTCGGGTGCCCGCGTCCGTGTCCCCACTCGGCCCGCGTGCGCCCAGCCCAGCACCAGAGAGACTCGAGGAGAACCCACACCCGTGGCCGTCAAGATCAAGCTGCAGCGCCTCGGCAAGATCCGTGCGCCGTACTACCGCATCATCGTCGCCGACGCGCGCACCCGCCGGGACGGCAAGGCCATCGAGACGATCGGCAAGTACCACCCGAAGGAAGAGCCGAGCCTGATCGAGGTCGTCTCCGAGCGCGCCCAGTACTGGCTGGGTGTCGGCGCGCAGCCGACCGAGCCGGTCCAGCGCCTGCTGGAGATCACCGGTGACTGGCAGAAGTTCAAGGGCCTGCCGGGCGCCGAGGGCACCCTGAAGGTGGCCGAGCCGAAGCCGTCCAAGCAGGACCTGTTCAACGCGGCGCTCGCCGCGGCCGGCGAGGAGCCCTCCGGCGAGGCCACCACGCCGAAGAAGAAGTCCGCCCCCAAGAAGGCCGAGGCCGAGAAGGCCGAAGCCGCCGAGGGTGAGAAGGCCGAGTGAGCTTTCTGGCTGACTCCCTCGAGCACCTGGTGCGCGGGATCGTCGACAACCCGGACGAGGTCCGGGTCGAGCTGCTGACCACGCGCCGTGGCCGCACGCTCGAGGTGCACGTGCACCCCGACGACCTCGGCAAGGTGATCGGCCGGGGTGGTCGCACGGCGACCGCCCTGCGCACCGTCATGGGCGGCATCGGTGGCCGCGGCGTCCGCGTGGACGTCGTCGACACCGATCGCTGAGCCTCTTCGGAAAACGGTCAGGATGGACGTCGTAGTCGGCCGCATCGCCAAGGCGCACGGCATCCGCGGGGAACTCGCGGTGGACGTGCGCACGGACTCGCCGGACGAGCGGTTCCGGATCGGCGCGGCCGTGACGACGAAGCTGCGTGACGGCAGCAAGAGGGAACTCACCATCGCAGCCGCCCGCGAACACAGCGGGCGGCTGCTGGTGCGTTTCGAGGAGGTGCTGACGCGCGACGTCGCCGAGACGCTGCGGGGCGCGCTCCTGCTCGCCGACACCGACACGCTGCCGCCCACGTCGGACCCGGACGAGTTCTACGACCACGAGCTGGCCGGCCTGCGGGCCGAGCTGGCCGACGGGACGGTCGTCGGCAAGGTCGTCGAGGTCGTCCACTCGCCCGCGGGCGAGCTGCTGGAACTGGACGTCGACGGCCGCGAGGTGCTGGTCCCGTTCGTCCGGGCGATCGTGCCCACGGTGGACGTCGACGGCGGCCGGGTCGTGCTCGACCCGCCGGAAGGCCTGCTCGACGCATGAGGCGCTGGACGGCCGTTCTCGCGGCACTGCTGATCGTCTCGGTCTTCGCGCCCCCGGCCCAGGCGGCCGGCCCGACCTACGGCGACTTCTCGCTGATGTTCCAGCGCAGCGCGGGCCAGTACGCGCCGCCGGGGGAGAAGGCGTACCAGTGGGCCTGGTCGCCGCAATCGGCGACCGAATCGCAGATCTCCTGGGGTGACCCGGTCACCTGGCCGCCGTCCTACGCGGAGCACTTCGTCCGCGACGGCGACTGGGTGCTGCTCGACGGTTGGGGCGGCAACGGCACCTACTACACCGAACGCGTGACCGGCGAGTCGCTCTGCCGGGGGAGTGCCTGCACGCCGATCCCGTCGCACGGGGGACAGCAGCACTACGTCCGGTGGACCGTGCCGTCCTCGGACTACCGGCTCGTCGCGAACGGGACCGTCACCGAGCAGAGCAGCGGCAGGACGTTCCTCTTCAAGCACGAGCAGACCTGGCACGCGCCGGCGCCGTGCGCGTCCGCCCGGTTCGGTGCGCGGACCTGCATCGCGCAGAGCGAGTCCTGGTGGGACGACAAGGACCTCCCGGCCGGCTCGCCGATCCACGAGACCGAGCGCCGGGACATCCGGATCGCGCAGGGGCTCGGCATGGCCTTCACGATCGACCAGCAGGTCGAATCGCCGTGGCACGCCGAGGCCACCGAGTACTGGAACTGGTGACCGGGTGCGCATCGACGTCGTCACGATCTTCCCCGAGTACCTCGACCCGCTGCGCGCCGCGCTGCTGGGCCGGGCGATCGACCGCGGTCTCATCGAGGTCGGCGTGCACGACCTGCGCGACTGGACCCACGACGTCCACCGCGCGGTCGACGACGCGCCGTACGGCGGCGGGCCCGGCATGGTGATGAAGCCGCAGATCTGGGGCCCGGCCCTGGACGACGTCTGCAGTTCCGAGACGCGGCTCGTCGTGCCGACGCCGGCGGGCAAACCGTTCACGCAGGAGCTGGCGCACGCGTACGCCGGGGAAAAGCACCTGGTGTTCGCCTGCGGCCGCTACGAGGGCATCGACCAGCGGGTCGTCGACGACGCCGCGCGCCGGATGCCGGTCGACGAGGTGTCGATCGGCGACTACGTGCTGGTCGGCGGCGAGGCGGCGGTGCTGGTCATCGTCGAGGCCGTCGTCCGGCTGCTGCCCGGCGTGCTCGGCAACGCGCGTTCGGCCGCCGAGGACTCGTTCTCCGACGGTCTGCTGGAAGGGCCCAGCTACACCCGCCCGGAGGTGTGGCGGGACCTGGCGGTGCCGGACGTCCTGCGCTCCGGCAACCACGCGCTGATCGACCGCTGGCGGCGCGACCAGGCCCTGGAGCGGACGGCCCGACGCCGCCCCGATCTCCTGGCCGGCCTGCCGGAAGGTAGTCTCGACAAGCACGATCGAGGGGTCCTGGAGGGCTTGGACCCCGAGCAGGCTCAGGGCCGGTTCCCGCCGCCCGATCCCGGTCTGTAATACTTGACAGGTTGGCGTGAGTGGACCTCCTCGTTCACGAGCCCGCCATCAGCCCCCCGGGTCGCCCGCAGCGGCACCGTTGCGCGCCTGGGGACGTGTACGCAAGCCATACGAAGACGAGGACGGACCACCGATGAACACCCTGGACGCGCTGGACAAGCAGTCGCTGCGTTCCGACATCCCGGACTTCCGCCCGGGCGACACGCTCAAGGTGAGTGTCCGCGTCATCGAGGGCAACCGCGAGCGCAACCAGGTCTTCCAGGGCGTGGTCATCCGTCGTCAGGGCGGTGGCATCCGGGAGACCTTCACCGTTCGCAAGATTTCCTTCGGTGTCGGCGTGGAGCGCACCTTCCCGGTGCACTCGCCGAACATCGCCGAGGTCGAGGTCCACAAGCGCGGTGACGTGCGGCGCGCGAAGCTGTACTACCTGCGCGACCTGCGCGGCAAGAAGGCCAAGATCAAGGAGCGCCGCGAGAACCGCGAGACGGCCTCGGCTAACTGAGTCACAACCCGGTTACCGGTAGCCTGACGACGTGGCCGAACCCGTGTCCCAGAACGCTCCTGAGGATGACCCCGATCGCTCCGAAGAGGACCAGCCGAGGCGGTCCCGCTCCGAGGAGCGCGGGGGGTCCCGACGGCGGCGAGCCAAGCCCGCCAAGAAACGGTCGTTCTGGAAGGAACTGCCGATCCTGCTCGTGATCGCCTTGGTGCTCACGATCCTGATCCAGACATTCCTCGCGAAGGTCTTCATGATCCCCTCGGGGTCCATGGAGGCCACCCTGCACGGGTGCCCCGGCTGCACCGGTGACCGGATCCTCGTGGACCGGGTCACCTACGACTTCACCGAGCCCTCGCCGGGCGACGTGATCGTGTTCAAGGGTCCGCCGGCGTGGGTCAACAACGAGATCGCGCCCCAGGAGTCGAGCAACATCGTCGTCCAGGGCCTGCGCGGTCTGGGCTCGCTGGTCGGGTTCGCCCCGCCGGACGAGCGCGACTTCGTCAAGCGCGTGATCGCGGTCGGCGGCCAGACCGTCCAGTGCTGCGACACGCAGGGCCGGGTCGTCGTGGACGGCAAGGGGCTCGACGAGCCGTACGTCCACTGGGAAGACGCGGCCAACCAGACGGAGCGTCCCTTCGAACCGGTCAAGGTCCCCGCGGGGACGGTCTGGGTCATGGGCGACAACCGGAACAACTCCGACGACTCCCGGTTCCAGGGCGGCGGCGGCGTGAACGGCGCGGTCCCCGTGGACAACATCATCGGCAAGGCGCGGATCATCGTCCTGCCGCCGAGCCGGTGGGGCGGGATCACCGACCACAACCCGCAGGAAGCGGCCCAGCCGGTGGCGCTCGGCGCGCCGGCCTGGCAGAGCGGCATCCCGCTCGGCGCCGGCGTCGCGGCGGCCTGGCCCGCGCTCTTCGTGGGGCGCAAGCTCAAGTCCGGACTGCGCCGGAAACGCTAGCCACCCCGATCCGTGTCGGCAGACGGGTGATCCAGCCTTGACTCTTCCCGTTCCCCTCACCGCGGCCGAGCCCATCCGGCCGCCGCGGGCCGTGGTGCGCGGCGACCTCTTCTGGGGGCTGCAGGGCGCGCTCGACCGCCGTGGCCTCGGCCCGGTCGCCGGTGTGGACGAAGCCGGCGCCGGGGCGTGCGCGGGGCCGCTGGTGGTCGCGGCCTGCGTGCTCAAGCAGGGGGACGCGAAGCTCACCGAGCTGACGGACTCGAAGCTGATGACGGCCAAGGCGCGCGACCGGGTCTACGACCTGATCCTCAAGCGGGCCGTCGACTACTCCGTGATCGTCATCCCGACGGCCGAGGTCGATCTCTACGGCATCCGGGTGATGAACCTGGAGGGCATGCGGCGCGCCGCGGCGGCGCTGCGCGTGTCGCCGGGTTACATCCTGACCGACGGGTTCCGGGTCCCGGGCCTGACGGCGCCGAACGCGGCGGTGATCAAGGGCGACCGCTCGGTGGCGTGCATCGCGGCCGCGTCGGTGCTGGCGAAGGTGACGCGGGACCGCATCATGGCGGGCTACCACGACGACCTCCCGCACTACGGTTTCGACGTGCACAAGGGTTACAGCACGTCCGACCACCTGGCGGCGCTGCGCGAGCACGGCCCCAGCGACGTCCACCGGTGGTCGTACACGAACGTCGCGACAGTGGCCGTCAAGCACGGCTTGCGGCCTTCGCGGCCGGTCGTCCTGACGTACGCGGCGCTGGAGAAGGCCATGGAGTCCGGGGCCGCGGCGAGCCTGACCGCCGTCCTCGACGAGGCACTCGAGCCACAACTCAGCCTGCCGCTGCATGCCCCGGGCGCGGATGTGGGTCACAATGAACGCTCCGCCGGAGCAGCACGAGCCCGAGGAGGGGCGCGGATTTCATGAGCGCAGAGGATCTCGAGAAGTACGAGACCGAGATGGAGCTCTCGCTGTACCGCGAGTACCGCGACATCGTCGGCCAGTTCTCGTACGTGGTGGAGACCGAGCGGCGGTTCTACCTGGCGAACGCGGTCGACGTCCAGGTCCGCGACGGCGGCGGCGAGGTGTACTTCGAGGTCCGCATGTCCGACGCGTGGGTCTGGGACATGTACCGCCCCGCCCGGTTCGTCAAGCACGTCCGGGTCATCACGTTCAAGGACGTCAACGTCGAAGAGCTGGACAAGCCGGACCTGAGGTTGCCCGAGGACGGCCCGTTCTCGGGCTGAGCTCCCGTTTCGTCACCCGCGCCGGTTCGTCCAGTCCTGGACGAACCGGCGCGGGTTTTTCTTCGCGCCCGTAGCACAGCGGCCCGACAGTTCCGGCCGTCCCGCGGCGATCCGTGGACGAGTTGTCCACATACCCCCGGTTGTCCACAGCCCGGCGATTCCGGTCTGGTTTCGCCGTGCCGCCCCCTGGCATCGTCGAACGCACACGCACCGTGATCGCCGGGACCGCCCCGGTGACGGGCGCACCGACGAGGGGGCGACACGATGACGGGCACCGACCAGCTCGCAAGACACCGCCGCGACCTGGGCACGTGGGGCGAAGACCTGGCGTCCCGGCATCTGCAGGACAGCGGCTTGGTCCTGCTGGGCCGCAACTGGCGCTGCCGCGAAGGCGAGATCGACCTGATCCTCACCGACCGCACCCGCGTCGTGTTCTGCGAGGTCAAGACGCGCACGGGCACCGAGTTCGGCTTGCCCTCGGAGACGGTGACGGAAGAGAAGGCGGGCCGCGTACGCCGGGCGGCGGAGCGCTGGCTGCGCGAGTTCCGGATCGGCTGGTGCCCAGTCCGCTACGACGTCGTGACGATCCTCGCGGAGCCGGGCAGGCGCCCCCGCGTCCAGCACATCGAGGCGGCGTTCTGATGCCGATCGCCAAAGCCTGGTCCGCCGCCCTCCTGGGGATCGACGGCCGGATCATCGAGATCGAGGCGGATCTGGGCGGCGGGCTCAGCCGGGTCACCCTCGTCGGGCTTCCCGACGCCGGGCTGCGCGAAGCCAAGGACCGCGTCCGGTCCGCCATCCGCAACTCGGGCCAGCCGTGGCCCGACGGCAAGGTCACCCTCGGGCTCTCGCCGGCGAACCTGCCGAAGGTCGGTTCGGCGTACGACCTCGGTATCGCGGCCGCGATCCTCGCGGCGACGGGCGCCGTGCCGACAACGCGGCTGCTCGGCACTGTGCTGCTGGGCGAACTCGCGTTGGACGGGCGGATCCGCGCGGTCCGCGGCATCCTGCCCGGCCTGCTGGCGGCGCGCGCCGCGGGGTACGGGCGCGCCGTCGTGCCGCAGGACTCCCTGGCGGAGGCCGCCCTGGTGGACGGCATCGACGTCGCGGGAGCGCCGCACCTGCGAGACCTGGTGGCGTGGTTGAAGAGCGAGCTCGACCTCCCGGCGCCGTCCCCACCTTCCCCGGCTGCGGCACCCGAAACTCCCGACCTGGCCGACGTGGTCGGCCAGCCGGAGGCACGGTGGGGGCTGGAGGTCGCCGCGGCGGGCGGCCACCACCTCCTGCTCACGGGGCCACCAGGCGTCGGGAAGACGATGCTGGCGAAGCGGCTGCCGGGCCTGTTGCCGCGGTTGTCGTCCGACGAGTCGTTGGAAGTGACGGCGGTCCATTCGGTCGACGGCTCGCTGTCGAAGTCCTCGCCGCTGGTCACCGTGCCGCCGTTCGTCGCACCCCACCATTCGATCTCCATCGCCGCTCTCATCGGGGGCGGGAGCGGAATCGCGATGCCCGGGGCGATCAGCCGCGCCCACCGCGGCGTGCTGTTCCTGGACGAGGTCTGCGAGTTCGGCGGCCAATGCCTCGAGTCGCTGCGGACGGTGCTCGAAGAGGGCGAGGTGCGCATCGCGCGGGTGAAGGGCGCGATCACCTACCCGGCGCGGTTCCAGCTGGTGCTGGCGGCGAACCCGTGCGCGTGCGCACCACCGAAGGACGCTGACTGCGTGTGCTCGCCGACAGCGCGGCGGCGCTACCTGGGCCGGCTGTCCGGACCGCTGCTGGACCGCGTCGACCTGCGGGTTCGGCTGCGGCCGTTGAGCGCGATAAGCGCGCACGACACCGGGCCGGCGGAGTCCTCGGAAACGGTCCGCGGCCGGGTGCTGCAGGCGCGCGAGCGCGCCGCGCGACGGTGGAGTGAGCACGGCTGGCGGTCGAACTCGGAGGTTCCCGGGCCGGCCCTGAGGCGGAAGTTCACACTGCCACCGGATGCGACCGTCCTCCTGGACCGGGCTCTGGACCGAGGTGCCTTGAGCGGCCGCGGCGCCGACCGCTGCCTGCGCATCGCCTGGACCTTGGCCGATCTGGACGGCGAACCCCGCCCCGGCGCCGACCAGGTCAGCTCGGCCCTTGCGTTCCGCGAGCGGGTGGCGGCATGAGCGCCGACGAGCTGCGCCGGGCCCGCGCCTACCTCCTGCGGGTCGCGGAACCGCCGGCCGCGGCGCTGAGCGCCTTTGTCGCCGCGCATGGCCCGGTCGACGCGGCCGCCCGGGTCCGTCGAGGCGACTGTCCGCCCGAAGTGCTCAAGGCGACCGAGGCGCGCCGTGAGTACGACCTCGTCGACCAGGACTTCGCGCGAGCCACCGCGGCCGGTGCTCGGCTCGTCGTCCCGGAAGACGACGAGTGGCCCGCCTGGCCGCTGCTCGCCCTCGAGCAAGCGGCTCGGCGCGGTGTGTCCGAAGCCGTTCCTCCGCTCGCGCTGTGGGTCTCCGGCGAGGTCGCGCTGGGCACCGCCGCCGACCGCGCCGTCGCCGTGGTCGGGGCTCGGGCGGCGACCGAGTACGGCGAGCACCACGCCGCCGAGCTGGCCTACGGCCTGGCCACCCGGGGCGTTCCCGTCTTCTCGGGCGCGGCCTACGGCATCGACGGCGCCGCCCACCGCGGTGCGCTCGCCGCGTCGGGGGTCACCGTCGCGGTGCTCGGCTGCGCCGTCGATGCCGGCTACCCGGCCGGCCACGTCGGGCTGCTGAACCGGATCGTCCGCAACGGCGGTGCCGTCGTCAGCGAATACCCGCCCGGCACGCCGCCCGCCCGCCACCGGTTCCTGGTCCGCAACCGGCTGATCGCGGCCCTCACCGAGGGCACCTTGGTCGTCGAAGCCGGGAAACGCAGCGGTGCGCGCAACACGGCCAGCACCGCCGGGGCCCTCGGGAAGGTCGTCATGGCCGTGCCGGGGCCGATCTCGTCGGGGATGTCCGTCGGCTGCCATGACCTGATCCGCGACTCCCGCGCGACGCTCGTCTCGACCGTCGACGAGATCCTCGAGACCGTCGGCCGCTTCGGCATCGCCGAAGACCCGACCGCCCGGCCGAAACGCCCGACCGACCGGCTGGGCCCCGAGGCGTTGCGCGCCTACGAGGCGCTCGCCGCACGCGCCGACCGGTCCGACTCCGAAATCGCGGCCGAATCCGGACTGCCGCTGCGGAAAGTGCGGGCCCTGTTGCCCGCGTTGGAGATCGACGGATTCGCCGTCCGCGGCGACGCGGGCTGGCGACGACGGAGGGAAAGCGCGTGAACGCCACGAAATCCGGGCGAAATCGTCGAAGGTGTTCGGCCGGTCCGGTGTGCCCGCGTGGCGATCCTTGACCGGAGGCGGTTGTTCGCGCAGCGTGACATCCATGCCGCCGCCATCACACTCCGGCCGGGGCCGCCGTCCGGACCTGCGCGCGCTCCGGGCCGGGCTGCCCGAGCCGGTCCAGGACGTCGTCACCGGGTACGAACGGCACCTCGGGCTCGAACGCGGCCTGTCCGCGCACACCGTCCGGGCGTACGTCGGCGATGCGGTGTCGCTGCTCGGGTTCGTCGTGGACGGCGGTGGCGCGCTCGCCGAGCTGGACCTCGCGCGGCTGCGGTCGTGGCTCGCCGCCCAGCAGACCGGTGGGGCCAGCCGGACGACACTCGCGCGGCGGGCCGCGTCGGCGCGGACCTTCACCGCCTGGGCGCACCGCACCGGCGTCCTCGCGACCGACCCCGGTGGCCGGCTGGCCGCGCCGCGGGCGCACCGCACCCTGCCGGGGGTGCTGCGCGCCGCGCAGGCGGGGGAGGTCATGCAGGCGTCGGCGGCCGGGGCGGCCGAACGCGATCCGGTCGCCCTGCGTGATCGCGCGATCGTCGAACTGCTCTACGCCACCGGCATCCGCGTGTCCGAGTTGTGCGGGTTGGACCTCGGTGGAGCCGACTTCTCCCGTCGTGTCGTGACGGTCCTCGGCAAGGGCGGCAAGGAACGCGTGGTGCCGTTCGGCGTCCCGGCGGCGCAAGCGCTCGACGACTGGATCACCGAGGGGCGGCCGAAGATCGTCGCGGAAACCGCCGGTGACGGCGTCGAGCCCGCGCTTTTCCTCGGTGTCCGGGGAAAACGGGTCGACCCGCGGGCGGTGCGCCGGGTGGTGCACGACGCCGTCTCGGCGGTGCCCGGAGCGCTCGACATGGGGCCTCACGGCCTGCGGCATTCGGCGGCGACGCATCTGCTGGAGGGGGGTGCCGATCTCAGGAGCGTTCAGGAACTGCTCGGTCACGCTACGCTTGCCACGACGCAGCTCTACACTCATGTGACCGTCGACCGGTTGAAAGCGATCCATGACCGAGCGCACCCCAGGGCCTGAGGCGGCCCGGGGAGTCTCGCCGGGGTCGTCATCAGCGGGCCCGGCGGCGCACGCGCATCCGCACGAGCACGGAGACGACACTGAGCCGCATGCCGAGAACGACTGTGCAATGACCGCAGGACCGCACGTGACCGAAGCCACCGGAGTGACCACTCACGGTGACTCCGCCGCGCCCGCGGAATCGCGCGCCGGCTACGACGTCGACGCCGGGATCGCGGCGCTGTGGCGGCAGTTCGCCGACAGCCCCGACCAGGCGTCGCGCGATCGGCTCGTGCTGCACTACGCCCCGCTGGTCAAGTACGTCGCGGGCCGGGTCGGCACCGGCCTGCCGACCCACGTCGACGTCGGTGACCTCGTGCAGTCCGGCATCTTCGGCCTCGTCGACGCGATCGAGAAGTTCGACCCCGAGCGCGGCCTGCGCTTCGAGACGTACGCGATGCAGCGCATCCGCGGCGCGATCCTCGACGACCTCCGTTCGCAGGACTGGGTGCCGCGCGCGGTCCGCAGCAAGGCCAAGGAGGCCGAGCGCGCGATGGAGCGGCTCGGCGCCCGCCTGAACCGCACCCCGACCGACGCCGAGCTCGCCGCCGAGCTGGGCATCGGCCTCGACGACCTGCGCGACTTCTACGGCCAGCTGCAGCTGACCAGCGTCGTCGCACTGGAGGACCTGGTGGCCGCGGGCAAGGACAGCGGCTCGCTGGTCGACACGCTGCCCGACGACGACGCCGTCGACCCGGTCGCGGTGCTCGTCGACCAGGACAACCGCCGCCAGCTCGCGCAGGCGATCGCGCAGCTGACCGAGCGCGACAAGATCGTGGTCAGCCTCTACTACTTCGAGAGCCTGACCCTCGCCGAGATCGGCAAGGTCCTCGGCGTGACGGAGTCGCGGGTCAGCCAGCTGCACACGCGGGCGGTCATGCGGCTGCGCGCCAAGCTGGTCGAGCAGACCGGCGCCTGATCAGGGCCCACCTCCCCACGGCTTGAGGCGGAACTCGCCGAGCTCGCCGGTGAGGGCGAGGGGATCGACGTACTCGTCGCCCCGCCGCACACCCCAGTGCAGGCAGGCGGCAATCGCGCAGCCGGGATGGCCGGCGAGGACGGTCCCGAGCACCTGCCCGCGATAGACCTGGTCCCCGACGGCGACCTTCGGTTCGACGGGCTCGTAGGTGGTCCGCAGGCCCCCGTCGTGGTCGACGGACATGACGGGCCGCCCGCCGACGAGCCCCGCGAAGACGACGACCCCGGCATCGGCCGCGAGCACCTCCTGCCCGGGAACGGCGGCCAGGTCGACGCCCCGGTGGCCGGCGCCGTAGGGCGTTTCGGGGGCATCGAAGTACTTGGTGACCACCGGAACGGGTGACAACGGCCAGGAGAGCCGCCCTTGAGGCACCGCTGGCAGGAAATCCGGCGAGGTCCAGGTGGCCGAGGCCGGCCAGGGCGGGCTCGCCACGAGTGCGGTGGTCCAGGCCGCAGCTGGCGCCGGTTGAGCCGCGGCTGCCCAGGGTGCGGCCGCCGGAGGGTAGGGCGCGCCGGGCCAGGGCATGGCCGCCGGAGGGTCAGGCGCCGCGGCCCACGGCGCCGCTGTCGGAGGGTGAGGCGCCGCGCCCCAGGGCACGGCCGTCAGAGGGTCAGGCGCGGCGGCCCAGGGTGCGGCAGCCGGAGGGTAAGGCGCGGCGGGCCAGGGCGTGGCCGCCGGAGGGTAGGGCGCGGCTGCCCAAGGCACGGCCAGCGGCGGTCCTGCCACTCCGGGCGCGACCGTCCTCGGTGCGACCAGAAGCCGGTTGGTGGAGGCGGGCGGGGTCGATCCGAGCGTGGCGGCCCCCTCGTCCGCCGTCGTCAGCTCGGCTCTCGCGCGCTCGCCCAGCCACCCTTCGGCCGCCGACGGTGGGGGCTCACCCGTTCGGGGCGGTGGGGCCGGTGGTGGCCTGAACCCGCCGGCCGCACCGTGAGGCATCCCCAGCCCGGCCGACCCCACCGCCGCGCTCGGGCCGGCCGCCCAGCCCGAGGCCGCCGGCGCCGCAACAACCACGCCGACGCCGACCAGAAAACCCGTCGTGACCAGGCCAATCGCACCCCAAACGCGACCCTTCACCTGCCACCGGAAACCGTTGATCAACTCCATGGCTCCAGCCTGCGGCACCCCGAGCCGGCATGGGGGCCCGGTCGCGAATCTGTGGACAACTCGGGCCGTTCCGGAGGCGGTGTGGACAACTCGGCCGCCGGTGGGGGAGGGGCTGGTGGCAGGGGGTAGAATCTTCTGCGCGGTCCGCGTGAGCGGGCTGACTTCGCGTGCACGTGCGCGTTCCCTCGATTTTTTCCTACCGCGGGAGACGCACGGGGTCCGGCGGTCCCTGGGGTTCTCAGCCCTCAGGGTCCGGGCTCCGGCACGGGCACCAGGGCGAACGGCCACCCGGCCGCGAGCGACAAAACCGAGCAGCGCGTCCAGCGGGCGCGCGCGACACAGAAGAGGTTGATTCCGGCAATGGCCGTCGTCACCATGAAGCAGCTGCTCGACAGCGGCGTGCACTTCGGGCACCAGACCCGTCGGTGGAACCCGAAGATGAAGCGCTACATCTTCACCGAGCGCAACGGCATCTACATCATCGACCTGCAGCAGACGCTGACCTACATCGACCGCGCCTTCGAGTTCATCAAGGAAACCGTCGCGCACGGTGGCACGATCATGTTCGTCGGCACCAAGAAGCAGGCTCAGGAAGCCATCGCGGCCGAAGCCTCGCGCGTGGGCATGCCCTACGTGAACCAGCGCTGGCTCGGCGGCATGCTGACCAACTTCCAGACCGTCCACAAGCGCCTCCTGCGCCTGAAGGAGCTCGAGTCGCGCGAGCAGACCGGCGGCTTCGAAGGTCTGACCAAGCGCGAGATCCTCACGCTCACCCGTGAGAAGGACAAGCTCGAGAAGACCCTCGGCGGTATCCGCGACATGGCCAAGGTGCCGAGCATCGTGTGGATCGTCGACACGAAGAAGGAGCACATCGCCGTCGGCGAGGCTCGGAAGCTGAACATCCCGGTCGTCGCGATCCTGGACACCAACTGCGACCCGGACGAGGTCGACTACCCGATCCCGGGCAACGATGACGCGATCCGGTCGGCCGCGCTGCTGACCAAGGTCGTCGCCGAGGCCGCGGCCGCCGGTCTGATGCAGCGCTCCAGCCGCAACGGTGCTTCGGCCGACTCGAAGCCGGAGCCGGGCGTCGCCGCCGACGAGCCGCTGGCCGAGTGGGAGAAGGAGCTGCTCGCCGGCTCCGAGACCGCCGCCGCCGACGCGACCGAGGCCGCTGCCGCGACCGAGGCCGCCACCGAGCAGGCGACCGCCTCCTCCTGATGTCCCACCGCCCGTGCGGCCGGCCCTTTTGGGGGGGGCCGCACCGGCGTAGCAACCCACAGATTTCCTGCAAAGGACGGATTTACCAGAATGGCGAACTACACCGCCGCTGACGTGAAGCGCCTGCGCGAGATGACCGGCGCCGGCATGATGGACTGCAAGAAGGCGCTGGAGGAGAACGACGGCGACTTCGAGAAGGCCGTCGAGTTCCTCCGCATCAAGGGCGCCAAGGACGTCGGCAAGCGCGCCGAGCGCGCCACCGCCGAGGGCCTGGTCACCGGCGACGGCGGCGTCCTCATCGAGCTCGACTCCGAGACCGACTTCGTCGCGAAGAACGCCGACTTCCAGGCGCTCGCCGCGAAGATCGTCGAGGTCGCGAAGACCCTCAAGACCAACGACGTCGAGGCGCTCAAGGGTGCCGAGCTCGACGGCAAGACCGTCAACGAGGTCGTCCAGGAGCTGTCCGCCCGCATCGGCGAGAAGCTCGAGCTGCGCCGCGTCGTGGCCTTCGAGGGCCAGACCGCGACCTACCTGCACCGCCGTGGCTCGGACCTGCCGCCGGCCGTCGGCGTGCTCGTCGAGTACACCGGTGACGACGCCGACGCCGCCCGCGGTGCCGCCATGCAGGTCGCCGCGCTGCGCGCGAAGTACCTGACCCGCGACGAGGTGCCCGCCGAGATCATCGAGAACGAGCGCCGCATCGCCGACCAGACCGCTCGCGAGGAAGGCAAGCCGGAGCAGGCGCTGCCGAAGATCGTCGAGGGCAAGGTCAACGCGTACTACAAGGACAACGTCCTGCTCGAGCAGCCGTCGGTCAAGGACAACAAGAAGACCGTCAAGGCCCTGCTCGACGAGGCCGGCGTGACGCTGACCAAGTTCGCGCGGTTCGAGGTCGGCCAGGCCTGAGTTCAGGCCAGGGCGTAGGTTTCACACCCACAGTGCCCCGTCTCCGTCCATCGGGGACGGGGCACTGTCGGGTCCAGAGAAGTTGCAGCGGTCGAGGGGCGTAGGAGGCGACATAGATGGGTGACCGGGTCGAAGGTGGCTACCGGCGGGTGCTGCTGAAGCTGGGCGGCGAAATGTTCGGCGGTGGTTCGATCGGCGTCGATCCGGATGTCGTCCACTCGGTCGCGCAGCAGATCGCCGACGTCGCCCGCACCGGCGTCCAGGTCGCGGTCGTGATCGGTGGCGGCAACTACTTCCGCGGCGCGGAGCTCTCGCAGCGCGGCATGGACCGCGACCGCGCCGACTACATGGCGATGCTGGGCACCGTGATGAACTGCTTGGCGCTGCAGGACTTCCTGGAGAAGGAAGGCCTCCCCACCCGCGTGCAGACCGCCATCACGATGGGCCAGGTCGCCGAGCCCTACATCCCGCGCCGCGCCGAGCGGCACCTGGAGAAGGGGCGCGTCGTGATCTTCGGCGCCGGGGTCGGCATGCCGTACTTCTCCACCGACACCGCGGCGGCGCAGCGGGCGCTCGAGCTCGGGTGCGAGGCCGTGCTGATGGCCAAGGCCGTCGACGGCGTCTACACCGCGGACCCCAAGGCCGACCCCACCGCCGAGATGTTCCGCGAGATCACCCACCGCGAGGTGCTGGAGCGGGACCTCAAGGTCGCCGACGCGACGGCGTTCAGCCTCTGCATGGACAACAACATGCCGATCATCGTGTTCAACCTGCTCACCGAGGGGAACATCGCCCGCGCGGTGAGTGGTGAAAGAATCGGCACGTTGGTCAGCACCCCCGCCGACGGGGTGCCGGCCTAGACCTGCTGGGATCAGCAAGCGCCACCCATCACAACTACGGGAGTGACCGTGATCGACGAGACCCTCCTCGATGCCGAGGAGAAGATGGAAAAAGCGGTGTCCGTCGCCAAGGACGAGCTGACGTCGGTACGCACCGGCCGGGCTTCCTCGACGATGTTCGCGCGGATCGTCGTCGAGTACTACGGCTCGCCGACCCCGCTGAACCAGCTGGCCAGCGTCAACGTGCCGGAAGCCCGGATGGCGCTCATCAAGCCCTACGACCAGACGCAGCTCGGCGCCATCGAGAAGGCGATCCGGGAGTCGGACCTCGGCGTCAACCCGAGCAACGACGGCCAGGTCATCCGCATCGTCATCCCGCAGCTCACCGAGGAGCGGCGCAAGGAGATGGTGAAGGTCGCCAAGGGCAAGGGCGAGGACGCCCGGGTGTCGATCCGCAGCATCCGCCGCAAGGCCAAGGACGAGCTGGACCGCATCGCCAAGGACGGCGAGGCCGGCGAGGACGACGTCGCGCGCGCGGAGAAGGAACTGCAGAACCTGACCGACACCTACGTCCACAAGGTCGACGAGCTGGTCAAGCACAAGGAAGCCGAGCTGCTCGAGGTCTGATGGCACAGGTGAGCGAGGAACGCGAGGACCGGGTGGACGCGACCGGAGAAGAACCGGCCGGCGCTCCCGGGACGCCGGGGTCGGCGAACGCCGGCATCCCGGTCACGCCGGAGTTCCCGGGTACCGCCGGGGTGGCTCCGGCGGGCGCCGAAACCGGCGAGGCGGCCGGTTCGGCGACCTCCCAGGCCGTGCCCGCGGGCCCCGAAACCAGCGAAGCCGGCCGGTTGTCGGCCGCTGGGGCTGCCGAGGCGACCTCGGTGCCGGCGGCCGCGGAACCGGCGCCGGAGGCCAAGAAGGCCTCCAAGGCCGGCCGGAACCTGCCCGCGGCCATCGGCGTCGGGCTGCTGCTCGGCGCCGCGATCATCGTTTCCCTGCTCACCGTGCGCTTCCTGTTCATCGGGATCATCGCGATCGCGATCGCGGTCGGCACCTTCGAGTTCGCCGGGGTGCTGCGCCGGGTCGCCGACACCAAGGTCGCGATGATCCCGGTGCTCGTCGGCGGGCAGGCGATGATCTGGCTCGCCTGGCCGTTCGGCCGCGAAGGCGCGCTCACCGCCTTCGTCCTCACCGTGCTCGCCTGCCTGCTGTGGCGTCTGCCCGGCGGCGCGAAGGGCTACCTGCGCGACATCAGCGCGTCGACGTTCGCCGCCGCCTACCTGCCGCTCTTCGGCGCCTTCGCGGCCATGCTCGTTCCGCCGTCGGACGGCGTCGGGCGCGTGCTCACCTTCCTGATCGGCGTCGTCGCGTCCGACACCGGCGGCTACATCGCCGGCGTGCTCGGCGGGAAGCACCCGATGGCCTCGACCATCAGCCCGAAGAAGACCTGGGAAGGCTTCGGCGGTTCGCTGGTCGGTGGCGTCGTCGCCGGTGCTCTCACCCTGAGCCTGCTGCTGGACGGGCACGTCTGGCAGGGCGTCATCTTCGGTGTCGCGATCGTGCTGACCGCGACCCTGGGCGACCTCGTCGAGTCGCTGATCAAGCGCGACCTCGGCGTCAAGGACATGGGCACGCTGCTGCCCGGGCACGGCGGGATCATGGACCGCCTCGACTCGCTGCTGCCCTCGGCGGTCGTCTCCTGGCTGCTGCTTTCGGCGTTCGTCCCGATCGGCTGACCTGCGGTGGGAGCCTGAGCCTCCCAGCCCGGAGGCAACGGTTCGTGGACGGCCGAAGCTTCCGCGGGTTTGACTCGGGGGCATGACCACCGAAACCCGCGCTCCGGCGAAGCTCGCTCTGTCCGCCGTCTGCCTGGGCTTCCTGATGATCACGCTCGACGCGACCATCGTGAACCTGGCCCTCCCCGCGATCGGCGCCGACTTCGGCGAGCCGTCGATCGCCGCGCTGCAGTGGGTCGTCGACGCCTACACCGTCACGCTCGCCGCGTTCCTGCTCACCTGGGGCGCCGCCGGTGACCGGTGGGGCTCGCGACGCGTCTTCGAAGCGGGTGTCGCCGTCTTCGTCGTCGCGTCCGTCGGCTGCGCGCTCGCCGGGGACGCCACCTGGCTCATCGCGGCCCGCGCGGTCCAAGGGGCGGGTGCCGCCGCGCTGCTGCCGTCGTCGCTGGCCTTGATCGTCCACCAGTTCCCGGACGCGCGGGAGCGGGCGCGCGCCCTCGGCGTCTGGGGCGGCATGAGCGGCGTCGGGCTGGCCGCCGGGCCGATGCTCGGCGGGCTCGCGGTCGGCCTCGCCGACTGGCGGCTCGTCTTCGCGGTCAACGTCCCGGTCGGGATCGTCGCCATCGTCCTGACGCGCCGCGCGGTCACGGAACCGCCGCGGCAGGAGACCCACCTCGACTTCGCCGGACAGCTCTTCGGCACGGCGTCGCTGGCCGCGTTCGTCGCCGGGTTCATCGAAGCCGGGCACGCCGGCTGGTTCGCGCCGGCGACGCTCGCGTTGCTCGCCGGGGGAGTGGTGGCCGGTGCGGTGTTCGTCGCGGTCGAGAAGCGCGTTCCCGGACCCGTGCTGCCGCTGGAGATCCTGCGGATCCGGAACTTCGCCGTGGCGACCGGGATCGGCGGCCTGTTCAACTTCTGCCTCTACGGCACGCTCTTCTGCCTCGCGCTGTTCCTGCAACGCGCCTGGTCGCTGGGCGCGCTGGCGGCCGGGCTCGCACTGGTGCCGTTGACGATGGCGGTCGGGCTCAACGCGTTCTTCAGCGGACGTCTGACCGGGCGGTTCGGCCCGCGGGTCCCGATGGTCGCGGGCGCGCTGGCCGGGCTCGCCGGAGCGATCGGCTTCGCCTTGCTGCCCGCGGAACGCGCGCTCGTGCCGTTCGTCGTGGTCTCGGTCGTCTTCGGCTGCTGCTCGCTGGCCATGCCCGCGATGACGTCGCTGGCGATGAACTCGTTGCCGGGCAAGGCGGGGCTGGCCGCCGGCGTGCTCAACGCGTCCCGCCAGACCGGCGGGGCGATCGGGGTCGCGCTCGTCGGCGCGCTGCTGCCCGCCACCGGGATGTGGCTGGTGGCGGGCGGGTACGCGCTGGTCGTGGGCCTGGCGTTCGCCGAGCGTCAGTCGTCGTAGGGGTCGTCGACCTCGGCGCGGCCCCAGTCCTCGGAGACGCGCGAGTGGTCGATCACCGCGAAGACGGCGCCTTCGGGGTCGGCGAGGATCGACATCCGGCCGAACGGCGTGTCGTAGGGCTGGATCACGACGGTGCCGCCGTGCATGAGCGCCTCGCCCGCCACGGCGTCGACGCCGCGCGCCGGGTCGATGTCGAAGTAGACGAGCCAGTGCGGCGGGGTGTCGAGGCTGTACTCCGAACCCATGACGTACCGGTACAGCACGGGCTCGTGCTCGATGAGCCATTCGACGTAGTCCAGGGACTCGCCGTCGCCGATCTGGTGGCTGCCGTAGGTGAAGAGCTTGGTGTAGAAGTGATCCGCCGCGACGCCGTCGTGCGTGTTGAGGTCCGCGCCGCTGAAGGTGTTGGGGATCCCGGTGACGAACTCCCAGTCCGGCGGCACCTCCCAGAACACCACCGGCGCGCCGCACGCGTCGTAGGCGTGCAGGATCGTGCCGCGCCGCGGGATCGGCATCGGCCCGAGCGTCAGCCGCCCGCCGAGGTGCTCCACCCACTCGGCCGCGCTCGCGGTGTGCGGCACGGACAGGTGCGGCATCCACCCCAGCGGCGCGCCCTGCGCGGCGCGGTACAGGCCGCCGACGGGGAGGTTGGTCAGCGTCGCGATGGCGTACCGGCCGTCGGACGTCGCCGGATCCCGTTGAGTGGTGTACTCCCAGCCGAAGAGGGCACCGTAGAATCTCTCCGCCACGGCCTGCTCGCGGCAGGCCAGCTCGATCCAGCACGGAAGCCCGGCCGGAACCGGGGACGGGGGACTGGACGGGCCGATCGACATGAAGTGCTCCTCCCGAGACCCACCGAATTCTAAGCGTGAACTGTGTGGTTTCCGCCAAGATTCGGCCGCCGGAAAATCACTGCCGGCGCAGGAGAGCCCGAAAGGAGCAGCGGTGCGGTGGTCGTCCCGGCGCGCGGAGGTCGTGCCGAGTCCGAACATCTGGTACCACCCGGCCGACTACGAGCTGGAGAACCGGGCGCAGGACAGCGGCGGCGAGATCTGGCGCGTGCTGCGCGAAGAAGCCGGCTGGGCCGGCCGCGACGTGCTGGACGTCGGGTGCGGGGACGGCTTCCACTTGCCGCGCTTCGCCCGCGAAGCCCGCTCAGTGCTCGGGATCGAGCCGCACGAGCCGTTGGTGCGAAGCGCGCTGAAGCGCGTCGAGGGACTGTCGAACGTGGACGTCCGGATGGGCCGGGCCCAGCGGCTGCCGGTCCGCAGCGCGAGCGTCGACGTCGTCCACGCGCGCACGGCGTACTTCTTCGGTCCCGGCTGCGAGCCGGGACTCGCGGAGGCCGAGCGGGTGCTGCGGCCGGGAGGGACGATCGTGATCGTCGACCTCGACGTGACCAGCGAGCCCTACGGCGGCTGGATGCGCGCCGACCTGCCGCACTACGACCCGGTGGCGGTGGAGCGGTTCTTCGCCCGCGCCGGGTTCGGCCTACGCCGGGTCGCCACGGAATGGCGTTTCCCGGCCGCCGCCGACCTGGAAGCCGTGCTGAAGATCGAGTTCAGCAAGCGCGTCGCCGAACAGGCGATCGCGGAGTCCTTGCAGCGTAACGGGAATCGCGCGCAGGACCTGACGCTGCCGGTGGGCTACCGCGTCCACACGCGGGTGAAGCCCACCGGCCTCGTCCTGCCAGGTCACTCGGCTGCCTCTCCGGGCGCCGAGGACTCGTCCTCGTCTTCGCCGAGGATGCCGTAGAGCGAGCGCCGGGCGTCGTTGAGCACCTCGGCCGCGCGGGCCTGCTGGCTCTCGGAGCCCGCGCGCATGATCTGCACGACGGCGGCGGCCAGGTTCTTGCCCGCCTTCGCGAGCCCGACCTCGCTCGGGTCGACGTCCTGCGCGATCTGCTCCCACGGCGGGGTGCTGTCCTGCTCTTCCGCGGCGGTGCGGCCGGCGTCGGTCAGCTCGAAGAGCTTCTTGCCGTGCTCGTCCTTGCTGATGACCAGGCCTTCGTCGGCCAGCAGCTGCAGCGTCGGGTAGACCGAGCCGGGGCTGGGCCGCCAGAAGCCGCCGGAGCGCTCGCCGATTTCGCGGATGATCTCGTAGCCGTGCCGGGGCTGCTCGGCGAGCAGCGCCAGGATCGCGGCGCGGACGTCACCGCGGCGGCTGCGCCGTCCGCCGTGACCCCGCCGGCCCGGTCCGTGTCCCCGGCCGCGTCCGCCGCGCGGACCGAAACCCGGCCCGAAGCCCGGGCCGAAGTCGCCGAAGCCACCGAAGGGTGCACGCCCACGTTCCTGGGCGAAGGGGTGTTCTTGAGTGAAGGGGTGTCGTTGCCTACGCATGTCGGTTGTTCCTTTCTCGAACGGTTGCGACACGTTCACGATATATCGGAAACAGTCGGATGGCAACCCGGGTCCGAACTGGGATGATCGGCGGCGTGCCGGAAACCATCGACGAGATCGACGCGCGCCTGCTGGAAGCGCTGGGGGAGGACCCCCGGGCCACGGCAGTCGCGCTGGCCGAACGGCTGGGCCTGTCCCGCAACACCGTGCAGGCCCGGCTCGCGCGGCTCGAGCAGCGCGGCGTCCTCCGCTCGTTCGAACGCCGCATCGACCCCGCGCGGCTGGGCTACCCCCTGCGGGCGTTCGTCAACGCGATGGTCGACCAGCGGCGCTTGGCCGAGATCGCCGACGCCCTGGCCACGATCCCCGAGGTCACCGAGGTCTGCGGACTGACCGGCGCGAGCGATCTGATGGTGCAGGTGGTGGCCGTCGACGCCGATGACCTCTACCGCATCGCCGGGCGCATCCTCGCCTCGCCGGGCGTCGAGCGGACGAACATCTCGCTCGTCATGCGCGAGCTCGTCCCGTACCGCCTGACGCCCCTGCTGGAGCGCGTGCATTCTGCGCACCCGGAGACCTGAGCCGTTCGCTTTCGGTG
Source organism: Amycolatopsis sp. NPDC101161 (assembly GCF_044768185.1). Taxonomy (NCBI): domain Bacteria; kingdom Bacillati; phylum Actinomycetota; class Actinomycetes; order Pseudonocardiales; family Pseudonocardiaceae; genus Amycolatopsis; species Amycolatopsis sp. NPDC101161. Next base: position 897,012 of record NZ_JBIWPI010000005.1, read on the forward strand.
GGCATTCTGCGCACTCACGGCGGTATCGGTTGTGCGAAGCGCGCACCAGTGCTGTCCTGGTGTGCGCTTCCTGCACGAAAGGTGTGTCGACGATGACCCATGCCCCCGTGACCGCCCCGGCGCTCACCGCGATCGAGCAGCGGGTCCTGTGGCTCGCCACGGCGATCGTGCACCAGGCCAACCGGGTCCGGCCCAACCCGTCGGGGCTGAAGGTCGGCGGGCACCAGGCGTCGTGCGCGTCGCTCGTGTCGATCATGACGTCGCTGTGGTTCCGGCACCTGCGTCCCGAGGACCGCGTCTCGGTGAAGCCACACGCGTCGCCGGTGCTCCACGCGATCAACTACCTGCTCGGCGAGCTGGACGAGGCCTACCTGCCGACGCTGCGCGAGTTCGGCGGCCTGCAGAGCTACCCGAGCCGTGCCAAGGACCCCGACCCCGTCGACTACTCGACCGGCTCGGTCGGCATCGGCGCGACCGCCCCGATCTGGGGCGCGCTGGCGCGCCGCTACCTGACGACCCGGGGGTCCGACGCGGGCACCGGGCGCCAGTACTCGCTGGTCGGCGACGCCGAACTGGACGAAGGTGCGATCTGGGAGGCCATCCTCGACCCGGCCGTCGCCGAGCTGGGCGAGATCGTCTGGATCGTCGACCTCAACCGCCAGTCGCTCGACCGCGTCGTCCCGAACATCGCGGCCGGGCGGCTGCAGGGCATGTTCGGCGCCGCCGGCTGGCAGGTGCTGACGCTGAAGTACGGCCGTCTGCTGGAGGAGCTGTTCACCCGGCCCGGCGGCGCCGAGCTGCGCGCCCGCATCGACGGGATGCCGAACCCCGAGTACCAGCGGCTGCTGCGCTGCGACGCCGCGCAGGTGCGTGACCGGCTGCCCGCGGGGAACGCCGCTCTGTCCGAGCTGGTCGCGTCGCTGGACGACGAGACGCTGCTCGCCGCCATCCGGAACCTCGGCGGCCACGACCTCGGCTCGCTCGACGAGGTCTTCGCGTCCATCGCGGACGACCGGCCGACAGTGATCTTCTGCTACACGGTCAAGGGCCGCGGTCTGCCCACCCAGGGGCATCCGCAGAACCACTCGTCGCTGCTGACCGTTTCGCAGATGGAAGAACTGGCTGCTTCGCTGGGTACGGACCTCGCTTCGCCGTGGGAGGGCTTCGCTGACGGATCGCCCGAAGCCGAGTTGTGCGCTGAAGTCGCTTCGCGCCTTCGCCGTCCGGACGTTCCTTCGGCGCCTTCGCTGGAACTGCCCGTCGACATCGGGCGTACGCCTTCTGGGATGGCTACGACGCAGGCGGCGCTGGGGCGCGTCCTGCTGGACCTGACGCGCGAAGCGCCCGAAGCGGCGAAGCGCGTCGTGACGGTCAGCCCCGACGTCAGCTCGACGACCAACCTCGGCGGCTGGGTCAACAAGGTCGGCGTCTGGTCGGCCACCGAGCGCCGCGACTGGTTCGAGGACGACCCCGAGACGATCATGCACTGGCGGGAGAAGCCCACCGGGCAGCACGTCGAGCTGGGCATCGCCGAGACGAACCTGGTCGGCCTGCTGGGCGAGCTGGGCGCGACCTGGAGCCGGTGGGGCGAGCCGCTGCTGCCCATCGGCGTCATGTACGACCCGTTCGTCGAGCGCGCGCTCGAGCCGTGGTCGTTCGGCATCTACGCGGGCGGGCAGTCGATCCTGATCGGCACGCCGTCCGGCGTCACGCTCGCCCCGGAGGGCGGCGCGCACCAGTCGATCACCACGCCGTCGATCGGCATCGAGCAGCCCGGCTGCGTCAGCTACGAACCGGCGTTCGCGATCGACACCGAGTGGACGCTGCTGGCGGCGCTCGGCCGGCTCGGCAAGCCGGGCGGCACGTCGTCGTACTTCCGGCTCTCGACGCGCCCGGTCGACCAGACGCTCGCCGCGGTGCCCACCGACCCGGCCGCGCGCGAACGCCGTCGCCGTCAGGTCGTCGCGGGGGCTTACCTGCTGCGGCGGGCTTCGGCGCCTTCGGTCACGCTCGCGGCGATGGGCGCGCTGGTGCCGGACACCCTGGCGGCGGCCGAGCGGCTGGCGCAGGTGGGCGTCGAGGCGGACGTCGTGTGCGTGACCAGCCCGGGCCTGCTGTTCGAGGCGGTCCAGGCGCGGTCGGGCCGGGGCGGCGGCGAGTCGTGGATCCTGGACCAGGTGTTCCCGGCTTCGCGGGCGAAGCCGCTGGTCACGGTGCTCGACGGGCACCCGCACACGCTGGCGTTCCTGGCCGGGGTCAACCGGGTGCCGTCGGTCGCGCTGGGCGTCACGCGGTTCGGGCAGTCGGGGTCGCTGGAGGACGTCTACCGGTACCACGGCATCGACACGGACGCGATCATCCGGGCCGCGCTCGATGCCGTCAGCTGAAGGTCGCGCCGGCGAGCAGGGCGTCCATCTTCTCGTTCCAGCCTTCGAACGCCCCGTACTGGACGACGAGGATCTTGCTCGTCGGCAGCCACCACATCCGGACCTGGTTGTTCTGCGTCTCGTCCTTGCAGGTGACCTCCCAGCGGCCGTACTCGGCCGTCTTCGGGCCGATCGGCTTGAAGCCGGACTCGACGAGGTTGCTGCCGGTCGCCTCCGCGGCCTGCCCGGGCGGCGAGGCGGGCGTGATGCACGTCGGCACGTCGGTTCCCGTGTACCAGCCGAAGGGCCGCTTCGCGCTCGGGAGGTTGATGGGCGCGTTGGGGTCCGCGGTCGCTTCGTGCAGGTCGAGGAGCCGCGCTTCGCAGACGACGGTGCCTTCGGCGAGGCAGCCGTCGAGCAGGCCGTCTGCACTCGCCTGGGTGTACTTCGCGCCCGGGGGCAGCGTGACGTGCATCGTCCCGACGACGACCTGCGGCCCGGCGGCCTTCGTCACCGTCGGCACGGGCTGCGCCTGCCCGGCGGTCGACGTGCTGCAGGCGGCGGCGCTCAGGACCACCGCGAGGGCCAGGACGCTGTGCCGGAAGGACACGGGCTCACCTCTTTCGTCCGCTGTTGGACTCCCGGACGGCCTTCCCGGTTTCGCCGGTGACCTGGCGTACATTCCGCCAGGGCGGTTCGGGCGGTGCTGGTGGGCGCGTGGGACACTGGTCAGGTTATGACTGCCCTCCCGCTCGTCTTCGACGCCCCCAAGCGCGGCCTGCCGCCGCGCCACCTCGCCGACCTTTCCGTGGCCGAGCGCGCTGCCGCGGTGGCGGAACTGGGGGAGAAGCCGTTCCGGGCGAAGCAGCTGTCGAACCACTACTTCTCCCGCCTGACGGTCGACCCGGCCGAGATGACGGACATCCCGGCGGCTTCGCGCTCCCGGCTCGTCGAGTCGTTGATGCCGACGCTGCTGACGGAGGTCCGCGCGCTGGAGGCTGATCGCGGCGCGACCCGTAAGACGCTGTGGCGGGCGCACGACGGCACGCTCCTGGAGAGCGTCCTGATGCGCTACCCGGACCGCGCGACGCTGTGCATCTCGAGCCAGGCGGGCTGCGGCATGGCGTGCCCGTTCTGCGCGACGGGCCAGGGTGGTCTGGACCGGAACCTGTCGACGGCGGAGATCGTGGACCAGGTCCGCTCGGCGGCGGCGGTCATGCGCGACGGCACGATGCCCGGCGGTCCCGGGCGGCTCTCTAACATCGTCTTCATGGGGATGGGTGAGCCGCTGGCGAACTACAAGCGCGTGGTGGCTGCGGTTCGGCGGATCACCGACCCGGCTCCGGGGGGTTTGGGGATCGGTCAGCGTTCGGTGACGGTGTCGACCGTTGGTTTGGCGCCGGCGATCCGGAAGCTGGCGGACGAGAAGATGCAGGTGCGGCTGGCGGTTTCGCTGCACACGCCGGATGACGAGCTGCGGGACACGCTGGTGCCGGTGAACGAGCGCTGGTCGGTGGACGAGGTGCTCTCTGCTGCCCGGTACTACGCCGACACCTCCGGTCGGCGGGTCTCGATCGAGTACGCGTTGATCCGGGACATCAATGACCAGCCCTGGCGTGCTGAGTTGCTGGCCAAGCGGCTGCGCAAGCACCTGGGTCAGCTGGTGCACGTCAACGTGATTCCGTTGAACCCGACGCCGGGGTCGAAGTGGGATGCGTCGCCGAAGCCGGTGGAGCGGGAGTTCGTGCGGCTGGTCAACGCGGGCGGAGTAGCGTGCACGGTGCGCGACACGCGGGGCCAGGACATTGCCGCGGCGTGTGGGCAGCTGGCCGCTGAAGGCTGAGTTTTCGTTTCTAGTATGGAGAAATCGTTGTGATGTATGCCCCCAGCCTGTTGGACCCGGCTGCGGAATCGTTGAAGCTGAAGGACTTCGTCGGCGCGACCGATGTCGCGCGTGAGGCCCGGACGTTGCTGGGCGAGCGGTTCAGCTCGGTGACGTTCATGTACGTGCTGATGCGGGCGTTCGAGGTGGAGTACACGGCAGCGTGCGACGCGGCGCGCTGGCACGAGTTCCACGGCGGCCCGCGGGCGCTGTCGGACGCCGACCTGGAGACGCTGCTCGCTCCGTGGCTCGACCGCTGACCACTTCTGTTCAAACGCGGCTGACTACTGCTTGACCGACCGGGCTTCGCGGCGAGCGAGGACGTCGTCGAGACGGGTGCCGACTTCGCTGCAGTTCGCGCGGACGACGTCCAGGAACGCCGCGAGCACCGGGGAGTCGTCCGCCGCGCGGAAGGACAGCTGCAGGTCCGGGAGGCGGACGTGCGGGGTGATGTCGCAGAACCAGACGTCCTTGCGGGTGACCAGCCGCATCCGGGCCGGGCCGAGGCCGACTCCGACGTCGCACGCCGCCAGGCCGATGATCGTGTGGATGTCCCGGGACACCGTGGCGGCGTCCAGCGCGGCCGCGCCGGCGCCGAACAGGTCGCGCAGGCGCGCGGCCACGGCGGGTTCCTGTGCGGGCGCCGACATGATCAGGCGCTCGGCCGCGAGCTGCTCGAGCCGGATCTCCGCGCGGCCGGCGAACGGGTGGGCGGTGCCGACGACCGCGACCAGGTGGTCGGCGCCGATGGGGACGGTCACCAGGCCGTCCACGCGCGCGCCGCGCGGGGTGCCGCGGCCGACCGCGACGTCGAGTTCGCCCGCGACCAGGGCGGCCGTCCCGTCCGGGCTGTTCACCTCCCGCAGGTCGAGCCGGACGTCCGGCCGGGCCTTGCGGAACCGGCCCAGCACGCCGGGCAGCGGGTCGAGCAGGGCCGAGCCGATGAAGCCCATGCGCAGCTGCCCCGTCTCGCCGCGGGCCGCGCGGCCGGCTTCGACCGCGGCGGCCGTCATCTCGCCCAGCGCTCGCCGGGCCCGGGCCAGGAACGCGGTGCCGGCCGCGGTCGGGAACACCCCGCGGGGCGTGCGGTCGAACAGCCGCTCGCCGACCTCGCGTTCGACGGCCGCGATCTGCGTGGACAGCGGCGGCTGGGCGATGCCGAGGGACGCGGCCGCGCGGCCGAAGTGCTGGTGCTCGGCCAGCGCGAGGGCGTAGCGGAGGTGACGGGACTCCATACGTTCAGGATATCGCGCGAGGGTGATCCAGCTATGAAAGTGGATAGCGCGCTCGCCGCGCGGTGAGGTGGACGTCATGACTGAAACCACCGCTTGCGTGCTCGTTCACGGTGCCTGGCACTCCTCCCTGCACTGGGCCGCCACCCAGCGGGCCCTGACCGCGCAAGGCATCACCGGCGTCGCCGTCGACCTCCCCGGGCACGGCGTGACCGCGCCGCTGCCGTCCGGGTACCTCCGGCCCGGACAGCCCGGGCTGGCGACCGAGCCCTCCGCGCTCGCCGGGCTGACCACCGAGGTGCTCGTCGACGCCCTGATCGCCGACCTCGCCGAGGTGCGCCGCCGCTTCTCCCACGTGGTGCTCGTCGCGCACAGCGCGGGCGGCGGCCCGGTCTCGGCCGTGGTCGAGCGGCACCCCGACCTGGTCGACCACGTCGTCTACCTGTCGGCGTTCGTGCCCGCCGGACGGCCGCGCTTCGGCGAATACGTGACGGACCCGGTCAACGCCGGCGCCGCCCACGCACCCCGGACCGGCGACCCCGACGTCCTCGGCGCCTTCCGGATCAACCCGCTCTCGCCCGACCCCGCCGAGGTCGACGCGATCCGGCGGGCGTTCCTGGCCGACTGGCCCGAGGACCGGCCGGGCTGGCGCCTCACGCTGCACCCCGACGAACCGATGGCGTCGCTCGCCGGTGCATACCCGGTGAGCGCCGGGCGGTGGGGCCGGGTGCCGCGCAGCTACGTCCGGCTGACCGACGACCTGGCGCTGCCGCCGGCGACCCAGGACCTGATGATCGCCGAAGCGGACCGCCTGGCCCCGGAGCACCCGTTCGCGGTGCACTCCCTGCCCGGCGGGCACTCGCCGTTCCTGACGCGCCCCGGCGAGCTCGCCGAGCTCCTCGGCCGGATCGCGAAGCAGGCATGAGGCCCGCCGCGCAAGCCGTGCTGCTGTCGGGGACGTTCGTCCAGCTGATGAGCGTCACCGTGATGCAGCTCGCCGTCCCGCGCATCCGCCACGACCTCGCCGCCGGCTCGGGTGCGGGCCAGCTCGCGCTGGTCGGCTACACGCTGACCTACGCCTGCGCGCTGATCACCGCGGCCCGGCTCGGCGACCGGTTCGGCTACCGGCGGATGTTCGTCGCCGGCACGGCCGTGTTCACGCTGGCGTCGCTGGCCGCGGCCGCCGCGCCGGACGTCGGGACGCTCGTGGTCGCCCGGCTGGTGCAGGGCGCCGGCAGCGGCCTGGTCGCGCCGCAGATCCTGTCGCTGATCCAGACCGCGGTGCCCGCGGACCGGCGGGCCGGGGTCTTGGGCCGCTACGGGGCGACGATGGCCGTGGCATCGCTGGCCGGCCCGCTGTGCTGCGGCGTCCTGCTGCACTTCGACCCGTTCGGGCTGGGCTGGCGGCTGGCCGTGGCCCTGCCGGTGCCGGTGGGCGTCGTGTCGCTGGCCCTGGTCCGGATCCTGCCCGCCGGGCGTGGCCCGGCGGACGCGAGCCGGGTGGATCCGCTCGGTGCCGCGTTGTCGCTGACCGGGCTGGTCCTGCTCGTGCTGCCGCTGACCCTCGGCCAGGACGCGGGCTGGCCGGCGTGGACGTGGGCGAGCCTGGCCCTCGGGCTGGGCCTGCTCGCCGCGTTCGCCGCGGCCCAACGCCGAGTGCGCTACCCGCTGGTGCGCCCGGAAGCGCTGACCGCGTCGAGGACCCGGTGGGGCATCGGCGCGGTGTTCCTCTTCAACGCGGGGATCCCGTCGTTCAGCCTGCTGCTTTCCTTGCACCTGCAGGGCGCGCTGCACCGCGACCCGCTGGTGACGGCGTTGACCGTCGCGCCGTACGCGATCGGTGCTTTGCTGGGCAGCGCGGTCGCCGAAGCCGCGGCACGCCGGTTCGGTGCCGCGGCGCTCGCCGCCGCGTCCGCCGGCGTGGCCGCGGTGTCGCTGCTGCTCATCCCGGCGCTGACCGGGCCGGCGCCGCTCCTGTGGGCGGTGCTCGGAGCCGGCGGCTTCGCGTTCGGCGTGTTCACGGCATCGGCGTTTTCCCTTGTCTTGAACCGGGTTCCGGTGCCCGTGGCCAGTTCCGTGTCGGGGTTGCTGCCCACGGCGCAGCAACTCGGCGGCACACTCGGCGTGGCGCTGGCGGGGGTCGTCTACGCAGCCGGGGCAATGGACGCGGCGATGGGCTACGAGGCTGTGGTGTTCCTGCTCGCGGCCGCTGCCACCGCCCGACTGCGGAAGCCCGCTACGGAAAGTCCCGAAGGTGTGTCGTGGCAAGGTTCGCTGTCAAGGCCGAAGAACTGCTGAGCTCTACCGCGATTCCTTGGGCACCTGTTCGAGGGCACGTCGGCGGGCCCTCGCGGCATAGCCCACCGGGTCTTGGTCGTATTCGGCGGTCGCCGTCTGCCAGCGGGTGAACGCGGCGGCGATGTCTTCTTCGCTGTGCAGCCAATCGGTGCTGACGCCGTGCCCGACTTCGCCGTCGGGGGTGTAGGCCTGGTCGAAGCCGTGCAGGTGCAGGAGCGCGTTCCTGGTCATCGGATCCGTGACACGCTCGGGGGTGTCCTCGACCCACGGCACTGCCCAGGAGTGCGCGTCGGTCCTGGTGATGGCACCGGAGATCAGCGCCGTCCAGGTGCGCGCCACCTGTTCGCGGTCGGGAACGGCCACCAGTGGAGACTAGCGGGGCCGGTGCTACGGTTTTCGCGCCATGGCACCGGTACCCGTCGCTCCCCGCGATCTGACGCGGGCGGAACGCGAAGTCCTCGAATTCCTGTTGTCGGCGGATTTCGCCGGCGCGGACCGGCTTCGCGCGCAGGTACCGCATTGCCGGGTGGTGGCGGTGTGGGTGGCCGGGCAGCCGAGCGTCGATCTCGCCGTCCCGGATACCGTTCCCCCGGCTCGAGTTCCGGACGGCGAGATCCCCGCCGGGGCGGAAGTCCGCGACGGCACCGGGCAGTACTTGGGCGAGGTGCTCGTCTGGGTCGAAGGCGGTCGTCTTTCCGCCATCGAGTACGCGTGGGTCACCGACGAAGCACCCGATCGGCTGCCCGATGTCTCGTCGATGAACCTCGTCTGACGAGCCGCGGTGCCCGGCGAGGTCGCCGGGCACCCGGCCGTCAGGGGTTGTCCAGCGTCAACGCCGTGCAGCGGATTCCGCCGCCGCCCTTGCGCAGCTCCGTTGTGTCCAGCTCTGTCACCGTCATGCCCATCGACCTCAGGTCCGCGGCGAGCCGCGGGGCCCCCGATGTCATCGTCACCGTGTGGCCGTCGCTGATCAGGTTCAACGCGAACGCCGCCGCCTCGGCCGGTGCCACCTCGATCAGCTCCACGCCCAGTCCACGCAGTGTGCGCAGGCTCGGTGCGTCCAGCGCCTCCGGGTTGTAGGCCAGGACGCCGGAACTGATCACCGCCACCGCCAGATCCAGGTCGTACCACCGGGAACTCGTCGTGCGGAGCGGGACGACGTCGTAGTCCAGGTGACGCGCCAGCGTGCGCAGCGCGCGGGTGTCCGTGCGCTGGCCGTGGGCCGCCAGCAGCAGGGAGCCGCACGCCAGCGCGTCGCCCTGGCCGCTGAACGCGTACCGCGTCGAGGCGACTTCGAAGCCGTGGGACTCCAGCCAGGCCCGGTGGTGCGGGGTTTCCGGGGCCCGCTCCGGCGGGAGCGTCGCCAGCACCGCGCGGTTCCCCTGCACCACCGCCGCGTTGGCGGTGTAGGTCATGTCGGGGCAGGCCGGGTCCGCGTCGACGAACTCGACCTTGCGGCCGGCGGCCAGGTGCGCCTCCACGATGTTCTCGTGCTCGGTGAGTGCGGCGTCCACGTCGGGCTGGATCGCGACGTGCATGTACGGGTTGATCTCGTAGTCGACGCGGAAATACCGCGCGGAACACATCAGAAGCCGTTGGTGCGTCATGGGTTCACTCGATTCGTCGAGACGGGCGGGCGGTCGGGCTGGGGGGTGGCCCAGCCCGGGCGGCGCACGGCCGGCGAAGCGAGCGAGCCGGGTCAGCCCAGGCCGCGCAAGCGGAACAGCTCGATCGTCATGAGGTAGCCCGGCTGCGAGCGGGCCGCGTCGATGCGCTGCGCCACGGTCGTGGCCGACGGCGCCGGCCGCATCGCCGCGCTCACCGCGCGGACCAGTTTGGCGATCATCCTGTTTTCCTTTCTCCGGGGAATCGGGGGAGAACTCAGCGTGCCGGTCGGTGGGGCCGGAGGTCTGGCCGGATCCGGACACGTTCACCGCGTCGCGTTGAGGAAGCCGATGACGACCGCGCCCCACCAGCACAGCTGCGAAACCGCCGTGGTGAGGCCGCCGTGGACGAGCAGGCGCGGCGGGACGGGGTCGTCGAACGGCGCCATCCGCCGGCCCAGCACCGTCGCGTGCACGCCGTTGACGGCCAGCACGCCGACGAGGCAGAGCTTCACGACCGTGGCCGCGGACCCGAGGTCGGGCGACAGCAGCGCGCCGCTCGCGACCAGGCCGGTCACCCCACCCCAGACCAGCGGGTGCAGCCGCGACGCGCTCCGGACGGCCTCGGCGAACGACACGCGCCCGAGCGCCCACAGGGCGAAGAACCAGTCCGCGACCAGGACCGCGCCGAAGCCGACCACGAGCGACGCGAGGTGCGCGAACAGCGCGACGTCGTGCCACGCGGTGTTCGGCCTCACCCGCGTCGACAGCCAGATCGCCGCCGCGAGCAGCATGATCGAAGCAGACATGGCGCCATAGGCCGCGTAGCGTCGGTGGACACCGGGCCCCGGTGGACGCGGGGCGGGCGGGATCCGTACCGGGATGCCGTTGTCGAGCATGACGTGTCCTTCCGGGGAAATCCGTGGGAGAACGGGTTCCGCCGGAACGACCGGTGCGTCCGACCTGCCTGCGTCAGCGGGAAACCTGTCCTGTGCTGATTACAGGCCATCGCGGACTTGGCTGGGAGCGTTGTCCGCAAAGGACAATCAATCCGGGGTTTTCCAGGAGAAGACGGGGACGGCGGCGTCGTTGCCGGGCCGTCCCGGGGGCTAGGCGGACACCGGTCCCGCGAGGGCGGAGAGGTCGTGTCCGCCGCGTTCGGCGGCGCCGAGCACGAAGTCCCGCACCGGCGACGGCACCCCGAGGCCGTCGACGTACGGGTCGGCGTGCGTGAGCAGCCCGGCGTCGGCGATCTCCTCGGCCAGCTCGTCCAGCGCCGCCGGCCAGGGATCCGGTGCACCCGGCGAAGTTCGCGCCAGCTGCTCCAGCAGTTCCCGCGCGGGCGGGCTGAGCGTGCGGTACGCCGACTCCAGGGAGTCCCGCAGGGACAGGTCCCCGACGCTGAGCCAGTCCACCGTGTTGCCGTTCAGGCGCCATTCTTCGACGACCCGCCGCAGCGTCAGCCGCGGCCGCGACGCGATCTTGCGCAGCGCCAGGTCGAGCGCGAGCGGCAGGTCGCCGCACAGCTCGGCGAGGCGGTCGCAGTCGTGCCCGGCGGAGACGGCGACGTGCGGCAGCGCCGCGGTGATCATCGCGATCGAGTCGCCGCGCGGCAACGGCGTCAGCTGCAGCCGGTGGACGTCCCGCAGGCCCAGCAGGCGTTTGCGGCTCACCAGCAGCGTCGTGCTCGTGGTCGTCTCGGCGAGCAGCGGGCGCACCTGCTGCTCGTCCTGGACGTTGTCCAGCACGACGACGAGCCGGCGTTCGGCCAGCAGCGTCCGGTACAGCCCGGCGCGGTGGTCGAACGTGCCGGCCAGCTGGTCGTCGTCGACGCCGAGCGCGCGCAGGAACCCGTCGAGGACGTCGGCGGTCGCCGGGGCCGGGGGAGCGCCGCCGCCGTGACGCAGGCCGCCGAGGTCGGCGTAGAGCTGCCCGTCGTTCTCCTCCGCCGCGATCGCGTGCGCGTGGTGCAGGGCCAGGTCGCTCTTGCCGACGCCGGCGGGCCCGCTGATCACCATCGGGGTGTCGCGCGGGGACCGCAGCCAGGCCAGCTCGGCCGCCCGCCCGGTGAACCCGCGCGGTCTCGGTGGTAGCTGCGCGGGGTGCGGCGGGGTGCCGCGGCGCTGGAACAACGTCGGTCTTCTCTTGCGGCCCCCGAACGGGGGCTGCGTATAGCCGCTCGTCGCGGCGTGCCAGTGCCGGCGCCACGCCTCGTCGTCGCCGCCGCACGCGGCCACGAACGCCAGCGTCACCTGCAGCGACGGCATCCGGTTGCCGCTCGCGGCGCTGGAGAGCACCGACGACGAGAACATCGCCGACCGGGCCATTTCCCGGTAGGTCGGGTTCCCGGCCCGCGCGCGCAGTTCGCGCAATTCCCGGGCGAACTGGGTGGCGATGCCACCGGACGTGTTGACGGGTTTTTCTGGTCTGCCCATGTGAATCCCTTCCCCTTTGTTCACTCAGAGTCGCTCGTGGAAGCCGGTGTCTCTTCCGCTTCTTGGCGGCCTTGCTAGCCCGTTCGGGTATTTCGATGACACTTGGTGGATCATTTCCGGGTGCTTTTTTACGACGTCCAGGTGAATTGCGGCAACACTCGACGGCCGCCCGCGCGCAGCGGACGGCCGTCGGGGGCCGGGCTCAGGCGGCCGCGGGGCGGGCCGCCGTCATGCCGAGCAGCGCGCACAGCGCCGCGACCAGGCCGAGCGCGCCGCACAGCCACCACACGCCGTTGCCCAGGGCGACCCACGCGGCGACGCCGAACAGCGGGCCGAGCGCCATGCCGAGCCCGAAAGTCGCCTGGTGGGCGCTGATGTAGCGCGCCTTCACGGCGGCCGGGAACGTCGAGGGGTAGGCGAACATCGTCGGCCCGTTGACCATGATCCCGAAGACGAACACGACCGTGCAGACGACGAGCGCGACCGCCGAACCGCCGCTGAGCCCGAACCCGGCGACGCCGAGGCCCATCAGGACCGTCCCCGCGGTGGCGGCGACGTGGCCCGGCCAGCGCGTGACGTACGAGGTGATCTTCAGCTCGCACAGGATCAGCACGGCCGACGCGGTCACCAGCACGACGCTGTACAGACCCGCGGAGTGCCCCTCGGCGGTGATCTTCAGCGGAAGGGAAACCGTGTACTGGACGTAGATGACCGACCCGATCAGCACCGAGGCCAGGAAGAACCAGAACCGCCCGTCCCGCAACAGGATCCCGTACGCCGTGCGCGTCCGGCCCTCCTTCGGGGACGCCGGTTCGCGCTCGACGCGGTGGTCGGGCAGCAGCCGGAGCGCCACGACCGCGTAGAGCAGCGCGGTGGCCGCGTCGAACCACAGCAGCAGGTTCCAGTCGAGGAGGATGAGCCCCGCAGCGACGAGGGGGCTGAGCGCCGCGCCGAGGTTGAGCGCGATCCGCATCATCGAGAAGCCCATCACGCGGTCGTCGCCGGGCATCAGCTCGCTGAGCAGGACGGCGGCCGCGGGCCGGTAGCTCTGCGTCGCGAGGCCCGCGAGCAGCAGCGCGGCCAGCAGCGGGACGTAGAAGCCGGGACGGCCGAACACCGGGACGACGGACAGGACGGCGGCCGAACCCGCCATCGCGGCGGCGATCGTCGCGCGCGGGCCGATGCGGTGGACCAGCTCGCCGCCGAGGAGTCCGCCGAGGACCGAGCCGACGCTGTAGGCGGCGATGGCGACGCCGGCCTCTCCCGCGGAGAACCCGCGGAAGACCAGGTACAGCACCATGAACGTCTGGACGAACGCGCCGAGCTGGTTGACGAGCACGCCACCGAGCAGGTAGCGGACCGGCGTGGGCGTCCGGCGCAGGACGGCCCGCACGCCGGCGGGTCTTTCGGTGGTGGTCACGGCCGAGCCTCCAGGTGGCTTGCGAAAGGGGGTGCCGCACCCGCGATCCGGGGTGCCGGCTTCCTCATTGCAGCGGCCTGGCCGGTTGACCGGCAGAGTTGTTTTCGCCGGAAAATCAATTCCGGGGTGATGTGGGCTACGCGAAATGTCGGAGCGTGACGCCGTTGTCGCGGAATTCGCATTACCCGCGCCCGGCCGGACGCGGCGATTGCTGCATCCGGCCGGTAAGCGGGGAAATCAGAGCCCGACGACCAGTTCGTGGTCGATTTCGACGAACTCGGTGATCAGGTCGGCGAACTTGCCGGCGATCAGTTCCTTGTAGACCGCGGAGCCGGTGTGCGCGTCGTAGGCGGCCTGGTCGGCGAAGTGCTCGACGAACAGCAGGAAGTCCGGCTTGGCGGGCTCGCGGTACACGCGGAAGGACAGGGTGCCGTCCTCCTGCCCGGGCCCGAGCGGCGCGAACTCGTGGACGAGCGCCTCCGCCTCGGCCTGCTTGCCCGGCTTGAGGGGGATGGGGAAGACCTTCGCCAGCATGGGAAACCTCTCGGTAGTGCGGTGCTTGCTTCGCCGACCACTGTGCCGAGCGCGGGCGCGTGCGTCCGGCCAGATCCGGACACGTCTTCTCGTGGGGTGCGCACCTACCCAGTCATGTCCGGATCCGGCTAGCGCCCGCCGGGCCCGATCCCCTACACCTGGGACATGACGACTTTTTCGGCCGTGGTCACCACCGGCATCTACTGCCGGCCCGGGTGCGGGGCGAAGCCGCTCGCCGAGAACGTGAAGACGTTCGAGCTGGCCGCCGAGGCGGAGGCCGCCGGGTTCCGGGCGTGCCTGCGCTGCCGTCCCTACCGCGTCGCCGGCCCGGTCGCCGCCGACGCGCCCGAGCTCGTCTGCCGCGCGATCCAGCTCATCATCGCCGGTGCGCTCGACACCGGCACCGAAGCCGCGCTCGGCCGGCGGCTGGCGGTGTCCCCGCGGCACCTGCGCCGGCTCTTCCACGACCACCTCGGCGTGACCCCGGACCAGCTCGCCCGCTCGCGGCGCGCGCACTTCGCGCGCCGCCTGCTCGACGACTCCGACCTGACGGTCGCGGACGTGGCGTTCGCCGCCGGCTTCGGCAGCCTGCGCCAGTTCAACCGGGACATGAAGCTGGTCTTCCGCGCGTCCCCGGTCGAGCTGCGCAGCCGGCGCCGCAAGGCCGACCGGATCGCCGCGGACGGCGGCCTGCGGATGCGGCTGCCGTTCGCGCCGCCGCTGCACTGGGACGCGCTCACCGCGTTCCTCGCCGAGCGCGCGGTCCCCGGCGTCGAGTCGGTGCGCGACGGTGTCTACCGGCGCACGATCAGCCTCGACGGCGAAGCCGGCGTCATCGAGGTCGAACGCGGCGGCGACGACCACCTGCTGCTGACCGCGCACATGCCGTTCTGGGAAGGCCTCATCCACGTCGTCGACCGCGTCGGGCGGATGTTCGGCGTCGACGCCGACACCGCACCCGCCGAGGCCGCCCTCGCGGGCGACCCCGTCCTCGGCCCGCTCCTGCGCGAACGGCCCGGCCTGCGCGTGCCGGGCGCGTGGGGCTTCTTCGAGATCGCGGTGGAAGCCGTGCTCAGCCAGTACAGCGTCCGGACGCGCGTGCGGCGGCAGCTGGCCGCGCTGGTCGAGGCGGCGGGGCAGCCGGTGCCCGGTCTCGAGCACGGCCTGACCCACCTGTTCCCGTCGGCCGAAACCCTCGCCCGAGCGGACCTGGACGCGGCCCGGCTGTCCGCGGCGGCCGCGCGGACGCTGCGCGGGTTCGCCTCCGCCGTGGCCGAGAACGAGACCCTGCTCGACCCCGGCGCGAGCCTGGCCGACTGCACCGCCGCGCTCACGGCGTTGCCCGGCATCGAGCAGAGCACCGCCCAGGAGATCGCGCTGCGGCTGGGGCACGCCGACGCCTTCCCGGCCGCCGAGCGCACGGTCGAGACGCAGCTGCTCGAGCACGACGTCTTCGCCGTCGCCGGCCGCATGGCCGCCGCTTGGCACCCGTGGCGCGCCTTCGCCGCCACCCACCTGATCGCCGCCGGCACACCGACGCCGGCCGCTTGACCACCCAAAA
Organism: Amycolatopsis sp. NPDC101161; assembly: GCF_044768185.1. NCBI lineage: Bacteria > Bacillati > Actinomycetota > Actinomycetes > Pseudonocardiales > Pseudonocardiaceae > Amycolatopsis > Amycolatopsis sp. NPDC101161. The sequence goes on from NZ_JBIWPI010000005.1 coordinate 912,344, forward strand.
GGAGAACCGATGTCTGCCAAGCGCCTCGCCGAGCGGCTGCGCGCCCTGCACACCGACCGCACGCTGGTGCTGCCGAACGCCTGGGACGCCGCCAGCGCGGCCCTCATCGCGCGGGCCGGGGCCCCGGCCATCGCCACCACGAGCGGCGGGGTCGCCTGGTCCGCGGGCCGGCCCGACGGCCACGGCCTCACGCGCGAGGAGATGGCCGAGCTGGTCGCGCGGATCGTGCGCGTCGTCGACGTGCCGGTGACCGCCGACATCGAGGGTGGCTACGGCCCGTCCGCCGACGACGTCGCGGCGACCGTCCGCGCGATCGTCGAGGCCGGCGCGGTCGGGATCAACCTGGAGGACTCGACCGCCCCGGGTGGCCCGCTGTTCGACGTCCCCTCGCAGGTCGGCCGGGTCCGCGCGGCCCGGGACGCGGCGACCGCGGCCGGTCTGCCCGAGCTGTGGATCAACATCCGCACCGACGTCTACCTCTTCGGCATCGGCGAGCCCGAAGGCCGGCTGGACGACGTCCTGACCCGCGCGGGCGCCTACGCGGCGGCCGGCGCGGACAGCCTGTTCGTGCCGGGGCTGATCGACCTGGAGACGCTCACCGTGCTCGTCAAGGAGAGCCCGCTGCCGGTGAACGTGATGGTGTGGCCGGGTGCCCCGACGGTCGCGGAGCTGGAAGCCGTCGGCGTCCGCCGGATCAGCGTCGGCACGGCGATCGCCCAGTCCGCCTACGCCGTCGCCCAGCGCGCGGCGGCCGAGCTGCTGGAGCACGGGACGTACACCGCGCTGGAGGGCGGCCTGGACTTCGGGGCCGTCAACAGCGCCGTGACCGGCTGAGTCCTTCCCCGGACGGGGCCGCGGCGGATTTCCGTCGCGGCCCTGTCTACTTCCTTTTTGCACCCCGTTGATTTTCCTTGGTGGACAACCGTTTCCATCAATTAAACCGCTGGCTTCAATCACTTCCACGACCGCGAAGAAGACCTCGAGGGAAGTGATGTGATGACCGCAGTCGAGCCCCTGTCCGTCCGGCCGCCCCAGACCGCCGCGGAGATCCTCGCCCGGGCGCAGGCCCTCGCCCCGGTTTTGCGGGACCGTGCCGAAGAGATCGAGCGGGCCCGCCGGCTGCCCGCGGACGTCGTGGACCTCCTGCGCGGCACCGGGGTGTTCCGGATGGGGTTCTCCCGCGCCCACGGCGGTCCCGAGCTCACCTCGATCGAGCAGACCGAGGTGATCGAGGCCCTCGCCTACGGCGACGCCGGCGCCGGGTGGTGCGCGATGATCGGGTCGGACACCGGTCTCTACGCGTCCTTCCTGGACCACGCCGTCGCCGAAGAGATGTTCCCCAGCCTGGACATGGCGACCGCGGGGCTGCTCTTCCCCAACGGCCACGCGGAAATCGTCCCCGGCGGCTACCGCCTGACCGGCCGCTGGCAGTTCGGCAGCGGGGTCACGCACGCCGACTGGGTCGTCTCCGGAGCGTTCCTGTACCGCGACGGCGAGCCCGAGCACGACTCGATCCTGCTCATGGTGCCGAAGGCCGACGTCGAGGTGCTCGACACCTGGCACACCACCGGCCTGGCGGGCAGCGGCAGCTGCGACTACGCGATCACCGACGTGTTCGTGCCCGCCGCGCACACGCTCACCTTCGCCGAGGTCCGCGGCGGGTCCGGGCCGCTGGCCCAGCCCGAGGTCCACATGCGGAACATGCCGGGCGTCGCGCTCGGCGTCACCCGCGCCGCGCTCGACCACGCGACGGACACCGCCGTCGCCGCCGGGCGCGAGGACGACTACCGCACGCAGACCACGATCGCCGACTGCGAAGGCGACTTCGCCGCGGCTCGCGAAGGCGTCTACGGCGCTTTGCGGCGCCAGCACGAAGTCCTGTCCGCGGGCGGCACCCTCGACGACCTGACCCCGCGCGAGCGGGCCGCGCTCCCGCTGTCGCGGCGGCACGCGTTCCGCACCGCGCGCTCGATCGTCAGCCGCCTCTACGACCTCGTGCAGACGTCCGCGATCTACCGGCCTTCGCCGCTGGACCGCTGGCTGCGCGACACCACCACGATGTGCCAGCACATCGTGGCGCAGGACCGGATCCTGCAGACCGCCGGCGCCCACCTCCTGGGCGGCCGGCCCGCGTTCCCGCTGGCCCTCGGCATCACCTCCAGCCGGCGCTGACTCCACCCCACCCAGAAGAAGGAAGACACCCATGCGCAAGCTCCGGGCCGCCGTGTGCGCGGCCGCCGTGCTGGCCGTGACGCTCACGGCGTGCAGCACCCCGAGCGGCACCACCGCCGCTCCTTCGCCGGACGGCGCCGCCGCGCCCGCCGGCGCGGCGAACATCGACCGCGACGCGGTCATCAGCTACAGCGAGACCGAGCCGGCCAACCCGCTGGTGCCGGGCAACACGACCGAGGTCGGCGGGATCAGCGTGCTGGGCACGCTCTTCCGCGGCCTGATCGAGTACGACGCCAAGACGGCCGCCCCGCACAACGCCGTCGCGGACTCGGTCACCACGACCGACTCCAAGGTGTGGACGATCAAGCTCAAGCCCGGCTGGACGTTCCACGACGGCACCCCCGTCACGGCCAAGAGCTTCGTGGACGCGTGGAACTACACCGCGTACTCCCCGAACCTGATGGCCGGCGCCAGCTACTTCTCGCACGTCGTCGGCTTCGCGCAGGTCAACAACGCGACCGCGGACGGCAAGCAGCCGGCGACCCTGCCGGCCGCCAAGGAACTGTCCGGCCTGAAGGTCGTCGACGACAAGACGTTCACCGTGACCCTCGACGCGCCCTTCTCGGAGTTCGGCGTCCAGCTCGGCTACGCGGCGTTCTTCCCGATGCCGGCGAGCTTCTTCGCCGACCGCAAGGCGTTCGAAGCGCACCCCGTCGGCAACGGGCCGTTCAAGTTCGACTCGTACACGCCGGGCAAGGACCTCGTCGTCAAGCGGTTCGACGGCTTCGCCGGCGCGCAGAAGCCGAACATCGGCGGCATCGACTTCCGCTTCTACACCGACCTCGACCAGGCGTACGCGGACGTCCTGAAGAACAAGCTCGACTTCCTCTCGTTCACGCCGTGGACGTCGACGCAGGGCGGCAAGATCAAGAAGGACCTGCCCGAGGACCGGCGCAAGACCTACACCTACCTCGGCTACCAGGCGATCGCGTTCCCGCTGTTCGACAAGCGCTACGCCAGCCCGCAGTTCCGGCAGGCGATCTCCATGGCCATCGACCGGAAGGCCCTGATCCAGCAGGTGTTCAACGGCGGCCGCACCCCGGCTGACGGCCTGGTCGCCCCGAACGTCCAGGGCCACGTCGACAACCAGTGCGGCGAGCTGTGCACCTACCAGCCGCAGAAGGCCAAGCAGCTGTTCGACGCCTCGGGTTTCCAGGGTGACATCGAGCTGACCTCGAACATCGACTCCGGCAACCAGGAGTGGATGGAGGTCATCTGCAAGCAGATCCAGGCTTCGCTGGGCCACCCCTGCAAGTTCACCCCGCAGACGACGCTGGGCGACTTCCGCAAGCAGCTCAACAACCGGACCGTCACCGGCATCTACCGCTCGGCGTGGGTCGCGGACTACCCGTCGATCGAGAACTTCCTCAACCCGCTGTTCCGCACCGGGGCGGCCTCGAACGTCGGTCAGTACTCGAACCCGAAGGTCGACGACCTGCTCAAGCAGGCCGACGCCGCGCCGTCGCAGCAGCAGGGCCAGGCGCTCTACCAGCAGGCCGAGAAGCTCGTCCTGCAGGACATGCCGACCATCCCGATCTGGTGGCAGTCCGGCACGGCCGCCTGGGCGTCCCGGTTGCACAACGTCCAGCCCACCCAGTTCCGCGAGCTCGACCTCTTCAGCGTCACCGTCGGCAAGTAACCCGTGCGAGGTCGTGAGTGAGAAACAGTGTTCTAACCCTGTTTCTCACTCACGACCGGCCGCACGTCGATCCGGAAAGAAGACAGACATGACCGTCCACGAAGTGGATGTCCTGATGATCGGGGCCGGCCCGGCGAACCTCGCGCTGGCCGTCGCCCTCGAGGAGTGCGGCCGGTCCGGCGTGGCCGGCGGCGCGATGATCCTCGAACAGCACGAAGACGTGAAGTGGCAGCGGAACCTGATGCTGCCGTGGGCGCGCAGCCAGGTGTCCTATGTGAAGGACCTGGTGACCTTGCGCAACCCGCGCAGCCGCTTCTCCTTCCTGAACTTCATGCACGAGCGCGGCGAGCTCGACGAGTTCGTCAACCTCGGCACCTTCAACCCGTTCCGCTGGCAGATCTCGGCCTACCTGCAGTGGGTCGCCGACTCGCTGGAGCGGGTGCAGGTCCGCTACAACGCCCGTGCCGTGCGGGTCCTGCCGATCCACTCGGAGTCGGGCCAGGTCCTCGGGTTCACCGTCCCGCTGTCCGACGGCGACACGATCCTCTGCCGCGACCTGGTCGTCGGCGGCGGCCGCGACGCCCACGTGCCCGAGGTGTTCCGCGGGCTGCCGGCCGAGCGGGTCGTGCACAGCACCGAGTTCAGCACCCGCGTCGCCGAGGCGGTCGGGCTGGCCCGCCCGGGCAAGCCGCTGCGGCCGGTCGTGGTCGGCGGCGCCCAGAGCGCGGCCGAGATGTTCATGGCCCTGCACCAGGAGGCGCCGGGTTCGTCCCCGACGCTGCTGCTGCGCGCGATCGCCCTCAAGGACTACCAGACCAGCAAGTTCGTCAACGAGCTGTTCTTCCCATCCTTTGTGGACGAGTTCTTCACGATGTCCGAAGTGGCGCGGGAGCGGGTGCTCGCGGAGATGCACCTGACCAACTACGGCGGCCTGGCCGCGCCGTTCCTCGAAGAGCTGTACACCATGATCTACAAGCAAAAGATGCTCGGGAAGCCGGTTTCGACGGTCCGCGGCTCCGCTGACGTCGTCGGCGCCCGGGCCGAGGGTGACGAGATCGTCCTCGACGTCCGCGACCTCAAGCACGACACCGTCGAGCGGATCCGCTGCGACGCGGTGTTCCTCGGCACGGGCTTCGACCCGCGGATGCCGGCGATGGTCCGCGGCCTGGCCGACGCGATCGGCCTCGACGCGATCTCCGTCAACCGGCAGTACCGCGCCGACCTCGGCGCCGGCGCCCACGGCGCGTTGTACCTGCAGGGCGTCAACGAGGCGACGCACGGCATCTCCGACTCGCTGATCAGCGTGCTGGCCCAGCGTTCGGCCGAGATCGCCGGCGACATCGTCGAACGGCGCGGCACCGGCCCCGACGAGGACCGCCGCCGTTCCGGCGAGTCCGTGGTGGTGGCGGTATGATCGACGTCCGCCCCCTCGACCGCGCCAATCTCGAACGCGCGTACGGGCTCGACTCCCAGCGGCTGCTGCCCTGGCCGGAGCTCAACGCCCCGTTCGAAGGCGCCTGGTGCGTCCTGCGCCCGCACACCACGTCCACCGCGCACTCCCACCACGAGTACGAGATCTTCATCGCGCTCTCCGGCGTCGCCACGCTGGTCGTCGACGGCGTGCGGCACCCGTTCTCCGCCGGCGACATCGTCCGGCTGCCGCCCGGCTCGACGCACTGCGTCACCAACGAAGGCGACAAGGACTTCGAGTACTACGGCGTCTGGTGGGACACCGGGATGGCCGCGCAGTTCACCGCCCGGCACGAAGCAGGCGTGTCATGAGCGCCCGGACGGTCGTCATCTCGCCCGCCCCGACGGCGAACGGCGACCTGCACCTCGGGCACATCGCCGGCCCGTTCCTGGCCGCCGACGTGCACGCCCGCTACGCCCGGTCGCAGGGCCGGGAAGTGTTGCTGGGCACGGGGTTCCAGGACACGTCGACGTTCGTGGTGACGACCGCTTTCCGCCGGGGCGTCACCCCGGAGGAGCTGGTGGCCACGTCGGCGGCGCAGATCGCCGCCAGCCTGGAGGCGATGGGCATCAGCGTCGACGGCTACACCGGCGACGACGACCGGTTCACCAAGTGGGTCGTCGACTTCGTCGGCCGGCTGTACTCGGCGGGCAAGCTGGAACTGCGCACGATGAAGTTCCCGTACTCGCCGCGCTCGGGGCAGTTCCTCGTGGACGGCTTCGCGTCCGGCAGCTGCCCGGAGTGCCTGGCCGACTGCTGCGCGGGGCTCTGCGAGAGCTGCGGGCAGCTGGTCGCCGCGGGCGACCTGCTGGACGTCCGGTCCACTTTGGACCCGGCGGATCCGGTGGAGCTGCGCGAAGCCGACGTGCTCGTGCTGCCGGTCGAGCGGTACCGGGCCGGGCTGCGGGCGCACTTCGCGGCGCACGCGTCCGGGATGCGCCCGCACATGGCGCAGGCGATGGCGGCGATGCTGGCGCGGCCGCTGCCGGACTTCCCGGTGACGTACCCGACGTCGTGGGGCATCGAGGTGCCGTTCCCGGAGGTCGCCGGGCAGCGCGTCAACCCGAACGCGGAGCCGATGGCGTGGAGCATGCACGCCACGGCGTTGTCCGCGGGCTCGGCGGCGGGGTCTTCGGAAGACGAGCTGTGGCTGGCCGGCGCGGGTTCGGAGGTCGTGTACTTCCTCGGGTTCGACAACATCTACCCGTTCGCGATCGCGGGGCCGGCGATGCTGCTGGCGCTGGACGGCCGCTACGACCTGCCGGCGCGGTACCTGACCAACGAGTTCTACGAGCTGGACCACCGCAAGTTCTCGACCAGCCGCGGGCACGTGGTGTGGAGCCGCGAGCTGGCGGCCGAGGTGCCGCGCGACCTGATCCGCTTCCACCTGGCGGCGACGAGCCCGGAGCACCAGCGGACGAGCTTCAGCCGCGACGCGCTGGTGCGGGTGACGTCCACGCGGCTCGTCGAGCCGTGGAACCGGGTGGCGGACAAGGTCAACCGGTGGGTCGGGCTCGGCCCGCTGCCGGTGTCGCCCCGGTCCCGGCGGGCGGCGTCGCGGATGGCGTCGCGGTTCGCCGAGTCGTACGAGCTGGACGGGTTCAGCTTGAACCGCGCGGCGGAGACGATCACCGAGCAGCTGGCCCGACTGGACGCGCGCCCGGTGACGGGAGCGGACGCGGGCGACTTCTGCTTCGAGGTCGACCGGTTGGTTCGTGGAGCGGCGCCGATCCTGGTGGATCTGGCGGAGCGGGCGCTGGGCGAGGACGCGGGGGTGGACGCGGAGTCGTTCACCCCGGCGGCGCTGCCGCGGCTGAGAGAAGCGGAGGCCGGACGATGACCGCCGCGACGCGGGAGGAGGAAATGGCGGGCGTGGCCGCGCCTGCCACCGGCACCGCTCCGGCCGCGCCCGGCGCGGTTCCGGCTGCCCGGCCGGAGCAGGAGCGAGCGATGGGTAGCCCCGGGGTCGCCCTGGCCGGCGCCGCTCCCCGCGCGGCCAGCGCGGGCCGGGGTGACCTGGGCCGGGCCCGGGCGAGCGTCGCCGCGCCGATCGCCGGCCTCACCGCCGGCGCCGGTCAAGCGTCGCCCGGCGCCGAGGTCCTGCTGGGCGCGGGTCACTCCGCGCCCAGCCTCGGTGCCGCGTCCCGCGCCGGGCGGACTCCGCGGACCCGGCGGGGAAACCTCCGCGTCGTGGTCGTCGGGGCCGGGATCACCGGTCTGCTCACCGCCATCCGGAGCGTCCTCGCCGGGCACCGCGTCGTCCTCCTCGAACGGGGGCCCATTCCGCACCCCGGCGCCACCTCCTTCGACCAGCACCGGGCGCTGCGGGCGCTGGTCGTCGGGGATCGCGTCGCCACGCGGAAGGCCGCCGAGCTGCACCGGCGGTGGCGGGAACTCGACGCCCTGCTCTGCGACCACCTGCCCGGGGCCGGCCTCTACCGGCGCGTCGGCGTCCTGCAGGCGCTGCCGCCCGGGCAGGTGCCCGCCGCCGTCGGCACCGCGAGCGCCGCCGGGGTGCCGATCCGGATCGTGCACCCCTCCGCCTACCCGCTCCTCGGGTTTCCGCGGGGGAGCGGTGCGGTGTTCGAACCGCACGCCGGGACGCTGCTCGCCGACCGCGTCCTGCACGCGGCCGCGCGCTGGCTGCGCCACCACCCGGACGCCGAGCTGCGGCCCGGCCGGGAGGCCGTCGCCATCGACCCGGACCAGGCGAAGGTCCACCTGGCCGACGGCACCTCCGTGCCCGGTGACGTCGTGCTCGTCGCCACCGGGCCGTGGACCGGCGCGCTCGTCGACCGGCCGGTCGCGCTGCACCGCCAGACCATGGTCTACCTGCGTCCGCCCGCCGCGCTGGCCCACGCCTGGGCGGCGACGCCCACCGCGGGCGGCCTCGGCGCCGACGGGCGGGCGTGGCTGCTGCCCTCGGTCGCGGGGACCCTGCTCAAGGTGAGCACCGACGCCGTCCGGCGCGAGGTGACCACCCTGGCCGGCCCCGACGACGACGCGGGCTGGGCGGCGCGCGTCCTCGCCGCCGGCGTCGTGTCCGATGTGGACGGTTACGACGTCGTGCGCGTCAAGCACTGCCACTACGCCACCGCCGATGGCGGCGACACCGGCTTCGTCCGCGTCGGCCCCGCCGTGTGGGCCCGGCCGGCCAGCGGCCCCGACGGCTTCCGCACCGCCCCGCTCGCCGCGGACGCGGTCGTCGCCGCTCTCGCTTCTCCGACCCGAAGGGATCTTCGATGACCACGACCCCGGGCGCGCTGCTCGTCATCGGCAGCGGCCTCAAGCTCTACCGCGAATACCTCGTCAAGTCCGTCGCCGAACGGGCCCGCGAAGCCGGCCTGCGGCTCGTCCTGATCAACAACCTCAAGCCCACCTGGCAGCACGAGTACTTCGACGACATCACCGTGGTCAACGTCTTCGACCACGCACTGCTCGCCGAAACCGCCCGCGAGCTGGCCGAGAACTACACCGTGGCCGGCGTGCTCTGCTGGGACGAGCCGCTGGTCATGCCCGCCGCCGAGCTGGCCGCCGAGTTCGGCGTGCCGGGCCTGAGCATCCCCGGCGTGCACGGCTGCCGCGACAAGCACAGCTGCCGCGTCCGGCTCACCGCCGCCGGCCTGCCGCAGCCCGGCTTCCACCTCGCCGTCGACCTCGACGACGCCCGCGCGGCGGTCACCCGCATCGGCTTCCCGGTGGTCGTCAAGCCCCGCGCGCTCGGCGCCAGCATGGGCGTCTCCCTCGCCCGGGACGCGGCCGAGTTCGACGCCGCCTACCGCGTCGCCCACGAGGCCAGCCTCGTCGGCGACGAGCCCTACCGCGGCGGCGCGATCATCGAAGGCTTCGCCGACGGCCCGGAGATCAGCATCGACGGCGCCGTCCACAAGGGCGAGTACCTGCCGATGTTCATCGCCCGCAAGAGCACCGGCATGCCACCGTTCTTCGAGGAGACGGGCCACGTCGTCGACGCGGGCGACCCGCTGCTGCAGGACGAAGAGCTGCTGCGCGTCCTGGCCGACGCCCACCGCGTGCTCGGCATCGAGAACGGCATCACCCACACCGAGGTCCGGCTGACCGACCGTGGTCCGGTGATCATCGAGGTCAACGGCCGGCTCGGCGGCGACCTGATCCCGTTCCTCGGCAAGACGGCCACCGGCATCGACCCGGGCAGCGTGCTGTTCGACGTCGCCACCGGCCAGCGCCCGGACGTCACGCCGACGCGCGCCAGCGTCGCGGGCATCCGCTTCGGCTACCCGGACCACGACTGCGTCGTGCACTCGGTCGAGGTGCCGTGGGACGCTCCCGGCCTGGTCACGGCGTCGCCGATGGTCGAGCCGGGCACCACGCTGCGGCTGCCGCCCGGCGGCTACATCGCGCGCCACTCGTTCGTCGTGTGCGAGGCGAAGGACGCCGAAACGTGCCGGCAGCGGCTGGCGCACGCGGCGTCGTTCGTCGAGGTCGAGGCCGTCGAGATCGAGCCGCCGCCCGTCGGCACCACGCTGGCGATGCCGGCCGGGCTCCTGGACGTGGACGAATGAGCATCCACTACGACGGCCGCCGGTTCCGCGCGCTGGGCGGCGGCGACGGCACGTACGCGGAGTACCGCCAGCAGGGCGACCTGGTCTGGGCCGAGTTCGAAGGCGGGCACGTCCTGCGCGGCACGGTGACCGGCACCTGCGACGCCGCCGGCGTCCTGCGGCTCGCCTACACGATGGTGCTGCGCGGCGGCGAGGTGATCGCCGGGCACAGCACCAACACCCCGCAGTGGCACGGCGGCACGCTCGTGCTGCGCGAAGTCTGGGAGCGCTACGGCGAACACGCGGCCACCGGCGTCTCCTACCTCGAAGAGGTCTCGCTGGAGATGAGCGCGTCATGACCAGCTGGGACGCCCTGCGCGGCCTGGGCGAGCTCCGGTTCCCCGGCGACCCCGGCTTCGCGGCCGTGGCGCCGGTGAACCGGCGGTTCGCCGCCACCCGCCCGGCGGCGGTGCTCGCCGTCTCCCACGCCGGGGACGTCGCCCGGGCGATCGACTGGGCCCGCACCGAGTCGGTGCCGCTCGCGGTGCGGGGCGGCGGGCACAGCTACGCGGGCCACTCGACGGGGCCCGGCCTGGTGCTCGACCTGCGGCGGCTGTCCGGCATCCGCGTCAACCGCGGCACCGGGCTGGTCACCGTCGGCGGCGCGACGCCGATGAAGGCGCTGTACGCGGGGTTGCGGCCGTGGGACCTGACGTTCCCGCTCGGCAACTCCGACACCGTCGGCATCGGCGGCCTGACCCTCGGCGGCGGCGTCACGACGATCTCCCGCGCGCACGGCCTCACGTGCGACGCGCTGGTCTCGACCGACGTCGTCCTCGCGTCCGGCGAGGTCGTCACGGCGTCCGCCACCGAGAACCCGGACCTGTTCTGGGCGTGCCGCGGCGGCGGGGGCGGCCATTTCGGCGTCAACACGAGCTTCACGTTCCAGGCGCGTCCGGCCCCGGCGGGCTCGACGTGCGTGGTGCTCTGGGCGTGGCCGCACGCGGTCGAGGTCCTGGCCGCGATGCAGGAGATCATGCTGGCCGCGCCGGCGGAGTTCTCGGCGCGGATCGGCATCGCGCGTTCGGCGGGTGACGACGGCGTCGTCTCCGTGGTCGGCCACCACCTCGGCCCGGCGTCGGAACTGCGTGAGCTGCTGGCGCCCGCTCTCGCCGTCGCGGCTCCGGACCGCGCCGACATCGAGGACCGCGATTTCTGGGACGCGGCAAGCTTCCTGCACCACAGCAGCGACGGTGGAGCGTTCGCCGTCCGCACGCGGTGCACGCCGCACGCGCTCGCCGACGCGGGGCTGGAGGCGCTCGTCCGGGCCGTCGAGAAGTGGCCGGGCAGCGGCAACCCCGACGGCGCCGGGGCCGCGTTGTTCGCCTGGGGCGGGGAAATCTCCCGCGTACCCGTCGCGGACACCGCGTTCCCGCACCGGGACACGAAGTTCCTGCTGAGCCTGGACACGTCGTGGACCGAGCGGGACGCTCCCGGCGTCGTCGCGGCGAACCTGGACTGGCTGCACGCGCTGCACGCGGAGACGGGCGAGTTCGCGCCGGACGCCTCCTACGTCAACTTCACCGATCCGGACCTCGAAGACTGGCGCGGCGCCTACTACGGGCCGAACGCCGCCCGGCTCGCCGAGGTCAAGCGCCAGTACGACCCCGGCCGGTTCTTCGAGTCCCCGCAGGAGTTGTGATGGCTCCCGATCTCCGTGGTGCGATGCGCACCTTCGCGACGGGCGTGTGCGTCGCCACGACGTACCGCGACACCCCCGGCGGCCGGCGGCACGACGCCGTCACCGTCAACTCCCTCGGGTCGATTTCCCTGGACCCGCCGCTGGTTTCGCTGGCGTTCCGGCGCGAATCCGCGTTCCTCGAGGACCTCCTGGCGACCGGCCGCTGGGTGGTGTCGATCCTGCCGGCGGACGCGCGCGACGTCGCCCGCCGGTTCGCCGGCCCGCGCGCTACCCGAGTCGTCGCCGGCTTGGAGGCGAAACCGGGGGAGCGCACGGGCGCGCTCGTGCTCGACGGCGCGAGCTGGCTGGAGTGCGCGCTGGCCGAGAAGTTCGACCTGGGCGACCACACCCTGGTCGTCGGCGAGGTGCTGGCGACGGGCCACGACCGGCACGCGCCGGCGCTGGTGTTCGTGCACGGCGACTACCACTCGGTCACCGATCCGAGGCAGGGGCCGGGGCTCTGGGGTGAGGCGCTCTGACGGGTCGTGTCCGAATCTGGCTAGCCCGGGCCGCGGCGGCTCGGGCATGCTCGGCCGGTGAACGAAGACGTGCTGCGCTGGAGCGGCCAGCGCACGGACCGGGTCGACGAGGGGACGCTGCCGGGCCTGGCCCGGTTGACGGGGTTCGTGCGCAGCGTCCGGACGCCGGAGTTCCGCGGCGTGACGTTCCACGAGGTGCTGGCGAAGAGCGCGTTGAACCACGTCCCGGCCGACGCGCGGATGCTGCCGGACGAGTACACGATCAACCCTTATCGAGGGTGCACGCACGCTTGTCAGTATTGCTTCGCGCGTCCGACGCACACGCGCCTCGGCTTGAACGTCGCCGGCGACTTCGACAACGAGGTGATCGTCAAGACGAACATCGTCGAGGTGCTGCGGGGCGAGCTGGCGCGCAAGCGAAAGCTGCCGCCGAGGGTGGCATTCGGCACGAACACGGACGTGTACCAGCGCGCGGAGGGCCGCTACGAGCTGATGCCGGGGATCATCGGTGCGCTGTCCGGGCACCGGGTGCCGTTCTCGATCTTGACGAAGGGGCCGTTGATCCGCCGGGATCTGCCGTTGCTGGTGCGGGCGTCCCAGGTGACGACGGTGCATTTGGGTGTGTCGCTGTCGATGCTGGACGAGGAGCTGCAGCAGTCGGTGGAGTTCGGCACGGCGACGACATCGGCCCGCTTGGCGACGGTCCGGGCGATCCGCGACGCGGGGCTGGAGTGCACGGTGTTCCTGTCGCCGATCCTGCCGCACTTGTCGGATTCCGTTGCCCAGCTGGAGTCTTTGGTGTCGGCGGTCGCCGCGGCGGGGGCGACGGACGTGCTGTACCACCCGCTGTATTTGTCGTCCGGGGTCAAGGAGGTGTTCTTCACCTGGCTGCGGCAGGCGTACCCGTCGTTGGTGGACTCGTACGTGAGGCTGTATTCATCGGGTTCGGAGACGGGGTACCGGCACGAGATCGGGGCGAGGATCCGGCCGTTGATCGCGAAGTACGGGCTTCCCGAGCCGAGCAAGGCGATCGAGGACAAGTTCGCGCTGAACGGCCGCCGCGGCCAGCCACCGGCGCCGGAACCCACCCAGGCGACGCTCTTCTGACTACTTGGTGCCGCCCGGCGCCCAGAGGCCGTCGGCGTCTCCCGCTTCCAGCCGTCCCCGGTACACGCCGATCTTCCGGTCGATCAGCTTCAAGTTCTCCTCCAGCTCCGCCAACCGCTCCAGCACGTCCGCCCGATGCGACTCCAGCAACGCCAGCCGCTCCGCCTCGTTGCCCCGACCCGCGGAAACCAACTCCGCGTACCGGCGGATCAACTTGATCGGCATCCCCGTCGCCCGGAGCTTGGTGCAGATCTTGATCCAGTCCAGGTCCAGCTTCCGGTACCGGCGGCGCCCGCCGGAGGTTCGGTCCACCTGCGTGACCACCAGGCCCGCCCGTTCGTAGTAGCGCAGCGTGTGCGCGCTCACCCCCGTGCGGCGGGCCGCTTCGGCGATGGTCAGTCCGGCCTCGGGGATCGGTTTGACTTCGAGCACGCTCTAAATCCTAGCGTCGAACCCATGAACGTTCCGGCTTCGCGCCATCCCGCGCTCGTGCTGGCCATCTGCTGCGCCAGCATCGTCGTCGCGGTGATGGACATCTCCATCGTCACCGTCGCCCTGCCGTCGATCCGCCGCGACCTCGGCGCGTCCGTCTCCGGCCTGCAGTGGACGGTCGACGCCTACACGCTCGTGCTCGCCGGGTTCCTCGTGCTCGCCGGGTCCACCGCCGACCGGTTCGGTCGCAAACGCGTCTTCCTCACCGGCCTCACCGTCTTCGGCCTCGGCTCCCTGCTCTGCAGCGTCGCCCCCGGCATCGGCTGGCTGATCGCCGCCCGCGCCGTCCAGGCCGTCGGCGGCACCATGCTCAACCCCGTCGCGCTCGCCATCGTCGCCACCGTCTACCCCGTGCCCGCCGAACGCGCCCGCGCGATCGGCGTGTTCGGGTCGATGTCCGGCCTGGCGCTCGCGCTCGGGCCGATCCTCGGCGGCGCGCTCGTCGAAGGGCTGGGCTGGCGAGCCGTCTTCTGGGTCAACGTCCCGATCGTCGCCGTCGCCATCGCGGCCACCCTCAAATTCGTCCCCGAATCCCGGGCGGCCCGCGCACGCCGGTTCGACCCGGTCGGCCAAGTGCTCGTGGTCCTCGCGCTCGGCAGCGTCGTCGCGGCCATCATCGAGGCCCGCGCGCTGGGCTGGACGTCGCCGGTGATCCTCGGCCTGCTCGCCCTCGCCGCGCTCGCCGTGGCCGCGCTCCTGCGCCACGAGCCGCGCCGCGCCGACCCGCTGCTCGAACTGCGCCTCTTCCGCAGCGTGGCGTTCAGCGGCGCGATCGTCACGGCGCTGTTCGCGCTCTGCGGGTTCGGCGTCTTCCTCTTCGTCACCACGCAGTACCTGCAGGACACCCGCGGCCTGACGGCGCTGACAGCCGGGCTCTGCCTGCTGCCCGTCGGGGTCCTGGTGCTGGTCCTGTCCCCGCGGACGGGCCGGCTGGTCGGCTCCCGCGGCCCGCGGCTGCCGCTGGTCGTCGCCGGGACCGCGCTCGCCCTCGGCGGCGTGACGGCGGTGTGGCTCGGCCCGGCCACCCCGCTGCCCCTCGTCCTGACGGTCTACCTGCTGTTCGGCGTCTTCCTCGGCACGGTCAACCCGCCGATCACCAACACCGCCATCTCCGGGATGCCGGGCTCGATGGCCGGGGTGGCCGGGTCCCTGGCCTCGGCCGGCCGCCAGACCGGCACGACCCTCGGCGTCGCGCTCGCCGGGACGGTCGGCGCGGGGCCCGGCGTGTGGTGGCTGGTCGCCGCCCTCGGCGCCGGTGTGTTCGTCCTCGCCCTCGTCAGCACCGGCGAGCGGGCGGCCGCCACCGGCCGGCGCGCCGCGGCGCTGTTCGCCGAGGTGGAAGGAGTCAGCCTCCCGCGACCGACGGGATGATCTGCACCTCGCCTCGGTCGCGCAACGCCGTCGACGGGCCGTCGAGCCGGCGGCACTCCTCGCCGTCGACGTAGAAGTTGACGTACCGGCGCAGGCCCGCCTGCTCGTCGCGCAGCCGCCGTTCCAGCGCCGGGTACCGCTGCGCGAGCTCGTCGAGCAGCGCCCCGAGCGTGGCCGCCTCGCCGAGCTCGACCTCCAGCCGGGACTCGCCGCCGGTCTTCGCCCGCAGCGGCCCGGGCACCAGCACCGTGATCCGCACGGTCACACCGTCGCGGCGCGGACGCTCAGCACGTCCGGCAGGTGCGAGACGACCAGCTGCCAGCTGTCACCGTCGTCGCGGCTCGCGTAGACGTCGCCGGTCCGGGACCCGAAGTAGATCCCGGCCGGGTCGGCGTCGTCGGCGCACATCGCGTCGCGCATCACCCCGGCCCAGTACCCGTCCGGCAGGCCCGATCCCACGGCCTCCCACGACTTCCCGGCGTCCTCGCTGCGGTACACCCGGCACCGGCCCTCGGGCGGGAACCGCATGACGTCGGCGGTCAGCGGGAACGTGTAGATCACCTCGGGCCGGTGCGGGTGGACGACCATCGGGAAGCCGAAGTCGCTGGGCAGGCCGTCGGCGATGGACTGCCAGCTCGCCCCGCCGTCGTCGCTGCGGTAGACGCCGTGGTGCACCTGCGCGAACAGCCGCTCCGGCGCGCTCGGGTGCATCGCGACCTTGTGCACGCAGTGGCCGTACTCGGGGTAGGGGTCGGGTACGTGCACCGCCTTGATGCCCGTGTTGCTCGCCCGCCAGGACGCGCCGCCGTCCTCGGTGCGGTAGACGCCGCCGGTCGACATCGCCACGGTGACGCGGCCGGGCTCGACCGGGTCCGGGAGCACCGTGTGGATGGCCTTGCCGCCCCCGCCGGGCGTCCAGTGCTCGCGGTGCGGGTGGTCCCACAGGCCGCGGACCAGCTCGTAGGTGCGCCCGCCGTCGTCCGAGCGGAACAGCGCGGACGGCTCGGTGCCGGCGTAGACGACGTCCGGCTCGCTCGGCGGCCCGGGCACAAGCTGCCAGGCCCGGACGAGGGATTCGGCGGTGTCGGGCGGGAACGCGATGGGGGCGTGGTCGGGCTCGTCCCAGGTCGCGCCCAGGTCGTCGCTGGTGGCGACGCTCGGCCCGAAGTGCTCGCTGGTGACCCCGGCGAGCAGCCGCGGCGTCGAGCGGCGCGTGTCGATGCCAACGGCGTACACCTCGGTCATCGGGTGGTGCGGCCCGGTCACCTCCCAGCCGGCCCGGTCGTCCGTCCCGGTCGCCAGCCACAGTCCTTTGCGCGTCCCGATCGCGAGCACGACAGCCATCTGGCACCTTCCCCTCAGCGTGACCGGAGTCACAGTACTCTGCCGGAAAAATCCCCGGGGGAAAATGTCGAGCGCCACGCGCGGCCGATCGACGCGGGGGTGAAGGCCGGTCAGCGAGCCCGGGACGACCCGGGCCCCGGCCGACGAGAACCAGGAGCACCGACCATGCGTTTCCTCATGATGCACCGGATCGACGAGAACGACCCGGCCGCCTGGAACCCGACTCCGGAGTTCATGCAGAAGATGGGCGGGTTCATCCAGGAGGCGGCCGAGAAGGGCACCCTGATCACCGCGGAAGGCGTGCACCAGACCGACAAGGGCGCCCTGGTCCGCAAGCCGCGCGGCGCGGCGATCCGCGTCACCGACGGGCCCTTCGCCGAAGCCAAGGAGGTCATCGGCGGGTTCGCGCTGATCAACGCCGCCGACCGCGCGGAGGCGGTCGAGTTCGCCAAGCGGTACGTGGACCTGTTCGACCTCGAGATCGAGGTGGAGGTCCGCCAGGTCGTCGAGTTCGACGACCTCCCGGCGCAGGACTGACGGTCGCCGGTGGCGCTAGGCTGGCCGGGAACCGTCTCTGGGGGTGGAGCGATGTTCCTGGTCACCGGCGCCACCGGCAACGTCGGCGCGGAAGTGGTCGCGGCACTGGCGAAAGCCGGCGAACCGGTCCGGGCGCTGGTGCGCCGGCCGGACGCCGTTCTCCCGCACGGCGCCGAGGCCGTCGTCGGCGATCTGAACGATCCCGCGAGTCTCGAAGAGGCGCTGAAAGGCATCGACGGGGTCTTTCTGCTGCCCGGCTACCAGGACATGCCCGGCATGCTGGCGCGGGCGCGCGACGCGGGCGTCCGCCGGATCGTGCTGCTGTCCGGCGGCTCGGCCGCGCTCGAAAACCTGGACAACGCGGTGTCGGCGTACATGACGCTGGCCGAACGCGCCGTGCGGGACTCGGGCCTGGACTGGACGTTCCTGCGCCCACGCGCGTTCTCGGCGAACGCGCTGCGCTGGCTGCCGCAGCTGCGCGCCGGCGACACGGTTCGCGCGCAGTTCCCGCACGTCGCGGCCGCGTGCGTCGACCCGGCGGACATCGCGGCGGTCGCGGCGATCGCCCTCGCGGGCGGCCACGAAGGGCGGATCCACGAGCTGACCGGGCCGGCGGCGCTGCGGCCCGCCGACCAGGTCGCGGTGCTGGCCGAGGTGCTCGGCCGGGACCTGCAGTTCGTCGGCCTGTCCGACGCCGAGACGCGTGCCGAACTCGAAGCGAGCATGCCGCACGAGTACGTCGAAGCGTTCTGGGACTTCTACGTCGGCGGAACGCTCGACGAGGCGACCGTGTACCCGACGGTGGCCGAGGTGACGGGCCGGCCCGCGAGGACGTTCGCCGACTGGGCCGAGGCGCACGCGGACGCGTTTTCCTGACAGCTCCCGGACAGTTCCGGTAGGCCGTTGTGCTCCGCCGGGAGCCACGCCAAGGTGGACCCGGCGTCGGCCGGGAGGGGGAGCGTGAGCGAACGGGAGCGGGCGCGGGCGGATCTTTCCGCGGTCCTCGGGGTGGTGCTCGCCGTTCCCGTGGTGGCCAGCAGCCTGCTGGTGCTGGGCCTGCTCGGCAAGCTGGTCTGGCCGCCGTACTTCTGGGTGCTCCCGGCCGGCTGGGCGCTGGCCGGCGCGATCACGTTCGTCCCGCTCTACGAGCACCTCGTGCTGTCCGTGCTGCTCAAGATGCGCGAGCCCAGCCAACGCGAGCTGACCTGGCTGACGCCGTGCTGGGCGGCGGTGTGCGACGCGGCCGGCGTCGACGGCGGCCGGTACCGCTTGTGGGTGGAGCCGTCGCACGAACTGAACGCCTTCGCGGCCGGCGGCCGGACCGTCGCGGTGACCCGGGCCGCGCTCGACCTGCCGCGCCCGGGCCTGGAAGCGATCCTCGCCCACGAGCTGGGCCACCACCTGTCCGGGCACACGCGCGCGACCCTGCTGGTGCACTGGCTCGAGCTGCCGGCGCGGGTGCTGGCCCGCCTGGTCCGGCTGATCGCGTGGATCGTGCCGCACGTCGGCCGCGCGTTCCGCTCCTTCGGCCGGGCGGTCGAGGTGCTGGTCACCGTGCTGCTCGGCCTGGGCGTCCTCACCGCGCTCGCGTTCCTCGACCCGTGGCTGCTGCTGACGCCGCTGCTCGGCCCGGTGCTCGCCTGGTCGAAGCGGCTCGGCGAGTACCGGGCCGACCGGATGGCCGCGCGGCTGGGGTACGGCCGGGAGCTGGCGCTGCTGCTCAAGGCGTGGAACCTGCGCGACCGCGGCGACGAGCGGCGGCTGTGGTCCCGGCTGATGGCCGGGCACCCCAGCCACATCGACCGGGTCAAGCGGCTGAAGGACCTCGGCGTCAGGTTGTGAGCGCGCCGGGCCACCTCGGGGCTGCCGTTCGTGACGCGGGCCGGTTTCAGCGAAAATCTTCGGCGAGGGTGTCCAAGGGACGGTCCGCCGTTCGTAGTTCCCCCGTACGGCAACCGAGCCACTGGAGGATCCCGTGAAGTACCTGATGCTGATCAACGCCTCGCTCGACGCGGAAGGCGAGGTCGTCGGCGGCTGCACGCCCGAGGGCTGGGAAGTGTTCTACAAGGAAATCAAGGAGGCGGGGGTCCACCTGCACGGGAGCCCGCTCGCCGACTTCACGACCGCCGCCACGGTCCGGGTCGACGACCGCGGGGAGCGGGTGATCACCGACGGGCCGTTCGCCGAGGCCCGGGAGGTGCTCGGCGGCTACTTCGTCGTCGACGTCCCGGACCTCGACGTCGCGCTCGACTGGGCGGCGCGCTGCCCAGGCTCGCGCGACGGGGGGTCGATCGTCGTCCGGCCGCTCGCGGACTACGAAGGCTGACGGCGGTGGGGCGAGCGGAGGCGTCGCATGAGGCTTCCGGGGGTTCCGGGTGGCGGAGCCCCCGGCCCGGGGCGGAGCCCCGGCTGACACTGGCGGCCGTTTTCCGGGAGGAGCGCGGGCTGTTGCTCGCCGCGCTCGTGCGCCGGTTCGGTGACCTCGACCTGGCCGAAGAGGTGACGTCGGAGGCGATCGAGGCCGCGCTGGTGCGCTGGCCCGCCGAGGGCGTCCCGCCGAAGCCGGGTGCCTGGCTGATGACGACGGCGCGGCGCAAGGCTGTCGACCGGCTGCGCCGCGACCAGGCCTACGCGGCCCGGCTCGCGGTGCTGCAGGTCGAGGCCGACCGCGCGGCGCCCGCCCCGCCGTCCGACGGCGGCCTGCCGGACGAGCGGCTCCAGCTGTTCTTCACGTGCGCCCACCCGGCGTTGCCGGCGGAGGACCGGACGGCGCTGACGCTGCGGTGCCTGGCCGGCCTGACGACCCCGGAGGTGGCGCGCGCGTTCCTGGTGCCCAGCGCGACGATGGGCAAGCGGATCGTGCGGGCGAAGAACCGGATCCGCGCGGCCCGGATCCCGTTCCGGGTGCCGTCCGCGGACGAGCTGCCCGGGCGCCTGCCGGGCGTGCTCCAGGTCGTCTATTCGATCTTCACGGAGGGGTACGCGGCGAGTTCGGGCCCGGACCTGCAGCGGCTCGACCTGGCGGAGGAAGCGATCCGGCTGGCCCGGATCCTGCGCCGGCTGCTGCCGGCCGAGCGCGAGGTGGCGGGCCTGCTGGCGCTGATGCTGCTGATCCACGCCCGCCGCGACGCGCGCACGGGCCCGGACGGCGCCCTGGTCCTGCTGGACGACCAGGACCGCACCCGCTGGGACCGGGCGCTGATCGCGGAGGGCACGGCGCTGGTCGAGATCGCGCTGACGGGCGGACCCCCGGGGCTGTACGGAGTCCAGGCGGCGATCGCGGCCCTGCACGACGAGGCCGCGGACGTGGCGGGCACGGACTGGCCCCAGATCGTGGGGCTGTACGACGTGCTGCGCGGGCTGGCGCCGTCACCGGTGGTGGAGCTGAACCGAGCGGTGGCGGTGGCGATGAGAGACGGCCCGGCGGCGGGTCTGTCCCTTTTGGACGCGTTGGCGGAGGAGCCGCGCTTGCGGGGGTACAGCCCGTACCCGGCGGCCCGCGCCGACCTGTTGACGCGCCTGGGCCGCCACACCGAAGCGGCGGCCGCGTACGAGGAGGCCCTGGCCTTGGCGGGCACGGAACCCGAGCGCGCCCACCTGCGCCGCCGGCTCGCGGAGTGCGCAAAGCCGTGAACCGTCGCGGCGGCGAGGTTCGCTAAAGCTCGCCGGCGTTCCGGGTCTCCGGCGGCTGCTCGAGGTTCTGCTGGCGTTTCCGCTGTTCCGACTTGAGGCGGTGGACCTCTTCGACGAACTCCTTGAGCGCGATTTCCTCGGTGTCGCAGTACTTGTACCTGCCGACACCGACTTCGAACGCTTCCCACTCGTGCTCGATCGCGTCGGCGGTCTGCTGGAGGTAGAAGCTGCGCTCCTTGTACTTGTAGTACCCCATGAAACCGCTGGCGATACCGACCGCCAGCGTCACCCCGAGGACGATCCAGCGGAGGGGGCCGCCGCCCGACGAAACGCCCGACGCCGCCGTGGCGCCGATCGAACCGATGATGAGAACGCCTTGGAGGACGTTGTTGACGTTGCGGTACTTCTTGCTGTCGCCGCGGAGCCGCTCGATCTCGGTGTAAGCCTCGTCCTTGTAGATGAGCCGTCTCGTCCGCTGGTCGAACACGCCCTCGGTGACCTGCAGTTTCCGGGCGTCGCGTTTGGTCGCGATGAGGAGCTCGATCTCGCCCTCGGTTCGCCGCCGTCCGCCCCGTTTCCCCTCGCCTGTGCCGGTGATCTTCGGTCCGCCGCCGGGGTTGCGCGAGAGGTTGAACGCGGCCACGCAGCACGCGATGGCGATGAGCAGCCCGGGAACACCGATGGCGACCAGTGCGGAACGCGAGAGCCAGGGAAGCCAGAACAGCGTGTACAACACCAGGAGCAGGACGGGACCGAAACCGTAGGAAAGGACGGCGAGCCGTCGCCGGCGCCTGGCCACGACCGCCCAGTGCTCGTACTCCCGGATTTCGGCGTTCAGGCCCAGCAGTTTCGCGTTCGCGGCGAGTGCTGCCTCCCGTTGCTCCTGGGTCGGTTCGGCTGCTTCGGTCCGCGTCGCCACTTCTCGGTTCAGCGCGCCGCCCTGGCCTCGGGCATCGGCCATTGCTGTCGATCCTTTCGGGTCCGGGACCTGCGTCAGCCGGCTTGGGGAGTCAGGACGAGGACGGTGCTCGACAGCTGCTGCACGAGGCTTCGCGCGGCGCGGGTGAACCCGCTGCAGTAGTCGATGAGCCGCGCGGCCGTCTCCGGGGTGGTGCCGGCCAGGTCGAGCACGACCACTCGCCCGGCCAGCAGGTTCTCGGCGATCTCTCGGGCGGCTTCGCGATAGCTCGCCGGATTGATGCGCACCGCCTGCTGGAGGTGAACGGCGGCGCTCGGCGGCCGGCTGCCGCTGGTGGAAGCCAGCCATTCCGAGTCCTCGAGGGCCGCGTCCAACGAGGACGTCCCGTCCTGCCCGACCCAGGAAACGTCCGAGCGAAGAACGGGCCGGTCATCGGGTCGTCGTGTGCTGTCCCTGAGGAAACGGGCGGCGATCAGCAACGCGAGCAAAGCCGACAGCGGCCAAACCAGGACCTGGACGTAGTCCAGCACGACGTTCCCCTCCAGCACGCGATCATCCTAGGGGCTGTGTGGAGGGCGATGGTCGTCATCGGGAAGATTCCCGCCCCGCCGCCGGGCGACCACCCGGAACTGTCGGTGGCCCCCGGTAAGCTGGAAACCGGGGGCCGGAGGCCAAACCGCCGTCAGGCCGCCGCGCGCAACGCCGCCACCGCGGGGGCGAACATCGTCGCCTTGATCGCGCCCAGCGTGCCGCGGTCCTTGCCCGCCAATGCCGCGACCCGCTCGGAAGCCACCTTCACGACCTCGTCCTCGGCCGCGATCTCGTCCACCAAGCCCACTGCCAAAGCATCCGCCCCGCCGAACCGCCGCCCGGTCGTCATCGACGCGATCGCCGCCGCCGGCGTCAGCTTCCCCTGGATCAACGCCGCCATCCCCGGCGTGAACGGGATGTTGATGTCCGCCTCCGGGAAGCAGAAGAACCCCCGGTCCGCGCGCATCACGCGGAAGTCGTGCGCCATCGCCAGCATCGCGCCCGCGCCGAACGCGTGGCCGTTGACCGCCGCCACCGTCGGGACCGGCAGCGTCAGCACCCGCGCGAGCAGCTCCTGCACGTCCGCGACGTACTCCGCTGCCTTGTCGCCGTTCGCCGTCAGCCACTCCAGGTCGAGGCCGTTCGAGTAGAACTTGCCGCCGCCGGTGGTCACCAGCACGTCGTCCACATCGTCCAAAGTGGAATGGACGCGCTGCAGCCACTCCGGCGAGAAGCGGTTTTCGTCGTCGCCCAGGTGAAGCACGGTCACGGTGTGTCCTTCTCTCGTGGGGGCACGGTCAGCACGGCCCGCACCGCGGCGGCCAGCCTCTCCCGCACCAGGGGGTCGGTGATGTCGCGCCGGAAGAACGCGGTCGGCAGGTCGACGACGCACGTCGTGATCACCTCGACGGCCAGTCCGTCGCCGCGGTCCCACACCAGCCGTGCGAGCCGCACGAGCAGCCCGACCAGCCGTTTGTCCACCGCGTGCAGGGCTTCCGCCAGCTCGTCGGGCAGGTCGGGCCCGAACAGCCGGTCGCCGCGCACCTTCAGCAGCATCCGCGCCCCGTCGGGACGCCGGGTGGCGAACACCGCGGGTGTGTCGGCCGCCGCGACGACGGCCTCGACCGGCGAGGAAGCCGCGTCCACCATCGACGTCTGCAGGTCGAGGAACTCGGTCGCCGCGCGCAGCCAGACCCGCGCCAGCAGGGCGTTCAGCGACCCGAACGCGTGGTAGATCGTCCCGTTCGGGACCCCCGCGGCCGCGGCCAAGCCACGCACGGTGACGTCCGCCGAGGAGGCGACGAGCCGCTCGGCGACGTCGAGCAGCGCGTCTAGGTCGTGCACACGGGGGCGGGGCATGCCGTGACCGTAACAGAACACGTGCTCCAAAACCAGGGCGGTAAGCTGCCGCCGTGGAGATCTGGGTCAACCCGGCGTGCGCGAAGTGCCGGTCCGCCGTGTCGCTGTTGGACGAAGCCGGCGCGCAGTACACCGTGCGCCGCTACCTCGACGACCCGCCGACCGCGGCGGAGCTCGAAGCCGTGCTCGGCCGCCTCGGCCTCGAGCCGTGGGACATCACCCGCACCGCCGAACCGATCGCGAAGGAACTCGGCCTCAAGACGTGGGGCCGCATCGACGCGGACCGGCCGAAGTGGATCGAAGCGCTCGCCGCGCACCCGAAGCTGATCCAGCGCCCGATCATCACGGCCGACGACGGCACCACCGTCGTCGCCCGCGACCCCGAAACGGTCCGCTCGGTCCTTTAAGGAATCACGCCGTCCTTCGCGAGCAACGGGACGTCGAGCGGCACCGTCTCCGGGTACTTGATCCCGGCGCCGGTGTTCAGCACGACGACGTCTTCGTCACCGCCCAGCCAGCCGGACTCGCGCAGGTGGCGAAGCGCGGCGAAACACGCGCCACCTTCCGGGCAGACGAACGTTCCCTCGAAAGTCGTCAGTTCCCGTTGCGCCGCAAGCAGTTCCTCGTCCGTGACGGCGACCGCGGTGCCGTCGGTCGCGTACACCGCGTCGAGCACCAGGAAGTCGCCCAGCGCCTTCGGCACGGTGATGCCGAAGGCGACGGTCCGCGCGTCGGGGAACGGTTCGCTCTCGCGGGCGCCCCGCTCGAACGCCGAAACGATCGGCGCGCACCCGGTGGCCTGCACGGCGACCAGCCGCGGCAACGCCCCGGAAACCCAGCCCAGCTCACGCATTTCCAGCAGTGCCTTGTAGATCCCGATGATCCCGACCCCGCCGCCGGTGGGGTAGAGGATGACGTCGGGCAGCCGCCAGCCGAACTGCTCTGCGATCTCGTACCCCATCGTCTTCTTGCCCTCGATGCGGTACGGCTCCTTCAACGTCGAGACGTCCTGGACGCCGTCGCGCCGCCCGACCGCCGCCGCGACGAGCTTTCCCGCGTCGCCGATCAGACCGTCCACCCGGTACAGCTCGGCCCCCGCGGCGACGCACTCGCGCATGGTGATCGCGGGCGCGTCGTCGGGCATCGCGATCAGGCTCGTCAGGCCCGCGCGGGCCGCGTACAACGCCCACGCGGCGCCCGCGTTGCCGTTGGTCGGCATCGCGATCCCGCCGACCCCCAGCTCGGCCGCCCGCGAGACGCCGACCGCGGCGCCCCGGGCCTTGAACGTGCCGGTCGGGACCAGGCCCTCGTCCTTCATCCACAGCCGCGAAAGCCCCAGCTCACGGCCGTAGCGCGGCAGGCGCAGCAACGGCGTCATGCCCTCGCCGAGGCTGACGACGTGCTCGGGCGCGCGCACCGGCAGCACCTCGTGGTAGCGCCACAGCGTCGGCTCGCGGCCGGCGATCTCCTTCGGCGTCACAGCTTCGCGGACGCCGTCGAGGTCGTACCGCGCGAGCAGCGGCGCGCCGGCCGGCGACAGGCCCTGGACGACGTCGGCGTCGACGCTTTCCCCCGTCCGGGAGCAGTCGAGGTGGCTGAGGAACGAGTACGGCACGGCGCCTCCGGTCAGAACGGGCGGGTGAACGGCAGTGGCTTGCGCATCCGGACGAGCAGCAGCAGCGGCACCAGGACGTAGGGCAGGTTGAACGCGAGGAACTTCGCCGGGTTGCCGGTACGGGTGGCCGGGTCGCCGAAGAACTCGACGCCGAACACGACGACCCCGGTCAGCGTGACGATCATCGTCGCGTAGATCACCGACGGCAGCTGGATCCAGTTCCGGCCGGTCAGCAGCGCGAAGACGAGCACGACGTAGAACGGCATGTACACGAACGCCGAGAGCCCGGTGACGATCCGCATCCAGTCCGGCGGGTGCATGAACAGCGGGTCGGCGTCGTGGGCGTACCAGTAGTTCGAATTGACGAAGAAGTTGTCCGACGGCTTCGAGAAGTCGACACCGACGGTCGGCAGCAGGTCGCTGATCAGCGACGTCACCGTGAAGGCCGAGAACAGCACCGCGAAGAAGACGTCGATCTTCCGGTCCCGCAGCGGCAGGTTCATGGAGGTGATCCTAGGTCCTATTGTGAGGGGATGGACGCGCTGCGGGTGTGCCTGTACGTCTTCGCCGGGGTGACGCTCGGCACGTGGCTGATGTCGGTGCTGACCAGGGAGTACTCCTGGGTGGACCGGATCTGGTCGATCGTCCCGGTCGGGTACGTGGCGATCTTCGCGGGCGCCGCCGGCTTCGCCGACGCGCGGCTGGACGTCATGTTCGCGCTGGTGACCCTGTGGGGGATCCGGCTGACGTTCAACTTCGCCCGGAAGGGTGGTTACGCCCGTGGTGGCGAGGACTACCGGTGGGCGGTGCTGCGCGAGCGGATGGCGCCGTGGCAGTTCCAGGTGTTCAACTTCTTCTTCATCTCGCTGTACCAGAACGCGATCCTGCTGCTGATCACGCTGCCCGCGTACGCGGCGCTGGAGCACCAGGGCTCGTTCGGTCTCTGGGACGTCGTGGTGGCGGTGGTCTTCGCGGCGTTCCTGGCCGGCGAGACGCTCGCCGACCAGCAGCAGTGGGAGTTCCACCGCGAGAAGCACGCGGGCCGCGCGTCGACGCGGTTCCGCCAGACGGGGCTGTTCCGCTACTCGCGGCACCCGAACTTCTTCTTCGAGCAGGCCCAGTGGTGGATGATCGCGGCGTTCGGCGTCGTCGCCGCGGGTCTGCAGTGGACGGTCGTGGGCGCGGTCCTGCTGACGCTGTTGTTCGTCGGGTCGACGAAGTTCACCGAGAGCATCACGCTGGGCCGTTACCCGGAGTACGCCGACTACCAGCGCCGGGTTTCGGCGGTGGTCCCGTGGTGGCCGCGTCGCGAACCCGCCCGCTCATGACGGTCGTCGCCGCCCTGCAGATCGGGACGGGAGTCCCGGTTTCGCGAATTCTGGCGTTCGAGGACGAGATCCGCGGCGCGTCGCTGGTGGTGCTGCCGGAGGCGGTCCTCGGCGGGTACCCGCGCGGAGGCCCGTTCCCGGAGTACTTCCGCGCTGCGGTGACGGTGCCGGGCCCGGAGATTTCCGAGCTGGCCGCCCTCGCGGCGCGGACGGGGGCGTCTCTGGTCGTCGGCGTCATCGAGCGCGCCGGCTCGACGTTGTACAGCACGGCGGTGTTCCTCGACCCGCACCTCGGGCTGGTGGCGAAGCACCGCAAGCTGGTCCCGACGGAACGCGAGAGGCTGGTCTGGGGCCGCGGCGACGGGTCGACGCTCCCGGCGGTCCCGACGGCGGCGGGCCTGGCGGGAGCGGCGATCTGCTGGGAGAACCACATGCCGCTGTTCCGCGCGGCGATGTACGCGAAGGGCGTCCAGATTTGGTGCGCCCCGACGGCGGACGACCGCGAAGTCTGGCAGGCATCGATGCGCCACATCGCCGACGAGGGCCGGTGTTTCGTGGTGTCGGCGTGCCCGTACGAGAGCGAGGGCGACGACCCGTTCCGCGGCGGGAGCGTGATCGTGGGTCCCCTGGGCGACGTGTTGGCCGGCCCGTTGCATGGCGCTGAGGGCGTGCTCAAGGCGGAGATCGACCTGGAGGAGATCGTCGCGGCGAGGAAGAGCCTGGACGTGTCGGGGCACTACGCGCGGCCTGACGTGTTCGCGCTGACGGTGGACGAGCGCCCGCGGGACGGCGTCACCTTCCTGCGGTGACGCCGTCCTGACTCACGGTTCGGAGGGAACCCGTGGTGGACCATGACGTCTCCGGCATCGGCCGTTACATTCGCCGCCTGCTGGAACTGACCGAAAACCCGCGTTCGTCTGTCCGGTCACCTGCGCGCATCTACGGTTATGCGTCGGCGGCGGCGGTCGTGGTCCTGATCGTGTACTTCACGCACAGTTGGCTCGGTTCGACCGACTGGGCGGGCCTCGGCCAGTGGATCGGTGGGCTCGGCGCCTTCTACGCCGCAGCTGTCGCGCTCAAGATCTCCGGCAGGGAAGCGCGCGATCGCGCGAAGGCGGAGGCCCGGGAAGACTTCATGCGTGCCAACTTCGTCGTTTGCCATCACCAGAACGGGGTCCTGGTCATCAGCAACCGCAGCCGCGAGCCGGTCACCGATGTGGTGCTCACGGCTTACCACCTCGGCGAGCGGAGGCAGCCGATGGATTCGGCGAAGCGTGAGCTGCTCTTGCCCGCTGTCGAGCCGTACACGCATCAATTCGAGTACAAACCCGCACACGGAATGAGCGACGACGAGGTACTGCGCCTGCTGGGGCAAGGTGCCGAGATGGAGTTCGAGTTCACCGACCTCCACGGCAATCGCTGGGTGCGGCGAGGTGATCGGGTCGTTCGCCCGGCTGCCGGCGACAGCCGCCGTCCGTAGGCCGGACGAGCGCCCGCACAGGAGGGCGTCACCGCAGAAAGGTGACGCCGTCCCGTGCTCGGCTCACACCGCCAGCCGGCCGCCGTCCACTGGCAAGATCGCTCCCTGGATGAAGCTCGACTCCTCCGTCACCAAGAACGCAATAGCCGCAGCCATCTCCGAAGGCGCCGCCACCCGGCCCGCCGGGCCCGCCGATGCCAGTTCGTCCAGGCCCTCCCCGAACACCGCCGTGCCCTCGGTGCGCGTCGGGCCCGGGCTGATCGCGTTCACCCGGACTCCCGAAGGCCCGAACTCCGCCGCCCACGCCTTCGTCATCAGCTCGATCGCCGCCTTCGACGAGCCGTACAGGGCCATCCCCGCCATGCCCCTCGCCGCGACCATCGTGGACACGTTGACGATCGCGCCGTGGCCGCGCGCGGCCATCTCCGGGGCCAAGGCCGCGACCAGGAAGTACGGCACCTTGACGTTGATGTCGTACACGCGGTCGAAGTCGGCTTCCGAGAGGGACGACGTGGGCCCGGTCGGGAAGATCCCCGCGTTGTTCACCAGCACGTCCACCTGGCCGCCCAGCTCCCGCGCCCGGTCCGCCAGGGCCCGCGCCGACGCCGCGTCCGTCAGGTCGGCCGCCACGAAGTCGGCCTTCCCGCCCGACGCCCGGATCCGCGAGACGACGTCCTCCCCGCGGGCCGCGTCCCGGCCGGACAGCACCACGTGCGCGCCGAGCCCGGCCAGCGCGACCGCCGTCGCCCTGCCGATCCCGCTCGTTCCGCCGGTCACCAGCGCCGTCGAACCCGACAGTTCCGAACCCATCACTCAACTCCTCGTATCCGATGCCCTGCACCGGATACAAGCGCGATGACCGGAACGGGCTTCCGGGGAAGCCGTCGGCGCTCCTTATGCCCGCGATCAGTCCGGCCGATGGGCCTCCAACGCGGCGACGAACGACGCGAGGTCACGCCGGTGCGACGTCGCCGGCCACACCGCCCACGTCCGCCGCACGACCGGGTTGCCGGCGAGCGGTACCCACCGCACCGTGTCCGGCATCGGGTACGGCCACTCGGGCGGGGCGAACGCGTAGGCCCCGCCGGAGCTGACCGCCGGGATCTTCAGCTCGACGATCAGCCGCTGCTCCTCCGGCACCTCGGGCCCGACGTCGAGGCCGTGGCTGCGCAGGATCGCCGCCAGCTCGTCGTACCACGCCGGGCTGCCCGCGCGCGGGAACGCGAACCACTCCAGCCCGGCCAGGTCCTCCAGCCGGACCGGCGAGCCGAGCTTCTCCGCCACGTCCGCGGCCAGCAGCACGCCGACGTCCTCGGTGACCACCAGCGCCGCGTCCAGGTCGGGCCCGGGCGGGCGCTCGCGCACCAGCCCGACGTCCAGCTCGCCCGCCCGCAGCGCGGCCACCTGCGCCACCGACGACAGGTGCCGGGCCTGCACCCGCGTCTCCGGGTACGCCTCGGCCAGCCGGGCGAGCGCCGACGGCAGCAGCTCCGGCGGCAGTTCCAGGGGGACGCCGACACGCAGCACATCGGTCGTCGTGTGCCGCGCCAACGCGGCGAGCGCCTGCTCGTGCCGCGCCAGCACCGCCCGCGCCTCGCCCAGCAACGTCGTCCCGGCGTCGGTCGCCTGGACGCCGGTGCTGGTGCGGACCAGCAGCTGGACGCCGAGGCGGCGTTCGAGTGCGGTGATCGTCTGCGACAGCGCCGGCTGGCTCACGTGCAGCTGCCGCGCCGCCTTCGACAGCGCGCCCGCCTCGACGACCGCCACGAACGCCCGCATCTCGCGGATCTCCATCAGCGGCCCCACTCGACGGGCAGCGACTTCAGGCCGTTCTGGAAGTTCGACCGCAACCGGACCGGCTCACCCGCCGACGAGACGAACCCGAGCTGGTCGAGCACCGCGTCGAACATCGCCCGCATCTGCACCCGAGCCAGGTGGGCGCCGAGGCAGAAGTGCGGGCCGTGGCCGAAGGTCAGGTGGTCGTTCGGCATCCGGCCGATGTCGAAGGTGTCCGGGTCGTCGAACGCCGCGGGATCCCGGTTGGCCGAAGAGAACCAGACGACGACCTTGTCCCCGGCCCGGATGTCCACATCGGACAGCCGGACGTCCGCCACGGCCGTGCGCCGGAAGTGCATCACCGGCGTCCACCACCGGAGCATCTCCTCGACCGCCGACGGCAGCAACGACCGGTCGGCCAGCAGCCGCCGGTACTGCGCGGGGTGCGAGAGCAGCGCCAGCATCCCGCCCGGCAGCCCGTTGCGCAGGGTCTCGTTGCCCGCCACGGAAAACAGCCAGAAGAGGTTCTCGAACTCGGCGAGCGAGACGCGGCCGCCGTCGTCGCCGACGTGCCGCATCAGGTTGCTCATGACGTCGTCGCCGGGGTGCGAACGCTTGTACTCGCCGAGCGCGTTCGCGTACGCGTAGAGATCCGGCATGCCCGCGCGCGTCCGCGGGTCCGGCATCGACCCGTCCGGCCCCGGCGCCGGGCGCACCGCCAGCGCGGCCCGCGCCAGGTCGCTGACCTCGGAGACCGACACCGTCGAGCTGACCGCGTACTCGGCGTCCTGGTAGCCGATGACGCGGTTGCTCCAGTCGTACATCAGCCGCCGGTCCTGTTCCGGTACGCCGAACACCGCGGCCAGCGTCTGCAGCGGCAGGTCGGCCGCCAGGACGGCGAAGTCGCACGAGCCCTGCGAAGCGACGCTCGCGACGAGGTTCCGCGCCCGGCTCTCGATCTGCGAAGTCAGCTTCGCGACCGCACGCGGGGTGAACGCCTTCGTGAGCAACCCGCGCAGCCGGCCGTGCTCCGGCGGGTCCATGTTGAGCATCATCCGGCGCACGTAGGCGAGATCGGCCGCGTCGCGGATCTGCGTCCCGCCCAGCTGCGACGAGAACACCCCGGGGTCGCGCAGCACCCGCTTCACCTCGGCATGGCCAAGGACGGCCCAGAAGTCGTCGACGCGCACCACCGGGCCGGCGCGCCGCAGCCGCGCCAGCTCGTCGTACGGGACACCCTGCACGTAGGTGTCCGGATCGGTGATCGTCACGAGCCCGACCCTAGCCGCGGCCACCGACAGTTTGGGAGGCTGCGCGGATGGACACGCTCAACATGCGCACCGGCGGCCAGGGCGAACCGGCCGTCCTCCTCCTGCACGGCCTGGGCGCGACCGGCGCCGTGTGGAACCACTTCGCCCCGCCGCTCGCCCGGCGCGTGCTGGTGCCCGACCTGCCCGGCCACGGCCTGTCCGCGCCGCTGCCGCACTACAGCTTCGAGACGTTCACCGCGGCCGTCGCGCGGGCGCTGCCGGACAAGGGCCCCTACGTCGTCGCCGGCCACTCGCTCGGCGGGGTGCTGGCCCTGGAACTGGCCTCCGGGAAGTACGACGTCGAGGTCGCGGGCGTGCTCGCGCTCGGGGTGAAGGTCGAGTGGACCCAAGACGACCTCGGCCGCGTCGCGACGCTCGCCGCCCGCCCGGCCCGTGTCTTCGACTCGCGCGTGGACGCCGAGCAGGCCTACCTGAAGGTGTCCGGGCTGCTCGGCATCGCGCCCGCGGACCCGGCCGGGCTTCGCGAGACCGAGGGAGGTTGGCGCCTCGCGATGGACCCGGCCGCGTTCGGCGTCGGCGCTCCGGACATGCCGGCGCTGCTCGCCGCGGCGCGGTGCCCGGTCGTGCTGGCGGCGGGCGAGCACGACCCCATGAGCCGTCCCGACCAGCTGCGCGCGCTGGACCCGGACGCGGTCACCCTCGCCGGCCTCGGGCACAACGCCCACGTCGAGGACCCAGCCGCCGTGCGTGCGCTGCTGGAGCGCTTCGACGTCTGAAAGGCTCGGGTGCAGCCGTCGTACCCCATGCGACGGCTGCTCCGAACCCCTCGTCACCACCGGACCCGCCCAGCCTAGGAAACGGTGGTGGACGAACGGCTGTACCGGGCCGACCGGCCGTCGTCACCCTCGGTACCTGCGGAAACGGTTATCTTCGCCGTTCGGTGGTACATCGGAAGCGGCACGATCGGAATGCTGGAGGGGTACGTTCCGCTGCGGGGTGCGCGGGGAGAGGACGCCTGTGGACGAAGGCCTGTCGTTCGCCGGATGGCTGCGCGAACGGCGCGTGCTCGCCGGCCTCACCCAGGCCCAGCTGGCCGAACGCGCCGGGCTGAGCCAGCGCGCGGTGCGCAACGCCGAGCTCGGCAGCGTCCGGCGGCCCCGCCCGGAGACCGAACGGCGGCTGCGGGAAGCGCTTGCCGAAGCGCCGCCGGAGCCGGTCCGGATCGGCGTCCTGGGCCCGCTCACCGTGCGGCGCGGCGACTGCCCGGTCGAGATCGGCGCCGAGAAACAGCGGCTGCTGCTCGCGCTGCTGGCCCTGCAGCCGAACCGGACGGTCCGGCGCGAGGACCTCGTCGACGTCATCTGGGACGAGCCGCCGCCGTCCTGCCTGGAGCTGCTCCACACCTACGTCGCGCGGCTGCGGCGGGCGCTGCGGCCCGCCGACCCGATCGCCACCGACAAGGGCGGCTACCGGCTCACCGCCGGTGAGGACGACCTCGACCTCCTGCGCTTCGAAGCGCTTCTGAAAGCCGGCGCCCACCGCGAGGCCCTCGACCTCTGGCGCGGCCCCGCGCTCGCCGACATCGGCCGCCTCCGGCAGCACCCCCTCCGGCTGGCGCTGGCGATGAAGCGCGCGCAGACGGTCATGGCGTACGCCGAGACCGCCGACCCCGAAGACGCGGCGGTGCGGCTGCGCGCGCTGACCGCCGAAGAACCGCTGAACGAGTCCGCACACGCCCGGCTGATGCTGGTGCTGGCCGCGTCCGGCCGGCAGGCGGCCGCGCTGTCGCTGTTCGAGGAGGTCCGGCGGCGGCTGGACGCCGAACTGGGCATCGAACCCGGCCCCGAGCTGCGCGCCGCCCAGCGCCAGGTGCTGCGTCAGGACTTCGCGGCCCCGGAACCGCCCGCTCGCGTCCCCGCCCAGCTGCCCGCCGACGTCGCCGGTTTCCGCGGCCGCACCGGGCAGCTCGCCGAGCTGGACGCCGTCGCGGCCGGCGACGGCGCGGGCGCGCGCATCGCCGTCCTGTCGGGCACCGGCGGCGTCGGCAAGACCGCCCTCGCCGTCCACTGGGCGCAGCGGTCCCTCTCCGAGTTCCCGGACGGCCAGCTCTACCTCGACCTGCACGGCTACGGCACCGTCCGGCCGGTCGAGCCGGGCGACGCGCTGTCGGGCTTCCTGCGCGCGCTCGGCGTCGACGGCGCGGACATCCCGGCCGAGCCGGAGGAGCGCGCGGCCAAGTTCCGCACGGCGCTCACCGGTCGCCGGATGGTGCTGCTGCTGGACAACGCCGGCTCGGTCGGGCAGGTCCGCCCGCTGCTGCCCGGCTCGCCGTCCTGCCTGGTCCTGGTGACCAGCCGCGACGCGCTGCCCGGGCTGGTCGCGCGGCACGGCGCCCGCCGCGTCCTCGTCGACCTGCTCACCGACGCCGAAGCCCTCGACCTGCTGCGCACGCTGCTCGGCGAGCGCGTCGACGAGGAGCCGGACGCGGCCGAGGCGCTGATCGGGTACTCCGCCCGGCTGCCGCTGGCCCTGCGGCTGGTGGCGGAGCTCGCGCTGAGCCGGCCGGGGGAGCGGCTCGCCGCCCTTTCCGAGGAGCTGGCCGACGAACACCGCCGGCTCGACCTCCTGGACGGGGGCGGGGATCCGCTGACCGCGGTCCGCGCCGTCTTCTCCTGGTCCTACCGGCACCTGGCGCCCGACGCGGCGCGCGTGTTCCGGCTCTGCGGCCTGCACCCGGGCCGCGACCTGACCACGGCCGCCATCGCCGCCCTCGCCGGCGTCCCCCTGCCGGAGGCGGAACGGCTGACGGCCGCGCTGGTCCGCGCCCACCTCGCGCAGGAGACCGGCGCCGACCGCTTCCAGCAGCACGACCTGCTGCGCGTCTACGCCGCCGAGCTCGCCGCGGACGACCCGGCCGAAAGCCACGACGCGCAGGAGCGGTTGTTCGACTTCTACGTCCGCTCGGCCGCGCAGGCCATGGACGCCGTCCTGCCGCAGGAACGGCACCTGCGCCCGCAGGTGCCCGATCCCGACGTCAAGGTGCTCGACGCGCCGGCGTGGCTGGAGGCCGAGCGCCACAACCTGCTGGCCGTCGCCGCGCACGCGACGCGGCACGGCTGGGCCGACCACCTGCGGCTGCTGTCCGGGATCCTCTGGCACTACCTGGACGTCGGCGGCTACCACGAGGAATCACTGGTGCTGCACAAGCACGCGTCGGCGCTGGCCCACGACGCCGGCGACCCGGTCGCCGAGGCCGAGCCGTTGACGCTCATCGGGCTGGGCCACTGGCGCGTCGGCCGGTCCCGGGAAGCGCGGCGGTACCTCGAAGAAGCGCTCGCCCTGGTCCGCGAAACCGGCGACCGGCGGACCGAGATCCACGTCCTCAACACGCTCGGCCTGGTCTGCCGCGCACTGGGCCGGTTCGCCGAGGCGATCACGTACTCGACCGAGGCGTTGTCCCTGGCCCGCAAGAACGGCGACCGCACGAGCGAGGGCCTGGTGCTGGTCGTGCTCGGCTGTTCGTGCCGCGGCATCGGCCGCTACGGCGAGGCGATCGGCTACCTCGAAGAGGCGCGGTCCCTCGCCCGCGACACCGCCGACCGCACCAGCGAAGGCTACGCGCTGGTCAACACGGGCGACGCGCTGTCGGCGCTGGGCCGGTACGACGAAGCCGCACGGGCGCTGGAGGACGGGCTGGAGCACTTCCGCGCCATGGGCGTGCGGGTGAGCGAGGGGTACGCCCTCGGCATCCTCGGCGACATCGACCACGCCCGCGGCCGGTACACCGAAGCCGCGGCGCACCTCGAACGCGCGCTGGAGATCGCCCAGGAGACCGGCAGCCCGACCAACCGCAGCGTCGCGCTGAAGCACCTCGGCGACGTCCGGCTGGCCCAGGGACGGCACGACGAAGCGGCCCAGCACGTCGAAGAGGCACTGGGCCTGGCCCGCGAATGCGGCGACCGGGGCGTGGAGTCCCGGGTGCTCAACAGTCTCGGCGCGCTGGCTACGGCGCGCGGCGCAGCTGCGGACGCGCTCGGGTACCACCGCGAAGCCCTTGCCGTGGCGAAGGAAACGGGCTGCCGTCCCGAACAGGGCCGGGCCCACTGCGGGCTCGGTGAAGTCCACAGTGGACTCGGAGATCCGGCCGCGGCGCGCGAACACTGGGAACGCGCGCTGGCTTGTTACGCCGGCGAGTGCGTGCCCGGCGCGAAGCGGGCCCGGGACCGGTTGGCGGCCCTGGAGTAGTGGCGCTCGTCGGCGACGAGGTCGCCTTCGAGGCGCTGGGCGTCCCGGTCGAAGACGTCCGTGCTGCCCGCCAAGCGGTTGCGCGGGTACGGACGGCGGCGGTACGCGTGGTCGAGCGCCCAGGCGAGCAGGACAACGGCGGCGAGAACGGCGATGATCATGACGCTCCTCCCGGAGTGCGAAGGGCTGTTGCTTTGAAGAACGTGTAATGGAAGGTCCCGTATTCCCTGGTGGTGCGGTAAAGGTCGTGGATTCCGCGCGCCCACGCGGCCTCGTCGACGAGCCCCTTCGCGACGGCGGTTTCGCCGACGCCTTCGACCATCGCGGTGAAGGTGTCGCGGGTGAACCCGGTGACGAGATCGGGTTTCGACGCGTCCGCGTAGACGGTTCTCGGCTCGACCTTCGTCCCGGCGAAACCGGCTTCGACGAGGAGCGGGTAGAGCCGCCGGCCGAGGAGCCCGTCGCCGCCCGCGTCGGCCTGCAGCCGGACGAGGCAGTCGATCGCGGCCTGGGCGTGGTCGCTGCGCGGGTGGAAGAACGCCGAGCCGTGGTCGCCCTCGATGACGGTGATCGTGCCGCCCGGTCGCAAGAGCGTTTTCAGGTGCGCCAACGCTTTTCCGGGTTCCGGCAGGTGCTCCAGCACGAAGCAGACGAAGAGGTGGTCCCACTCGCCGTCGAGGTCGAAGAGGTCGGCTTGGCGGAACTCGACGCCCGGCGCTCTCCGTCTCGCTTGGGCGAGGGAGTCCGCGGAGACGTCGACCGCGGTCAGGTGCGCGTCCGGGCTGCGCGCCACGAGGTGGACGGTCTGGGCGCCGACGCCGCAGCCGACCTCCAGCACGCGGCTCCCGGCGGGGTAGGCCGTGCCGTCGTGCAGGAGCGCGGCGAGGGTGTCGGCCTGGTCGCCGAGGCGGCGGGCTTCGGGAGCGGCGTACCCGTGCACGTAACTGGTGTCCATGCGTCCAGCGTGCTGCGACAATGGCTCGATGGACAGAGCCAAAACCCCACGGCCGGAGGGGTCCATAGGATCGGACTTCCTCCAGCTCGACGTTCGTGAGGCACCTCCGGGCGGCCTCGCGGACTGGCTCGCCGGGCAGCTGCGCGCCGCGATCGCCGACGGCCGGCTCCCGGTCGGCGGCCGGCTGCCCGCGTCCCGGGTGCTGGCGGCCGAGCTGCGCGTGTCGCGGGGTGTGGTCACCGAGGCCTACCAGCGGCTGATCGACGACGGGCACGCGGCGGGCCGCGGCCGGGCCGGGACGGTCGTCGTGGCCGCGCCCGTCCTCCCGCCGGACCCGGCGCCCGCGCGGCCACCGGCGAAGGTGATCACGCCGATGCCGGGGGCCGAGGTCTTCGACGCGGTCCGCGCGACCCCGGCCCGGATCGACCTCACGCCGGGCGTCCCGGACCTGACGGCGTTCCCGCGCGCGGCGTGGCTGCGGGCCGAGCGAGCGGTGCTCGACGAGCTCGAGCCGGCCCACTTCGGCTACGGCGACCCGCGCGGTGCCCCGGCGATGCGGCGGGCGGTGTCGCACTGGCTGGCGCGCAGCCGCGGCATCCGCGCCGACCCCGGCGAGATCATCGTGGTCGCGGGCGTCGCGCAGGCGTTGACGCTGGTGGGGGAGGTGCTGCGGCAGCACGGTGTCTCCGAGGTCGCGGTGGAGGACCCGAGTTCGCTGGGGGCGCGCCAGCACCTGCACCACTGCGGCCTTGCGACCCCGCCGGTCCCGGTGGACGAGGACGGCTTGCGCGTCGACGCCTTGAAGTCGCCGGCGGTCCTGCTGACGCCGGCGCACCAGTTCCCGATGGGTGTGGTCCTGGGCGGCGAGCGTCGCCGGGCCTTGATGCGCTGGGTCGCCGACGGCGGAATCGTGGTGGAGGACGACTACGACGCGGAGCACCGCTACGACCGCGCGCCGGTGCCCGCGGTCCGGTCGATGGTGCCGGAGGTGTGTTACACGGGCAGCGTTTCGAAGCTGCTGGCGCCGGCGTTGCGGGTGGGCTGGCTGCTGGCGCCGCCGCGGTTCTTCGGCGACTTGGTGGCGGCGAAGCGGTTCGCGGACCTGGGCAACCCGGTGCTGGCCCAGCTGGTCCTGGCCCGGCTGATGGAGACGGGCGAGCTGGAGCGTCAGCTGCGGGTGGTCCGGGCGCGGCACCGCCGTCGCCGGGACGCGATGATCCGCGCGGTCGCGTCCGAGCTGCCGTCGGCGGTCGTCCACGGCGCCGCGGCGGGGCTCCACTTGACGATCACTTTCGACGTCGACCTGGACGACGTCTCGCTGGCCGCGGCGGCGCTGGCGGAGGGGGTGAAGGTGCAGCCGTTGTCGTGGCACCGGCAGCTCCCGGGGCCGCCGGGGCTGGTCCTGGGGTACGCGGCCCGGACGGCGACGGAGATCGCCGAGGGCGTCGCGCTGCTCGGACGGCTGGTAAAGACTCCACAAAGGACAGTCAAGCGAGTGTGATCATGCTCTCGCAGGCGATTCGCGGACTTGGTTGCCATACGCAAGCAACTTGCTTAGCCTAGCTAAGGGACTTGCGAGCAGAAGGGTTGCACAGTGGCGGAACGCCGGACGTATTCGATCGCGGAACTGGGGCCGCGGTACAAGTGGATCGCGCTGTCCAACACGACGCTGGGCATGCTGATCGCCACGATCAACTCCTCGATCGTGCTGATCGCGCTGCCCGACATCTTCAAGGGCATCGGCATCAACCCCCTCGAGCCGGCCAACACCAGCTACCTGCTGTGGATGATCATGGGCTTCCTCGTGGTCACCGCGGTGCTGGTGGTGAGCTTCGGCAGGCTCGGCGACATGTACGGCCGCGCGAGGATGTACAACCTCGGCTTCGCCGTCTTCACCGTTTCTTCCATCATGCTGGCCGTCACCTGGTTCGACGGGGACGCCGCCGCGCTGTGGCTGATCGGCTGGCGGATCGTGCAGGGCGTCGGCGGTGCCTTCCTGATGGCGAACTCCTCGGCCATCCTCACCGACGCGTTCCCGGCCAACCAGCGCGGCCTCGCGCTCGGCATGAACGGCGTCGCGGCCATCGCCGGCTCGTTCCTCGGCCTGGTCGTCGGCGGTGTGCTCGCCCCGGTCGACTGGAACCTGATCTTCCTGGTGTCGGTGCCCTTCGGCGTGATCGGCACGATCTGGGCGTACCTCAAGCTGCACGACACCGGCGTCCGCAAGCACGCGCGGATGGACTGGTGGGGCAACATCACCTTCGCCGTCGGCCTGATCGCGGTGCTGGTCGGCATCACCTACGGCATCCAGCCCTACGGCACGTCGCAGACCGGCTGGACCAGCCCGATGGTGCTCAGCTGCCTGATCGGCGGCGTCGCCGTGCTGGTCGCGTTCGTGATCATCGAGACGAAGGTCGACAACCCGCTGTTCCGGCTGTCGCTGTTCCGGATCCGGTCGTTCACCTGGGGCAACGTCGCGAACCTGACGGCGTCGCTCGGCCGCGGTGGCCTGCAGTTCATCCTGATCATCTGGCTGCAGGGCATCTGGCTGCCGCAGCACGGCTACACGTTCGAGCAGACGCCGCTGTGGGCGGGCATCTACATGCTCCCGATGACGGTCGGGTTCCTGGTGGCCGCGCCGACGTCGGGCATCCTGGCCGACCGGATCGGCAGCCGCCTGCTCGCGTCCACCGGCCTGCTGATCACGGCCATCACGTTCCTGCTGCTGATCATCCTGCCCGTGAACTTCGACTACTGGGCGTTCGCCGCGATCCTGCTGATCAACGGCATCGGCATGGGCATGTTCTCCTCGCCCAACCGCGCCGAGGTGATGAACAGCCTCCCGGCAGACGCGCGCGGCTCCGGCGCGGGCATGATGACGACGTTCCAGAACGCGGCGATGGTCCTGTCGATCGGCTTCTTCTTCAGCCTGATCATTTCGGGCCTGTCGAGCAGCCTCCCGTCGACGATGCACGACGGCCTGGTCGCCCACGGCGTCCCCGAAGCGGCGGCCGCCCAGGTGGCGAACCTCCCGGCGGTGGCGGTGCTGTTCGCGGCGTTCCTGGGCTACAACCCGATCCAGCAGCTCCTGGGCGGCCAGCTGGCCTCGCTGCCGCCGGACCAGGCGTCGTTCCTGACGGGCCGCAGCTTCTTCCCGAACTTGATTTCGGGACCGTTCCAGTCGGGCTTGGCGGTGGCGTTCGGCTTCGCGATCGCGGTGTGCTTGATCGGCGCGGTGGCATCGTTGCTGACGAAGGACGCGCGGCCCTCGAGCCGCGAGTCGGTGGGCGAGGAACTGGCCGCGGTGGCGGGGGAGTCGGGAACGGGACCGAGCGAATTGGTGTCGCCGGCGAGCGAACGCTGATCCAATCGAACGGCAACGGGCCGGACGTCACCACTCGGTGACGTCCGGCCCGTTGCCGTTTCACGGGCTGCTCCCGTCGTTGGTTTTAGGCCGAACGGCGCAATTCCCAAAGAAGTAGTAACGGCCTGATCATGAGATCGATGTGAAGATCGAACAGCTCGCGGGAGGGGCGGGCTCGTCTTCGCGCGGCATGGAGGGTGCGGCGCTCGAGGAATAGCCGCCGACCGGCCACCAGCTCAGCACACCACCGACCGTGCGCCATCCGGCGCGACGGGCCGGTCGATGCTGCCCACTGCCGCTTTCACGATTTTCAGACGAGGGGAAGTCCATGCTCCGGAAGCCGTTCCCGCGGAGACCCGCGGCGCTGTTCTGCGCGGTCACCGCGACGGTCGCCACCGTGTCCGTCGCCGGCGCGAGCCCGGCCGCCGCGGCCGACACGATCACCTGCCGTGCCAGCGCGGGCGTCTTCTACACCCTCCCGGACACCCACCTCGACCTCGACCGCCACAACGAACCCGAGACCGGCGCCACCTCCTGGACAGGTCGGACGACGATCGGCTTCACGTGGAGCGGCAAAACCTTGGCCGGCCCCGACGGCCGCATGTACACCGTCGCCGACAACGGTGACGTCACCCGCCAGCGCAGGTTGGCCACCGGCTGGGAGAACGGCGGAGTCGGCCAGAAGATCGCGACCGGCTGGAACGGCGTCACGCTCGCTTCTCAGCGCAACCGCATCACGGTCGACGCCACGGGCGACTTCTACTGGACCCATGACAACATCCTCGCCTGGGTGCGCTACGACGAAACCACGAAGGTTTGGACGGACCGCCTGATCGACACGGGCTGGACCCAGACGAAGTACGACCTGATCGTTGGTGCGGGCGCAGGGGTCTTCTACGCCCGTACACCCGCCGGGGCGCTCTACCGCTTCCAGTACGACCCGGTCAGCCAGCGGTGGATCGAGTACGCGACGCTGGTCGGAACCAATGGCTGGCAGAACT
This sequence comes from Amycolatopsis sp. NPDC101161, assembly GCF_044768185.1. Classification (NCBI taxonomy): domain Bacteria; kingdom Bacillati; phylum Actinomycetota; class Actinomycetes; order Pseudonocardiales; family Pseudonocardiaceae; genus Amycolatopsis; species Amycolatopsis sp. NPDC101161. Next base: position 952,754 of record NZ_JBIWPI010000005.1, read on the forward strand.
TCTCCCAGGTCGCTTCCGCGGGCGGCGACGTGCTGTACGCGCTGGACAAGAACAACGGGCAGATCAAGTGGTACCGCTACCTCGGAGCGGGAAGCTGGACCGGCCCGAAGGTGGTCGGCACGATCGGGACGGACTACCAGCTGAGCGTCACCACCGACGACTGCAAGCTGATCAATCCGGGTCTGCCCAGCCGGCCGTCGGTGCCGACGCGACCGAGCCCGGCGACCTTCCTTGCCGAAGGCGCCGAGGGCAAGATTCAGCACTTCTACGTCGACGACTTCGGCAGGCTCATCCACGGACGGCAGCGCACCGACGACGTGACCATCGTGGAGTTCGCCGTCGTGCCGGGTTACCAGGAGTTCTCCGACGTTCCCAGCGCCGTGCGAACGGCGGACAACAGCCTGCTGGTAGCGGCGCTGGGGCAGGACAGCGAGACCCGCACCAGCAACCAGGCCGCGGGCACGACCAGCTGGCCGGCATTGACTGGTTTCGGGGGGTGGACTCCCGGCCCCGCTCGCGTCGTGGTGCGTGACGGTGTCTCGTACGCGTTTGCTGTCGACGCCGGCGGGAAGCTGTGGCTGCGACCGCAGGATCCGGCGAGCAAGCAGTTCCTGCCGTGGCGGGTACTGCCGTCGACCGGGCTGAGCCCGGACATCACTGTCGTCACGCAGACGGACGGAATCGACGTTTTCGCCCGGACGACAGCAGGTCTCTACACCAAGGCGACCTACACCGACGGCGCGCTGAGCGCCTGGCTCACGGTTCCCGGGACCAGCTGGCCTTCCGTGGCCGCCGCAGTGGCCAACCCGGACAAGAACTTGCAGGTCTTCGCGACCCAGCCGGATGGTGTGGTGGCCACCCAGCGGGAGCTCAGTGGCGGTTTCACCGGCACCTGGAAGCCGCTCGCCGGCGTCACCGCGACCGGTTCGCCCGCTGCCGCGATGGACCCGGGCGGGACGATCCACGTCGCCGTCCGAGCGAACGACGGCTACGTCTACGTGACCGAACAGGTCGCACCGGGCAGTGCCACCTATCGCGACTGGCAGCGGCTCTCGGACTCCCGCACCGGCGCCTCTTACCAAAGCACGACCGACCCCGCGCTGGTGGCTCACAGCACTGGCGGTGTCGTAGCGGCGTTCCGGGACGCCGACGGCGTGTCCTATGTGTACTCGTCGAGCGTGGCAAGCGGGCTGGCCGCACGGACCACCGACGGGAGCAGGTCCGTCTTCACCGGCGGACCTTTGCCGAAGCCGAAGTTCTGATCGATCCGCAGGCACCCGGACGGTCCGGCCGACAGGACCGTCCGGGGTGTCGCGTGCCCGCGATCCCCAGTCTTCCCGATCTTCGAGGTGACCGACGATGTCCTTCCGTTCGCGCTCCCGCTTGATCCGCCGTCCTCGCGCGGGCCGAGCTCTGCTGGTCCTCTTGGTCTTTGCGCTGGTCGCCGGCATCGCCGGTCCGGCCGGACGATTCGACGCTCCGGGGTCGCTCGACGACGCCGAGCGGCTCGAGGCCGCGATGGCGCTCGCACCGCGGCAGAAGGCAGGCTCGGCCGCCGACTACCAAGACGCCCCGGCTGGACCCGGCAACCAGGCCGGCCCGCGTTCCCTGCAGTCGAAGTACCCACCGATCACCGGTGCCGGTCAGCCCCCGGGCACCCCGGTGCGGACGACGGCCGGTCCGACGAGCCTTAAGGGATTCGACAGCGCCCGCAGCAAGGAGCTCCCGGATCGGCGTACAGCGAAGGAACGCACCTTCGCCAACGCGGACGGCACCCTCACGACTCAGTTCAACGCCGAGGACGTCAACTACCGTTCGCCCGACGGCAGCTACCAGCCGATCGACACGACCGTGGTGCCGCGCACAGGCGGTGGTTGGCGCAATTCCGCTGACTCCGTGGGGCTTGAGTTTTCCGCGACCGGCACGGGAACGCCCCTGGTCGGGGTCCGGCTGGACCAGGAGCACGCGTTCGGGTACGCGGTCGGTCAGGCGAATCCGTCGGCCGGTGTCGTCACCGGCGGCACGCTGACGTACCCGGCGATTCGGCCCGATTCGGACGTCCGGCTGGATGTCGTGCCCGGTGGTGTCAAGGAAACCGTCGTGCTCCGGACGCCCGACGCGCCCCGGTCCTGGCTCTTCCCCCTTCAGCTGCAAGGGCTTCGCCCGGCGGTGATCGACGGCCGCGTCGCCCTGCTCGATCAGCGAGGACAGGAGCGCGCGCACATTCCGGCCGGGTTCATGTCCGATGCATCCCGCGACCCCGTCACCGGTGAGCCCGCCACCTCGACCGGGGTGGTCTACCGGATCATCGAGTCGAAGAGCGGCCCGGCCCTTCAGGTGGATCTGGACCAGGGCTGGCTGAACGATCCGACGCGCCGTTTCCCGGTCGAGGTCGACCCCAGCGTCGACACGTCGGCCGCGAACGCGAGCATGGTCGTCCAGGACGGGAGCAGGTTCGACGGGGGCTCCGAGCTGAAGGCCGGCACGACCGGCGCCATCAAGGCGGCGAGCTACCTGGCGTTCGACGGTGTGCAGGATCGCCTGCGCAACCACAAGATCTTCGGTGCGGCTCTCAACCTTGCCGAATCGTGGTCTTGGTCGTGCCAGCCCCGGCCGCTCACAGTCCACGCGGTGACTTCCCCTTGGGGATCGAGCGGTGGCTACCCCGGCCCGGGGTTCGGACCGCCGCTGGCCGATTCCTCTTTCGCCCACGGGTACATCGGCCGAGGGCAGACCCGCTCGAGCTGCCCCGCGGCGTACGAACTGATCAACCTGGGAGATGCCGGACGCGACCTGGTCCAACGCTGGGTGACAGGGGCGCAGGCGAACTACGGGCTGACCATCCGCGGCTCGGAGACGGACCCGTTCGGCTGGAAGAAGTTCGCTGGTCACCGGACCGCCAACCCGCCGCAGCTGTACGTGACCCACTCGATCTACGACGCGGAATACCGGATCGAGTCGGCCACCGTGGATCCTCCCGTGACACGTTCGCAGAACGGGAAGATCAAGGTCACGGTGACCAACCGGGGAGCCGAGACGTGGACCTCGGGTGGATACGCATTGGGCTACCGGGCCTTCCGCACAACCGGCGCGGTCGTCGCCTCGACCGAGGCGGCTTCGCTTCCTGGAGACATCCCTCGCGGAGGGAGCGTGACACTCGAAGCGACCATCAAAGCCATCGAGCCGGGTGACTACCTCTTCGACTTCAGCATGCTTCGCCGGGGTGGTCCGTGGTTCACCGACGAGCAGATCCCGCCGATCAGGCTCGCGCTCAAAGTCGTCGACGTCCCACCGGTGGTGAAGGCCCAATATCCGCCGAACGGCTATTCGGCGCCGACGCTGACCCCGCAACTGTGGCTGGACGCGGTCGACGTCGACGCGCCACCCAACAGTGCGCTCAAGTACCGCTTCGAGATCTGCGAGCGGTACCAGCAGAATCCTGATGGATCGCAGACCGGTGTCGGGTGTACGGATTCCGGCTACGTGGCGAAGCGGACGTGGACGGTACCGGTCGGCGCACTGCGCTGGAGCAAGGACTACCAGTGGCGCGCATTCGCGTTCGACGGGACGTCCGAGAGCCAGAAACTCACCCCGAGCCATCTGCTGACTGCTGTACCGCAACCGGAGATCACATCGCATCTGGCGAATTCCCCCTACAGCGGCAGTCAGGCTGATTTCGACCCGCAGACCGGTAACTACCACTCGAGCGCGATCGACGCGACCGCCAACGTGTCTGGACCCGAGCTCTCCATCGCGCGCACCTACAACAGCCTCGACCCTCGGCGTGACTTGCTTTTCGGTACAGGCTGGTCCACCCGGTACGACATGCGTGTCACACCCGACGACGACGGGTCCGGCAACGTCGTCGTGACCGTCGCCGATGGCCAGCAGATCCGTTTCGGCCGGAATGCGGACGGATCATTCGCGGCACCCGACGGACGCCCGGCGAACTTCCGGGCGGAGGTCGAAGGGGCCGGCGGTGGCTGGGTACTGGTCGACCAGGAGCACACGACCTACCAGTTCCGGCCGGACGGCAGGCTCATCGCGGTCTACGACCAAGCCGGTCGCCACGTCGAACTCGACTACGGCACGGTCGACCACCTGAAACGGGTGATCAGCCGAACCAGTGACCGCATCTTCTACTTCACCTACAGCGGGAACCACGTCTCGTCGGTCAGTACCGACCTTGTCGACGGAAAACAGCTCACCTGGAACTACAGCTACGACGGCGACAAGCTGACGAAGGTCTGCGATCCCTATGGCGGCTGCACCCGCTACGACCAGGTGACCGGGTCGCACTACCGCAGCGCGGTCGTCGATTCCCGGCCTTCGTCGTACTGGCGCCTCGGCGAGCCCGGTGGCACCGACGCCGGGAGCCAGATCGGTTCGAACCTCGGCAAGGACAAGGGCACGCTCAAGGACGTCGCGCTCGGCTTGCCCGGTCCGCTGGCCGACTCGGCAGACACCGCCGGCGGGTTCAACGGGACGTCGTCGACCATGACATTGCCCGACGGAACGTTCCGCAAGAACCGTGATCTGTCCGTTGAGCTCTGGTTCAGGACAGCTCAAGGCGGTCCGCTGGTCGGTTACCAGAAGTCACGCCTGACGGACGCTTCCACGAGTGGGGCTCCGCTGCTCTACGTGGGGACCGACGGCAAACTGCGCGGGCAGTTCCAGAACGGCGCAGTGGCACCCATGACCAGCGCCGGTACGGTCACCGACGACCAGTGGCACCACGTGGTGCTCGCGGGTTCGTTGGCTGTCCAGACGCTTTACCTGGACGGGCAGAAAGTCGGCAGCGCCAACGGCGAAATCACGCACGACGAGTTGCTGTACAACCAGGTCGGCGCGGCCTACGCGGCCAATCCGTCCGGATTGCCTGCCTGGGGTGCCACCTCACGCAGGTTCTTCTCGGGACAGATCGACGAAGTCGCGTACTACGAGTACGCCCTCGGACAGACGGCCGCACAGGCGCACTACCGAGCGCGGACGACCGCGGACTACGTTTCAAAGATCACCCTGCCGAGCGGGCGAGTAGCCGCTCAGCTCGGGTACGACCAGTCGGCCGATCGGCTGAGCGACTACACCGATCGGAACGGCGGTCACTGGAAGATCGTGTCGCCGGTGGTCACCGGTACCGCGACGAACATCGTGCGCACGGTCCAGGTGACGGATCCGGGCAACCGCCTGCACTTCTACGATTACGACCCCGTCCGCGGCCGTATCCTCCGTTACGTCGCGCCGCTCGGTCTCGGAATCAGGCCGGAAGACCGGCGCGACGGGGTCGGGAACCCGGCGCCGCCACCGGTGCCCGGTTGCCCGTCCGATGCTCCACCGGGTTTCTGCGGTGGCCCGGTCGGTGGTGGCACCTGGGTCGGTGGCCCCGTCATGGGACTCGGGGTGCGAACCTACGACTACGACGAAAAAGGCTTCCAGAGCACGGTCGGCGACGAACTGGGCAACCAGGTCGTGCTGGTGCACGACGAGCAGGGGAACATCGTCTCGCAGACGAGTTGCCGGATCGCTCCCGGCAACTGCCAGACGACCTACAGCACCTACTACGTCAACACCGCCGACTTCACCGATCCAAGGAACGGCAAAGTGCTGTCGTCCCGGGACGCGAGGTCGGCGAACGCGCAAGACCCGACGTACGCGACGACCTACACCTATACCGGCGCGGGGCTGCTGGAGACCCAGACGACGCCAGACGGCGCTGTGGTCCGGCACGCCTACACGGACGGAACGGAAGCCGCGGTGGGCGGGGGCAACGCGCCGGGTGGGCTGATCGAGCTGACCACGGACCCGCGCGGGGGCACAATCCGCTACTCCTACTACAAGAACGGCGATCTGGCGAAGATCGTCAACGCTGCGGGGCTCACGACTTCGTTCACCTATGACGTCCTCGGCCGCAAGAAGACCGAGACACAGATCAGCGACGCGAACTCGGCCGGTTTGACCACGACCTACGCCTACGACGCACTGTCCCGGCAGACATCGATCACCACCCCCGGTTCAGCCAATCCTGTCACCGGTGTCACGCACACGGGACAGCAGGCGACAGAGTACGACGCCGACGGAAACGTGACTCGGGTGGAAGACCGGGACTTGACCGGTGGCGACCCGGTTCGGGTCACCGCCACGGAGTATGACTCCGCCGGTCGGCCGAGCCGGGTGACGGATCCCGAAGGCGGAAGCCAGTTCTTCGGTTACGACACCTTCGGCAACCGGACCTGGGTCGTCGATCCCGACGGGAACAAGTACGAGTACGCGTACACCGCGCGTAACGCGATCGCCGAGGTCCGCCTCCGGGCGTGGCACGGCCAGCCGACCGATGCCGGCGCCGATGGTGGTGACGGCAGCGGCGACGGTGTGCTCCAGAACTCGCTGGTCCTCGCCTCTTACGCGTACGACTTCTCCGGGCGGCTGATCCGGCAGACCGACGCCATGGGGCGCACGACCCGGTTCCAGTACTACACCGACGACCGGTTGTGGAAGACGATCGCCACCGACGTTTCCGACCCGGACAACCCCGCCGCCGCGAAACGCTCCATCACCCAGAGCGAGCTCGTCTACGACGCGGCCGGGAACGTCGTGAAGGAAACGACTGCGGGCGGAATGGTCACCACCTATGAATACGACACCTCGGGTCGTCGGGTCGCCCAGACCGTCGACCCGGCCGGGCTCGCGAACCGAAGCGAGTTCACCTACTCGGCAGCCGGCGACCTGACGAAGGTCAAGCACACCGGCCTCAGCTCCAACAGCTCGCGCATCGACACCGGACGAGTCGAGACGAGCGAGTACAGCTACGACTTGGCGGGCCGGAAGGTCGCCGATACCGTCTACAACCGGCAGGCGGAGAAGCTCACCACGACGCGAACGTTCGATCAGCGCGGCCTGGTCACGTCGGTCGTCGACCCACGCGGAAATCTGCCCGGCGCCGACCCGGTGCCTTTCACCACGAACTTCGGGTACGACAAGCTCGGGCTGCGGACGTCGGTGACCGGTGCGCTGGTTTCCGCGGAGTCGGACGGCGGGGCGCCGGCTCCGGTTCGGCCCAAGGTGATCTTCGGCTACGACACCTTCGGACAGCCCACTGATCTGCAAGATCCGGCGGGCCGGGTGAGTACAGCCCGTTACGACCGCGCCGGGCGGGTCGTCGAATCGGCGTCGCCCGAATACCGCAAGCCGGGGGAGCAGCAAGGCGCCAAGGCCGTCACCCGGACCCAGTACGACCCCTCGGGCAACGTCGTCGCGGTGACCGGCCCGCTGGGAGCAGTCACGCGCTACCGCTACGACCAGCTCGGAAGGCTGGTCGAGAAGATCGACCCGAAGGCCGATGCCGGCGACCAGCCTGGCGGGGTCTGGCGGTACGCGTACACCGTCGCGGGAGAGCAGTTGTCCGCCACGGACCCGACCGGCGCGCGGATCGAGGCCACCTACGACGATCTCGCCCGGCCGATCACCCGTACCCAGCTTGAGCGGCGACCTGAACCCGCCGCCTACACGACGAAGTTGCGCTATGACGACTCCGGCAATCTGAAGACTGTGACGGCGCCGACCGGCGAGGTCGATCGGTACGACTACGACGTGCTCGGTCAGATGACGAGCAAGACGGACGCCGCCGACGTCGTCACCCAGTTCGGGTACGACCTCGCGGGAAACCAGGTGCGCACCACGGACGGCCGCGGGCGAACCAGGTACCGGAGCATCGACCCAGCAGGGCGCACCACCGCGGTGTACGACCTGGACGCGGCGGATCACATCCTCCGCAAGGCAGCTGCCGCCTACGACGCGGTGGGAAACCTGCTGTCGACGACCGACCCGTACAACCGGTCGGTTCAGTACGATTACGACAACGCGTCTCGCCTCGTCAAACAGCAGGAACCCGTTTCGGCCACCGAGTCGATCACGACCACCTATGGGTACGACGTCGCGGGCCAGCGCACACGCGTCACCGATGGCCGTGGCCACTCGACGATCAGCACGTTCAATTCGCTCGGCCTGACCGAGTCGACGATCGAGCCCTCGACGACCGCGGATCCGACGCCGTCCGCACGGACCTGGACCACGGGCTACGACCTCACCGGGGCGCCGGTCTCGCTCTCCGCGCCCGGATCGATCACTCGGACGCGGACGTTCGACGCGCTCGGGCAGCTCACCGGAGAGACAGGCGCCGGAACGGCGGAGCAGACAGCACCGCACCGGCGAAGCTATGACCTGGCGGGGCGGTTGCAGACTGTCGACACGCCCGGCGGCGATCGCGTCTTCACCTACAACGATCGCGGCGCGCTCCTGACCACAGCAGGACCGGTTGGCGGTACCTCGACCTACCAGTACGACGGCTCCGGCCGGTTGCGGCAGCGGACCGACGCCGCCGGCACGACTGCGTTCACCTACTCCCGCGGGCGTCTCGCCACCCAGACGGACGGTCTGACCGGAGTGGTGCAGTCCGTGGGCTACGACGCGGCGGGCGCACCCGCGGAGATCGGCTACGGCGACCGGAAACGGGTGCTGACCTACGACGACTTCGGACGGCCGGCGTCGGACACCGTAAAGGGAGCCGGCGGAAACACCCTCACGTCCATCGGCTACGGCTACGACCTCGACGATCGCCTGACGTCGAAGACGACCTCGGGGCCAGGCGGTACGCAGTCCAATGCGTATGAGTACGACTTCGCGGGCCGATTGACTTCCTGGACGGCCGGTACCACGAAGACGGACTACGCCTGGGACGCATCGGGCAACCGGACGAAGGCCGGAAGCACGGTCTCGACCTTCGACGCACGCAACCGGCAGCTCACTGAAGGCGCGGCGACGTACACCTGGCAGCCGCGCGGGGTTCTCGCGTCCCGCACCGACGCGAACGGCACCGTCACCTCGGAGTTCGACGCGTTCGACCGCCAGGTCCGCCGTGGTCAGGGCACGTACGCCTACGACGGTCTCGACCGCACGGTCAGCCGGAACGGGCAGAACTTCGAGTACGACGGTCGCAGTCGTGAACTCGTTTCGGACGGAACGGCGGCCTACGCGCGTGGTGCGGGTGGGGAGCTGCTGGCCCAGCGGACGTCGTCGGGCGCGGCGCAGCTCGCCTTGACGGACGCGCACGCCGACGTGGTCGGCGGTCTCGATCCCGCTCCGGCGGGTGGGGTGACCGGCTCGACGTCGTACAGCCCGTTCGGCGAGCGTGTCGCGTCCACCGGCGCGAGCGGCTCGCTGGGCTACCAGTCCGACTACACCGACCCCGATACCGGCGCCGTCGACATGGGCGCTCGCTGGTACACCCCGGCGACGGGCTCGTTCACGGCACGGGACGGTATCGACCTGCCGGACAGCCCGTCCATCGCGGGAAACCGCTACACGTACGGCAACGGCTCGCCGGTCAGCACTGTGGACCCGGATGGTCACCTGCCTTGGTACTGCTACACCGGGATCGGCGTCTTCGCGGCGTGCAAGTGGGTCGAAAGCCGTCCGGCGCCGGACCGTGGGGCGGAGCTGCAGCTTGCGCCCCCGAACCAGGGGTACGACCCGTTCAACGCCTGGGACCTGGTCGGCGACGGCTGGACCCCGGGACCCGCGTCCAAGCCGGGCACCGGGACGGGGCGCGGCGGGAAGCCGGGAACCGGCAAGGGCGTGGGTCGCGGGGGTGGGCACAGCGCGCCGCCGGTGATCGACTACCGAGCCGCGGCTCAGGAGGCGGCCAAGCACAACCCCCTGCCGATCCCGAAAGCGGCGACGCAGCCGCTTTACGGCTCGAGCGGCGGCCTCCAGCCGCCGGTCTCTTCGTCGCCTGACCTGCCGGCGTCCGCTGTGGCGGAGACGGTGGTCGGAGACCCGAACACCCAGAAGATCACCGAGGCTGTGGTCGGCCCTGACCCGGTCGTGAAGACGGTCGGGCAGACCCCGGGTTCGGAACTGGGCGGGGACAGCCCGGCGTCCCCATCCGGACACGGACACGGCCATGGCTTCAGCCTCAACGGCGACATCGACTTCTCGTGGTCTTGGCTGTCAGCCGAGGGCTGGGCCCAGCTGGGTCACACAGCACTGGACATCATCGGCCTGATCCCGGTGGTCGGCGAGGTAGCGGACGGCATCAACGCGATCTGGTACTTCGCCGAGGGCGACGTGCTCGATGGCGCCCTTTCGGCCGCGGCGATGATCCCGGTCGGAGGCTGGGCCGCGTCGGCTGGGAAGCTCGGGATCAAGACAGCCGAGTCGCTGGGAAAGCAGGCGGCCAAAGACGTGGGCAAGGCTGGTGCCGAGCTACCCTGGGTCGACATCTTCAAGGCGCCGCGCAAGGGGAAAACACAGAAATGGTTGGATGAGGGGTTGGATCCGGCGGACTTCCCAGGCTCGCCAGGGCGCTCGTATCCAGACGGGAGCGCCTACTTTGGCCTGGGCGAGGAGGGTAGGAAGATTGCCCTCGATTACTCGAGACGCGGCGGCTACGATCCCGAAGTCCTGAAAATCCGAATTCCACGTGATAAGTTCGACGAGTTGTTTGAAGAGTTTGTGGCCAAATATGACGGCAAGCCGCGTCAGCAGGTTATTATTCCTAAAGAACTTTTTGGGGTGCTTAATGAGTTCAAACGATCCCTGTTGGGGAAATAATGTCTGACGGCTCCTTTGAAATGGGCGACGGCGAGCTGGAATTGCTCGGAACGCTGACTGAAGGGAAGGTGGTCGATGTCTTCTATTGGGGTGTGTGGCTGGACCTCGGCCTTTCTCATCTGGGGTTCATCGACGCGCTCTACATCGATGATGATGATCATTACGCTGTGGGCGATACGGTGACTGGCTATCTCAGCAGCTTCGACGAGAGGAGCGGCAAGTTCTGGTTCCGTCCGCCGGGGCAAAAGCCGGTCGAAGAGCGGCTTCGGGATCCAAACTACGGTGCGTCTCCGGAGTGAAGTATTTCTGGTGTGAGCTGGGAGTATGCGCCGTGTTGCGCGGCCACGGGAGTTGTCGCTGGACGGAGTCTGCTGCCGAGGCGAATAGTGGAGTTCGGAGTCGCTCGTCCTCGCCTTGACGCGCGTGAGCCGACGTAGTTCGACCGGCCTACCAGCCGACAGAAGCTCGCTGGATCTTCACCGGGTGTGCCGGTGCCCCGTCCAGCGGTCCGTTCGGGTCGGTCGGGATGATCCCGTCCGCCACCATGTGGTCGATCGCCGACATCCCTTGAACCACGGTCCCCAGCACCGAATAGTTCGCCGGGATGTTGGCGAACGAATGCACGATGAAGAACTCCGACCCATTGGTCCCCGGCCCCTGGTTCCCCATGGCGACAGTCCCGCGCGGGTAGGTCTCCGCCCCGGTGACCTCGTCCGGGAACTTGTATCCCGGCCCGCCCTTCTCGACCTCGTAGATGTCCCCGCACTGAAGAACACCGAGCCGAGAAGAGTTCGAAAGCCGCCAGCACTGCGAATGGTCGTAGAACCGCTGCAGGATCAGTGAAACCATGTTGTGCACCGCGCACGGCGCCGCGCCGGCGCGGTTCAGGCGCACCGTCACCGGCCCGTAGTTGAACCGGAACGTCACGTCGACCGTCCCGCGCGTCAACGCGAACGGCAGCGGACGCACCACCGGCCGCGCGGCCGGGTTCGAAGGCGTCGGAGTGAACGAGCACTGGGTGAACACCGGGGCGGCGGATGCCGTAGCCGGCGCCACCAGCAACGCACCCAGAACACCGACGAGAGCCAGACCCCAGCGCAGCTTCATGCCCGGCACGTTAGCCGGAAACGAACTACTTGCGCCAGGCTGTGCGCTGCTTGCGGATGTCCAGCACGAGCAGCAGGATCAGGAACAGCGAGAGGCCGACGAGCCAGACGTTCTCGGTGTTGTTCTCGTGGTTGCCCTTGATCATCACCAGCAGGATGACCGCGCTGACCCAGCCGGCGATCCGGGTGGCCTTCGGGAACGAACCGTGCCAGCCCCAGGCCGCGGACGGCTCGTCGCGGGGGTCGACCTCGGGCCGCTTCTCGACCGCCTTGCCTGCCACGATGAACTCCTCAAGACCCGTGAACCTCGTACGCGCCGATGATCCCACACCTCCGGGTGCGCCGCGGAGACGCCCCGCGTGGCGCCGGCCACTCCCGCGAGCTCCGAAACACCGCTCCCGGGCCGCGCTGCGAACCCCGCTCGCGTGACGAGCCCCGGACCGGCCCACCGCCCACCGAACCTCCGGGTGCGCCGCGGAGACGCCCCGCGCGACAATGACCCGCGATGACTACCTCGCGAAGCGTTCTCGTGCTCGGCTCCACCGGGTCCATCGGCGTGCAGGCCCTGGACGTCGCGGCCCGCAACCCGCACCTCTTCCGGGTGGCCGGCATCGCGGCGGGCGGTGCCGATCCGGCCGCGCTCGCCGCGCAAGCGCTCGCCCACGGGGTCGAAGCCGTCGCCGTGACCAAGGCCACCGCCGCCGAAGATGTGCAGCTCGCGCTGTACGCCGAGGCCCAGAAGCGCGGTTACTCCCAGGGTGACTTCAAGCTCCCCCGCCTCTTCGCCGGCTCCGACGCCGTCACCGAGCTGATCGACGCCGTCAAAGTCGACACCGTCCTCAACGCCCTGCCCGGCTCCCGCGGCCTCGAGCCCACGCTCAAGGCGCTCGCCACCGGCGCCACCCTCGCGCTCGCGAACAAGGAGTCCCTCATCGCCGGCGGGCCGCTCGTGCTCGCCGCCGCGAAGCCCGGGCAGCTCGTGCCCGTCGACTCCGAGCACTCCGCGATCGCGCAGGCGCTGCGGGCCGGCCGCCAGAACGAAGTCGCCCGGCTCGTCCTCACCGCTTCCGGCGGCCCGTTCCGCGGCCGCAAGCGCGCCGAACTCGCGGACGTCACCGTCGAGCAGGCGATGGCGCACCCGACCTGGTCCATGGGCCCGCTGATCACGATCAACTCCTCCACCCTGGTCAACAAGGGCCTGGAGCTGATCGAGGCGGCGCTGCTGTTCGACATCGAGCCCGAGCGGATCGACGTCACCGTGCACCCGCAGTCGATCGTGCACTCGATGGTGACCTTCACCGACGGCTCGACGATCGCCCAGGCCAGCCCGCCCGACATGCGGCTGCCGATCGCGCTCGCGCTGCACTGGCCTGACCGCGTCCCCGACGCCGCCCCCGCCTGCACCTGGGACAAGGCCGCGACCTGGACCTTCGAGCCGCTGGACGACGACGCCTTCCCGGCCGTCGAGCTGGCCCGCCACTGCGGCACGGTGGGCGGCTGCCTGCCCGCCGTGTACAACGCCGCGAACGAGGAGCTCGTCGCGGCGTTCCTGGCGCAGAACACCGGCTTCACGTCGATAGTGGACACTGTTTCCGAGGTGGTGGGAGCCGCCGACGAGTGGCGTCGCGAACCGCGCGACGTCGAGGACGTTCTCGCCGCCGAGCGCTGGGCTCGCGCGCGGGCCGGTTCGATCATCGAGGGGAAGTAGCGGGTGCTCGCCTACATCATCGGTGTGGTGCTCTTCGCGCTGGGGATCTGCGTCTCCGTCGCACTGCACGAGGCCGGCCACATGGTCACGGCCAAGGCCTTCGGCATGAAGGTCCGCCGGTACTTCGTGGGCTTCGGGCCCACAGTGTTCTCCTGGCGCCGCGGGGAGACCGAATACGGCCTCAAGTGGATCCCCCTCGGCGGGTTCTGCGACATCGCCGGCATGACCGCGCTCGACGAGGTGACGCCGGACGAGGCGCCGCGCGCGATGTGGCGGTTCAAGACCTGGAAGCGCACGGTCGTGATGTCCGCCGGGTCGGTCACGCACTTCATCCTCGGCTTCGTCGTGCTCTACCTGATGGCCGTGACGATGGGCCTGCCGAACCTGGCCCCCGCCGACACCACGCCGGTGCTGTCGGCGACGTCCTGCGCGCGGTCGGCGACGACCGAGGAGCAGGCCAAGGACACCAGCTGCCCGCCGGGGGCCGTGCGGCCCGCCGAAGCGGCCGGGCTGCGGGCCGGCGACAAGGTCCTCGCGGTCGGCGGCAAGCCGGTCGCGAGCTGGACCGAAATGCTCGCGGCCGTGCAGGCCACCAAGGGGCGCACCGAGTTCGACGTCCAGCGCGGTGACCAGCGGCTCGCGCTCATCGTCGACGTGCCCCAGGTGCAGCGCTGGACCAGCGCCGGCGTCAAGGAGGTCGGCATGATCGGCGCCTCCCCGCAGCAGCCCGCCGTGACCACCCAGTACGGCCCGGTCGCCGCGGTCGGCGCCACCTTCAGCTTCACCGGCACGATGTTCGCCGAGACGGCCCAGCGGCTCGTCGAGTTCCCCCAGCGCATCCCGGCCGTCGTCACCGCGATCTTCGGCGGCGAGCGCGACCCGAACACCCCGGTCAGCGTCGTCGGCGCGAGCCGGATCGGCGGCGAGGCCGTCGAGCGGGGCATCTGGGTGCTGTTCTTCTTCCTGCTGGCCAGCCTGAACTTCTTCATCGGCGTGTTCAACCTGCTGCCGCTGCTGCCCCTGGACGGCGGCCACATCGCGGTGGTCTGGTACGAGCGCGTCCGCGACTGGATCCGCGCCCGGCGGGGCAAGGTGGCCGGCGGGCCCGTCGACTACACCAGGCTGTCCGGGATCACGATGGTGCTGGTGCTCATCGGCGGCGCGGTCACGCTACTCACGGTGACCGCGGACATCGTCAACCCGATCCGCCTGCAGTAGCGACCGGTCACGGAGGGGTTCCGGCCCCTCCGTGGTGTGGCACACAGGCCGTAACGCTGCTCACCGTGACGGTTGACTTGGTGAAGGTGGCCCGGTCGGGGTAGGTACGCTGGAGGCCGTGACCGTCGCACTCGGTATGCCAGCCCTGCCCCCGCCCGTCCTCTCCGAGCGCCGCAAGACCCGCCAGCTCCACGTGGGCCCGGTCGGCGTCGGCAGCGACTTCCCGATCTCCGTCCAGTCGATGACGACGACGCTCACCTCCGACGTCAACGCGACCCTGCAGCAGATCGCCGAGCTGACCGCCGCGGGCTGCGACATCGTCCGCGTGGCCTGCCCGTCGGCCGACGACGCCGAGGCGCTGCCCGCGATCGCGCGCAAGTCGCAGATCCCCGTGATCGCCGACATCCACTTCCAGCCGAAGTACGTCTTCGCCGCGATCGAGGCCGGCTGCGCCGCGGTGCGCGTGAACCCGGGCAACATCCGGAAGTTCGACGACCAGGTCAAGGAGATCGCGCAGGCCGCGAAGGACCACGGCACGCCGATCCGGATCGGCGTCAACGCCGGTTCGCTGGACAAGCGGATCATGGACAAGTACGGCAAGGCGACGCCGGAGGCGCTCGCGGAGTCGGCGCTGTGGGAGGCGTCGCTGTTCGCCGAACACGACTTCCACGACATCAAGATCTCGGTGAAGCACAACGACCCGGTGGTCATGGTGCGCGCGTACGAACTGCTCGCCGAGCAGTGCGACTACCCGCTGCACCTCGGCGTCACCGAGGCGGGCCCGGCGTTCCAGGGCACGATCAAGTCGGCCGTCGCGTTCGGCGCGCTGCTGCGCCAGGGCATCGGCGACACGATCCGCGTCTCGCTGTCCGCGCCGCCGGTCGAAGAGGTCAAGGTCGGCATCCAGATCCTGCAGTCGCTGAACCTCAAGCAGCGCAAGCTGGAGATCGTGTCCTGCCCTTCGTGCGGACGCGCGCAGGTGGACGTCTACACGCTGGCCGAGCAGGTCACGGCCGGGCTCGAGGGCATGGAGATCCCGCTGCGCGTGGCCGTCATGGGCTGCGTCGTCAACGGCCCGGGCGAGGCCCGCGAGGCCGACCTCGGCGTGGCGTCGGGCAACGGCAAGGGCCAGATCTTCGTCAAGGGCGAGGTCATCAAGACCGTGCCCGAGCACGCGATCGTCGAGACGCTCATCGAAGAGGCCATGCGCATCGCCGAAGAAGCGGGCGAGACCCTCGGCGAGGGCGCCCCGGTCGTCACCGCTGGCTGAGTTACTGACGGACGACGCTTTGGAGGCGTCGTCCGTGGTGGCCAACGTCGCGATGAACCGCGAGCGGCGGCTGGCCGGTCGTGACGGCTACTCGCGGGTGCTCGGGTTCGACATCCTGGGCCTGCCGCCGGGCGCGCGCTGGCTGGACCTGTGCTGCGGCAGCGGGCGCGCGCTGCTCGACGCCGCGACGGCCCGGCCGGACCTCGACATCACCGGCGTCGACCTGGTCGGCTACTTCGCGGCGGCCGGGCCCGTGCGGTTCGAAACGGCGTCGATCACGACGTGGACGCCCTCGGGCCGGTTCGACCTCGTTACCTGCGTCCACGGGCTGCACTACGTCGGCGACAAGCTGGGCGCGCTGCTGCGGGCGGCGTCCTGGCTGGGCGACGGCGGCGTGTTCGTGGCGAACTTCGACGTCGCGGGAATCGAGGCGCCCGGCGGGGCTCGCCGGGTCCTGCGTTCGTTGCGCGAAGCGGGTTTCACGTACGACTCGCGAGCGCACCGGATCCGGCGGGACAGCCCCTTCAACGGCTCGCTGCCCTTCCGCTACCTCGGTGCGGACGACCGGGCCGGCCCCAACTACACGGGCCAGCCGGCGGTCCACTCCTACTACGAGTCAGCCCTGTAGGTGGTGCTGGGCGGCGTCGCGGATCTGCAGGCGGACGTTCTCCAGCGCGGCGGCGACCTCGTCGATCTGCTGCGACGCCAGCTGGATCGAGCCCTGGATGGCGGTCGCCGTCGAGGTCTCCCCGAGTAGGCCGAGCACCTGGGCCTGCAGGTCTTCGAGGTCGCTCTTGGTGGCGAGCGCGATGCCGGTGGGCACCTGGTCGGCGAGCAGCTCCAGCTGCTGCGCCTGTTCCTGGATCGTCATCGGGTGGTTCCTTCCGCGGTGGGGACGCACTCTCCGTGTTAGCAGACCGGGAACTGTCGGTGGTGACGTTTACGCTGGCATTCGTGAGCGTGACCTGGGCCATTCACCAGCCGCACCCGGTGGTGCGGCCCCTGGTCACGCGCTATGTCGGGTACGCGCAGAGCGAGGTGACGCTGCCGGTCCACCGCGGGCTGCCGTCCCGGCACGTGACGCTCGTCATCAGCCTCGCCGGGCCGGTGCGGATGGCCGGGCACGCCCTGCAGGCGCTGGTCGGCGGCCTGCACACGAGCGCGGTGCTGATCCGGCAGGACCGCGTGCAGGAAGGGCTGCAGCTGGAGCTGGACCCGCTGGGCGTCCGGACGCTGTTCGGCGTCACGGCGGCGGAGCTGAGCGGGGAAGTGGTGGACCTGGCCGAGTTCGGCCTGGGGACGCTGCCGGACCGGTTGCGCGACCTGAGCTGGGACGAACGGTTCCGATTGCTCGACGACGTGCTGGCCGCGCGGGCCGTCGAACCGGTGGCGCCGCCGCCCGAGCTGGGGGAGGCGTGGCGCCGGATGCGGGGCGCGGACGGGCGGGTGCGCGTCGCGGACCTGGCGGGCGAGGTCGGCTGGAGCCGCCGGCACCTGGGGGAGCGGTTCCGCGCGGAGCTGGGGCTGGCCCCGAAGCAGGTGGCGCGGGTCCTGCGGTTCGAGCGGGCCGGCCGGCTGCTGCGGCGCGGGCGCACGGACCTGGCCGGGCTGGCCGTCGAGTGCGGCTACTACGACCAGGCGCACCTGACCAACGAGTGGCGCGCGCTGGCCGGGTGCACACCGGGGACGTGGATCGCCGAGGAGCTCCCGTTCCTCCAAGACGAGGAGGTCGCAGCGGGGCAAGACTCCCGGGCATGACTCCTGAACCGAACGTGTGGCCCGCCCTCCGCTACGACGACGCCCCGGCCGCGGTCCGTTTCCTGGTCGACGTCCTGGGCTTCACCGAGACGCTGGTGGTGCCCGAAGGTGACTTGATCGCGCACGCCGAGCTGCGCTGGCCCGAGGGCGGCGCGGTGATGCTGGGCAGCGTCCGCGGCCCGGACGGCGTGCACGACGCGATGAACCCCGGCACCGGCGCGGTGTACGTGGTGTCGGACAAGGTGGACGAGATCCACGAGCGCGTGAAGGCCGCGGGCGCGGAGGTGACGGCAGAGCTGACGGACACCGAGTACGGCTCGCACACGTTCAGCCTCCGCGACCCGGAGGGCAACGCCTGGACGATCGGCACCTACCGCGGCGCCCCCTGACCACGGCGGCCGCGGGGGGGGGGCTTCCGGCGGGCGGCGCAGGCGTGGCTCGCCGCTGCGCGGGGCGATCTCCGGCGAGTGCGAGCGGGGCCGCGGCTCGCTGTGGCGTGGGGGCGGCTTCCGGCGGGCGGCGCGGGCGTGGCTCGCCGCTGGGCAGGGCGGCCTCCGGCGAGCGCGAACGGGACGTGGCTCGCTGCTGCGTGGGGGCGGCTTCCGGCGAGCGGCAGGGGCGCGGCTCGCCGCTGCTCGGGGCAGTCTCCGGCGAGCGCGACCCGGGCACGGCTCACCGCTGAGCGTGAGCCTGACCGCAGCGCGCCGGCCTCCTCCGCTGCGCCGATTCTGCCCCCGGAGCCCGACCCGAGCTGTTCATCTCACCGTGTCGACGGCCTCGCGTTCCGTTTACCGGCCGAATCTGGCACCCTGGAGCCCGTGTTGCGGCTTGCAGGTGCACGGCTGCTCGATGATCGGGACTATCCGGCGGTCCGTGCCGCGCTCGCCGCCGACCCGGTGGGCAGTTGCATGGTCAGCGCCCGGGTCGAGGCCGCGGGCCTCGACCCGTGGCGGCTCGGTGGCGAGCTCTGGGCCGCCGACAGCCGGCCGGTTCGCGCCGGGCGGCTCCAAGGGTTGTGCTTTTCCGGGCCCAACCTGATCCCGCTGCGGGGCAACGCGCCCGCGTTGCGCTCCTTCGCCGACCGCGCCCTCCGCCGTCAGCGCACCTGCTCCTCGCTCGTCGGCCCGGCCGAGCAGGTCCTCGGCCTGTGGGACGAGCTCGAAGGCGAGTGGGGCCCGGCCCGCGAGGTCCGCGACGACCAGCCGCTGCTGGCGCTGGACACCCAGCCGCTGGTCAAGGCCGACCCGCAGGTCCGCGCGGTCCGGCCGGACGAGCTCGAACGCTACCTGCCCGCGGCCGTCGCCATGTTCATCGAGGAGGTCGGCGTCGACCCGCGCAGCGGTGACGGCGGCGCCAGCTACCGCGCCCGCGTCACCGAGCTCATCGGCGCCGGGCGCGCCTTCGCCCGCTTCGAAAACGGCGAAGTCGTCTTCAAGGCCGAGATCGGCGCCATGTCGGCGACCGTCGGCCAGATCCAGGGCGTCTGGGTGCACCCCGACCGCCGCGGTGACGGCCTCGGCACCGCCGGCACGGCCGCCGTCGTCAACCGGCTCGTCCGCGGCCTGGGCCGCACCGCCAGCCTGTACGTCAACGCCTTCAACACCCCGGCCCTCGCCGCCTACCGCAAGATCGGCTTCAAGCAGGTCGGCCAGTACGCCACGGTGCTCTTCTAGCCACTCTTCCGTGGCGGCGTTTCAGGGCCGCGACACCGCGCTGACCAGGCATCATCCCGCCATGAGTGCACGTCGACGCCGTGGTGCGCTCGCGGTGCTGCTGCTCGCCGCCGCGACCACGGCCGGGTGCTCGGGCGACAGTCCCGAAGACGCCCTGTCCGCCTTCCTCGACGCCGTGGCGGCCGGCGACGTCGCCACCGCGGCCGCGAACACCGACTCGCCCGACGCCGCCACGACCGTGCTGAACCAGGTCCGCGGCGTGCTCGAACCCGAGTCCCTCGACGTCGACGACGAAGAGGTCAAGGAGCCGGCGAGCGGCGACACCGTCACGGCGAGCTACCAGCTCACCTGGCACCTCGCCCAGGGCCGCACCTGGACCTACCGCGCCGACGCCCTGCTGCGCGCGGCCGAGAACGGCTGGCAGGTGCACTGGCAGCCGACGGTCGTGCACCCGCAGCTGGCCGTCGGCCAGACCCTCGGCCTGCTGCCGCAGCTGCCCGAAACCGCGCCGGTCCTCGACCGCGACGGCGTGCCGCTGATGCGCCCGCAGACCGTCATCGGCGTGGTCGTCGACCCGCAGAAGGCCGGCGACGCGAGCGCCGTCGCGGGCTCGCTCGCGAGGGCGCTGCACCGGTACGAGCCGTCGGTCACCGGACGCTCGGTGCTGGACGGCATGAGCAAGACCAAACCCGGCGACGCCTACTCGGTGATCACCCTGCGGGCCGGGGACTACCAGCGCGTCAAGCCGGTGATCTACGACCTGCCCGGCGTCCGGTTCGCCAGCCAGGAACGGCTGCTGCCGGTCACGCGCGGCTCCGGGCAGCAGGTCCTCCCCGGCATCCGCACGCTGGTCGAGCAGCAGCTGGCCGGGGCGGCGGGCTGGCGGATCGTCACCCGGGACGTCACCGGCGGCGAGGTGTCCGAGCTGCGGGCCGAGCCGCCGCGCCCGTCGCCCGCGGTCACCAGCACGCTCAGCACCAAGATCCAGGTCGCCGCCGAGAAGGCCCTCGACACCGAGCAGTACCCGGCCGCGCTGGTGGCGATCCAGCCCTCGACCGGCGACATCCTCGCCGTCGCGCAGAACGACGCCGCGAACGAGGAAGGCTCGCTGGCGCTGGCCGGCCGCTTCCCACCCGGGTCGACGTTCAAGATCGTCACGGCGGCGGCCGCGCTGGCGGCGGGTGACGTCGAGTCCGGCAGCCCGGTCGACTGCCCCGGCACGACGACGATCGAGAACCGCGTCATCCCGAACGAAGGCCGGTTCGACCTCGGGCGCGTCCCGCTGAAGACGGCGTTCGCGCGCTCGTGCAACACGACCTTCGCCCGGCTCGCCGCCGGGTTGCCGTCTTCGGCGCTCACCGACGCCGCCCGCTCGTTCGGCATCGGCGCGGACTTCGTGGTGCCCGGCCTGACCACGGTCACCGGCGCCGTCCCGGCCAGCGACTCGGCCGTCCAGCGCGCGGAGAACGGCTTCGGCCAGGGCACGGTCGTGACCAGCCCGTTCGGCCTGGCGATGGCCGCGGCCACCGTCCAGGCCGGGAAGGTGCCGACGCCGTCGATCATCCGGGGCATGCCCGCGACCACGAAGAACGTCGGCGACGCGCCGTCGCAGGACGTCCTCGACGCGCTGCGCGGGATGATGCGCGAGGTCGTCACCAGCGGCACCGCGACCGGGCTGCGGGACATCCCGGACGTCGCGGGCAAGACCGGCACCGCCCAGTTCGGCGACGGCTCCCGCTCGCACGGCTGGTTCGTCGGCTACCGCGGCGACCTGGCGTTCGCCGTGCTGCTCACCGAAGCCGGGTCGTCGAAACCGGCGGTGCAGGCCGCGCACCGGTTCCTGGCGGGGATCGGCTGAGCGGACCGTCGTAAAGTGGGGGCATGTCCGTTCGTGCCCCGCTGGTTCCCGGCGTCCAGACGCCCCGCCGTGAAGTCCCGACCTCCATCGCCCGTCCCGAGTACGTGGACAAGCCGGCGCCGAAGCGGGACACCGGCAGCGGCGTGCGCACGCCCGAGGTGATCGAGGCGATGCGGGTCGCGAGCCGGATCGCGGCGCAGGCGCTGGAAGAGGGCGGCAAGGCCGTCAAGCCCGGTGCCACCACGGACGACATCGACAAGGTGGTGCACGAGTTCCTGCTCGACCACCACGCCTACCCCTCGACGCTGGGCTACCGCCGGTTCCCGAAGTCGTGCTGCACGTCGCTCAACGAGGTGATCTGCCACGGCATCCCGGACTCGACGGTGATCGAGGACGGCGACATCTGCAACATCGACGTCACCGCCTACATCGGCGGCGTCCACGGCGACACGAACGCGACGTTCCTGGCCGGCGACGTCTCGGAGGAGGCCCGCCTGCTGGTGGAGCGCACCCGCGAGGCGACGATGCGGGCGATCAAGGCGGTCCGGCCGGGCCGGCAGCTCAACGTGATCGGCCGGGTCATCGAGTCCTACGCGAAGCGCTTCGGCTACGGCGTGGTCCGCGACTTCACCGGCCACGGCGTCGGCCCGGCGTTCCACACGCCCCCGACGGTCCTGCACTACGAAGAGCCCTCCGTCGACACGATCATCGAGGAGGGCATGACCTTCACGATCGAGCCGATGATCACCCTGGGCACCATCGACTACGACATCTGGTCCGACGACTGGACCGTCACCACGAAGGACAAGAAGTGGACGGCCCAGTTCGAGCACACCCTCGTGGTGACGGCCGACGGCAGCGAGATCCTCACGCTGCCCTGAGTCAGTGGCTGGTGGCCTTCTTGTAGCAGCGCACCGAAAGCGGCACGAAGACCACCAGCAGCACTGCGATCCACAGCACCGACGCCAGGAGCGCGTGCTGCATCGGCCAGACGTCGCGCGGCGGGAGGGCCGCGCTCGTGTTGCCGAACAGCTCCCGCGCCGCCTGGGTGACCGCCGAGACCGGGTTCCAGTCCGCGATCGCCCGCAGCGGGCCGGGCAGCCGGCCGCTGTCGACGAACGTGTTGGCCAGGAACGTCAGCGGGAAGACGACCACCATCGACACGTTGTTGAACACCTCGGGCTTGCGCACGGCCAGGCCGAGCGCGCCCATCACCCACGACAGCGCGTAGGAGAACGCCAGCAGCAGGACGATCCCGCCCAGGGCCTCGAGCACGCTCGTGTGGATGCGCCAGCCGACCAGCAGGCCGACCAGGCCCATGATGAGCAGGCTCGCCGTGCTGAGGATGAGGTCGGCGGTGGTCCGCCCGATCAGCACCGCGGCCGGGGACATCGGCAGCGAGCGGAACCGGTCGATGATGCCCTTCTGCAGGTCGTCGGTCAGCCCGTAGCCGGTGACGATGCCGCCCATCGCCACCGCGAGGGTGAAGATCCCCGGCAGCATGAACTCGCGGTAGGACAGGCCGGGGATGTCGATCACGCTGCCGAACACGTACCCGAAGAGCAGCACGAACATCACCGGCGTGAACACGAGTGACCCGAGCAGGTCCAGCGACCGGAAGATCTTGATCGAGTTGCGCTTGGCGACCGTCACGCCGTCGGTCACGGCCATCTGCACCGCGTTCATCACACGGCCTCCTTCGCGGTTTCGGCCACCTCGTGACCGGTGAGAGACAGGAAAACGTCGTCGAGGGTGGGGCGGCGGACGCCGACATCGCGGACGTCGACGCCGTCGACGGCCAGCAGCGCCAGCGCCTCGGTAAGCGCTTTCGCGCCGTGGGACACGGGCACGGTGAGCCGGAAGCCTTCGGCCTGCGGCTCGCCGCTGGCCAGCCGGGCCAGCGCCCGCTGCGCGACGACGACGTCGTCGTGCGTGCCGACGGTCAGCTCGATCCGCTCGCCGCCGACGAGGTCCTTCAGCTCGTCGGCGGTGCCGCGGGCGATCACGCGCCCGTGGTCGACGACGGCGATGCTGTCGGCCAGCCGGTCGGCCTCTTCCAGGTACTGGGTGGTGAGCAGCAGCGTGGTCCCGTTCGCGACCAGCTCGGTGATGACGTCCCACAGCTCGGTGCGGGCCCGCGGGTCGAGCCCGGTGGTGGGCTCGTCGAGGAACAGCACCGGCGGGTTCGCGACCAGCGCGCCGGCCAGGTCGAGCCGGCGCCGCATGCCGCCGGAGTAGCCCTTGACCGGGCGGTCGGCGGCGTCGGCGAGGCTGAACCGCGCCAGCAGCTCCCGGCCGCGCGCCTTCGCCCGCTTGGTGCCGAGGTGGTACAGCCGGCCGACCATTTCGAGGTTCTCGGCCCCGGTCAGCTCCGGGTCGACGGCGGCGTACTGCCCCGACGCGCCGATGTGCGAACGCAGCTCGGGCGCGTCCTTGACGACGTCGAACCCGGCGACCGTCGCCCGGCCCGCGTCCGGCTTCTGCAGCGTCGTGAGGATCTGGACGGTGGTGGTCTTCCCGGCGCCGTTCGGCCCGAGCACGCCGAGCACGGTGCCTTCGGGCACCGAGAGCGTCATGCCGTCGAGCGCGGCGACCTTCCCGTACTTCTTGACCAGTCCCTCGGCCACGATGGCGTCTGGCATGGATCTTCCCCTTTGTCTCGTGAGTCTTCAGGCGCGGCGGACGACGATGTCGCCGGTGTAGGTGTGGGCCTTGACCTCGACGGTCTCGGTGCTGCCCCCGGGCCCGTCGGCGGCGCTGAGCGTGTTGCGCACCGAGCCGGTCAGGGAGTTGAGCTCGAGCCACGCCGCACTGCCTTCGCGGATGCCGACCTCGATCTCGCCCACGGCGGTCTCCAGCACGACCCGGTCGCGGATGACCTCGCCGATCCGGATGTCGCCCGACGCGGTCTTGGCGTGCACGCCGGCGTGGGCGAGGTCGACGAGGATGTCGCCGTTGGCGACGTTCACCCGCAGGTCGCCGGTCACTTCGCCGACGCGGGTCTCGCCGTTGGAGTTCTTCAGCACGGCGGTGCCGTCGATCTCGCGGATCCGCAGCTCGCCGGAGCCGGTGCCGATCTCGGCGTGCCCGGTGGCGCGGTCGACGCTGACGTCGCCGGTCGCGGTGCTCGCCTCGAGCCGGGCAGCCTCGTCGAGGTGGATGTCGCCGACGGACGTCTTGAAGCGGCTGTCGCCGACGCGGCCGCCGACCCGGAAGTCGCCCATCGCGGCGGTGCCGGTGATCCGCGACCCGGCCGGCAGCTCGACGGTGACGTGCAGCGCACCGCCCTTGCCCCACAGCTTGGTGACGTACTTCGGGCCCTTGACCAGCAGTTCACCGCCGGCGAACTCGACGCGGGTCTTCGCGACGGCCTTGACGTCCTCGCTGTCGCCCGGGTCCGCCGGGGTGACCTCGACGGTCGTCTCCGCGCGGTCCCCGGCGACGATCCGGACGTCCGCGACGCTGACGTCGATCGTGGCCGTGATCGGCTCGGGGGTGGGGAAAACAGGCATGGCTGCGCCCTCCTGGGGTGCTCGTGGGGCGTCTCCGCAGGTCGGAGACGTGTGGGAAAAGCGAAGGGGGTTACTGAACCCAGCCGGTGTACTTCTCGCCGAACACCGACCGGCGCTGGGTCGGGCGGCCGCGGTCGGGGCCGAGCGCGGCGGTCGCGGCCCGGACGAGCCAGGCGTTGGTGGAGAGCCGGTCCCGGCTCGCCGCCTCCTCGACCCGCTGCTTCAGCTGCTCGGGCAGCCGCAGGTTGATCCGGGAGACGGCGCCGTCGTCGGCTTCCGGTGGCAGGGCGACGGGCTCCGGAGCCGCCGGCTCGGCGGCGGGTGACGGCGGGAGCGTGACGGCGAACTCGGCGTCCCGGCGGCGAAGGCGGACTTCGACGGAGCCGGGCGCGAGGTCGCGGGTGATCTCGTCGGCCGCGGCCGAGAGGGTGTCGAGCAGGGTCAGCCGGATGGCGGCCTCCAGCGGGGAGGCCAGCCGTTCGGCCAAGGCGACAGCTTCCTCGCCGGCCGCCTCGGCGGCTACCGCGAACTCGCGGCGGAGGCTGTCCACGAGTGGTGTCAGGTCCATGGCACAACTATGGCGCCACGATGGCACCACGACAACCCTGAATTGGCACCCTTAAGGGTCAGAAGTGGTGCCAAACAGGGAGAACGCGCTGGTCAGGCGCGTTCGACGCGCTCCAGCAGCTCGTCCAGGAACCCGCAGGCCTCGGCCGCGGCGCGGTCGGGATCGCGCTCGGCGATGGCGTCGGCGAGGCCTTCATGGCCGATTTCGGGCACGTGGTCCACGCCCGGCGTGATGCTCGACGTCGCCGCGACGCTCGCCGTGATGACCTCGGTCAGCCCGCGGTAGAGCTCGGTGAGCAGGCCGTTGTGCCCCGCGCGCACGACCGCCATGTGGAACTCGGCGTCCGTGTGCGCGAAGTCCTCCCAGCGCCGTTCGCGCAGCTCGGTCTCGCGGCGGGCCAGCAGCGACCACAGGTCCGCGACCTCCTCCTCGGTGCGCGACAACGCGGCGAGCCGGGCACCTTCGGCTTCGAGGGTGCGCCGGACCTGCAGGACCTCGCGCAGCTCGTCGCCGCAAAGCCGGCGGATCGCCCCGGACACCTCGCTGGTCGCGCGCACGTACGTGCCGTCGCCCTGGCGCACTTCGAGCAAGCCGGTGTGCGCGAGCGCGCGCACGGCTTCGCGGACGGTGTTGCGTCCGACGCCGAGCTGTTCGCCCAGCTCGACCTCGGTCGGGATGCGCGTGCCGAGGGGCCAGTCGCCCTGCGCGACCGCGGTCCGCAGCTGCTCGATGACCTGGTCGACCAGGCCGGTGCGCCGGGTGGTGGCCAGAGGCACAGGAGTCATCCCTTCATCCAATCATCCTACGTATGCGATAGTAGCGGTCATGCGCGTCGAAAACCGTGAACTCGAACTGGACGGCGCCGTGGAGGTCCGGACGCCGGGCGTGGTCGCCG
Source organism: Amycolatopsis sp. NPDC101161 (assembly GCF_044768185.1). NCBI lineage: Bacteria > Bacillati > Actinomycetota > Actinomycetes > Pseudonocardiales > Pseudonocardiaceae > Amycolatopsis > Amycolatopsis sp. NPDC101161. The sequence continues at coordinate 978,928 of NZ_JBIWPI010000005.1, forward strand.
CCGGCGCGCTGCTCGCGGTCGCGGTGGTGCTCACCGCGCTCAACCTGCGCCCGGCCATCACCGGCGTCGGGCCCATGCTCGCCGAAATGCGCGCGGACCTGGGGACGTCCGGGGTCTGGGCGGGCGTGCTCACGACGTTGCCGACGCTCTGCTTCGCCGGTGCCGGGCTGGCCGCGCCGCTGCTCGCTCGCCGGGCGGGCATCGGCGCCGCCATCGCGATCGCGCTGGGCGCGCTCGCGGCCGGGCTGGTGCTGCGCGTGGTCGACGGCCCGGCCGTCGTGCTCGGCGGGACGCTCGTCGCGACCGCCGGGATCGCCCTGATCAACGTGCTCATCCCGGTCGTCATCAAGGACTCCTTCCCGGCCCGCATCGGCGTCATGACCGGCGTCTACACGGCGGCCCTGCAGGGCGGCGGCGCCCTCGGGTCGGCGGTGACCCCGCAGCTCGGCGACGCGTTCGGCGGCTGGCGCCCGGCGCTCGGGAGCTGGGCGGTGGTGGCCGTCGTGGCGCTGCTGGCGTGGATTCTCGCAGCCCGCGGCACCGGCCGGGTGCCGCGGCCCGCCGCCGGCGCCGCCGGTGGCCGCTCGCTGCTGCGCAACCGGCTCGCCTGGATCGTCACGGTGTTCTTCGGCCTGCAGGCCTTCTACGCCTACGCGGCGATGGGCTGGTTCCCGCAGGTGCTGATGGACGCGGGCGTGTCCCGCGACCAGGCCGGCCTGCTGTTCGGCCTGGTCTCGCTGATCGCCGTGCCGATCAGCCTCTTCATCGCGCCGATGGCGGCCCGCGCCCGCGGTGGCCAGGGTCCGTGGATCGTGGGCCTCGGCGTGTTCGGCTTCGCCGGGACGACCGGGCTGATGCTCGCGCCGTCGTGGTCGCCGCTGCTGTGGAGCATCCTGGTCGGGCTCGGCATGAGCGTGTTCTCGCTGGCCCTGACCGTGATCGCGCTGCGCGCGCGGACCGGCGCCGACACCGCGCGGCTGTCCGGCATGGCGCAGGGCTTCGGCTACCTGTTCGCCGCGCTGGGGCCGTTCCTCTTCGGCCTGCTGCACGACCTCGCGCACGGCTGGACCGTGCCGCTGGCGATGCTGCTCGGCCTGCTGGTCGTCCAGGTGGTGTTCGGCGCGCTCGCCGGGCGCCGCCGGTTCGTCTGATTCTCAACTGTTAACGCGGTTCGCCCGGGTCCGCGCGGCTTAAGATCATCCGGTGGCCGTGCCGTCGCCGGACCTCGGGACGTTGCTGCGCGAGGGCCCGTTCGACGCCGCCCTGCGCGCGGCCATCCGCGCCCGCGGGCTGAGCCTGGACCGGCTGCGCGAGCACCTGCGGCTCCGCGGGGTCACGGTCACGACGGCGACGCTGAGCTACTGGCAGTCCGGCCGCAGCCGTCCGGAACGGCGGGATTCGGTGCGCGGGCTGCGTCAGCTCGAAGCCGTCCTCGAGGTGCCGGCCGGCTCGCTCGTCGCGTTGCTCGGGCCGCCGCGGGTGCGCCGGGCCGCGCCCGCGGAGATCGGCCGGTTCTGGCCGGACGGCCGGCGCATCGACGCCGCGGTGTCCGATGTGGACACCCGGTGGGACGAGCGGCTGACCCGGCTGAGCCAGCACGACGTCGTCCTCGTCGGCCCGGGCCGGGAAGAGCTGGAGATCCGGTCGCGGCAGGTGCTGCGGGCCGAGGCCGACGGCCCGGACCGGTGGGTGGTGATCCTGCACCTGGACGAGCACGACCGGCCGCTGCCGGAGTTGAACTCGCTGCGCGGCTGTCACGCGGGCCGCAGCGTCCACCGGCCGGAAGACGGCCTCCTCGTCGTCGAGCTGCTCTTCGGCCGGCCGCTGCTGCGCGGCGAAACGGTGCTCACCGAACACACGCTCGTGAATCGCGCGCCGCACCCGGTCGCGACGAACTACGAACGCAAGTTCCGGTTGCCGGTCCGCGAATACGTGCTCGAAATCCGGTTCTCGCCGGAGGCGGTTCCGGCGGTGTGCCGCCGGTTCGCCGAGCCCGGCGAACCCGCCGACGTCGTGCCGGAATCCGGTGCGGTGCACGGGGTTGCGCTGAACTTCGGTCCCGGCCGGTACGGCTTCGAATGGGACTGGCCAGTTAACTGTTAAAGACTTGCGGATCTTCAAAACCGCCTTTCCGGCGGCTTACCGTCTGCGCACTCCACTCGCCGATCCGAGGAGAAAACCGATGCGCAGATTCGTTTCCGTCGCCGGCGTGGCCGCGTTGGCCGCCCTGGGACTGGGTGTCGCGCCCGCCGAAGCGGCGCCGGACCACCCCGACGCCGAGGTGGCGGGCGTCGCCGCGGCGTTCGGGCTGTCCACCGACCAGGCCCGGGCGCAGCTCGCCGCGCAGGACCGGGCGCACCGGCTGGCCGCGTCGCTGCCCGAAGCGGTCCGCGCGCACGCCGCCGGGCAGTGGTTCGACGCGGCCACCGGCCGGCTGACCGTCGCCGTCACGACGGCCGAAGCCGCTGGTCAGGCGCGTGCGGTGGGCGCCGCGGCGCAGGTGATCGGGCGGAGTAAGGCCGACCTGGACCGCACTGACGCGGCCGTCCGGGCGCTGGTGGGTGCGGGTGTCCCTGGCGTCTACGGCTGGGGTGTCGACGTCCGCGGCAACGACGTCGGCGTCGACGTCGACCGGACGAAGAAGACCGCGGCGACCGAGAGTTTCCTTTCGCGCGTGCGGGATCTGGGGGTCCGGATCACCGAGACGGCGACGTCGCCGCGGCAGCAGTCGGGCACGATCCAGACCGGCAACCCGTGGTGGCCCGGCAGCGAGAGCAACTGCTCGGTCGGCTTCCCCGTGACGGATGCCAGTGGTGCCAAGCACTTCCTCACCGCGGGCCACTGCACGAACGACCGCGACCAAGCCGCGTACGGCGCTTCGGGGCAGCAGAACCGGATCGGGACGTCGAACGTCGGCGGCACCCACAGCGTCAACGCCCGCGAAGGCGACATGGGCGTCGTCGCGGTGACGGAGCCTGGCTGGACCCTGTCGGCTTCGGTGAACACCTGGGGCCAGCCGGCGGTCACGCTGACCGGCGCGGCCGAGGCGATGGTCGGCGACCGCGTCTGCCACTCCGGCAACACCTCGCACTGGCAGTGCGGCGAGGTGAAGTACACGCACAAGTCCGTCGACTACGGCGGCGGCCTGGTCATCGACGACCTGACCTGGACGACGGCGTGCTCCCTCGGCGGTGACTCGAGCGGCGGCTGGCTGCTGGGGGACAAGGCGACCGGCCTGCACGACGGCGGCCCGTCGCAGTGCGTGGACAACCCGTCCGACGGGGACATGTCCCTGTTCCAGCCGGTCATCGAGGCGCTGAGCAAGTGGCAGCTCACCCTGGTCACCGGCAGCGGCCCGGCGCCGGGCGGCCGGACGCTGACCAACGACACGGACTACGCGATCCGCGACTACCAGCAGGTGTTCAGCCCGATCACCTCGACGCTCACCGGCAGCGCGGCCGCCACGATCGGCGTCTCGCTGACCATCCGGCACACGTGCGCCGAAGACCTCGGCATCACGCTGCTGGACCCGAAGGGCAAGGCGTACGCGCTCAAGTACAGCGGCGGCAGCACGTGCACACCGTGGAGCGGCGCGCGCACCTTCAGCGTCCCGGCGACGGCGACCCCGGCGGCCGGCACGTGGCAGCTGCGCGTCACCGACTACGGGCCCGGCGACACCGGCACCCTCGACACCTGGTCCGTCACCCTCTGATCCGGGTCAGTCCAGGGGCAGGTTGAGCAGCGCGTTCTCGACCAGCTCGGGCATCGCCGGGTGGATCCAGTACTGGCCGCGGGCCATCGACCGCGCGTCCAGGCCGAAGCTCATCGCCTGGATCAGCGGCTGGATCACCGACGACGCCTGCGGCCCGATGATGTGCGCGCCCAGCAGCCGGCCGGTCGCGGGGTCGGCCAGGAGCTTCGCGAAGCCCGTCGTGTCCTCCATCGCCCAGCCGTACGCGATCCCGGCGTAGTCCTGCTTCGAGGTCACGTAGGAGACGCCCTTCTCGCGCGCCTTCTGCTCGGTCAGCCCGACCGACGCGATCTGCGGGTGGGTGAACACCGCGTGCGGCACGAACCGGTGGTCGGCGGTGATCCGGTCGTCCGGGTGCGCCAGGTTGTGCTGCACCACGCGGGCTTCGTGGTTCGCGACGTGCTTCAGCTCGTGCGGTGAGGACAGGTCGCCGAGGGCGTAGATGCCTTCGACCACGGTCTCCTGGTAGTCGTCCACGACGACGTGCCCACTGTCCATTGTGGTCACTCCGGTGGCCGCGACGTCGAGGAGGTCGGAGTTCGGGCGGCGGCCGGTGGCGATCAGCAGCAGCTCGGCCTCGACGGTCTCGGCGCCCTGCGGGCCTTCGAGGTCGAGCGCGACGCCGTTGCCGGTCTTGCGCGCCCGGACGGTCTTGCGGTCCAGGCGGACGTCGAAGCGTTGCGAAGCCAGCTCGGTGAAGCGCGCGCTGACCTCTTCGTCCTCCGAACGCAGCAGGCGCCCGGACCGGTTGACCAGCGTGACGTGCACGCCGAACGACGCGAAGACGTGCGCGAACTCGGCCGCGATGTACCCGCCGCCGAGGATGACGATCCGCTCGGGCAGCTCGTCGAGCCGCATCACCGTGTCGGACGTGTAGTACTCGACGTCGTCGAGGCCCGGGATGTCCGGGATCACCGGGCGCCCGCCCGCGGCGAGCACGAACTCGTCGGCGGTCAGCACCTCGTCCGGACGGCCGTCGGCGAAGCTGACGCGCAGCTCCTTGTGCCCGGTGAAGCGGCCGGTGCCCTCGTAGACGTCGACGTTCGCGTTGTCCTCGTGGCTGCGGCGGTACTCCGCGCCGCCGGCGGCGATCGGGTCGATCCGGCCGAAGATCCGGTCGCGGATGTCGCGCCAGCGGACGCCCTTCAGCTCTTCGTCGACGCCGTACTTCGCGCTGTGCGAAGGCGTGTACGCGACATCGGCGGCGTACACGAACATCTTCGTCGGGATGCAGCCGACGTTCAGGCAGGTGCCACCGAAGGTGCCCTTCTCCACGATCGCCGTCTTCTTGCCGGCGAAGTCGGGGCCGAGGATGGAGTTCCCCGATCCCGTCCCGACGATCACCAGGTCGTAGTGGGGCACTGCATCCTCCGCGGGGCTCGGTCCGGTCGGTTCACCCTAGCCAACCGTCTCCGCGAACCGCGTGTTCCCACTTGTGCTTAACGTCGTATTACGTGGTCAGTGGCCGGTCGCCGTGAAGTGCATCCGGTCCTTCGGGGTGGTCCAGGCGCCGCCCCAGCTCCACCCGATCGCGGCGAACGCGCGCACGGTCGCGTCGCCGGCCAGCACCATGCCCGGACGGCGGTTCGCGCGGTCGAGGTAGGCCGAGGCCAGCTCGGGGAGCACGAGGGCGCCCTGGGTGTAGGGGTTGCAGAACGGGTTGACGTCCACCGCGAGCCCGTACGCGTGCGCCGACCAGGTCGTCTGGCCGCGGGCCGGGCGGCAGACGAACGCGCTGGTGCTGTTGCCGTCGCCGGTCGGCGGCGCGGTCAGCTCGGCGGGGCTGGTCACGCGCATCTCTTCGAGCGGGAAGTGCGCGGCGAACAGCTGCCCGAAGACCTTGGTGATCCCGGCGGCGCCCTGCGCGTTGACCAGCATCTCGCCGGTGTGTGCGCGGCCGTCGAACCCCCAGAACGACATCGTCAGGTAGCGCAGGTCGCCCGCCTGCACCGGGCAGGCGGGCTGCCAGGTGCTGCGCGCGAGGACGTCGGCGGGCACGGCGCTGATCGTGGCCGCGTACCGGTCGCCGGCCGGCGGCGGAAGGATGTCTTTTGTCGGAAGTGCCCGGTTCACCAGTTCGGGTGGCGTCGGCTCGATCTCACCGAAGCCGTCGGCGCGGAGGGGGAGCGGGTGGGCACCCACCTGCCAGGTGACGGCGGGCGCGGCCGGTGCCCCCGCCGGTGCCGTCGTGACCCTCGCCGGGGCCGGCGCCGAAGTGGCCGGCGTCGTGGTCGAAGCGGGCACAGGGTGCGGCGTCGAGGGCACTTCCGCCGAGCACGCGGCCGTCGTCAGGGCCAGGACCGCCCCGAGTGCCGCCGCCGCTCTCCGTCGCATCCGGTCAGCTTGGCAGAGACGGCCGGTCCGCGCGGAGTCCACCCGTTCCAGTGACACCGTTTTGGGCCCCCTCGGATTAGGGTATTGAGCGCACGTTGTTCACGCACCGGAGTCATCCGGGTGCCGAGTGCTCTGTCTTGTCGTGCTCCGAAGAGGGGAAAGTCCCATGTCCGTGAAGTCCCGCCGATCCCTGCTGCTCGCGAGCGGCGCGCTCCTCGCGGTCGCCGCGGTGGCCGTCCCGGTGGTGGTCGGCACGGCGTCGGCGGACCCGGCTTCGGCCAACCAGCCGCGGATCGTGGGCGGCGACAAGGCTTCGCTGTCGGACCACCCGTACGCGGTCTACCTGACCGACGCGGGCGGCAACCAGTACTGCGGTGCGGTGATCGTCAGCTCGACGGCGGTGGCGACGGCGGCGCACTGCGCCAAGGCGGTCGCGAAGCAGGACGTCCGCGTGGTGGCGGGTCGCGAAGACAAGCGCACGGACGACGGTCAGGTCCTGGGTGTCGCGAAAGTCTGGATCAGCAAGGGCTACAGCGATCCGACGCAGGGCGACGACATCGCGGTCATGACCGTCCGCGGCCAGCTCGACTACCGGCCGGCGAAGCTGCCCGACAGCGGTGACGCGGCTTCGTACCGCGAAGGCACCCAGGCGACGGTGCTCGGCTGGGGCCGCATCGCCGACGGCGGCGACCGGTCCGACTACCTGCGCAGCGCCCAGGTCCCGGTGGTCTCGGACAGCGCCTGCCGCTCGGACTATTCCGTGTACGACCAGAAGACCATGGTCTGCGCGGGGTACGAGCAGGGCGGTGTCGACGCGTGCCAGGGCGACTCCGGCGGCCCGCTCGTGGTGGGTGACACGCTGATCGGGATCGTGTCCTTCGGCGACGGTTGCGGCAAGGCCGGCAAGCCGGGTGTCTACACGCGCGTTTCGGCGTACACGGCCGACATCGAAGCCCAGGCCAAGCCCCGCATCTTCGGCTGACCGTGCTAAGCAGGGGACATGCCGACCCTGCACGACGCGACCGGGCCCGAACTGACCGCCGCCGAGCTCCACGACATCCTCCGCCTGCGCGTGGACGTGTTCGTGGTGGAGCAGAAGGCCGCCTACCCGGAGCTCGACGGCCGTGACCTCCGGCCGGACACCCGCCACCTGTGGTTCGCGGACGACAACGGCGTCACGTCCTACCTGCGGGTCCTGCTCGACCCGGACGGCGTCCGCCGCATCGGCCGCGTGGTGACGGCGGCGTCGGCCCGCGGCCAGGGCCTCGCGGCCCAGCTGATGGACGCGGCCCTCACCGTTCCCGGCGAGTACGTCCTGGACGCCCAGACGTACGTCCAGGGCTTCTACGCGCGCTACGGCTTCGTCGCGGAAGGCGCGGAGTACACCGACGACGACGGGATCCCGCACATCCGCATGCGCCGCCTGCCGTCCTGACGCCTCCTCGACAGGATCCGGAATCAGGCCTACTCTCGATACGAGACGGTACCGTTTCGTATCGAGGGGAGAGGCCGTGCCGGGACGACCGCGGGACGCCGGTCGCGACGTCGTCATCTTCGACGCGACGCTGAAGCTGCTGATCGACGTCGGCTACGACCGGTTGTCGATCGAAGCCGTCGCGGCGGCGGCCGGGGTGGGGAAGGCGACGATCTACCGCCGCTACCCCGGCAAGGCCGCGCTGGTCGCCGCGGCCGTCGACGACCGCGCGGGCGGCACCCCGCCCGATCCCTCGGCCGGCGACCTCCGCGGCGCGCTCCTGGAGACGGCGAACTGGCTCGCGCGGGAGATCGCCGAGCAGGAGGTAGGCCTCCTCGGCGCGCTCTTCGCCGGGATGCGGGGCGATCCGGACCTCGCCGCGGCGATGCGGCGGATCCTGCACCGCGACCAGGCCGCGATGACCCGGCGTCCACGCGAAGGCGGGCTCCTCGACGCGCGGGGCGCCGCGCTCTTCGCCGAGATCGTCCCGGCGATGCTCGTCCACCGGCTGGTCGTCGCCGGAGAGCCGTGCGACGAGCCCTTCGTCGAGCACCTCGTCGACGACATCCTGCTGCCGCTGCTGAAAGGGGAATCCCCGCGATGATCGTGATCACCGGCGCGACCGGCGCCCTGAACGGCGCCACTGTCGAGCACCTGCTCACCCGCGTCCCGGCCGAAGAGGTGGGTGTCAGCGTGCGTGACGTCGCGAAGGCGCAGTCGTTCGCCGACCGCGGCGTACGGGTGCGGCCCGGCTCCTACGAAGACCCCGCTGCTCTGCGCGCCTCCTTCGAAGGCGCGGACCAGGTGCTGCTGGTGTCGTCCAACGACCCGGCCGCCGACGGCGTCGCCCTGCACCGCGCCGCGATCGAAGCCGCCGTCGCCGCGGGCGTCCGGCGGATCCTCTACACCAGCCACCAGAACGTGCGCCTCGGCAGCGCGTTCGCGCCGGCTCGCGACCACGCGGCGACCGAGGAGATCCTCGCGGGTTCCGGGGTCGCCTGGACGTCGTTGCGCAACGGCTTCTACGCCCACAGCCTCGGCTGGCTGCTCGGTCCGTGGCGGGAGACCGGCGAGATCGCCGCGCCCGAAGACGGCCCGGTTTCGTGGACCCACCGCGCGGACGTCGCCGAGGCGGCCGCGGTGATCCTCGCCGGGCACGCCGTCGACGGTCCCGTCACCCTCACCGCGCCCACCGCCGTCACCTTCGACGACCTCGCCGCGATCGCCTCCGACCGCACCGGTCGCGAGGTCAAACGCGTGGTCGTCGGCGACGAGCAGTGGGTCGCCGACCGGATCGCGGCCGGCACGCCCGAGGCCATGGCCCGCCTGCTGCTGACGTTGTTCACCGCCGGGCGGCGGGGCGACTTCGCGGAAACCGGGCCCCGCCTGGGCGAACTCCTCGGACGCGAGCCGCTGCCGGTGGCGGAAGCGCTGGCTTAGACCGTCGCGCCCCGCGGCGCGGTCGCCGTGATCACCTTCACCGCGCGGTCCACGTCGGCCTCGGTGAGGTCGGCCCGCGCGGTCAGGCGCAGCCGCGAAATGCCGTCCGGCACCGACGGCGGCCGGAAGCACCCGACCCGGATCCCGTGCTCCGCGCACGCCGCCGCCCACGCGACCGCCGTCTCCGCGGACGGCGCCTGCACCGAGATCACGGCCGCGTCCGGCAGGCTCGCCTTCAGCCCGGCCGCCTTCAGCGACATCGCCAGGTTGCCGGCGTTCTCGACGACCTTCTCGGCCATCCCCGGCTCTTCCTTGAGCGCGTGCAACGCGGCCAGCGCGGCCGCGGCGCTCGCGGGCGCCAGCGCGGTGTCGAAGATGAAGCTGCGCGCGGTGTCCACGAGGTGCTTGATCACCCGCCGCGGCCCGACCACGGCCCCGCCCTGGGCGCCGAGCGACTTCGACAGCGTCAACGTCGTGACGACGTCGGGCGCGCCGGACAGCCCGGCCGCGTGGACCGCGCCCCGCCCTCCTTCGCCGAGGACGCCGAAGCCGTGCGCGTCGTCCACGAGCAGCGCCGCGCCGTGCTCGCGGCAGATCCCGGCCAGCTCGCCGAGCGGGGCGAGGTCGCCGTCGACCGAGAACACCGAGTCCGTGACCACCAGCGCCCGCGGCTTCCGCCGGGTCGACAGCGCGTGCTTGATCGCCGACGGCGTCGAGTGCGCGACCGCGGCGACGTCGGCGCGCGACAGCCGGCAGCCTTCGATCAGGGAAGCGTGGATGTACTTGTCCGTGACGATCGCCGATTCGGACCCGGACAGCGCGGTCACCGCGCCGAGGTTCGCGGCGAAGCCGGAGGAGAACACGAGTGCCGCCTGCGCGCCGCAGAACCGGGCGAGCTCCAGCTCGAGCTCGGTGTGCAGCTCGGTCGATCCGGTGACCAGCCGGGATCCGGTCGACCCGGCGCCCCAGCGCAGCGCGGCGGCCGCGGCGGCCCCGGCGACGCGCTTGTCGCGGGCCAGCCCGAGGTAGTCGTTGCCGGCCAGGTCGAGCTCGTCCGCCTGCGCGGGACGCGGCCGCAGCTGCCGCACGAGCCCCGCGTTCGCCCGCTTCTCCGCTTCGACGTCGAGCCAGTCGAAAACCTCATCGGGCGGGGGCGTCGGCGGCGTAGTCACGTCCCGCAGTCTCCCACTCGCCGTTCGCGTGGCCGTGAACCAGGGCCCGGAAACGCCGGAAGCCCCGGACCGGAGTCCGGGGCTTCCTGAGGGAAATCAGCTGTCGTAGCCGCGACGCGGGCCACGGCTCGGGCGGCCGTAGCCACCGCCGTTGCCCGAGCGGGGCTGCCGGCCGCGGCCGGCGAAGCCGCCGGAACGGCCTTCGCGGGATCCCTGGCCGTAGCTGCCGCGGTCGCCGCCGCGCTCGCCACCACGGTCACGGTCGCCGTAGCTGCGCTCGCCGCCACGGCTGTAGCCGCCGCGCTCGCCGCCACGGTTCGAGCCACCGAAGCTTCCGCGGTCACCGCGGAAGCCACCGCCGCCGCGACGCGGGCTTTCGCGCCGACGCTCGACGACCGGCTCGCCGCTGGGCTCGCGGGCGCCGGTGATGCGGGACAGCTCCGGGTCGCCCGGGCGGACCGTGGTCGACTCCGCGCGCACGCCGGCGCGGTCGGTCAGCCTGCGGACCATCCGCCGCTGGTCGTGCGTCGCCACCGTGACGACCACGCCGGACGCCCCGGCGCGGGCCGTGCGGCCGGCGCGGTGCAGGTAGTCCTTGTGGTCGGCCGCCGGGTCGACGTGCAGCACCAGCGAGATGTCGTCGACGTGGATGCCGCGCGCGGCGACGTCCGTGGCGACCAGCACCGGGGTGTGGCCTTCCTTGAAGTCGGCGAGGACGCGGTTGCGCTGCCCCTGCGTCTTGCCGCCGTGCAGCGCCGCCGCGTTGACGCCCTGCTCGCGCAGGCGCTCCGCGAGGCGGTCGACGTGGTGCTTGGTCCGCACGAACATGATCGTGCGGCCCTCGCGGGCGCCGATCTGCGTGATGACGTCCTGCTTGTCCTGGTGCGAGACCTGGAGCACGTGGTGGTCCATGGTCGTGACGCTCGCGGTCGACGGCGCGACCGAGTGCGTCACGGGGTCGGTCAGGTACTGGCGGACCAGGCGGTTGACGTCACCGTCGAGCGTCGCCGAGAACAGCAGGCGCTGCCCACCCGGCGGGGTGAGGTCGAGGATCTCGCGGACCTGCGGCATGAAGCCCATGTCCGCCATCTGGTCGGCCTCGTCGAGGGCGATGAAGTTGCAGTCGCCCAGGTGTGCGGTGCCCTGCCGGACGTGGTCCGACAGCCGGCCCGGGGTGGCGATCAGCAGGTCGACGCCGCGGGACAGCGCGTCCGCCTGGCGGGCGAAGGCCATGCCGCCGACGGCCGTGCGGCACCACAGGCCGAGCGACTTGGCCAGCGGGGTCAGCGAGTCGGCGACCTGCATGGCCAGCTCGCGGGTCGGGACGAGGATCAGCGCGCGGGGGCGCTTCGGCCGGGCCTTGCCGCCGTTGAGCCGGGCCAGCATGGCCAGGCCGAAGGCGAGCGTCTTGCCGGAGCCGGTCTGGGCGCGGCCCAGCACGTCGCGGCCGCTCAGGGCGTCCGGGATGGTCGCGGACTGGATCGGGAACGGGGTGGTGATGCCCGCGTCGGCGAGCGCGCGGAGCAGCTGCTCCGGCAGGCCCAGCTCGGCGAAGGTCTTGGTGGCCACGAGCTCGACGGCGTCGTCGCGCAGCATGTCCCCACCGGCCGGGCGGGTGCGCGGCTTGCGGTCGGGACGGTCCGCGCGCGCGGACGTCGAGGAAGGGCCGGAGTTGAACGTGACGGTCACAAATGCCTCTCGGACATGGTTCGTCACAAGGAGGCCCGGGCTCCCCGCGCGCAGGCAGGGCAAGATGGTGTGCAGTGGGCGTTCACAGGGACGGACCCGGCACACTGTGTCTTGCGCTTTTCCGACACTGCGCGCCGCTTGGGGGTTACGGATCACCGCGAGCCATTCGGTGGCTTTGGAGGCGACGGACACCAACTACATCCACGCCGCCGGTTGCGGTCTGTGTTCACTGTACCTGAAGGGGAGCTGGTCCTCCGCATGGAGGTAACCGGTTGTGGGCGGCGTCGCAGACGTGTTCCACGCCACAGCCGCGACGCCGCCGCCCCGGCTACCCGAGCCCGGCCGCGGAAACGAGGTCCGCGAGCAGGCCGTCGGTGTTCGTGACGTGCTCGCCGAGGCCGCGGCCGTGGAACCAGCCGGCGAGGTTGCGCACGTCCCGGGCGAGGAACTCGGCGCCGCCGGGGTTGGCGACGACGTCGACGACCTGGGGCAGGTCGATCACGATCAGCCGGCCGCGGTGCACCAGCAGGTTGTACGCCGAGAGGTCGCCGTGCGCGAGCCCCTCGGAGGCGAGCAGCTCCAGCGCCGCCGTGGCCTGGAACCACAGGTCCTTCAGCTCGTCCGGGTCGGGCCGCACCTGGGCCAGCCGCGGCGCGGCCGTCCCGTCGTCCTCGCCGAGGAACTCCAGCAGCAGTTCGGTGCCGTTGCGCTGCACCGGGTACGGCACCGGCGCGCCGAGCGTCCACAAGCGACTCAACGCGGCGAACTCCGCGACGGCCCACTGTTCGGCGATGAGGTTGCGGCCGAACGCCGTGCGGTGCTCGATCGCGCGCATCTCGCGGGACCGGCGCATCCGCCGTCCTTCGAGGTAGCCCGCGTCGCGGTGGAAGAGCTTGTGTTCGTCGCTGCGGTAGCGCTTCGCGGCGAGCAGCGTGCCGGCGGTGCCGGGCAGGCCGCGGCGCAGCAGGTGGACGTCGGCCTCCTTGCCGGTCTTGAGGACGCCGAGGTCGGTGTCGACCGCGGCGAGCTCGGTGACCACCCACTCCGGCCGGGGCAGCGGGCCGTGTTCGGCGTCGTCCCAGGTGGACCAGCGGTCGGCGCCGTCCGGGAGCTGGTTTTCGGTGTAGGCGTCGTCGCGCAGCTTGGCGAGCCGGACGCGTTCGCCTTCGGTGAGCCGGCCGCTGCGGGTGGGCTCGGGTTCCTCGAACCGCCCTTGGCGGCGCGACCGCGCCTGGCGGCGACGGGTGGGTTGGTCGTCGAAGTCTTCGAAGTCGTGCATGCGCACTGGTGGGGTTCTCCTTGGTCAGGGGTGCCCCACCGGGCGCGTGGTCAGCTCCGGGGGGCGGGTGGGCGAGGGCGCGAAAGGGCCCGGACATCCATCACGACGGCACCTCCCCGCTCTTCGCCCCGGCTCCCTGCCGGTTGCGCTTCAGCTTGCCGGTTCGGTCACGCTCCGCGCAACCGAATAGCGCGAAAGGACCGTTCGCGACGTTTCCTTGAATTCCGTCCGCCGCCGTGGCCACGATGAACGGGCAGGCAACACCCGAGGAGGGGCGGATGGATACCTACGACGTCGTGGTCGTCGGCGGCGGGCACAACGGGCTGGTGGCGGCCGCGTACCTGGCGCGGGCGGGCCGGTCGGTGCTCGTGCTCGAACGGCGCGGGGAGACCGGTGGCGCCGCCGTGTCGTTCCGCGCGTTCGACGGCGTGGACGTCCGGCTGTCGCGCTATTCCTACCTGGTCAGCTTGCTGCCGAAGAAGATCGTGGCCGACCTCGGGCTCGACGTCCGGCTGCTGCGGCGCCGGATGTCGTCCTACACGCCGACCGGCGACTCGGGTCTCCTTGTCGACACGGGCGACGACGGCCGGACGGCGGCGTCGTTCCGCGCGGTCACCGGGTCCACATCGGACTACACGGCGTGGCGCCGGTTCTACGAACTGACCGAAGGCGTGGCCGGGCGCGTCTTCGGCACCCTCACCGAGCCACTGCTGTCCGAAGTGGACTTCCGGGCGCGGGTGGCTGATGCCGAAGCGTGGTCGGCGTTGTTCGAGCGGCCGATCGGCGAGACGCTGACGTCGTGGTTCGGCGACGACACGGTCCGCGGCGTCGTGCTCACCGACGCGCTGATCGGCACGTTCGCCCCGGCGGGTGGTGAGGACCTGCGGCAGAACCGGTGCCTGCTCTACCACGTGATCGGCAACGGCACCGGCGACTGGGACGTCCCGGTCGGCGGCATGGGCGCGGTCACCGGTTCACTGGCGACGGTGGCGGCGGCCGCGGGAGCGCGTCTGGTGACGGGGGCGGAAGTGCTGTCCGTCGACCCGGACGGCGAGGTGCGCTACCGCCGCGACGACGCCGAGCACGTCGTGCGCGGCGGGCACGTCCTGGCGAACGTCGCCCCGGCGACGCTCGCGCGGCTGCTGGGCGAGGAGCCCCCGGACCGCCCGGAGGGCGCGCAGCTGAAGGTGAACATGGTGCTGTCCCGGCTGCCGAAGCTGCGCGACCCGCACGTCGACCCGGCCGAGGCGTTCGGCGGCACGTTCCACGTCAACGAGACCTTCTCCCAGCTGGAGACGGCCTACCGCGAGGCGGCGGCGGGGAAGATCCCCACGCTCCCGCCGTGCGAGATCTACTGCCATTCGCTGACGGACCCGTCGATCCTCGGGCCGGCAGAACGCGCGGCGGGAGCGCAGACGCTGACGTTGTTCGGCTTGCACATGCCCGCACGCCTCTTCGAGGGCCGCAACGAAGAGGCGCGCGAAGAGGCGTTGCGCGCGACGCTGGCTTCGCTGAACAGCGTCCTGGCCGAGCCGATCGAGGACTGCCTGCTGGCGGGCCCGGACGGCAAGCCGTGCGTGGAGGCGAAGACCCCGCTCGACCTGGAGGCCGAATTGGGGCTGCCGGCGGGGCACATCTTCCACCGCGACTTGGCATGGCCGTACGCGGAAGACCCGGCACAGCAAGGGAAGTGGGGCGTCGAGACAGCGCACGAGCGGGTGCTGCTGTGCGGCGCGGGAGCGGTCCGGGGAGGTGGTGTCAGCGGCATCCCCGGCCACAACGCGGCGATGGCGGTCCTGGACGCGGAGTGAGGAGCGGTCCGGAGGGCGAGTCCAAGCGGCGGCGAATCCTTCCCCGGTGGCGACCCCCGCCGGCGGTGAAGCCGCCCCGGGCAGCGCCCCCGGGGCGGGCGAACCCACGCCCGGCCGCGAACCCACCCCCGGCGGCGAACCCTCCCGGCGGCCCGCGATCACCGCCGGGCGGCTGCCTGCGCGTCGTGCTCGGCGCACAGACACCCCACCCCCGGCTCGATCCACTCCCGACCTGCCCACTCCGGATGGCGCTCGACGAGCACCGAACGCACCTCCGCGACAACCGAATCCACCCCGAGCCCGGACTCGAGCCGGTGCCAGGTCTCGTCCCGCAGCTCGCGCAAGTAGGCACGGACGTCGGTGAGCACCGCCACCCCGCCGACCTCTCCGTGGCCGGGCACCACCGTCCGCGGTCCGGCCGAAACCAGCCGGTCCAGGACCGAAATCCACCCGACCCCCGTCACGTCCGTGTCGTGCGGCGGGAACCACGGGAGGATCGCGAACTGGCCCGTCTCGGCCAGGTCGCCGGTGAACAGCACGCCGGCGTCCGGGACCTCGATCACCTGGTCGCCGGTCGTGTGGCCCCGGCCCGTCGGCCGCAGCCGGACGGTCCGGCCGCCGAGGTCGAGGTCCCGCGTGCCCTCGTACACGGAGTCGGGCACCGGCACCCGGACGTCCTCCAGCCGGGCGGCCACCACCGGGTCGAGGCCGCGGAACATCTCGAGGTAGCCCGCGCCCTTCGTGGCGAGGTCGGCCGCCTGGGCGCGGTTGACCACGTAGGTCGCCGCGCCGGCGAACACCTGCGCGCCGTACGCGTGCTCGGGGTGGAAGTGGGTCGTCGTCAGGAACAGGCGGCGGCCCGCGGCCACCGACGTCGCGAACGCGAGCACCTCCGCGGCGTTCGCGGGGCCGAGGCCCGTGTCGACGACGAGGACGGCCTCCGTGCCGCCCACGACGCCGATGTTGGGCACGAGGTCGACGCCGTGGTTGGGGATCACCAGCAGGTCCGGCGCGAGCTCGACGGCGTCGGCCACCCGCACGGCGGGATCGGTCAGGTCGGTCATGACCCGATTCCACCGCCGAACGAAAGGAGCTGTCCAAGACCGATTGCGAGGGGGCGATACCGGGAGAACATCGTCGCCGGTCGGCGCTACTGTCGGCGCATGGCAGTCGATCAGGAACTGGTGGACGCGGCGATCGCGCTGGCGCGGGACCGCTTCGGCGGCACGGCGTGGTCCGGGGCGGCGGCACTGCGCCTCGACGACGGCACCGTGCTGACGAGCACCGCGCCGGAGTTCCCGAACCAGGGCGTCAGCCTGTGCCACGAGACCGGCGCGATCTGCGAGGCGTTCAAGCTCGGTCGCCGCGTGACGGGCTCGGTCTGCGTGACCGCGGCCGACGAGGACCGCGGCTACTGGGTCCTGGCGCCCTGCGGGGTCTGCCAGGAACGGCTCTTCGCCCACGGCCCGGACGTCGAGGTCGCCGTCCCCGAGCCCGCGGACCCGCGCCGGTGGCGGGCCCTGCGGCTGCGGGACGTCCAGCCGCACTGGTTCGCGCGCGTCTTCCCCGACGACGTCTGGCCGTACGAAGCCGAGCGCTGATGGAGCTGCGCACGCTGCGGTACTTCGTGGCCGTCGCCGAAGAACTGCACTTCGGCCGGGCCGCCGCGCGGCTGCACATGAGCCAGCCGCCGCTGAGCCGCGCGGTCAAGCAGCTGGAGGCCGACGTCGGCGCCGTGCTGCTGGTGCGCTCGGCCGCGGGCGTCGCGCTCACGCCCGCCGGCGCGGCGCTGCTCGACGAGGCACGCGCCTTGCTCGAGCAGGCTGACCAGGCGCGTGTGCGCGTGGCGTCGGCGGCCGGGGCCGCGGCGATCACCGTCGGCATCCTCGCCGACAGCGCGGACCCGGACGCGACGCGGCTGGCCGACGCCTACCGGCGGCGCCACCCCGGCGTCGAGGTCCGCGTCCGCGACACGGACCTGACCGACCCGACGTGCGGGCTGCGCGCCGGGCTCGTCGACGTCGCGCTGACCCGCGGGCCGTTCGACGACGCCGGCCTGACCGTGCACCGGCTGCGCGAAGACCCGGTCGGCGCGGTCCTGCGCGCCGACGACCCGCTGGCCCGCCGGGACCACCTGCGGCTCGCGGACCTGGCCGACCGGCGGTGGTTCCGGTTCCCGGACGGCACCGACCCGGTCTGGCAGGCCTACTGGCACGGCGGCGAACCGCGTGACGGCCCGGTGGTGCGCGGCGTCCAGGAGTGCCTGCAGGCGGTGCTGTGGAACGGGACCGTCGGCCTGATGCCGCTCGGCCACCGGCCGCCCGGCGACCTGACGGTCGTGCCGCTCACCGACCTGGCGCCGAACCCGGTGGTCGTCGCCTGGCGGGACGCCGGCCCGCTGGTCCGCTCGTTCGCCGAGCTCGCGACGGCCGCGTATCAGACGACGGGCGGCCGGCGGACGTCGTAGAGGTCCCAGTCCAGCTGCCAGAACGCGTCGATGCCGTGCTCGCGGATGTACTTGCGCTCGGTGTCGTGCACCGGGTAGCAGCCGGCGATGCTGATCGGCGGGCCGCCGATGTCGATCAGCGTGTACTGGTGCGCGTCGAGGCCCGCGGGCGCCGACACGGCGAACGCCGTCATCGCGGACTCCGGGGCGATCGGCTGGCCGAAGTCGATGGTGTCGCCGTAGACGAACGGGCACGTGCCCCGCAGCTGCTCGGCGAGGTAGCCGATGGCCAGCGCCCACACCGGGTCGTCGGACCGGACGCTGATCCACAGCTCCGGTTTCACGCCGTGCCACTCGGCGTGGTCGGCGAGCGAGAGGCCGTACGTCGCGCCGGTCATGTATCTCGGCTCGGGTTCGTCGGCGAAGACGAACGCGATGACGTCGTCGAGCCCCGCGTGGGTCGACGGGATCGGCTGCAGCCGGGGCTCGACGTCCCCGGTCAGGGTGTCGAGATGGGCGACATACCGCTCGGCACGGCTCGGCATGGCGCGCAGCATACGACCGTGCGCCGCGCGGTGCGGGGGAAGGCCGTTGGCCCGGGCGCGGCACTTTCGGGCAGGGTGGGGGACATGCGAGTGCTCGTGATCGGAAGCGGAATCGGCGGCGCGGCAACGGCGTGGCACCTGGCGGGCCGGGGCGCGGAGGTGGTCGTGGCGGACGCGGCCCGCCCGGGGACGGCCACCGAAGCCGGCGCCGGGATCGTCAGCCCGTGGACTTCGCGCTGGGACGACGCGCTGTACCCGCTCGCGTCGGCGGCCGGCCGGTACTACCGCGAATTCACGGCGGAGCTGGCGGATTCGTCGTTCGAGGTCGTCGGCGGGATGGTCGTCTCGGCCGACGACGCCGAGCTGGCCGAAGCGCACGAGCGGCTGACGGCGCGGGCGGCGGACGCGCCCGAGGCCGGCGAGGTCAGCCGGCTCGACCCGGCTCAGGCGCGCGAGCTGTTCCCGGCGCTGGCACCCGGGCTGGGCGCGGTGCACCTGACCGGCGCGGGCCGCGTCGACGGTCACCAGCTGCGCCGCGCCCTGCTGCTCGGCGCCGAACGCCGGGGCGCGAAGTTCGTCGAAGGGGAGGTGGCCTTCCGCGCCGACGGCACGGTCGCGAGCCCGGACGGCCCGCTTGAGGCGGACAGCGTGGTGGTCGCGGCGGGCGCGTGGAGCCGCGAACTGCTGGCGCCGCTGGGGATCGACCTGCCGGTGACGCCGCATCGAGGCCAGATCAGCCATTTCGACCTGCCGGGCACGGAGACGGCGGCGTGGCCGGTGGTGCTGCCCCGCACGAGCCACTACCTGCTGGCGTTCCCGGGCGGCCGCGTGGTCGCGGGCGCGACGCGCGAGGCGGAGTCGGGCTTCGACTACCGCGTGACGGCGGCAGGCCAGCGCGAGGTGCTGGACAACGCGCTGACGGTGGCACCGGGCCTGGCGAACGCGACGTTGGCGGAAACCCGGGTCGGCTTCCGCCCGGGCACGCCCGACGGCTTGCCGATCCTCGGAGCGATCCGGCCGGGCCTGGCGGTG
Organism: Amycolatopsis sp. NPDC101161; assembly: GCF_044768185.1. Lineage (NCBI taxonomy): Bacteria > Bacillati > Actinomycetota > Actinomycetes > Pseudonocardiales > Pseudonocardiaceae > Amycolatopsis > Amycolatopsis sp. NPDC101161. The sequence goes on from NZ_JBIWPI010000005.1 coordinate 997,901, forward strand.
TCGACGGGGTTCGGCCCGGGCGGGCTGACGAACGCGCCCTTCGCGGGGAAGCTGGTGGCGGCGGTCGCGCTGGGGGAGGACCCGGGCTTCGACCTGACGCCGTTCTCGCCGGAGCGGTTCTGAGCGAGTACCGCCGCGGAGGCCGGGCGGTGCCCGTCAGCCCTCCGTGACCAGCTCCAGCGCGTGGTCGCCGGTGCGCTCGACCGTCATGCCCGCCTTCGTGATCACCTTCACCAGCTGGTCCACTGTGGACGGTTCTGCCCGCGTCTCCGCCAGTGCCCGCGCCAAGCGGCCCTTGTACGCCTTGTTGAAATGACTGACCGTCACGCGCTCGCCGCGGGCGTTCTCCGTCACCACGCGGACCGTCACCGCGTCCGGGCGCAGCTTCGCGAACGCCGAGTACGTTCCCGACCGCAGGTCCACCACCAGGCCCTCGACCTGCTGCAGCACCGGCTCGAGCACCGGCTTCCAGTGCCCGCGGATCGTCCCGACCGACGGCAGCGAGTTCCCGCCCGACAGCCGGTACGCCGGGATCGGGTCGGTCGCCGACACCACGCCGAACAGCGACGACGTCACCGCCAGCCGTCGGTGCGCCTTCTCCAGACCCGCCTTCGTGAAGCTCTTCACGTCGAGCGCGTCGTACAGGACGCCCGTGTAGCGGCGCAGCGCCGGCATCGTCGGTGACGTCCACAGCTCCACGTTGCGCGTCACCTCCCCGGCCTGCCGCTCGGTGATGCCCAGGGCCGCGATGCTCGCCGGGACGTCGCCGGCCAGCTCGGTGAGCGCGTCGGCGAGCTTCGCGCGCGCGGGGTTCAGCTCGGGGAACGACAGCGCGCCGAGGTCGAGCGGGCCGCCGCGGCCGCCGTCGGCCTTGGTCTCGGATGGGGGGAGGAGCACCAGCACTTGTCGAGCCTAAATCGGGATGCGGGGGCGCCGCCGTCCGGCCTAGCCTCCGGGCATGGACCTGACCTGGCGCCCGCTGACCCTCGACGACGTCCCCGCGCTCACCCGCCTGTACGCCGCCGCCGAGGAGATCGACCGGACGGGTGACCATTTCAGCGACGAAGACCTCCGCGACGAGCTCGTCGCGCCCAACGTCGACCTGCCCCGCGCCACCATCGGCGCCTGGGCGGGCGACACCCTCGCCGGCTACGGCCTGATCCGCCGCCGCGACGCCGCGAACCCGGTGCACATGATCCGGCTGCAGTCGGTCGTGCATCCGGAGTACCGGACCGACGCCGTCGGCGCTCACCTGGTCGAGTGGTTGACGCGCACGAGCCGCGAGGTCCACGAACGCGCCTTCCCGGGCGCGCCGATGGAACTGCACCACGGCCAGCACCAGAACGAGCGGTGGATCGCCGGCGTCCTCGCCGCCGCCGGTTTCACGCACCAGCGGACGATGGTCACCATGCGCGTCGGCCTCGCCGACCTGCCGCCGCAGCCGCCGCTCCCGGACGGCATCACGGCGGAGCCGTTCGACTTCAAGCACGACCTCGCCGCGCTCGACGCCCGCAACGACGCCTTCGCCGGCCACTGGGGCAGCACCGTCTACGGCCCGGACGCCTGGCACCACCTGGTCACCGGCTCCAAGGACTTCCGCCCGGACCTGTCATTCCTCGTCCTCGACGACGACAAGGTCCTGGCCTTCGTGCTGAGCCACTTCTACGAGTCCGAAGCCGCGGCGACGGGCGTCCGCGAGCACTACGCCACCTGGGTGGGAACTCGGGAGGTGCTGCGCGGCCGCGGCGTGGCGTCAGGGCTGCTCGGGCACACGCTCCTGGCTGCGAAAGCGGCGGGATTCGACCGGTCGGCCCTGAACGTCGACGTCGACAACGCGCACCGCGCCCTGGGCGTTTACGAACGGTGCGGATTCCGCGTCGACGACGAATGGCACGTATACGTGCTGTCCTGATTCCGGGACGCCCCACCGCCGATCGGGGAATGGACGGCGTTCGTACCATCGCCCTATGAAGCCGACTTCAGCTTCCCCGGGTGCGAGAGCATTGGCCGCGTCGCTGCGGGAATTGCGCACGGCCCGGGGTAAAGGACTGCGCGAACTGGCCCGGATGGTGCGGATTCTCCCGCAGTTGCTGTCGGCGTGGGAAAAGGGGCAGCGGGTGGCGTCCCCGGAGGACGTGGCCCGGTTGCTGGGCGCTCTCCAGGTCGACGACGCGACGTACGACCGCATGATGCGCCTGGCCAGGCGCGCCAAGGACGACAACTGGCTCGATTCCAACCCGTCCGATTTGCCGCCCGCGCTGAGCGGCATCGTCGAGTACGAGCGCACCGCCACCCACATCTCGAACTGGTACCACGCGATCGTGCCGGGACTCCTGCAGACCGCCGACTACGCTCGCGCGATTCTGAGCAATTCGGAGATCGGCCTGGAACAGGCCGACGCGATGCTCATCGCGCGGCTGAAGCGGCAGCGCATTCTCACGAGGGCCGATCCGGTGCGGTTCGCCGCACTGGTCGGCGAGGTCGCGATCCGTGAGGGGATCGGCAGCGCGGACATCATGTCGGACCAGGTCGATCACCTGCTGGCGATGATGGCGCTGCCGAATGTTTCGCTGCGGATTGTGCCTGCCAACATCGGTTATCACCCCGGGCTGATCGGCTCGTTCATCTTGTACGAGTTCGCCGGTTTGCCGCCGATCGTGCACCTGGAGAACTCGCACGCCACCGCGTTCCTCCACGAGGATGATGTCGTCGGCAGGTACCGGAAACAGGCTAAGATCCTCGCTGGCAAGGCATTGAGTGAAGGCGACACCCGAGACTTGCTCCGGGAGGTCGCGCGATAACCCGGGAGGCCTCGGCGTGAGCGACACGGTTTGGCGTAAGGCCAGCTACAGCGGTGGCCAATCGGACTGTGTCGAGGTGAAGCTCGACCTTTCCGTCGGCATCCGGGACACGAAGGCGCGCGAGCAGGGGCAACTGACCGTCAGCCCCACCGCGTGGACCGCCGTCCTCACCGCTCTACGAGGTTGAGCAGCTCCTCACCCGCCACATACCGCCGCACCTGCTCCGCCACCAGCTTCTTCGCGCGCGGATAAAACGACGCCGACCCGCCGGCGATGTGCGGGGTGATGACCACGCCCGGCACCGTCCACAGTGGATGGTCGGCGGGCAGTGGCTCCGGATCGACGACGTCCAGGCCCGCGCGCAACCGTCCGGACCGGGTCTCGGCCAGCAACGCGTCCGTGTCGATGGCCGTGCCGCGGCCGACGTTCACCACCAGCGCGTCATCCGGCAGCACCGCGAGGGCCTTCGCGTCGAACAGGCCGCGCGTTGCGGGGGTGTCCGGGAGGATCAGCACCACGATGTCGGCGTCCGGCAGCAGGCGGGACAGCTCGTCGACGCCGTGGACGCCTTCGCCAGGACGCGCGCGGCTCGCCACCCGCGTCACCACGGCCTCCGCCGCGACGAGCTGGCGTTCGATGGCCTGCCCGATCGAGCCGTACCCGACCAGGAGCACCCGGCTGTCGGCCAGCGAGCGCGTGTGCTCGCGCGTCCACTCGCCGCGCGTCTGCTGCGCGAACCACCGCGGCAGGTCCCGCTGCGCCGCGTGGATCAGCGCCAGCGCGTGCTCCGCGACGCTCAGGTCGTGCAGGCCCCGCCCGTTGGCCAGCCGGACACCGTCGGGCAGCAACGGCACGATCGCCTCGACCCCGGCCGACAGCGATTGCACCACGCGCAACGCCGGCAGCTCCTTGATCAGCTTCGGCGGCTCGGGCCCGCGGTCGTAGGGCAGCACGTAGAACTCGACGCCGTCCAGGCCGTCCGGCGGCGCCGAGACGCCGTCGTAGTACGCGACCTCGACCCCTTCCGGCACCTCGATGTCGGTCCAGGGCAGCAGTACGCGAGCGCTCATGCCGCCTTTCTACTCCGCGCCGGCCGGGGCGACCCGCTCAGTGGATTCCCGCAGGCGGTCGGCCCATTCGCGCGACGACCGGGACAGCGCTTCGGCGACCGCGGCGCGGATCTGGTCCTGGCTGCTCGTCCGGTCGGCGGCCTCGACGAGAACGCAGCGCGTCGCGCCCGACAGGCCGCCGATGATCTCCTGGATCCGCGGCGGCCAGGCTTCGGTGGCCGGGACATCGCTTCGCGCGCTGTCGTCGAGGAGGACGGCGAAGTCCGGACGGAGCCGCCCGGCTGCCCAGTCGGCCACTTCCGCCAAGTCGTCCGCGCCGAACCCGGCGGACTCGGTCAGCCGGTCCACCGGTGAGTCGATCAAGCGCTCGACGACCACGACGGCGCCGCCGTCGAGCGCCGGGAGGATGTCGCGGTGGACGCTGTCGGCCCGGACCGCGGCCGCCGCGAGGACCCGGGCCCGCGCGGAGGTCAGGGTCGCGCCGGAGACCAGCGCCCGGAACCGGGGGTCGTCTTCGCCGGGGTCCGGGGCGAAGACGACCGTGCGGACGCCGGCCCGGCTGAGCCAGCCGGCGAGCGCGGCCGCGTGCACGGCGGTGTCGGCCGAGGAGCTGCCCTCCACCGTGACGACGAACCCGGTCTTGCGCCGCGGGTACCGCCGCGCGATGGCGCGCAGGTCGCCGAGGAGGCGGACCGGCCGGTGGGTGTTCATCCGGCGGTAGGCGAGCAGCCCGGACAGGAAGGCCAGGAGCGCGGCGCCGAGCAGGACCGGCCTGGTCCCGTCGACCTGGTGTTCGTCGCCGAAGACGGAGATCGTGCGCGAGTTCGTCAGCGCCACCAGCAGGGGGACGACGGCGACCGTGCAGCCGAGGACGATCTTCAGCAGCGCCTGGTAGATCGCGTTGACGCGGCCCCGGACGTCGTCGTCGATCCGGGAGCCGATGATCGTCACGCCGGTGAGGAACGTGGCGCCCGCGCACGCGCCGACGAGCAGGACGGCGACGATCGAGACGGCGAGGTGCGGGGACAGCGCGACCAGGACGAGGGAGACCCCGGCCAGCATGATCGAGATGCCGAAGAACCGTTCGTGGGCGAGGCGGGCGGCCAGCTTGGGCGCGAAGACGATGCCCAGGCCGAGGCCGACGAACACGGCGGCGAACAGCAGCCCGAAGCCCGCTTGCCCGGCCAGCACGCTCTTCGCGTACGACTGGGCCGAACCGACGACCGCCCCACCCGCGGCGAACGCGCCGACCGCGCCGATGAGCAGGCCGCGGACCAGGGGCGTCGTCCGGATGAACCGGCCGGCGTCGCGCAGCATGGTCAGGAAACCGCCCGAACCGGGCTCGTCGGGCGCCGCCGCCCGGCGCGGTCCGGCCGGTCCGGACAGCTCCGGGATCCGGCGGGCGATGACCACGGCACTGGCCAGGTACAACGCGGCGGCGAGGGCGATGGCGAGCTTCACGGGACCGTTCGCGCCGAGGAGGTCGTCGGGCAGCCGCAGCGAAGGGCCGATGCCGGTGAGGGCGTACAACCCGCCGGCCGCGACCACCGAGATGCCGTAGGTCATCGCCAGGCCCAGCTGGTTCGCGGTCTCCACCTGGTCCGGGCGGTGCAGCAGGTTCGGCGCCGCGGCGTCCTTGGCCGGTATCCACAGCATCGCCACGCTGCTGGTCAGGAAGCTGCCGGCGAACGGCCACCACGGCAGGTCGACCACGATGACCGAAAGCAGCAGGAGGCAGCGGAGCACGTCGCCGACCGCCATCACCACGCGCCGGTCGAACCGGTCGGCGAGCAGACCGCCCAGCGGGGCGAAGAACAAGCCGGGGAGCAGGTTGCTGAAAACGACCCCGGAGAACGCGAAGTTCTTCACCGCGTAGCTGCCGGCCGCGTTGGAAACCAGGTCGGCCACCCCGAGCAAGGCCAGCCAATCCGCGGTGCTGCACAGGAACGTGACGCCCCAGAGCCGCCGGAACGGACGGATCGCCAGGACGCGGCGGATCCGTTCGGGCGTCGACAAGCCGGCTGCCATCACGGGCTCCCCTTCCCCTTCCCCCCGAGCCGCCTCACCCGGAGACGCAGAACTCGTTGCCCTCCGGATCGGTCAGCACCGTCCACGCCAGCCCCGGCACCGAATGCTCCGCCACTTCCTTCGCGCCCAGCCCGACCAGCCGTTTCACCTCCGCTCCGCGATCGTCACCGCCGAAGTCGAGGTGCACCCGGTTCTTGCCCGCGCGGGGCTCCGGTACCCGTTGCAGCCCGAGCGGCAGCCCGCCCTCGGGCGGCGCGAGCACCAGGAACTCACCGCCGTGGTCCTGGGCGACCGTCGTGCCCAGTGCCGCCGTCCAGAACTCCGCCAGACCGCGCGGGTCTGCGCAGTCGATCGTGATCATGCCCAGGTGGATCGCCATGCCCTCGAAGCTAGCGGCCACCACCGACAAAAACGGGCCGCCGAGTAACCCGTTGGAGTCACGGCCGGGGGAGTGACTACCCTGAGCGGGACTTTCACACCCGCCCGGAGCAGGGAGCCCCGCAGTGATCACCAGGACTTCGTCGTTGTTCCTTCGCACCTTGCGCGAGGATCCGGCGGACGCCGAGGTACCGAGCCACCGGCTCCTGGTACGCGCCGGCTACGTCCGCCGGGTCGCCCCGGGCGGGTACTCGTGGCTGCCGCTCGGCCTGCGCGTGCTGCGGCGGATCGAGAACGTCGTGCGCGACGAGATGAACGCCATCGGCGCGCAGGAGATCCAGTTCCCCGCGCTGCTGCCGAAGGAGCCCTACGAGGCCACCGGCCGCTGGACCGAGTACGGCGACAGCCTGTTCCGCCTGAAGGACCGCAAGGGCGCCGACTACCTCCTCGGCCCGACGCACGAAGAGCTCTTCACGCTCACGGTCAAGGGCGAGTTCAACTCCTACCGCGACTACCCGGTCACGCTGTACCAGATCCAGACGAAGTACCGCGACGAAGCGCGTCCCCGCGCCGGCATCCTGCGCGGCCGCGAGTTCGTCATGAAGGACTCGTACTCCTTCGACCTCGACGACGAGGGCCTGGAGCGCTCCTACCAGGCGCACCGCGCCGCCTACACGAAGCTGTTCGACCGCCTCGGCCTCGAGTACGTCGTCGTGAAGGCGACGTCGGGCGCGATGGGCGGTTCGGCGTCCGAGGAGTTCCTCGCCGTCGCCGAGACGGGTGAAGACACCTACGTCCGCAGCACGGACTCGGGCTACGCGGCGAACGTCGAAGCCGTCGTCACGCCCGCGCCGCCCGCGCAGCCGATCGAGGGCCGCCCCGAGGCGCAGGTGCACCACACGCCCGGCACGCCGACCATCGAGACGCTCGTCAACTTCCTCAACGACGCGAACCTGGGCCGCACGTTCACCGCGGCCGACACGCTGAAGAACGTCATGCTCAAGACGCGTCAGCCGGGCGCGAAGGAGTGGGAGCTGGTCTGCGTCGCGATCCCGGGTGACCGCGAAGTGGACATGAAGCGCCTCGAAGCGTCGCTGGAGCCCGCCGAGGTCGCGCTGCTCGAAGAGGCCGACTTCGCGAAGAACCCGTTCCTGGTCAAGGGCTACATCGGCCCGAAGGCGCTGCAGGACAACGGCGTGCGCTACCTCGCCGACCCGCGGGTCGTCCCCGGCACCGCCTGGGTCACCGGGGCCGACAAGGTCGACCACCACGTCGTCGACCTGCTGGCCGGCCGGGACTTCACCCCCGACGGCACGATCGAGGCCGCCGAGGTCCGCGAGGGCGACGCGTCTCCGGACGGACAGGGCACCCTGGTCGCCGCGCGCGGCATCGAGATCGGCCACATCTTCCAGCTCGGCCGCAAGTACGCCGACGCGTTCGAGCTCGACGCGCTCGGCCCGGACTCGAAGCCGATCCGGATCACGATGGGTTCGTACGGCGTCGGCGTCTCGCGGCTGGTCGGCGTGCTCGCCGAGCAGAACCACGACGACCTCGGCCTGATCTGGCCGCGCGAGGTGTCGCCGTTCGACGTGCACATCGTCATCGCGGGCAAGGACGAAGCCGTCGCGGCGGGCGCCGAGAAGATCGCCGCCGAGCTGGACGCGGCGGGCATCGAGGTCATCCTCGACGACCGCAAGGCCACACCGGGCGTCAAGTTCGCCGACGCCGAGCTCGTCGGCGTCCCGACGATCCTGGTGGTCGGGCGCGGCCTGGCCAACGGCGTCGTCGAGGTCAAGGACCGGCGGTCGGGCGAGCGCGAGGAGATCGCGGTCGACGCCATCGTCGAGCACCTGGTCAAACTCGTCCGTTCCTGATGGTCCGGTTTTCCCGGCGTCCCGAAGACGAGACGCCGGGGTACGAGGACAACGCGGCGCTCCGCGGGTTCGGCGGCTACGAACCCGCGGACGCGCCGCGCGCGCGACCGAAACGGATCCGCCCGGCCGCGAAGCCGCTGAAGTGGCGTCGGGTGCCGTGGTTCGGGCTGGTGTTCATCGCGTTGGTCGCGGGCGTGCTGAACGCGGTGGGCGCCGGCAAGCCGCGTCCGGCGTCGTCGACGCCACCACCCGCGCCGCTGGTCGTGACGCCTTCGCCCCGGGTGACGGTGCCCGCTTTGACGAGCGGCTGGCAGTCGGTGGCGGCTCGCGACGGCTCGTACGCCTACGACGTGCCGCCGGCGTGGACCCCCAAGCCGGGCACGCTGCACGGCTGGGACGAGCCGTCGATCCGGCTGATCACGAGCGCGTTCCTGGGCGAGAACTTCTGCGGCAAGGACACCCTGGGCGGCGCAGGCGTCACCACGGAACCGGTGGCCGACCCCGACGCGGCGGCGAGCAAGGCCGCAACGGACCTGGCGAAGGGCGCGTACGGCGGGACTTCGCAGGTCGGCCCGGGAACGGAAGCCCAGCTCACGAAGGCCGACGGAACCAAGGCCCCAGCCCGGGTGGTGATCGCCGAAGTGGTCCCGTCGGCGACGGGCGAGTGCGCGGCGAAGCACGCTTTGGTGGTGGCGATGGGCTTCGGGACCGGCCTGGGCGCGTCGGGCGTGGTGGTGGCGTACGCGGACAGCGACCGTTCTGGGGCTTCGATCCGCGAGGACCTCGTCAAGATCGTGGAGAGCTACCGGTTCGTCCCGGCGGCCGATCGCGGGACGACCACGCCGCCGCCGACCACCTACCGCTGACCGCCGGACTTCGGCAGGCTGTGGTGCCATGACCGGTGCTGCGGACAGACGGCTGGCCCGGATCCGGACCGGTGCGTTCGGGGTGCTGGCCGTCAGCGGGTTCCTGCTCCTTTTCGGACCCCTGCTGGCGAAAGCGTGGATCTGGCTCGTCGAGCCGCGGGATCCGAACTGGTGGGCCGCCGGTGGGCAGTGGGTCGGTGGCATCGGCACGATCGGGGCCGTCGTCGTCGCGCTGTGGATCGCCATCCGGGACAACCGGCGGCTGCAGGCGGACCGGCTCCAGCGGGATCGGCGGGAGCGGCAGGAGCAGGCCGCCAAAGTCACCGCGTGGATCGAAACCACCAGTGGCGGCGGCGTCGACATGATCGTCTCCAACGCGAACGCCGAGGCGGTCAACCACGTCGTCGTCTCGTTCGACCTCGTGCGGCACCTGCCGATGACCGGGTCCACGCTGCACCGAGGACCGGTCATCGACGACGACGAGTACCTCTACGCCATCCTCCCGCCCGGGAAGTGGCGGATGCCGGTCCGCGAAGGGTGGCAGCGCCCGGACATGACGCCCGGCGTGATGCTCGCCTTCACCGATTCGCGCAACGGGCACTGGCTCCGGCTGACCGACGGCAGGCTGATCGAGAAGGACCAGGACGTCGTCAGTCGCCGGAGGATCCGGTTCCCGCAGCGGATCAGCGTGCCCGAGAGCTACTGACCAGCTTCGCCAGCTCCCGCAGCCGGACGTCCGGCAGGTACGCCCGGCTCAGCGCCAGCCCGATCCGCGGCAGGTCCGCCTCGTCCCGGTACGCCAGGTACAACGGCACCCGCCGCGGCTGGAACTTCGCCTTGAACGCGTGCAGCGAACGGAACCCGTAGTACGGCTCCATGACCCGCCCCAGCGACTCCAGCGCCCGGTCCAGCGGGCACGCCGGAGAGGCGCTGCGCGCCAGGGGCGCACCGGACAGCGACACGAACCGGGCGCCTTCCGAGCGGAACGCCACGCACGCCGACGCGATCAGGAACTCCATCACCGGCCGGAAACCGTGGGCGCTGCGGCGCATGACGTCGAGCGTCCAGCCGCCGACCTGGCCCGCGCCCGTGTAGACCGGCAGCCACGACGTCACGCCGTGGACCGTGCCCTCCGCGTCCACCGCCAGGCCGACCCGCGTCGCCGGGTCCATCGCCTCGTCGAGGCCGCCGAGGGTGAAGCCCATCTCCGGCATGGCCTTCTCCGACATCCACTCCTCCGACAGCGCGCGGACCTGGGCGAGGATCGGCTCGGGCTGGTCGGCCAGGCGGACCAGCCGGAACTCGATGTCCTGCTTGGCGGCCTTGTTCAGCGCCGACCGGACGTCCTGCCACGCCTTGCCGCGGAACTCCAGGTTCTCCAGGTCGAGCACGTTGTCCTCGGCGACCTGGACGTGCTGCCAGTCCAGCTCGCGCGTCGCCGCGACCGTCTCCTCCGTCGCGGAGAACACGCACGGCACCAGGCCGGTGTTCTCGCACATCGAGGCGAACTCGGTGACGGTGGCCGCCGCCGTGCCGTCCGGCGCGATCGGGTCGCCGAGCGCGACCGCGACGCCCGCGTGCTTGCGGTAGGCGAGGTACGAACGCCCGTCCTCGCGGACGAAGTACGTGTTGCGCGGCCAAGTCGTCATCCACGACAGCGTGCTGCCGCCGTGCCGGTCGAGCAGTGTCCGGGCCAGCGCCGGGCCGGGACCCTGCGCGTGGCGCCGCAGCCGGCGCCGGGACGGGACGCGGAACGCGTGCTGCGCGGCGATCAGGACACCCAGCTCGACCGTCCACAAGAGATTGTCCACGAAGAACAGGGGCAGGCCCGTGGTGTCGTAGTCCGAGCCGAAGACCTGGGCCAGCCCGTAGACCGTGGCCGCGGCGAGGCCCTGCAGAGTCACGAACACCGACAGCGCGACCGCCCAGCGCCACGCGACGCGGCCGCCCTTGCGCAGCCCGTTGAGCATCGGCACCACGACCAGCACGAGCACCGCCAGCTCCGGCGCCGACAGCGAAACCCCTTCGTCGGAACCGAACGGGCCGTCGCCGGGCACCAGGAACATGACGATTTCGGCGATGGTGAGCAGCAGCAGGCCGGCGACCGTCAGCAGCCGCCACTCGCGCGGGTTCGGCCCCGCCGACGGCACCCGGCGGGAGCCGACGAGCCGGTTGCCGAGCGGGATCGCCAGCAGCAGCGCGAAGAAGTGGACGAGGTCGGCCAGCGTGCCGACGTAGATGATCGCGACGCCGGCATACACGCACAGCCCGGCCCGCAGCCGCAGCGCCCACGGCGGCCGCAGCGTCGCGCTGGCCACCGCGACCGCGGCGAGCGCGCCGCCGGAGAACCCGACGTCGAGGCTGCCCGCCATGCGCTCGGCCCACAGCCAGCCGGAATTGCGGCACAGGGCGAGGAACTGCGTCGCGACGAGCACCGAGGCGAACTGGCCGCCGATGGTCACCGCCATCGCGCGCCGCGTCCCCAGCTGCCACTCGGCGAAGCCCGCGAAGAGCGCGAAGCTGCCGACCATCGGGAGGTAGAACCACGGGATGACGGCGAAGAACGGCCCGGTCAGCATCGTCCACCACCGGCCCGCCTCCAGCGACGGCAGCCCGTAGGCGATGAACGGGTAGGCCGCGCGGTCTTCGGCGGCGTTCCACAACGCCCCGGTCGCGACGGCCAGCACGAGCATGGCGAGCACGACGGTGCTCGTGAACGGCAGACGCTGTCTGAGCACCGCGGCCGCGCCCCGGATGCGTCCCCCTCCGGCGGTCATGGCCGCCGACGCTGCATCAGTCATGCGGGACAGCATGGCGAGTGCCCGCCCCTACCCACATCGGGCAAACGAAGGAGATTGACCCCTAAGGGGTCGTCCCTTCGAATGAGGGTTGACCCCCTCTGAAGGAGGACGCTCAGCCGAAAACGGCGGTGCGCACGGCGTCGGTGTCGGCCAGATCCGGCAGCACGGTGTGCGCGCCGGCGGCCCGCAGTTCCTCGGCGGTGTAGTGCCCGGTCGCCACCGCGATCGACACCGCGCCGTGGTGCAGAGCGGCTTCGACGTCGTTCGGGGTGTCGCCGATGACGACGACCGAGGCGGCCGCGAACTCCGTGCCGTGCTTGGCCGCGGCGAGCGCGACCGCGTGCGGCACCAGGTCGGGGCGGTGCGCCGACAGCGTGCCGTAGCCGCCGATGTCGAGGTCGAGGTGCTCGTGCAGGCCGAACGCGGCGAGCTTGTGCCGCGAGATCTCCGGCAGGTTGCCGGTGACGAGCGACTGGACTACGCCGTCGTGCCCGGCGAACGCCTTCAGCGCCTCGGCCGCGCCCGGCAGCGCGCGGCCGGACGTCGGCAGGTGCTCGACGGCGCGTTCGGACTCCGCGATCAGCGCCAGCCAAAGCGCCTGGAGCAGCTCCTCGGTCGGCTCGATGCCGTGCGCGGTGAGCAGGTCGGTGCTGATCGCGCGTTCGGTGCGGCCGCCGAAGTCGGGGTAGGAGACCAGCTCGGTCCCGGTCGTCGCGGCGAGCGCCGCCGCGTACCAGGCGGAACCGAGGCCGGTGAAGTCCACCAGCGTGTGGTCGATGTCCCAGAGCACCAGCCGTGTCTTCGTCACGGTGTCGAGGCTACCGGCGACACTATTCAACACGCGTTGACTTTCTCGGGACGCGGTCTTACCTTGGCTAGTAATTCAACAAGCGAAGAATAACAGGAGTCGGCATGACTCGTCTCGTATCCCTCGCGGCCCTGGCGGGCGCGCTGGTGGCCGTGGTGCTCGGGTTCCTCACCTTCGGCGCGCAGGCCACCGCCGCGCCCGACGGCGTCCCGGTCGCAGTCGCCGGGCCGCCGGAACTCGCCCAGCGCGTCGCGGCGCACGGCGGCGGCCAGCTCGCCTGGACCGTCACGACCCCGGCCGACGCCCGTCGGCTGCTGGAGCACAAGAAGGTCTACGGCGTGCTCGAACTCGGCTCGCCCGCGACGGTCGTGACATCGGGGGCCGTCAACCCGGCCGGCACGCAGGTCGCGCAGCAGGCGCTCACCGCCGGGGCGGCCGCGCTGGGCGGCCCGCCGAAGCAGGAGGTGCTGCACCCGGCGAGCGCGGCCGGGCGGACCGCGCCGCTGGCCGCGTCCGCGCTGGCCTGGATCGGCGCGCTCGTCGCGGGGCTCGCGCTGACGCAGCTGGCCAAGCGCACCGGCCGCACGATCGGCGCCGGCGCGCGGTTCCTGCAGGTCGTCGGCGCCGGCGTGCTGGTGACGGCGGTCGTGGCCGGGTTTTTCGCGCTGTGGGACGCCGCGTTGCCGCTCGACGCCGGCGTCCTCGGGTTCGTCTTCCTCGCCGCGACGGCGTTCGCGGCCGTGCAAGCGGGTCTGCTGCGCCTGCTCGGCCTGCGCGCGATGGCCGTGCTCGGCCCGCTGTACCTGGTCGCGCCCGCGGTCGCCGGGCAGGTGCCCGAGCTGCTGAACCCGGCTTACCGCACGCTGCTGTGGTCGTGGACGCCGTTCCGCTTCTCGGCCGAGGGCCTGCGCAGCCTGCTCCAGGGCGTGCCGGACGCGCCCGACGTCACGACCGGGCTGTGGGTGCTCGGCGCGCTGCTGGTCGCGGGCCTGCTGGTGGTGCTGTGGCCCGGCCGGTCAGCCCGCCAGGAGGCTGAACCGCACCTTCCGGACCGGGTTGTCGAGGTTGGTGTCCACTAGGCAGATCGACTGCCAGGTGCCCAGCGCGAGGACGCCGCCGAGCACCGGGATCGTCGCGTACGGCGGCACCAGCGCCGGGAGCACGTGGTCACGCCCGTGGCCGGGGCTGCCGTGCCGGTGCCGCCAGCGGCCGTCGCGGGGGAGCAGCTCGTCGAGCGCGGTCAGCAGGTCTTCGTCGCTGCCCGCGCCGGTCTCGAGGATCGCCAGGCCGGCGGTGGCGTGCGGGACCCAGACGTGCAGCAGGCCGTCCGCCGCGTCGGCGTCGCGCAGGAACTCCTCGGCCTCGTGGGTGAGGTCGCGGACGACGGCTTCGGCGCCGGTGCGGACTTCGATCTCGGTGGAGTACATGGGTTCCAGCCTAGGCTCAGGTTTCCAGGTAGCGCAGCACCGCGAGCACCCGGCGATTGTCCCCTTCGGACGGTGGCAGGCCGAGCTTGCCGAAGATCGACGTCACGTACTTTTCGACGGACCCGGCCGAGAGGAACAGTTTCGCGGCGATCGCGGAGTTCGACCGGCCCTCCGCCATCAGGCCCAGGACTTCGCGCTCCCGCGGGGTCAGCCCGCTGAGCGCGTCGGTCTGGCGCGTCGCCGAGAAGAGCTGGCTGACGACTTCGGGGTCGAGGACCGTCTCGCCGTCGGCCACCCGGCGCAGCGCGTCGAGGAAGTCCGAGACCTCGGCGACGCGGTCCTTGAGCAGGTAGCCGACGCCGCCCGCGCGGCCGGCCAGCAGCTGGGCCGCGTACTTCGTCTCGACGTACTGGGAGAACAGCAGGATCGCGCGGCCCGGTGACTCCAAGCGCAGCGCGATCGCGGCCCGCAGGCCCTCGTCGGTGTGCGTCGGCGGCATTCGGATGTCCACAATGGACACATCCGGGGTGTTCTCTTCGACGGCGGCCCGCAGCGCGTCGGCGTCCTTCACCGCGGCGACGACCTCGTGGCCGCGGAAGGTCAGCAGCTCGACGAGGCCCTGGCGCAGGATGGTGGAGTCCTCCGCGATGACGATCCGCATGCCGCGACCCTAGCGGGGCAGCGGCACCCGCGCGGTCACTTCGGTCGGACCGCCGGCCGGGCTCGTGACGGCCAGTTCGCCGTCGACGGTCCGCAGCCGCTCGGCGACGCCGGCCAGCCCGCCGCCCGGCACGAGCCGGGCGCCCCCGGGGCCGTGGTCGCGCACCCGCAGCCAGAGGACGTCCCGTTCTTCGGCGACTTCGACGTGGGTCTTCCCGCCGTGCTTCGCGGCGTTCGTGAGGAGTTCGGCGGCGCTGAAGTAGACGATGGTTTCGAGCGACGGCGGCGGCCGGCGCGGCAGGTCGACGGTGACCCGCGCGTCCATGCCGGACGTCGCGACGAGGGTGGCGAGGGCGACGTCGAGCCCGGCGTCGAGGGCGGCGGGGTGGATGCCGCGGGCGAGGTCGCGCAGCTCGGTGAGCGCCTGCTTGGCGTTGGCGTGGGCCGCGGTGACCAGCTGTTCCACCTGGGGCAGGTCGGCGTGCTCGAGCTCGTCCTTGGCCAGGCCGAGCTTCATCGCGAGTGCGACGAGCTGGGCCTGGGCACCGTCGTGCAGGTCGCGCTCGATCCGTCGTAGCCGCAGGGCGGAGTCTTCGACGGCGGTGGCGCGGCTGGCTTCCAGGTCGCGGACGCGTTCGGAGAGCACGCGCGTGCCGAGCAGGCCGACGACCAGCAGCCGGTCGAGCGCGGCGAAGGCGTGCGTGACCCACGGGAGTGCGACGAGCACCAGCAGACCGGACGCGGACCAGGCGAGCGCGCCGAACCAGTTTTCGGCCCGGATGCCGAAGACGGGCAGGCGCTGCTCGCCGAGCGGGAACCAGAAGACGGCGAAGGGGGTCGCGGCCAGGGCGTAGAGCGACCCGGCGGTGACGGCGAAGAGCCCGGCGAGGGTCAGGGGGAGCCGCAGGAGGAGATAGCCGGCGGCGCGCCAGCCGGCGGGGTCGCCGACGCGGGCTTTGACCCAGGCCCAGAGACCGGGCTTGAGCTCGGGCCGCCGAGGAGCGGGAACGCTGACGCCGAGCAGGGCTTTGGCGAGCCGCCGGTGCGCGGCGCCGAGGCCCCGGGCGTAGAGGACGGCCCCGGCGAGGACCAGGAACCCGAGGAGGACGGGCGTCATCCAGACGCCGAGCGCGAGGACGACGAGGAAGCTCGTCAGGGCGAAGAGGGTGAGCGGCGCGGAGAGGCAGAGCCAGAGGTACTCGGCCCGGAAGTCCCGCGCCGCGAGGGGCCCGAAGACGCGGCGCAGGGGGTGGGGGAGATCGGGGCTGGTCACGGGTTCAGTCTGGCTCGGGTGGGTGGCGGTGCCCATCCGGTTTTCCCCCGGTCGCGACCCCGGGAAGTGCCCGGTGTGTCAACCTCAGGTGACCTGACGGCTGGGGTCAGCTGAGCGCATGGGCTACGGGGCGATCAGGTTGGTTCTGTCTCGTCGTCGCGGCGGTTGCGGAGGTTGGCCGGAATGCCGCCACGCCGGAGGGATGACGTCGGAGACGGCGACGGCGTTGGTCATGGTGAGGAAGACGAATCCGCCTTCGAGTGTGATCTCGTGAAGCGCGTTGCAGAACGCGGCTTCGTCGTACTCGGAGTGCAAGCGGGGTGCGCACGGCTGAGCCGGATCGGTGAGGACTAGAGGCAGGCAGGCGGCGGCCTTGCCGGGTCGCTTCGCGATCATCGCTGCGATCAGACCCAGGCCGCGGAAGGTATGGCCGAGCCGCTCGCCGACTTTCTCGGACTGCTGCCAGTACGTCGTAACGCGTGACGGCCACCCCGGAACTTTCTCGAGGTGGCCGTCACGACCCAAAACTCACGGGGTGTCCGGGTCGTCCTCCCGAGCCTTCTGCGCCGCTTCGCGCATCTCGATCACGTCCGTCAGCCAGTCGCCCGTCTCGCGGGCTATGTCGCGGATCGCGCCCGTGATGATCGACGCTATGTTGCCGACGTGCGTCGCCGCTGATTCGGTGATCACCTGCAGGGTGTCCTTCTCGCGTTCGAACTGGCCCACCATGTCACCCTCACGCTGCTCGGAGCTGCCGGTCGGGTTCCACGGTAGCCGGGGACTGCGGCGAGGGCAGGGCCAGTTTCACGATCTTCTTCGCCACCGACCACAGCTGCCGGTGCAGCGGGCCCGTGTTGTACGGCAGCCCGTACTTCTCGCAGATCGCGCGCACCTCGCCGGCGATCTGCGGGTAGCGGCGCGCCGGGATGTCCGGGAACAGGTGGTGCTCGATCTGGTGGGACAGGTTGCCGCTCATGATGTGGAACAGCGGGCCGCCGGTGATGTTCGCCGAACCCAGGATTTGACGCAGGTACCACTGCCCGCGCGACTCTTCCGATGTCTCCTCTTCCGTGAAGCTTTCGACGTCCGCCGGGAAGTGGCCGCAGAAGATGATCGCGAACGCCCACAGGTTGCGGGTCAGGTTCGCCGTCGCGTTGCCGAGGAACGTCAGCGGCGCCAGCGGGCCGGTCAGCAGCGGGAACAGGACGTAGTCCTTGCCGATCTGCCGCGACGCCTTCCGCACGATGCGCCGCAGCACCGGGACGTTCTCGGCCCAGGTCCGCGAACCCTTGACGACGTTCTCGACCTCGAGGTCGTGCAGCATCACGCCCCACTGGAAGAACAGCGCCAGCAGCGTCGCGTACACCGGGTTGCCCAGGTAGTACGGGTGCCACTTCTGGGCGGTGTCCATCCGCAGGATGCCGTAGCCGACGTCGCGGTCCTTGTCGACGATGTTGGTGTATGTGTGGTGGATGTAGTTGTGCGAGTGCCGCCAGTTCTCGGCCGGCGCCACCGTGTCCCACTCGAAGCGCTGCGAGCTCAGCGCCGGGTCGCGCGTCCAGTCGTACTGGCCGTGCATGACGTTGTGGCCGATCTCCATGTTGTCCAGGATCTTCGCCACCGACAGCGCGCCGACGCCGGCGAGCCACGCGGGCGGGAAGAAGCCGGCGAACAGCAGTGCTCGGCCCGCGACCTCCAAGCCGCGCTGGGTCTTGATGACGTTGTGGATGTAGTCGACGTCCTCCTGGCCCAGGTCGTCGACGATCCGCTGCCGCAGCGCGTCGAGCTCGCGGCCGAACTCCTCGACCTGTTCCGGGGTCAGGCGGTCCTGCAGACCGGTCATGACAATCTCCTCTAGGCGTCGATCTCGACGTCCCCGACGGGGACGGAGATGCAGAGCTGGATTTCTTCGTCTTCGTCGCCGGACACCTCGCCGGTGCGGGCGTTGCGGACGCGCCCGGCGGTCTTGAGCTGCGTGCAGGAGAAGCAGATGCCCATCCGGCAGCCGTGCTCCGGCGACAGGCCCGCCTCCTCGGCCTGCTCCAGCAACGGCTTCCCGGAGTTGGCGCACTCCCGCCCGCTGCGCTTGAAGCGCACCTGGCCCTCCGCGGCGGCCGTGTCGAAGGTCAACGCCGGCGGCGTGAACTCTTCGGTGTGCACCCGTTCACCCAGCTCCTCGCGGACCGCGTCCATCAGCGGCTTCGGGCCGCAGACGAACGCCTCCGCGTCGCGGAACCACGGCGCCACGCGCGCGAGGTGTTCCGGCGTGAAGAAGCCGTTCAGGTCGCCGCCCTTCGAGTGCGTGTAGGCGTGGACGACCTTCAGTCGGGGGTGCCGGGCGGCGAGCTCGGCCAGTTCGGTGCGGTACAGCGCGTCGGCCGGCCCGTTCGAGTACTGCACGAACACGATCTCGCCGGCGTGCCCCTCGGCCACGAGCGTGCGGGCCATGGCGAGCACCGGCGTGATGCCGCTGCCGCCCGCGATCAACAGCACGCGGTCCGGCCGGGTGACCGGCAGCGTGAACCCACCGTCCGGAGTGGACAGGTTGACCACCGAGCCGACGCCGATCGCGCGGTTCAGGTGGCCGGAGACCAGGCCCTGCTCCTTGACCGTGAACTCCAGTTCGCCGTCGTACTGCGAACCGCAGGGCGAATAGCAGCGCGTGCGCCGGACGCCGTCGATCTCCACCTGCAGGCGGACGTACTGCCCGGCGGTGAAGCCGGGCCACGCGCGGCTGGGCTTGACGGTGAGGGTGACGGTGTCCGGCGTCTGCTTGCGCACCGCCGTGACCAGCCCGCGGATCTCGCG
This sequence comes from Amycolatopsis sp. NPDC101161, assembly GCF_044768185.1. Taxonomy (NCBI): domain Bacteria; kingdom Bacillati; phylum Actinomycetota; class Actinomycetes; order Pseudonocardiales; family Pseudonocardiaceae; genus Amycolatopsis; species Amycolatopsis sp. NPDC101161. The sequence continues at coordinate 1,016,695 of NZ_JBIWPI010000005.1, forward strand.
GCGGACCAGCATCGGGTCGACGAGCTCCAGGTAGCGGTCCATCCCGTGCGGCGTCAGCAGCGCCTCGGCCAGCGAGGCGAGGCTGCGCACCCGCCGGGGGATGAGCGCCGTCATCTGTCCTCCTCGATTACAGTGAACGACTGTACACTGAACAGTGCACTGCAGGAGTGGACTGCCTGTCAACGAAGAGCGCGGAGGATGTGACGTGAGCAACGCGGTGGACATCCGTACGCTGGACCCCGTGTCCGAAGACCCGCTGACGCCGGTGAGCCGTCAGGAGCGCAAACAGCGCACGCGCCAGGCGCTGCTGGACACCGCCCTCGACCTGCTGGCCGACCGCCCGTTCGCCACGCTCTCCCTGCGCGAAGTCGCGAAGGGCGCCGGCATCGTCCCGACGGCCTTCTACCGGCACTTCGCCTCGATGGAAGAACTCGGCGTCGCGCTCGTCGAAGAAGCGACGCGCACGCTGCGCGGCATGATGCGCTCGGCGCGCACCGACCCGGACACCTACCAGGGGATGATCAGCGCGTCGGTGGCGACGGTGCACCAATTCGTCCGGGCGCACGAGGACCATTTCCGGTTCCTGACGCGCGAGCGCTACGGCGGCGGCCCGCTCGCCCGCTCGATCGCCGTGGAACTGCGGATGTTCTCCGGCGATCTCGCGATCGACCTCGCGCGGTTCGCGCCGCTGCGGGCGTGGACCACCGAAGATCTGCACATGCTGGCCGACTTGATCGTTTCCGTGATGATCACGACGACCATCGAACTGCTGGAGGCCCGCCCAGGTGAGGACGGGAAAATCACCGGAACGGCGGAAAAACGGCTGCGGTTGATCCTGCTCGGGATCCCGCACTGGAAATCCGCCTGAACGTTTCCCGCACGGCACCCGTATTTCCCGGCACACACCCCGGACTTGCGACCCAGGTCACTGGGGACTGTCGGTCCGGCGTGGTACAACCCTCGGATCGTGCCTCGCCGATGAGGAGGTCGTGTGGCGGACAGCGAACAGCATCAGCAGCTCACCGTGGGTGTGGTGGCCGAGTCACGCCCCGGGGAGCGCCGGGTGGCCATGGTGCCCAAACTGGTCGGGAGACTCGCGCAGCGCGGGCTGCGCGTCCTGGTCGAACCGGGCGCCGGGTCGGGTGCGCACCTGAGTGACGACGCGTACACCCAAGCGGGCGCCGAACTCGGTGACGCCTGGGGCGCGTCCATCGTCGTGAAGGTCAACCCGCCGAACCCGGCCGAGGTCGCCAAGCTGAGCCGGGGTTCCGTGCTCATCGGCTTCCTCGACCCGCGCGGCAACCCGGACGGGCTCGCGAAGCTCGAAGAAGCGGGCCTGCGCGCGTTCGCGATGGAGGCGGTCCCGCGGATCTCCCGGGCGCAGGCGATGGACGCGCTGTCGTCGCAGGCCAGCATCGGCGGCTACCGCGCCGTGCTGCTCGCGGCGCAGAAGCTCCCGCGCTTCTTCCCGATGCTCACCACCGCGGCGGGCACCGTCCCGCCGGCCAAGGTGCTGGTGCTCGGCGCCGGCGTCGCGGGCTTGCAGGCGCTCGCCACGGCGAAGCGGCTCGGCGCGCAGACCACCGGTTACGACGTCCGGCCCGAGGTCGCCGAGCAGGTCAAGTCGCTCGGCGCGCAGTTCCTCGACCTCGGCATCGAAGCGGTCGGCGAAGGCGGGTACGCCCGCGAGCTGACGGCGGAGGAGCGCGAGGAGCAGCAGCGGCGGCTCACCGAGGCCATCACGAAGTTCGACGTCGTCATCACGACGGCGCTGGTGCCGGGCCGCAAGGCGCCGACGCTGGTCACCGCGGACGCCGTCAAGGGCATGCCCGCCGGTTCGGTCGTGGTCGACCTCGCCGGCGAGACCGGCGGCAACTGCGAGCTGACCAAGCCGGGCGAGGACGTCGTGGAGCACGACGTCACCATCTCCTCCCCGCTGAACCTGCCCGCCGAAATGCCTTCGCACGCCAGCGAGCTGTACGCGCGCAACGTCACCGAGCTGCTGGAGCTGCTCGTGACGAAGGAAGGCGCGCTGGAGCTGAACTTCGAAGACGAGATCGTCGCCGGTGCCTGCGTGGCCGGGCGCGAAGGGAGCACTTCGTGAGTCCTCTGGTGCAGAACCTCGCGGTGCTGGTGCTCGCCGGGTTCGTCGGCTTCGCCGTCATCTCGAAGGTGCCCAACACGCTGCACACCCCGCTGATGTCGGGCACCAACGCCATCCACGGCATCGTGCTGCTGGGCGGCCTGGTCGTGCTCGGCCTCGGCGTCGACGGCGTCTTCAACAAGATCCTGCTGGTGATCGCGATCGCCTTCGGCACGATCAACGTCGTCGGCGGGTTCCTGGTCACCGACCGGATGCTGTCGATGTTCAAGGGCAAGAAACCCGCTCCGGCCGAGGAGGACGAGAAGTGACCGACTTCATCGCGATCCTCTACATCATCGCGTTCGCCCTCTTCATCTACGGCCTGATGGGCCTGACCGGCCCGCGCACCGCCGTCCGCGGCAACTGGATCGCCGCGGTCGGCATGGGCATCGCCGTCATCGCCACGCTGCTCACCCCCGGGATGGGCAACTGGGCGCTGATCGCCCTCGGCGTCGGGATCGGCGTCGTCGTCGGCGTCCCGTCGGCGCGCAAGGTCAAGATGACCGCGATGCCGCAGATGGTGGCCCTGTTCAACGGCGTCGGCGGTGGCGCGGTCGCGCTCATCGCGTGGGTCGAGTTCAATTCGACCGACGGCTACGCGCACGAGCCGGTGTACATCGCGATCGCGTCGCTGTTCGCCGCGATCATCGGGTCGATCTCCTTCTGGGGCTCGAACGTCGCGTTCGGCAAGCTCCAGGAGCTGATCAGCGGCCGCCCGGTCACCATGGGCAAGCTGCAGCAGCCGGTGAACGCGCTGCTCCTGCTGGTCGCGATCGGCTGCGCGGTCGCCATCGTGGCCGGCGGTGACAACGAGCTGCTGATCATCGGCCTGCTCGTCGCGGCGGGCGTCCTCGGCCTCACCGTCGTGCTGCCGATCGGCGGCGCGGACATGCCGGTCGTCATCTCGCTGCTCAACGCCTTCACCGGCCTCTCGGCCGCGGCGATGGGTCTCGCGCTGGACAACACGGCGCTGATCGTGGCCGGCATGATCGTCGGCGCGTCCGGCTCGATCCTGACCAACCTGATGGCCAAGGCGATGAACCGGTCCATCCCGGCGATCGTCGCGGGCGGCTTCGGCGGCGGCCCGGCGGTCGCGGCCGGTGGCGGGACGAAGGAAGCCCGTCCGGTGCGCTCGACGAGCGCGGCCGACACCGCGATCCAGATGGCGTACGCCAGCAAGGTCGTCGTGGTGCCCGGGTACGGCATGGCCGTCGCGCAGGCGCAGCACACCGTCCGCGAGATGGCGAAGCTGCTGGAGAAGAAGGGCATCACGGTCGCGTACGCGATCCACCCGGTCGCCGGCCGGATGCCCGGGCACATGAACGTGCTGCTCGCCGAGGCCGACGTGCCGTACGAGCAGCTCAAGGAGATGGACGAGATCAACTCCGAGTTCGCCCAGACCGACGTCGCGCTGGTGATCGGCGCGAACGACGTCACGAACCCGGCGGCGCAGACCGACCCGAGCTCGCCGATCTACGGGATGCCGATCCTCAAGGTCAACGAGAGCCGGTCCGTGATCGTCTTGAAACGCGGGATGGCGTCCGGCTTCGCGGGCATCGACAACGACCTGTTCTACGATCCGAAGACCAGCATGCTCTTCGGGGACGCCAAGTCGTCGGTGGGCGAGATCGTGGAGGAACTCAAGGCGCTATGACGACCGGGTCGGATGTGCGTGCCGCGTTCACCGACCCCGCGGAGAACCTCGCGTTCGACGAAGCGCTCCTCCGGGTTGCGCCCGAGTCACCGGTGCTGTGGCTCTGGCGCAACCCGGTTTGCGTCGTGGTGGGGCGCGGCCAGCGGATCGCGCGTGAGGTGCGCGTTCCGGAGTGCGAGCGCGACGGCGTCCCGGTGCTGCGGCGGGCCAGCGGCGGCGGCACCGTGTTCCACGACCCGGGCAACCTGAACGTGACGCTGGTCCTGCCGGGCCCGACCGACCGGCCGTTGGAGACGCTCGGCAAGGTGATGAGCGCCGCCGTCGACCAGCTCGGGCTGGTCCCGCGGATCGGCGACCGCGGCCTGTTCGTCGAGGACGCGAAGCTGTGCGGCTTCGCCGTGTTCCGCACCAAGGGCGGGCTGCTGGCCCACTCGACGTTGCTGGTCGAGACGTCGGCGGCGCTGGTCGGCCGTTACCTGACGAGCGCGCCGCCGGATCCACGGCCGCTGGACTCCCACCGCAGCCCGGTGGCGTCGCTGGCCGAGCACGGACTGCGGCCGGGGTTCCCGGCCGTCGAGGCGGCGGTGCGGGCGGCGGCGTCGCAGATCCTCGGGACGCTGGTGCCGCGGCCGCCGTCCGCCGCCGAGCTGGGCCGGCAGCGGGCGCTGCTGCACACCCGGTACCGGTACCCGTCGTGGCACGCGGACGGTGCCCAGCGCGCGGCTTGACCTTCTGTCTACTGTGGACTCACTCCGGGGCCGAGAACGTGACGCCGGGCACCTTCCGCGCCGTCGCCCGCGTGGTCTTCTTCGGCTCCGCCGCCTTGCGGGTGCGCGTGGTCTTCGCCGGCTCGGCCTTCGCCTTGGTGCTCTTCGCGGCGGCCTTCGGCTCGGCCTTGGCGGTCACCTTCTTCGGCGTCGCCTTCGCCCGCGGCCGCTTCGCGCCCGGGACGATCCGCGGCCGGCGCTTGCGGCCACCGGTGCGGCGCCCGGCGTCGGCGTAGCGCTGCAGCAGCTCGCGCAGCGCGTCGGCGTTGGCGAAGGAGAGGTCGATGTCGTAGTCGATGCCGTCCAGCCCGAACCCGACGGTCTCCGCCGCGGGCTCGCCGGTCAGATCATCCAGCACCTGCACAGCCGTGTTCCTGGCCACGACAAACCTCCCGTGCTCCGAACGTGGTGTTTCGCGCGCACCGGAGCCGACGGCACCCCGGGCCGCCGATACCTTGCAGCTTCGAAGACGAGGATAGCCGCTGGCTTGCGCGAACTCGCGCGGTGGTGTGCGCTGATGCCATGTCCGGACAGACTTTTGACGTAGTGGTGATCGGCGCGGGCCCGGTGGGGGAGGTGGCCGCCGAACGGGCGGCACGCGGAGGCCTGAAGGTCGCGCTCGTCGAGCACGAGTTCTTCGGCGGCGAGTGCTCCTATTGGGCCTGCATCCCGAGCAAGGCGTTGCTGCGGCCGGGAAACCTCCTGGCCGCGGCGAAGCGGATCCCCGGCGTGCCGGTCGGCGACCGGCTCGACCCCGCGGCGGTGTTCGCGCGCCGTGACTGGTTCACCGGCAAGGGCGACGACGCGGGGCAGGTCGAGTGGGCGCGCGGCGCCGGCATCGAGCCGATCCGCGGGCACGGCGTGCTCACCGGTGAGCGGGAGGTCACCCTCGACGGCGACCGCGTGCTGACCGCGCGGCACGCGGTGATCGTGTGCACCGGCAGCGTGCCGAGCAAGCCGTCGATCCCGGGGCTCGACACGATCCGGCCGTGGGGTTCGCGGGAGGCGACGTCGGCGGAGTCGGTGCCGCGGCGCCTCGGCGTCCTCGGCGGCGGCGTGGTCGGCGTCGAGATGGCGCAGGCGTTCGCCACGCTCGGCTCGGAGGTCCACCTGGTGATCACCGGCGAGCGGCCGCTGCCGAAGAACGCCGCGTTCGCCGGCGACCTGGTCCTGCACGGGCTGCGCGAGGCGGGCGTGTACGTGCACACGGAGTCGGGCATCGAGCGCGTCGCGGCGGGCGAGGGCGGCACCGAGCTGACGTTGAAGGACGGCGAGACGGTCGTCGTCGACGAGCTCCTGCTGGCGACGGGCCGGCGTCCCGCGACGGCCGGGCTGGGCCTGGCCGCGTTCGGGGTCGAGGAGGGGCGCCCGCTGGAGGTCGACGACACCGGCCGCGTGTCCGCAGTGGACGGTGGCTGGCTGTACGCGGCGGGCGACGTCACCGGCCGCGCGCCGCTGACCCACCAGGGCAAGTACGGCGCCCGCGCGGCGGGCGACACGGTGGCGGCGCTGGCGGCGGGGACGTTCACGTCGGCTGAGCCGTGGAGCAGGTTCACCGCGACGGCCGACCACCACGCGGTGCCGCAGGTGGTGTTCACCGACCCGGAGGTGGCGGCGGTCGGGCTGGCGGACGCGCGGCCGGGGTCGGCCGACCGGGTCGTCGACATCGACATCGCGGTGGCGGGCTCGTCGCTGCACGCGGACGGCTACACGGGCAAAGCGCGGATCGTCGTCGACACCGAGCGGAACGTCCTGCTGGGTGTGACGTTCGTCGGTCAGGACGTCTCGGAGCTGCTGCACTCGGCGACGATCGCGATCGTCGGGGAGGTGCCGCTGGACCGGCTGTGGCACGCGGTGCCGTCGTTCCCGACGATCAGCGAGGTGTGGCTGCGGCTGCTGGAGGCGTACGGGCTCTGAGGGTTACTGGGCGGGCAGGTCGAGGGCGGCCTGCACGGCCCGGGTGAGGCCGGGATCGTCCGGAGTGGACGGTCCCGGCGCCCAGACGGCCTGGACGAGCCGCACGGACGTGCCTTCGACCTTGGAGGCGTAGGCGGCGTTCTCGAAGCGCGGCGCGGGCGTGGCGCCCCACTTGCCGGTCTCGGTCGCGAGATCCAGGACGCCGCCCCCGCCGGGGGTGTCGGCGACGGCCTTGAAGGCGGCGGCCTGGGCGGCATCGGGGAATTCGACGATCCCGATGGTGACGGCGGCCCCCCGCCCATCGACGTCGGCGGCGTAGGACGCGCGCCGGACGCCGGAGCAGCTGGTCTGCTGCAGGCTGGCTTGAGCGTCGCCGAAGGCGTGCGAAGCGCACCGCTGATCGTGATCGGCGGCGCGAAGCGAGAACTGCAGGCTCTGCGCGACGGGGGTGCTGGTCCGCGGCGGAGGCTGGGTCGCGGGGGTGGGAGGCCCGGTCGGAGCAGAGGCGGTGTCATCACCGGAGGTGGCAACGGCAACAGCGGCGACGACCAGGGCGATGAGGAGCCCGATCGCGGCCAGGGGGATCCAGCGGACGGTCTTGGAGGTGACGGTCTCGGGCGGGGTGGGGCGCGGGGTGGGGAACGGCTGCGGTGAGTCCGCTGGGGGCTGTGGTTGGGCGGCTTGGGGAATGGCCGGTGGGGTCGGTTTGGTTTGGTTGGGCCGTTCTGGGGTGGTCGGCCGCGGGCCGGTTGCCTCGGAGGCGGTCGTGAGGTTCTCGGTTCGCTCGGTGTCGGCGGCGAGATCGCCCGGCCGGACTGGTTGCGGCGGCACGGCGCCCGGGAACAGCGGGAGAACGGGGGCGTGCTGTGCTGGCGAGGGGAGCTTTTCGGTGCGTTCGGAGTCTGCGGGGGACTGGAGCTTCTCGGTTCGCTCGGAGTCCTCTGGCGCCGGGAGCGCTTGGGTGCGCTCGGAGCCTGCGGAAGACGGGAGCTTCTCGGTTCGCTCGGAGTCCTCTGTAGGCGGGAGCGCTTCGGTGCGCTCGGAGTCCGCGGACAGGTGCGAAGCCTCGGCGCTGGAAATCGGCGATGCCGAGTCGAGATCGGCTTCCGCCGACCCGGCGGCGGGCTCGGAGTCTTCGGCGGGTGATGGCGCCGGCCCCGCTTCGGCGGGGAGCGGAGTTTTGGTGTGCCAAACGGGTGTGCCCACAGTGGCCGAACTCGGCTCGGCTGAATTCGCGGCAGGTGAGGTCGGCTCGGCAGCGGAACTCGGCTGGGCCGAACCCGCGGTGGGCGATGTCTGCCGGGAGGGGGTCGCTGCAGGCGAATCTCCGCCGGGCGAACTCGGCTCGGCCGAGCCCGCGGCGGACGGGATCGCCTCGGCAGGGTGTGCGGCAGGCGAACCGTTGGCGGGGGAGCCTTGTTCGGCCGAGCCCGAAGCCGACGAAGCCGGCTCGGCAGCTGCTGCCGGTGCGCTCGGAGTGGCTCGGCTTGCGCTCGCTTCAGCCGAGGAGGCCGCGGCAGCCGCGCCGGCACCGGCCGGGCTTGCACTCGCCGCAGTCGAGTCGGCCGCTGCGGCCAAACCTGTCGCTGGGCCCGCGCTCGCTTCAGTCGAGGCGGCCGCAGCACCAGCCGCAGTCGGCTGGGTGGGCACCGCCGGCCCACTGTCCCAAAGGGACTCCGGTGGCGAATCGTCCGTGAACCTGCTGAAGCCCTCCCCCAACAGCACCTCGTCCGAAAACTCCGGTGCCTCCGGTGCCAGCCCGCGGATCAACGCCCGCACCTGGTCCACCGATCGGGGCCGGTGCGCGGTCGCCAATGACACCGTTGCCGCCAGCATCGTCGTCGGGGTCGGGTGCAACACCCTCACCGGGCCCGCCAGGTCCGAGGCCGGCTGGTCGACCGTCTCCACGTACGGTCCTACCGCGACTATCGTCCCCACCGGGCCCGTTCCCGGGACCAGGGAAGCGATCCGCCGCTCGCAGGCCTGCGATACGTCCAGTGCCTCGGTCGCAGGGTTGATCGCGTCGTCGTCGGCGACCAGGGGCCAGCCGTCCGCCTTCCACTCCGCACCCAGCGGGGCCTCCAGGCGCAGGGCCGGGTCCGGGAGGTCCACGCCGATCACGATGATCACCCCGTGGGGGAGCAGGACCACCGCCTCGATCGGGCGCTCGGTCACCGAGCCGACGCCCACCAGGGCGATCCCGCCGATCACGGTGCTGCCGCGGCCCAGGGACGCCAGTGCCGCCCGGACGTCGTCGGCGACCCGGGACTGCTGCCGCTCCAGGCGCACCAGTCGCACCGAAACCCCTCCCTGCTCGTCGTTCCGGGTCATCACGCTAGCGCGCCCGGCCGAATCCCCGGCGCGACACGGGGACGACGCGGCCGGGTGCCCTCCGAAAGTGGTGCCCCGGGTGACTTGTGGTGTTCGTGTGGCCAAACAGCACGGTTGGGGTGCAGAATGTGCTACAACGCATCGGAGGCGGCATTCGGGAGCCGCACTGAAGCCGTTCCGCAGCTCGAGTCAGGGCGTAGGGGAAGACGTCCCTCGTCGAGCAACAAGCGGAGGTAGCAGTGAGCACCCGTGGCAGCACCCGAGGTGTGGTGTACGTCCACTCGTCGCCGTCTGCGGTGTGTCCGCACGTCGAGTGGGCTATTTCGGGCACCCTGGGTGCCCGCGTTGACCTGAAGTGGACGGCGCAGCCGGCCAGTCCGGGTCAGCTTCGCGCCGAATGCGGCTGGCGCGCGCCCGCGGGCACCGGCGCCAAACTGGCGGCCGCGCTCAAGGCGTGGCCGATGATTCGGTTCGAGGTCACCGAAGAGCCCAGCGCGGGCGTCGACGGCGAGCGGTTCTGCTTCGCGCCCGGCCTCGGCCTGTGGCACGGGAGAACGAGCGCCAACGGCGACATCGTGGTGGGTGAGGACCAGCTGCGCGCCCTCGTGGCCATGACCCGCGGGGGTGAGACCCTCGCGCACAAGCTCGACGAGCTCCTCGCCGCGAGCTGGGACGAGGCGCTCGAGCCCTACCGCCACGCCGGCGACGGCGCCCCGGTGACCTGGCTCCACCAGGTCGGCTGACGGCAGAAGGCTTCGCTCGGGCGGTCCGGCGCGACCCCGGGTGATCCCGGGCGCGCCGGGCCGCCCGCGTGCGTTCACAGGGACCAGGACGGCCGGGCGTCCCGGCCGGGCCGGTACGCTCTGGAGGGTGACCGCCCCCGCCCCCAGCTCCCGTCAGCGCTGGCTGGTGCCCGTCGTGGTCGTGGTGCTTTCCGTGACCGTCGGGGCCGGCCTGCTCGCTCGCGAGGTCTACCGCCGGCCCGACCGGTCCGCCGACGAATCCACCGCCGCCTCGGCCACGTCGTCGCCCGCCAGCAGTGGTGCGCCCGCCGAGGCGGGCGTCGTCCGGATGACCGACGACGCGAAGCACCACCCGCAGGCCGAGGCCGTGGGCGAGCTCCTCAAGAAGTACTTCGACGCCATCAACGAGAAGTCGTACTCGCTGTGGCTGCAGGCCGTCAGCATCAAGCGGGCCGCCCAGCAGTCGGCCGGCGAGTGGAGGGCCGGCGTCAAGTCCACAAGGGACTCCGACCCCCTCGTCTACCGGATCGAGCGCGGCGCCGGCGGGTCGCTGCGGGTCCTGGTCGCCTTCACCAGCAGGCAGGAAAAAGCCGACGCCCCGGACTTCTTCCCGGAGACGTGCATCAAATGGCGGCTCGTCCTGCCGGTGGTCCAGGAGAAGCCCGGCCTGAAGATCGACACCGTCGACCCCGGTCCGACGCCCGAGCACGAGAAGTGCTGAAAAAGGGGCCCGGCCGAAGCCGGGCCCCTTTTTCAGCGGTGGACGATCAGGCCGCCGGGGTGAACAGCAGCGCGGTGTTGTGCCCGCCGAAGCCGAACGAGTTGCTGATCGCGGCGGTCAGCTCGACCTTGCGCGCCTCACCCGAAACGACGTCCAGCTGCACCCGCGGGTCCAGGTCGGTCAGGTTCAGGGTGGCCGGCACGATGCCGTGGTACAGCGACAGGATCGTGATGATCCCCTCGACCGCGCCGGCGCCGCCGACGAGGTGACCGAGCGCGCCCTTCGGCGCCGTCACGACCGGGTGTTCCCCGACCGCGTTGCGGATCGCCGCGGCCTCGCCGATGTCGCCGACCACAGTGGACGTCGCGTGGGCGTTCACGTGCCCGACGTCCGCGGGGGTGACGCCGGCCATCTTCATCGCCGCGCGCATCGCGGCGATCTGGCCGAGACCCTCGGGGTGGTTGCCGGTGATGTGGTAGGCGTCCGAGGTGATGCCGTGCCCGGCGATCGTCGCGTAGATGCGCGCCCCGCGGGCCTTCGCCTGGTCGGCGCGCTCCAGGATGACCACGCCGGAGCCCTCGCCGAGGACGAAGCCGTCCCGGCTCGCGTCGAACGGCCGCGACGCGCTCGCCGGGTCGTCGTTGCGGGTGGACACGGTGCGGGCCTGGGCGAAGCCGGCCAGCGTGATCGGGTGGATGCACGCTTCCGCGCCCCCCGCGATCACGACGTCGGCGCGGCCGGAGCGGATCATCTCCACCCCGCTAGCGATGCCCTCGGCACCCGAAGCGCAGGCCGAGGCCGGGGAGTGCACCCCGGCCCGCGCCTTCAGGTCGATGCCCACGTGCGCGGCCGGGCCGTTCGGCATCAGCATCGGCACGGTCAGCGGCGACACCTTGCGGAGACCCTGCTGGTGCAACAGATCGTTCTGGGTGAGCAGGGTGACCGGACCGCCGACACCCGTGCCGATCGACACGCCGAGGCGGTCGGGGTCCACGTCGGTGTGCTCGTCGGTCGGCTCCGAGTACCCGGCGTCGGCCCACGCCTGGCGGGCGGCGATCAGCGCGACCTGCTCGCAGCGGTCCATCCGGCGGGCCTGCACCCGCGGCAGGACCTCGCTGGGATCGACGGCCAGCTGGCCGCCGATCTTGACCGGCAGCTGCAGCTCCTCGACCCAGTCGGCCTCGATCGTCCGGATCCCGCTCCGTCCGGCCAGCAGACCGTCCCAGGTGGACGTGACGTCCCCGCCGAGCGGTGTGGTGGCGCCGAGACCGGTGATCACGACGTCGATGTTGCTCATGGGAGTCTCCTCAAGGAGGGAAGAGGACTTACTTCGAGTTGGCCGACACGTAGTTCACCGCGTCGCCCACGGTCTTGAGGTTGGCGAGCTCGTCGTCCGGGATCTTGACGCCGAACTTGTCCTCGGCCTGCACGGCGATCTCGACCATCGACAGCGAGTCGATGTCCAGGTCGTCCACGAACGACTTCTCGGCGGTGACGTCGTCCTGAGCCACACCGGCCACCTCTTCGACGATCTCGGCGAGGCCGGCGAGGATCTCAGCGTTGTCAGCCATGGGGTAGTTCCCTTCTCGGTCTTACTGTGGGTCTGTTGCCCTCGGGCGAATGCCCGCGGGGAGCGTAACGGTGATCAGGGGCAGACGAACGCCTGCCCGGCGTAGGACAGGCCCGCGCCGAACCCGACCGCCAGCACCACGTCGCCGGGCTTCGCCGTCCCGGCCTTGCGCATGTGGTCCAGCGCGAGGGGGATGGACGCCGACGAGGTGTTGCCGGAGTACTTGATGTCGTCGGCGACGACCATGTCCTCGCGGGCGCCGTTGGCCCGCAGCTTCTTCGCGATCGCCTCGACGATGCGCAGGTTGGCCTGGTGCGGGATCAGCACGTCCACATCGGACGGCTTGAGCCCGGCGGCCTCCAGCGCCTGCATCGCGATCGGCGCGATCTTCGTGGTCGCCCACCGGAAGACCGACTGGCCCTCCTGGTAGATGTACTTGTCGTCGCGCATGTAGATCAGGTCGACCAGGTCGCCCGCGCTGCCCCAGGTGACCGGGCCGATGCCCGGCTCGTCGGCCGCGCCGACGACCGCGGCGCCCGCGCCGTCGGCGAAGATGATCGCGTTGGCGCGGTCGACCGGGTCGACCGAGTCGGTGAGCTTCTCCGCGCCGATGACCAGGACCTTCTTCGCCGAGCCGGCCCGGATGAGGTCGGAGGCGACGCCGAGTCCGTAGCAGAACCCGGCGCACGCGGCGTTGAGGTCGAACGCGCCTGGGCTGGGGATGCCGATCCGCGCCGCGACCTGGGCGGCGGCGTTCGGGATCAGCGTCGGCATGGTGCAGTTCGGCAGGATCACCGTGTCCACTTCGGACGGGTCGACCCCGGCGTCGGCCAGCGCGGCGGTGCCGGCGGCGACGGCGAAGTCGGTGAGCGACTCGTCCTTCTCCGCGAACCGGCGCTCGATGATGCCGACGCGGTCGCGGATCCACTGGTCGTTGGTGTCCATGATCTGCGACAGGTCGTCGTTGGTGACGACCTTGTCCGGCTGCGCGCTGCCGATGCCCAGCACGCGGCTGCCGCGGGAGCCGGGGTTGAGGCTCAGGGTGGGTCGATCGGTCACGAGGCGTCCTCCTGGCGCAGCGCGGCCAGCTCGGCCGGCGTCTTCAGCGCGGTGGTAGTGGTGACGACGCCCTTGAGCTGCCGCTTGACCAGGCCGGTCAGCGTGCCCGCGGGCGCGAGTTCGACGGTGCGGGTGACGCCGAGGGAGACCAGGCCGTCCATCGTCAGGTCCCAGCGGACCGACCGGGTGACCTGCGCGACCAGGCGGTCCAGGTACTCGGCGCCGCTGGTGACGACCGCGCCGTCGGCGTTCGACAGCAGCGGGCGCGTCGGGTCGGCCGGGGTCAGCTCGGCGGCGTGGGCGCGCAGCGCCTCCTCGGCCGGTGCCATGTACTGCGTGTGGAACGCGCCGGCGACCTTGAGGGCGCGGATCTTCGTGCCTTCCAGGGGCTCGGCGACGATCTTCGCGATGGCGTCGGCGGCACCGGAGGCGACGATCTGCCCCGCTCCGTTGCGGTTCGCGGCGGTCAGGCCGTGCTCTTCCAGCCACGCGACGACCTGCTCGGGGTCCCCGAGCATGACCGCGGCCATCGACGTCGGTTCCAGCGCGCACGCCTTCGCCATCTCGGCGCCCCGGACGGCGGCCAGTGCGACGGCGTCTTCGGGCTCGAGCACCCCGGCGATCGCGGCCGCGGCGAGCTCGCCGACGGAGTGCCCGGCGACCGGCGCGTCCGCGGGGACCGGCGCGGTGGCCTGGAGGTGCTCGAAGGTGAGCAGCGACAGCGCGACGATCAGCGGCTGCGCGACGGCGGTGTCCTGGATCTCGTCGGCGTCCGCCTCGGTGCCGAGGCGGAGCAGGTCGAGGCCCGCGCGCTCGGACCACCGGGCGACGCGCTCGCGCGCGCCGTCGAGGTCGAGCCAGGGCGTGAACATACCGGGGGCCTGGGACCCCTGACCGGGAGCGAGGACTGCTGCTGTCACCCTTCAAGACAACACGTTCGCGGTGCCTCGGCGTGATGCCGACGCTCACAGTGTCTGTGCGACGTCTTTGTCGGAACCCTCCAAAGACGCGCCGGAGAAGCTCGCGCGTAACCCGGATGCCTTGTCGGGTTCAATCACCTTTCGCTGTTAAGTCCATCACGTGACGCCCGTCTCGGGAAGGACTCCTCAGGCCGCCTGCTCGGCCAGCGCGACGATGAGGCCCTCGGGGCCGCGGACGTAGGCGAGCCGGTGGCTGTCCCCGTACCGCACGCGCTCGCCGAGGAGCTCCGCGCCGTGCGGGCGCAGCCGGGCGAGGACGTCGTCGAGGTCGTCGACGGCGAACATGACGCGGCGGATCCCGAAGGCGTTGACCGGCTGGGCCGGCCCGGCGGCGGGGGAGGCCGGACTGCGGAACCTCATCAGCTCGAGCCGGCCGTGGCCGTCCGGGGTGCGCACCACGGCGAGGTCGCACCGGACGCCGTCCAGGGCGACGAGGCTGTCCACCGACGGCCCTTCGACCATGGCCTCGCCCTCGAGCTCCAGGCCGAGTTCGACGAAGAAGGCGACGGCGGCCGCCAGGTCCTCGACCACGATGCCGACGTTGTCCAGCCGCTGGATCGCCATGGGTTCACTCCCGTCCCGCGCGGCCCCCGTGGCCGCTTCCGCGCCGGGGACGGAGCCGGTGGCCCGTTCTCGACAGAGGCGGAGTCACCGCAGTCCGCAGGGCCTGAGCACGCGGTGCGCGGTGAAGTTCGCCGCCCGGTCGAGCAGGTCGGGCGGACTATCCCGTCACCAGAGCCCGCGGGCCCGGGCCAGTCGGCCGACGGTGAGCGCGATCCGCAGCACCAGCGCGTCGCGGGGGTCGGTCGGCTGGCAGCCCGTGAGGTCCGCCGCCTTCCGCAGCCGGTAGCGGACGGTGTTCGGGTGGACGAACAGCGTCTTGGCGCACGTCTCCAGCACGCCGCCGCTCTCGAGGTAGGCCTCGACCGTGCGCTGCAGCGTCGGGCCCGCCTCCTCCAGCGGCCGCGCGATCGTGTCCACCAGCAGGCGTTCGGCCTCGGCGTCGCCGGACAGCGCCCGCTCCGGCAGCAGGTCCGCCGAGCGCACCGGCCGGGGCGCGCCCGGCCAGCCGACGACCGCGCGCAGCCCCGACAACGCCTCGGCCGAGCTGTGGTGCGCCTCGGCCAGCGTCGGCACCGTCGGGCCGGCCACCACGGGACCGTCGGCGAACGCCACCGACATCCGCGCGAGGATTTCGCGTTCCTTCGGCCCGCCCTCGGTCGGGCCGCCGACCACGACCACCAGCCGGGAGCCCTGCACCGACAGCAGCACCGGGCGGCCGACGCGGGCCGCGCGGCTGCGGACCTCGAACACCACCGTCGGCGGGTCCTCCGACGGCGGGTTGCCGACCAGCACGGTCGCCGCCGCGCCCGGCTCCCAGCCCAGCGCCGTCGCCCGGGACAGCACGGACTCCTCGGCGTCGCCACGGACGATCCCGTCGACGACCAGGGCCTCCAGCCGGGCGTCCCACGCGCCGCGCGCTTCCGCCGCCGCCGCGTACGAGTTGGCCGCCGCGAACGCGATTTCCCGGCCGTAGCGCAGGATTCCCTCGATCAGCGCCGCGCGTTCGGCCTCGTTCGCGGCGAACTCGGGCAGCTGCTCCTCGAAGACCTCGATGGCCAGGCGCACCATGCCGACGGCCTGGCGCAGGCTGACCCAGCGGGACAGCTCGGCCGGCGCGTCGCGGAACGCCTCGGTCGTCAGCTGCAGGGCCTCCTTCGAGTCCCGCAGCCAGTCGACGAAGCCCGCGGCGCCCGCCTGGGTGATCAGCAGGACGCTCGCGCGCTGGTCGGCGGGCAGCCGGGCGAACCACGTCAGCCGCCGCTCCATCACCGCGATGCTCGCGCTCGCCAGGCTGCCGGACGCGTGCTCCAGCCGCCGAAGCGTCTTCGCGGAGAGTCCGTGGTGCTTCGGCACCCGGCGCGGGGCGGTGGTTCCATCCATGGCGGACGCGATCCTACGTGCTTCGCAACTTTCGCAGCGCTGGTGGCAACGCCCGGTGGTAGGCGGTGCGTGTACGGACTGCCTAGGATCGCGGGCGGGGGAGCCAGGGATGAATGGGGGAACCGGAATGACCGGTTTAGAGATCGACAAGGTCTCCAAACGCTACGGCGACGTGGTCGCGTTGCGGGAAATGACGTTCGACGTCCGGCCCGGCGAGCTCTTCGGCTTCGTCGGGAGCAACGGCGCCGGGAAGACGACGACCATGCGCATCGCGCTCGGCGTCCTTTCCGCCGACGGCGGCGAAGTCCGCTACGAGGGCGAGCCGGTGACGCACGAAACGCGCCGCCACATCGGGTACATGCCCGAAGAACGCGGGCTTTACCCGCGGATGAAGGTCGCCGAGCAGCTGACGTACCTCGCGCGGCTGCACGGCATGCCCGCCGCCGACGCGCGGAAGTCGGCGGAGAAGTGGACCGAACGGCTCGGCGTCGCCGGGCGCCGCGACGACGAGGTGCAGAAGCTGTCCCTCGGCAACCAGCAGCGCGTCCAGCTGGCCGCGGCGCTGGTGCACGAGCCGCGGATCCTGGTGCTCGACGAGCCGTTCTCCGGCCTCGACCCGGTCGCGGTCGACGTGATGAGCCAGGTGCTCAAGGAAAAGGCCGCCGAGGGCGTGCCGGTCGTGTTCTCCAGCCACCAGCTCGACCTGGTGGAGCGGCTCTGCGACCGGGTCGGGATCGTCCGGAGTGGACAGATGGTCGCCCTCGGCACCGTCGACGACCTGCGGGCCGGCGGTGCCGTCCGGCTGCGGGTCGACGTCCCGGAAGCCGGTGACGGCTGGGCCGACGGCCTGCCCGGGGTGACGGTGCTCGGCCGGAAGGGCCCGGTGACCGAGCTCGAGCTGGGCGACGGCGCCGACGACCAGGCCGTGCTCAAGGCCGCGCTGGCCACCGGTCCGGTCCGCGAGTTCGCCCGTGAGCAGCCGTCGCTGACGGAGCTGTTCCGTTCCGTCGTCACCCACCAGGAGGTTCCCGCATGAGCGCCCCGGTCCCGGACGTCGGGATGAGCCCGCTTTCCGCGGTGGGGCTGGTCGCCTCCCGCGAGATCACCACCCGCGTGAAGTCGAAGGCGTTCCGCGTCGCCACGGTCGTCATGCTGCTGCTGATCGTGGTCGGCATCGTGCTGCTCAAGCTGCTCTCCGGCGGGAGCGGTGCCGACGCGAAGGTCGGCTTCACCGCGGCCACCGCCGGGTTTTCGGCGCCGCTGAAGGCGTCCGGGCAGGCCGTCGGTGAGTCCATCGAGACCACGCAGGTCGCCGACGAGGCGACCGGGCGCGCGAAGCTGGCCGACGGTTCGCTCGACGCGCTGCTCACCGGCGACGGCAAGAGCGTGCACGTCCAGGTGAAGAAGGACCTCGACGGCAAGCTCGCGAACGTCCTGCAGCTGGTGGCCCGCCAGGTCGCGCTCGACCAGCAGATCACCGCCCTCGGCGGGAACCCGGCGCGGTTCGAGAGCGCCGTCGCGGCGGCGAAGTTCGTCGAAGACCCGCCGCTGGAGGAGCCGTACCCCTACAACGGCGCGCAGCTCGGGCTGGGCATCGCCGCGGGCATCCTCATCTACCTCTCCCTGATGATCAACGGCCAGAGCGTCGCGCAGGGCGTCGTCGAGGAGAAGACTTCCCGGGTCGTGGAGCTGCTGCTGTCGACGATCAAGCCGTGGCAGCTGATGGCCGGGAAGGTGCTCGGCATCGGCGTGGTGGGGCTGATCCAGATGCTCGTGATCGGCGTGGGCGGCCTGGTCGCCGTGACGGCGACCGGGGCGCTGCCGGACCTGTCGCTGTCGTCGGCGGTCGGGACCGTCGTGTGGCTGATCGTCTGGTACCTGCTCGGGTTCTTCATGTACTCGATCGTGTTCGCCGCGCTGGGTGCGCTGGTTTCGCGGCAGGAGGACGTCGGCGGCGCGACGATGCCGGCGCTGATGTTCGTGATCGCCGGGTACGTGATCGGTATTTCGGTGCTGCCGTCGAACCCGGGCAGCACGTTCGTCGAGGTGCTTTCCGTGATTCCGGTGTTCGCGCCGACCCTGATGCCGATCCGGCTGGCGATGGGCGGTGTTCCGGTGTGGGAGGCCGCGTTGTCGGTGTTGCTGGTGGTGCTGATGATTCCGGGATTGATCTGGCTGGCCGCGCGGATCTACCGGAATGCGGTGATGCGCACCGGCGCGAAGGTGAAACTGCGC
Source organism: Amycolatopsis sp. NPDC101161 (assembly GCF_044768185.1). Classification (NCBI taxonomy): domain Bacteria; kingdom Bacillati; phylum Actinomycetota; class Actinomycetes; order Pseudonocardiales; family Pseudonocardiaceae; genus Amycolatopsis; species Amycolatopsis sp. NPDC101161. The sequence goes on from NZ_JBIWPI010000005.1 coordinate 1,034,759, forward strand.
GACGCGCTGCGCGCCGCCTGACGTTCGCCGAACGTTCACCCGGCCCTCGGACACCCCGGTGTCCGGGGGCCGGACTTATTGACCCGGTAAATGCTCGAGGCCGCCCGGCGCTCGCGGTTTTCGCTGCGCCGGACGGCCTCGTCTCCCCGGTCCCCACCGGTGAAACCAGTATGGCCACGGCTGATCTTCGCGCGCCAGTCGTCTCACTCGATCGTGGGGCGCACGAGTTGCCGCCCCTGGGTACTTGATCGACGATCCGGTGCAAATCCGTGGAGGGAGTCGATATGGGCGAGCAACTGAAGGACGGGCTCGGGCAGGCGTGGAACATGGTGGCCACGTTCGTCCCGAAACTCGTGGGGTTCCTGATCATCCTGCTGATCGGCTGGTTGATCGCGAAAGCGGTGTCGAAAGGCCTGGCGCTCGTGCTCGGGAAAGCCGGTTTCGGGAAACTCGTCGAGCGGACCGGGCTGAGCGGGAAGATCGGGCAGCAGAAGATCGACGCGACGGGCATCCTCGTCAAATTGGTCTACTACTTCATCCTGCTGATCGCGCTGCAGCTGGCGTTCGGCGTATTCGGGCCGACGAACCCGGTGAGCCAGCTGCTCAACGACATCATCGCGTTCCTGCCGCGGATCGTGGTCGCGCTGGTGCTCGTCGTGGTCGCCGCGGCCATCGCGAAGGTCGTGCGGGACGTCGTCGCGTCGGCGCTGTCCGGCCGGGGTGCGGCGCGGCCGCTGTCGCTGGGTGCCTACTGGCTGATCATGGCGTTCGGCATCATCGCGGCGCTCGGCCAGGTGAACATCGCGACGGCGATCACCGGCCCGGTGCTGATCGCGGTGCTCGCGACGATCGGAGGCGTGATCGTGGTCGGCTTCGGCGGCGGCCTGATCAAGCCGGCGCAGGACCGCTGGCGCGGCTGGATGGCGAACATGGAGCACCAGCTCGAGACGCCGCAGCAGCGTTCCGGTGAGATGGGCACGAGCGAGCGTCCGCGCACGACGGTCGGCGCGGACAACACGCCGACCCCGCCGGCCGGCACCCCGCGTCCCCAGCTCTGAGCGGAGCGGATGGGCGGGGCGGACCCGGCGGACGAGGAAGCCGCCGGGCCCGCCCCGCCGTTACGCTGGGGCGATGGGGGTCGTCGCGGCGCTGTGGCGCTATCCGGTGAAGTCGATGGTGGGCGAACGGCTGGCCGAGGTGGCCGTCGGCGAGCGCGGCCTCGACGGCGACCGCCGGTACGCCGTCCGCGATGCCGAGGGCAAGCTCGGCAGCGGCAAGAACTCCCGCCGGTTCCGGCGGATGCCCGGCCTGCACGAGTTCGCCGCGCGGTACGACGGCGCCGTCCCGGTGGTGACCTTCCCGGACGGCCGCGTGCTGCGGGGCAGCGAAATCACGACGGAAATCGCCGACGTCCTGGGTGTCCCGGGTGTCGAGCTGGCGAAGGAAGCCGACGTCCCGCACCACGACGAAGCCCCGCTGCACCTGGTCACGACGTCGTCGCTGGCTTGGCTGGCCGAGCACGCGCCCGGCGTCGCGCTCGACGAGCGGCGGTTCCGGGCCAACGTCCTGCTCGACACCGGCCCGGCGCCGGAGCTCGCCGAAGACGCCTGGGTCGGGCAGCGGCTCCGGATCGGCGAGGTCGAGCTGGAGGTCCTCCGCAAGGCCGTCCGCTGCGTGATGGTCGGGCTGCCGGCCGACGGGCTGCCGGCCGCGCCCGAACTGCTCAAGACCATCTCCGACGTCAACGCCTTGACCTTCGGTGTCCAGACCCGGGTCGTCCGCGGCGGGACGCTCCGCCTCGGCGACGTCCACGAAGTGGGATGTTCCGCGGCTCACAGTCTCTAGGGAATTCACCCCCGCCGGAGCATGTTTGATGCCGTAGGACGAAAGGGGCGTCAGGTGGATTTCCTGCTGCACCACGGAATCACGGTGCTCGGTCAGTGGATCTCGATCGCGGAGCTCGCCGGGCAGGTGTTCGCGCTCGCCGTCGTGTTCCTCGCGCAGCGTCGCACCTTGTGGACGTGGCCCGTGCAGGTCGGGGCCACCGTGCTGCTGTTCGCCGTCTACGCCTCCGCGCACCTCGGCGGGCTCGCAGCCCGCCAGGTCGCCATCCTCGCCATCTCCGTCTACGGCTGGTGGGCCTGGACCCGCCGCCAGGACCCGGTGTTCGGCGTCGTCGTCCGGCAGGGCCGGCTCGCCGAACGGCTGGCCATGCTCGGCGCCTTCGTCGCCGGCACCACCGTGATGGCCCTGGTCCTGGACGCGCTGAACGCCTCCTGGGCGCCCTGGCCGGACGCCGCCATCTTCGTCGGCACGCTCGTCGCCTTCGGGGCGCAGGGCGCCGGGCTGGTCGAGTTCTGGCTGGTCTGGCTGGTCGTCGACGCGATCGGCGTGCCGCTGCAGATCTCGTCCGGGCTGTACTTCTCCGCCGCGATCTACATCGTCTTCGCCGGGCTCGTCATCCACGGCTGGTGGAGCTGGAACCGCTCCGCGCGCCGCGTCGCCGAGCGCCGGGTCATGGCAGCATCCAGCTGAGCACCGCCGTGCTCTGCCCGAGCACGATCAGGCACATCACCAGCAGCAGCCCCACGCTCCACGGCAGCACCTTCCGCAGCAGCTTGCCCTCCTCACCGGGCAGGTTCGCCGCCACGCAGGCGATCGTGAGGTTCTGCGGCGAGACCATCTTGCCGAGCACGCCGCCGGAGCTGTTGGCCGCGGCCAGCAGGTCCGCGGCCAGGCCGGTCTTGTTCGCCGCCGTCACCTGCAGCGCGCCGAACAGCGCGTTCGCCGACGTGTCCGAGCCCGAGACGGCGACGCCGAACCAGCCCAGCACCGGGGACAGGAACGCCAGGCCGGCGCCGGCGGCCGCGATGAACGTGCCGATCGTCGACGTCTGGCCGGACAGGTTCATCACGTAGGCCAGCGCGAGCACGCTGGTGACGGTGAGGATCGCGAACCGCAGCTCCTTGACCGTCGCCAGCCACTCCTGCGCGGCGCCGCTCGCCGAGACGGCCAGGACCGCCGCCGTGATGAGGCCCGCCAGCAGGACGAGCGTGCCGCCGGTGTTGAGGAACGGCAGCGAGAACGTGTTGCCGGACACCGGTTTCCCGTTCGGCCCGGCGACGTTCAGGCCGGGCCAGTGGAACTTCCAGGTCGCCTTGTCCAGCAGCTTCTTGATCGGCGGCAGCACGGCCAAGGAGAAGATCACGATGATCAGCGCGTAGGGCAGGTAGGCCTTGACGACGTCGTCGCGGGAGTCTTCCGGCGGCGCTTCTTCCGTCGCCGTCCCGCCGGTGCCGATGCTGGTCCGGACGGCTTCGGGCACCGGACGGCGGGTCTGGGGGAGCGCGACCAGCGCGGCGGCACCCGCGAGCGCGGCCCCGATGTCGGCCAGCTGCGGCGCCACGAAGTTGGACGCGAGGAACTGCACGAGCCCGAACGCGACCCCGCAGACCAGCGCGGGCAGCCAGGTGTCCTTCAAGCCGCGCTTGCCGTCGACGATGATCACCAGCAGCAGCGGGACGACCAGCGCGAGCAGCGGCGTCTGGCGGCCGACGATCGAGGAGACGTCCTGCAGCGGCAGGCCGGTGACCTGCGCGAGCGTGACAACGGGCGTGCCCATCGCGCCGAACGCGACCGGCGCGGTGTTCGCGACGAGCGCGACGACGGCGGCCTTCACCGGGTGGAAGCCGACGGCCACGAGCATGACGGCGCTGATCGCGACCGGCGCTCCGAAGCCGGCGAGGGCCTCCATGAGCGCGCCGAAGCAGAAGGCGATGATCAGCGCCTGGATCCGCGGGTCGTCGGAGACCCGGCCGAACGAGCGGCGCAGGACGTCGAAGTGCCCGGTCCGCACGGTCAGCCGGTAGATCCACAGCGCGTTGACGACGATCCACATGATCGGCCACAGCCCGAACGCGGCGCCCGACAGCGCGCCGGAGACGGCCTGCACGACCGGCATGCCGTAGGCGGCGATCCCGACGACGAGCGCGACTAGCAGCCCGATCAGGGCGGCGAGGTGCGCCCGCATCCGGACGACGCCGAGGAGGACGAGGACGGTGGCGAGCGGCAGCACGGCGACGAGCGCCGACAGGCCCAGCGAACCGAGGGGGGTCAGGTTTTGCACGAACACGGGCGACCTCCGTTTTCCACGATGCGAAAACGGCCTTTCGGCGAGTGCCCGAGATCTTCGTCACAAACCGGTCGGTCCGTCAAGAACTTGAGACCGGTTGGCCCAACGGGTCAGCTGGTGACCGGCAGCACGGCCAGGGCGGTTTCGGCGATGCCGCGCAGGTCGGCCTGGTCGCACCCGCCTTTGCCCAGGGCTTCGATGCCGCGCATGGTCGCGAGGAGGAGGCCGGCCAGCCGGGCGGGGTCGTGGCCTTCGGCGATGTCGCCCGCGCGCTGAGCGGCCGCGACGCAGGCCGTCAGCATCGCGTTCAGCTCGCGGAACGCGCGCCGGGCCCGCGCCGCGACCTCCGGGTCGTGTTCGGCGCATTCGGCCGCGGACTTCGCGATCAGGCAGCCCCGGTGGATGTCGTCGGCGATGACGGCTTCGGCGTCGGCCAGGACGTAGTCGCGCAGTCGCTGGTAGGCGGTCTCGTCGGGGCCTTCGAGCTTGTGACGCGTCGCCTCGACGGCTTCGACGCAGTAATCGTCGAAGACGCGCAGGAACAACGCGTGCTTGTCGCCGAAGGCGCCGTAGAGGCTGCCTTTGCCCAGGCCGGTGGCCGCGGCGATGTCGTCGATCTTGGTGCCCGCGTAGCCGGTCGACCAGAACCGGTCCCGCGCCGTGCGCAGGACCGCGCGTTCGTCGAAGCTCCGGGGTCTCGCCATGGGCTCAGGATATCCATTCTTGACTATCTCGTCCAGAACCGCGTACGTTCTGGACGAGATAGTCAAGAACTCGGAGGGCATCGTGAACCTGGAGAACAAGACAGCGCTCGTGACCGGCGGCGGAACCGGCATCGGCCTGGGCATCGCCAAGCGCTTCGCGGCCGAAGGCGCCCATGTCGTCATCACCGGGCGGCGCAAGGAGGTCCTCGACGACGCCGTCGCCGAGATCGGCGGATCAGTCCAGGCGATCCGCGCCGACTCGGCGAACCTCGCCGACCTCGACGAGGTCTACCGCGCGATCGCCGAGCGCGGCCGCGGCCTGGACGTCGTGGTGGCCAACTCCGGCGGCGGCGTTTCGGCCCCGCTGGGCGAGATCACCGAGGAGCAGTTCGACGCGACCTTCGGCACGAACGTCAAGGGCGTCCTCTTCACCGTGCAGAAAGCCTTGCCGCTGCTGAACGAGAAGGCGTCGATCATCATCACCGGCTCGACGACGTCGACGCGCGTGGCGCCGGGCATGAGCATCTACGCCTCGACGAAGGCCGCCGTGCGCAACTTCGCCCGTACGTGGGCGCTCGACCTGCAGGGCAAGGGGATCCGCGTTAACGTGCTGAGCCCCGGGCCGACGCTCACCCCGGGCCTGCTCGGCCTGGCCGAGCCCGGAGCGGAGCAGGCGATGGTGGAGCAGATGGCGAGCGCGGTCCCGCTGGGCCGCCTCGGCGACCCGTCGGAGATCGCGGCGGCCGCGCTGTTCCTGGCCACCGACGAGGCGAGCTTCGTCAACGGCGTCGAGTTCTTCGTCGACGGCGGCCAGGCGCAGGTTTAACGCAGGGTCGCGTGGCTGGGCGTCAGGTCCGTGAGCGTCCGGACGCCCAGCAGCTGCATCGTGCGGACCATCTCCGTGCGCAGGATGTCGACGCACCGCTGGACCCCGCGCTCGCCGCCGGCCATCAGGCCGTACAGGAACGCGCGGCCGACCAGCACCGCGTCCGCGCCGCGCGCGATGGCCGCGACGATGTCGCCGCCGGACAGGATGCCCGTGTCGATCCAGACCTCGGCGCCGCCCTGGACCTCGTCCAGCACCGCGGGCAGCAGCTCCAGCGGCGTCGGGGCGCGGTCGAGCTGGCGGCCGCCGTGGTTGGACAGCAGGACGGCGTCCGCGCCGTGCTTCACGACGTCGCGGGCGTCGTCGACGTTCTGCACGCCCTTGACCACGAGCTTCCCGGGCCAGGTCTGGCGGACCCAGTCGAGGTCGTCGAAGTTCAGCGTCGGGTCGAAGAGCTTGTTCAGCAGCTCGGCGACCGTGCCGTCGAAGTGGCTGAGCGAAGCGAAGTTCAGCGGCTCGGTGGTGAGCAGGTTGAACCACCACGCGGGGTGCATCGCGCCGTCGAGGAACGTCTTGAGCGTCAGCGCCGGCGGGATGGTCAGGCCGTTGCGGACGTCGCGCAGGCGCGCGCCGCCGACCGGGGTGTCCACGGTCAGCATGAGCGTGTCGAAGCCGTTCTCCCACGCCCGATTCATCAGATCTTCGCCGGCGCCGTGGTCGCGCCAGACGTAGAGCTGGAACCACTTGCGGGCGCCGGGCGCGGCGGCGGCGAGGTCTTCGATCGACGTTGTCGCCATCGTCGACAGGCCCATCGGGATGCCGTTGCGCTCGGCGACGCGGGCCACCGCGATCTCGCCTTCGTGCTGCATCATCCGCGTGAACCCGGTGGGGGCGAGGGCGAACGGCAGCGCCGAGGTCTTGCCGAGGATCTCGCGCGTGGTGTCCACATCGGACACTCCGCGCAGCACGTTCGGGTGGAACTCGACCCGGCGGTAGGCCTGCCGCGCGCGGCGCAGGCTGTCCTCGAGCTCGGCCGCGCCGTCGGTGTAGTCGAAAGCCGCCCGCGGGGTGCGCTTGCGCGCGGCCATCCGCAGGTCGGCGATGGTGTGCGCGTTCGCCAGCCGCCGTTCGGTGGGGTTCAGCACGATCGGCTTCGGCCGCAGGATCTGCTTGAGCTCGTCCGGTTTCGGCAGTCGGCGCTTCGTCACCTTGATCAACTCCCTTGAACAGCCTGCACGGCGAACAGGACCCGGCAGACATCAGATGTCTGCCGGGTCCTTTCTAGCACCAGGTCACGCGTTCCCGGCGTCCGACGTCTGCGGCCCGGCGGCCGCGATGTCGTCGAGCCGGTACTTCGTGGCCGCTTCGAGGACCTTCGCCTGCTCGACCTCGCCGCGCTTGGCGAGGATCGACAGGGCGCCGACCGTGATCGACTCGGCGTCGACCAGGAACTTCCGCCGCGCGGCGGGGCGGGTGTCGGAGAAGCCGAAGCCGTCCGTGCCCAGCGTCAGCATGTCGGTCGGGACGTACGGGCGGATCAGGTCCGGCACCGCGCGCATCCAGTCCGACACCGCCACGACCGGCCCGTTCGAACCCGAAAGCGCCTCGGTCACGTACGGCACGCGCGGCTCGCTGCCCGGGTAGAGCAGGTTGTCGTGGTCGATCTCGACGGCCTCGCGCCGCAGCTCGGTCCACGACGTCGCCGACCACACCGCGGCCCGCACGCCCCACTCCTCGGCCAGCATCTTCTGCGCCTTCAGCGCGTCCGGCATCGTGACGCCCGAGACGAGGATCTGCACCTCCGGACCGTCCCCGTCGGGGGCGTCGGCGTACTTGTACAGACCCTTCAGCAGGCCGTCGACGTCGAGGTTCTCCGGCTCGGCGGGCTGCTGGTACGGCTCGTTGTAGATCGTCATGTAGTAGAAGACGTTCTCGCCGTTGCCGTCCGGCCCGGTCTCGCCGTACATCCGGCGGAGGCCGTCCTTGACGATGTGCGCGATCTCGAACGACCACGCCGGGTCGTAGGCGACCGCGGCCGGGTTGGTCGCCGCGAGCAGCAGCGAGTGCCCGTCGGCGTGCTGCAGGCCCTCACCCGTCAGGGTGGTGCGGCCGGCGGTGGCGCCGAGGACGAACCCGCGGGCCATCTGGTCGGCGGCCGCGTAGAGGCCGTCACCGGTGCGCTGGAACCCGAACATCGAGTAGAAGATGTAGATCGGGATCATCGGCTCGCCGTGCGTCGCGTACGACGTGCCGACGGCGGTGAACGACGCGGTCGAGCCCGCCTCGTTGATGCCCTCGTGCAGCAGCTGGCCCTTCTCGGACTCCTTGTAGGCCAGCATCAGGCTCGCGTCGACCGACGTGTACGTCTGGCCGTGCGGGTTGTAGATCTTGGCCGTCGGGAACATCGAGTCGAGGCCGAAGGTGCGGGCCTCGTCCGGGATGATCGGGACGACGCGCTTGCCGATTTCGGAGTCCTTCGCCAGCTCGCGGACCAGCCGGACGAACGCCATCGTGGTGGCGACCTCCTGCTTGCCGGAGCCCTTCCGGATGCCCTCGTAGACCTTGTCGCCGGGCAGGACCAGCGCCTTGGCGGCCTTCGGGCGGCGTTCCGGCAGGAAGCCGCCGAGCGCCTTGCGGCGGCCGATCAGGTACTCGATCTCGGGCGAGTTCGCGCCCGGGTGGTAGTACGGCGGCAGCTTCGGGTCGCGCTCGAGCTCCTCGTCGCTGATCGGGATCCGCTGCGAGTCGCGGAACAGCTTCAGGTCGTCGAGGGTGAGCTTCTTCATCTGGTGCGTGGCGTTGCGGCCCTCGAACGCCGGGCCCAGGCCGTAGCCCTTGATGGTGTGGGCCAGGATCACCGTCGGCTGGCCGTGGTGCTCCAGCGCCGACTTGTAGGCCGCGTACACCTTGCGGTAGTCGTGGCCGCCGCGCTTGAGGTTCCAGATGTCGGCGTCGGAGAGGTCCTTGACCAGGTCCTTCGTCCGCGGGTCGCGGCCGAAGAAGTGCTCGCGGACGAAGGCGCCGTCGTTGGCCTTGTACGTCTGGTAGTCGCCGTCCGGCGTCACGTTCATGAGGTTGACCAGGGCGCCGTCGCGGTCGGCGTGCAGCAGCGAGTCCCACTCGCGGCCCCAGATGACCTTGATGACGTTCCAGCCGGCGCCGCGGAAGTACGACTCCAGCTCCTGGATGATCTTGCCGTTGCCGCGCACCGGGCCGTCGAGCCGCTGCAGGTTGCAGTTGATCACGAAGGTCAGGTTGTCGAGGCCCTCGCCGGCCGCGACGTGGATCAGGCCGCGGGACTCGGCCTCGTCCATCTCGCCGTCGCCGAGGAACGCCCAGACGTGCTGGTCGTCGGTGTTCTTGATGCCGCGGTCGCGCAGGTAGCGGTTGAACCGCGCCTGGTAGATCGCGTTCATCGGGCCGAGGCCCATCGACACCGTCGGGTTCTCCCAGAACTCCGGCATCAGCCGCGGGTGCGGGTACGACGGCAGGCCGCCGCCCTCGCCGGCGTGGCTGAACTCCTGGCGGAAGCCGTCGAGCTGCGACTCGGTCAGGCGGCCCTCGAGGAACGCGCGGGCGTAGATGCCGGGGGAGGCGTGGCCCTGGATGTAGATCTGGTCGCCGCCGCCCGAGTGGTCCTTGCCGCGGAAGAAGTGGTTGAAGCCGACCTCGTACAGCGCGGCCGAGGACGCGTACGTCGAGATGTGGCCGCCGACGCCGACGCCGGGGCGCTGCGCGCGGTGCACCATGATCGCCGCGTTCCACCGGATGTAGGCCCGGTAGCGGCGCTCGATCTCCTCGTCGCCGGGGAACCACGGCTCGTTCTCGGTGGGGATCGTGTTGACGTAGTCCGTCGAGGTCAGCGCGGGGACGCCGACGTTCCGCTCACGGGCCCGCTCGAGGATGCGCAGCATCAGGTACCTGGCCCGCTGCTGCCCGCCCCTCGCGAGAGCCTCGTCGAAGGAGTCCAGCCACTCGGCGGTCTCCTCCGGGTCGATGTCGGGCAGGTGCGCCGCCAATCCGTCACGGATGACGCGTACGCGTGCCGGGGTCTCCTTGCCGGAGGCGCCGTCGTTCTGCGGGGCCAAGGGGTCTCCTTGCGAAAAGTTGCAGCCGGTGGTGCTCGTACTCGGGGGTGTACGACTCTCCATCGTCGTCTTCCGTCCCGGCTTCCGCACCGCTACTTGGCGGTAACATCGGCCGACCCGGTCGAGCCACTCCCCGCGCGCGGTGTATCGCGCGCGCGTTTTCTTCCTCCCCACCCTAGGGGACGCCCCCCGATGGGGTGGCAGACCGGTCCCGCGAGGCACCCGAAACGCCGTCGCGCGGGGCCGGTCGCGGGCCGTATCCTGCGACACGAGTTGTCAAAGATCCGGTGTGGACGGTTGCGCGCGGAGCCCTACCAGTGTTCGCTATCGGCAACCGGGTCGCCGAGTGTGGCGCCTCCGTACCCTCGATGAGGGTGCTGGACGCCACACTCCGTCGTAGTTGGAGGAGTGAAAGCAGTGGTCGCCGCGGGAGACGCTGATCAGAGCAGCGTCGCCGAGAGGCTCGGCATCAAGCCCGAGATGGTGGTCCAGGAGATCGGCTGGGACGAGGACGTCGACGACGACGTCCGCGCGGCGATCGAGGAGCAGATCGGCGGGGACATCCTCGACGAGGACGCCGACGAGGTCATCGACGTGGTGCTGCTGTGGTGGCGCGAAGACGACGGCGATCTCGGGGACGCGCTCATCGACGCCAGGGGCCCCCTGGAAGAGACCGGCGTGATCTGGGTGCTGACCCCGAAGACGGGACAGCCCGGGCACGTCGAGCCGAGCGAGATCGCCGAAGCGGTGCCCGCCGTCGGACTGGCCCAGACCGCCAACATGAGTGTGGGCGCGAACTGGATCGGGACGCGCCTGGTCTCCCCGAAGTCGAAGTCCAAGCAGCGCTGAACAGGTCCCGCCCGGCTGACACGATAGGGTTGTCGTCGCAGGCACGTGTCCGTACGGGAGAGGAAACGCGGTATGGCCGTCGAGGTCGGTTCTGAGGCCCCTGACTTCACGCTCAACGACTACAACAAGCAGCCGGTGCAGCTGTCGTCCTTCCGGGGCGACAAGCCGGTCCTGCTGGTCTTCTACCCGTTCGCGTTCAGCGGCATCTGCACCGGCGAGCTGTGCCAGCTCCGGGACGAGTTCGCCGACTACGACGGTAAGGGCGTCCAGGTCCTGGGCGTCTCGGTCGACACGCCGTTTTCGCTGAAGGCGTGGGCCGAGAAGGAGGGCTACCAGTTCCCGCTGCTGTCCGACTTCTGGCCGCACGGCGAGGTGGCCCAGGCGTACGGGGTGTTCAACTCCGACGCCGGCCTGGCGGTGCGCGGGACGTTCCTGATCGACACGTCCGGCGTGGTCCGGTTCGCCGAGGTCAACGCCCCGGGCGAGGCGCGCGACCAGCAGGGCTGGAAGAAGGCCGTGGCCGAACTGGTCTGATTTCTTCCTTCCGGACGGCGGTCCCCGGGTGGGGGCCGCCGCCCGAGGGGCGCATAGCTCAGCGGAAGAGCACTCGGCTTACACCCGAGCGGTCGCAGGTTCGAACCCTGCTGCGCCCACCAGCGGAAACGGGGCCCCGAGATCGTCAGGGGTTCTTGCGGAGCAGTTCGTGCGCGAGCGGCTGCAGTTACTCCGATCGAGTGGGCTTCGGCCATGACATCAACCTCTCCCCGGTTCAAGCGTGAGCCACCCGCCGGATGTGGCGGCACAAGCCGCGGTTCGGCAAGGGCACTGCGTCGGCAGTTGTCCTCGCGCGAGAACGAGAGGCACGCACGCATGCGATCGATGAGGTTCACGAGGCGTCGCGGCGGGATCGTCACCGCGGTGCCGATGGCGCTGCTCACACTGGTGCTGACGGCTCCGTCGGCCTCCGCGGCAGTGCGGAGCTGGTCGCCGGATCCGTTTCCGACCCCCTCCAACTGGTACTGCGCGGACAAATCACGCGTGGTCTACTCGTGCCTGATCAACTCGAGCGACGGCACCCAGTCGGTCTACAAAGCGGTGATGGTCGTCACCAACTACACCGCTGTCGGCTACCAGATGAGCGCGCCGGTGGTCAACATCTGGAGCACGCCCAGCCCGGCGCAGCAGATCCAGGACGACGCCTGCTACGCCAGCGCGCTCTCCGCCGGCTACACGGCGTCCTGCTACGGCTCCTGGGTCAAACGTTCGACCGTCTGCGCGACGCGGCCGAACGCGGCCACGATCACCGCCAACGTCGCCGTCTCCTTCGGCGGGACCCGGACCACGGTCGTGAGCCCGGCGTTGGCGGTGAACTGCTGATCAGAACCCGAATCGCCGGAGTGGCTGTGGTCGCAGGTGGCCGGCCGCTGCTCCGGCGAGGACGGCGGGGCGCGCAGGCCGGACCCCGATCAACGCCGAACCCACAGGTCGGCGACGTGAATCACCTGACTTGCACCCGAGCGGTCGCAGGTTCGAACCCTGCTGCGCCCACCACGTCGATCACCCCGCTGCCTGAGGCGATGCCGCCGCCGGTGGCTGAGGTGGAGGCGGCTGCGGTGATGGTGCTTGGGGCGTCGCGGTCGTCAATTTGTTGAACCGGTCGACGTAGTCGCGGAACTTCGAGCCGCTGTCGGCGAGTGACACGCTCCACCGGATGTCACGGGCCAGGGCGTCGAGCTTGTCGGCGATCAGCTTCGCGTTGGCGTAGGACTCGCTGGTCTTGAGGGTCGTGGCCAACGAGGTGAGCGCGGCCCCGACCACGGCCAGGACGGCGAAGACCGTCTTCAGCGCGCCCGAGGCCGGCGCCAGGCTCGTGACCCCCGAACCTCCCGCGAACAGGGCCGTCAGGAAGCCCAGGCTGTAGTTGAGCTGGGCCCACCGCCTCGCCGATCGGTGGTAGGTCTTCGCCGCTGCCGCCACGTCGTGGTAGAGACCGGCCATTTTCGGGTCTTCGGGCGGTTCCTCGGGTACGGCGACAGGCTGCCTCCCGCGCTTCTCGCGTGTCGACAGTTCAGCGGCAGCCAGGATGGCTACGACACCCATCGACTCGAGAACCAGGACGAAGATCCACACCGGCGTCCGGAACGAGAGGAACGTTCCGAGGACGGCCGCGACGATCAGGCCGGCCCAGCCCAGCGCTCGCACGCCGACGACCGACTGGTCGGGATCCGGTTCCCGGGAGCGCCCGTGGTAGCGGAACGCCGTGTAGAGGACCGCGACGAAGGCGAGGAGCGGCCCCGCGCCGAGCACGACCCAGGTCGTCCAGGGGAAGTCGAGGGTGAAGCGCGCCCGCTGCGAAATGATCGACGACGCGACGATCAAGAGGGTGATCAGGACCGGGAACAGCGCCGCGGAGAACAGCGGCCGGAGGAAGCGCGACTTCGGGCGTCGATTCGCGGCGGACCCCGGAGGTTCGACCTTGTCCATCAGCACTCCTCCTGCTCGTTCGGTAACCACCGGACTCGCATTCGGCGGTGCGTCCGTTACGACGACCGGACGCAGGTATCGGCATCGTTACCGAGCGGAGTGATGACTCGAGACATTCCGGGGTCGGGGTTTCCGGTCGCCGTCGCCACTAGCGTCCGAGGAGTGCCGCGGGGTGCGGATCAAGCCGTCAGCCCCGGCTGGATCGGGGAGACCTGCAAACAATGGCGAAGTACAGCGGGACCCCGGTGGCCGTCGTCGCCGAGGCCTACCGGGGTCGACGCCAACGGCGCCACCGTCACACCGCGGCAGCGTGCCACTCGTGTGCGGCGAACGCCTCGTCCAGCGGTGCGCCCGTCAGGCGGTTCGCGAACGTCGACAGCGTGTACGTCCCGATGCCCAGCACCACCTCCAGGGCGTTCCGGGTCGTGTACCCGGCCTCGACGAAGGCGGCCAGCGAGTCAGGTGGGACGTCGCCGGTCGTGTCCAGCACCGTCAAGACAAACCGCCGCAACGCCTCCAGTCGCGGCGAGGGCAACGCCGACTGCTCGCGCAACGCCGAAACCAGCTCCGGCGCGGCCGACATGCCCGTCAGGGACGCCGTGTGCATCGCCACGCACAGGTGACACCCGTTGCGGGCCGCCACCGTCATGACCAGTACTTCGCGGTCCAGCGCCGGCAGGGTCGACGACTCGAAGATCGAGTTGAGCTTGAGGAAGCCGTTCAGCAGCTCCGGCGACGTCGCCAACCGCGCGACGGCGGACGGGACTCGGCCGAACTTCTTCGCGGTGGCCGCCATCGCCGGGCGGGCGGCCGGGGGTGCAGACTCCGGGGTGTGATCGGGGAACAAGACGGCTCCAGACGTAGGATCGACAACGTGGTTGTCGAAACCGTAAACCTGGTTGTCGAAAAAGGCAAGGGGTAATGACCGACACGCCCGGCTACGAGCTGCCCTTCCTGCTCTTCGGCGGCTTCCGCACGCTCATCGACCGCCTCCACGCCGAGCTCGCGCGCCGCGGGCACCCGGACGTGCGGCCGTCCTACGGCTTCGCCATGCAGGCGATCGGCGTCCAGGGAGCGACGGCGTCGGAGATCGGCCGCCGCCTCGGTGTCTCGAAGCAGGCGGCGGGCAAGACGGTCGAGCGGCTCGAGGCGCTCGGGTACGCCGAACGCGCCGACGACCCCGGCGACGCGCGCCGCAAGATCGTGCGGCTCACCGCGCACGGCATCGACGCGCTCACGAAGTCCGCGGAAATCTTCGACGACCTGCGCAACGACTGGGCCCGCGCGGTCGGCGCCGAGCGGATCGGCGCGCTCGAGGCCGACCTGCGCAAGGTCGTCGGGCCCGCGGCCTACCGGCTGGACGCCGCGGGGTGGTTCTCCAGCTAGAAGCCGCAGCCCGGGTCCGGCGCGTCCTCCGACAGCGGGCTGCCCGCCGGGAGCACGTACAGGACTTCGAGCACGAGCGGCGTCGACCCGAGGTTGCGGCCGATGTGCACCTGGTCGGGCTTCTCGGTGAACGCGCGCCCGGTGCCGAAGACGCCGTCGATGCTGCAGTCGGCCAGGTTGTGCGTCAGCGTCCCGGATTTCACGTACGCGTAGAGCGTGCCGTCGTGGAAGTGCCAGCCGGTGTAGCCGCCGGGCTGGACGGTGATCTCCCGCAGCGTGTAGTCGGTGTGGCCGATCGTCTTCTTGGCCAGGATCGTGCCGGTGACGCCGCTGCCGGGCGTCGCGGACGCCGTCGCGGGCAGCAGGGCGAGGGCGAGCGCGGAGGCGGCGATGATCGTGCAGGTCTTGCGCATCGGGCAGTTCTCCTCACGATGAGCGCAGGGTGCGCCGCATCATCTTGCCCGATTCGGTGCGCGGCAGGCGATCGGTGAAGTCGAACCGCTTCGGCGTCTTGAACCCGGCCAGCGCCGCCCGGCAGTGTTCGGCCAGCCGCGCGGCCAGGTCGTCGTCCGCGGCGACGCCGGGGACCGGCTCGACGACGGCGACGACCCGCTGTCCCCACTCCTCGTCCGGCTCGCCGATCACCGCCGCGTCGGCGACGTCCGGGTGGCTCAGCAGCCGCGCCTCGATCTCGGCCGGGTAGATGTTGACGCCGCCGGAGAGGATCAGGTCGGTCCGGCGGTCGAGCAGGAAGACGCGGCCTTCGGCGTCGCGGTGGCCGAAGTCGCCCACGGTGATGAATTCGCCGAACCGGTTCGCCGCGGTCTTCTCCGGGTCGCCGAGGTAGTCGATCGCGGTGTGGGCGGAGCTGAACCAGATCGTGCCCGGCTCGCCGGCCGGGACCTCGGCGCCGTCGTCGTCGAGGATCTTCAGCCGCACGCCGGTCAGCGGCCGGCCCACGGTGCCCGGCGCGGCCAGCCATTCGGCGGCCGTGACGCCGCAGATCAGCCCTTCCGAGGCGCCGTAGTACTCGTGCACCACCGGGCCGAGCCAGGCGATCATCCGCTCCTTGACCTCGCGCGGGCACGGCGCCGCGCCGTGGATGACGCTGGTCAGGCTCGACGTGTCGTACCGCGCGCGGACGTCCTCGGGCAGCCGCAGCATCCGGTGGAACATGGTCGGCACGAGGTGGGTGCCGGTGACGCGGTGCCGTTCGATCAGCCGCAGCGTCTCCTCGGCGTCGAACCGGTCCATCAGCACCGCGCTGTGCCCGAGGTGCATGGCGTTGACGGCGAACGAACCGGGCGCCGCGTGGTACAGCGGGCACGCCACCAGGTGCACCCCCGGCCCCGGGACGACGTCGAACGAAGCCAGCAGATCGCGGTGGATCGGGTGCAGCGACGGCGGTTTCCCGCTGAGCGCGCGCCGGACGCCCTTCGGCCGCCCGGTGGTGCCCGACGTGTAGAGCATCGTCTGGCCCGCGGTCCGCGGTTCCGGTGGCGTCGACGGTTCGTCCTCGCCCCAGGACGCGTAGTCGCCCCAGCCGTCGGCCGCGCCGACGGAGAACCGCGGCAGGTCGAGGTCGCATTCGCGCGCGATGTCCGCGTCGGCGACGACGACCCGGGCGCCGCTGTTCGCCACCACGTAAGCGATTTCGGCCGGGGATGACCGGTAGTTGACCGGGGTGAAGTACATCCCGGCCTGCAGCGTGGCGAACAGCAGCTCGAAGTAGGGGAGTCCGTTGTGGACGATCGCGACGACGCCGTCGCCCTCCCCGAGCCCCAGCCGGTGCAGTGCGTGCGTCAGCCGGTTCGCCCGCGCCGCCAGCTCGCCGAAGGTCGCGGCGGTCCCGTCGGGCGCGAGCACCGCGAGCCGGTCCGGGTGCTGCTCGGCGACGTCGAAGAAGGTGCTCACGCCCCGCACGCTACCGGGTACCGTGCGACGCATGGACGCGGAGCTTTTCGGGCAGGTTCTCGGCGCGGTGCGCGACTTCGTGCGCAAGGAGGTCGTGCCGCGCGAGGCGGAGATCGACGAGCGCGACGAGATCCCGGCCGAGATCCGGGACAAGGCCGCCGAGCTGGGCCTGTTCGGCTGGGCGCTGCCGGAGGAGTACGGCGGCCTCGGCCTCGGCATGGCCGAAGACGTCCGGCTCGCGATCGAGCTCGGCCACACGACCCCCGCGTTCCGGTCGCTGTTCGGCACCAACAACGGCATCGCCGGCCAGGCGATCGTGCACTACGGGACGCCGGACCAGCGCACCCGCTGGCTGCCCCGGCTGGCCGCGGGGCAGGCGATCGCGTCGTTCGCGCTCACCGAGGCCGAAGCCGGCTCCGACCCGGGCGGGCTGACCAGCCGCGCGGTCCGCGACGGCGACCGCTACCGCCTCTCGGGCACCAAGCGGTTCATCACGAACGCGCCGCTGGCCGAGGTCTTCGTCGCGTTCGCGCGCACGGACCTCGACAGCACCGGCAGCCGCGGCATCTCGGCGTTCCTGGTGCCCGCGGGCGCGGCCGGCGTCACGGTCGGGCCGCACGACGCCAAGATGGGCCAGGCCGGCGCGTGGACGTCCGAGGTGGTCTTCGACGACGTCGAGTTGTCGGCCGACGCGCTGGTCGGCGAGGAGGGCAAGGGCTTCGGCATCGCGATGGCCTCGCTCGCCCGCGGCCGGCTGCACATCGCGGCCCTGTGCGTCGGCATGGCGGAGCGCGCGCTCGCCGAAGCCGTCGAGTACGCGCGGACAGCCCGTCAAGGCGGCCGCGTGATCGGCGAATACCAGCTCGTCCAGGCGCTGCTCGCGGAGTCGCACGCGGAGCTCGCGGCCGGCCGCGCGATGGTGCACGAAGCCGCCGCGAAGTACGACTCGGGCGAGGACCGCAAGCTCGGGCCGTCGTCGGCGAAGCTGTTCTGCACCGAGATGCTCGGCCGGGTCGCCGACCGCGCGGTCCAGGTGCACGGCGGGATGGGGTACGTCCGCGGCGTCACGGTCGAGCGGATCTACCGCGACGCGCGGCTGTTCCGCATCTACGAAGGCACCAGCGAAATCCAGAAGCTCGTCATCGCGCGGCAGCTGCTCAAGGACTGAACTTGCGCTGGAGTCCACTCCAGGACTTAGCGTCGGGTCATGACCACCGCACAGCACAAGATCGGCTCCGGCTTCGGAGCCGAGACCACCGCGGCCGAAGCCGTGGCGGGCGTCGACCTGACCGGCAAGCTCGCGATCGTCACCGGCGGCTACTCGGGCATCGGCCTGGAGACGACGCGGGCGCTGACGGCCGCGGGCGCGCACGTCGTCGTCCCGGCCCGCCGCCGCGCCACGGCGGAAGAAGCCTTGCGGGACTTCGAAAACGTCGAGATCGACGAGCTGGACCTCGGTGACCTCGACAGCGTCCGCGCGTTCGCCGAGCGGTTCCTCGCGTCGGGGCGCGGGATCGACGTCTTCATCGGCAGCGCCGGGATCATGGCGTTGCCGGAGACCCGCGTCGGGCCGGGCTGGGAAGCGCAGTTCGCGACCAACCACCTGGGCCACTTCGCCTTGGTGAACCGGCTTTGGCCCGCGTTCAACCCTGGTGCCCGGGTCGTTTCGGTCTCCTCACGCGGCCACCACTACGGCCCGGTCCGCTTCGACGACCTCGACTTCCGGCAGGGCTACGACAAGTGGCTCGCCTACGGCCAGGCGAAGACGGCGAACGTGCTCTTCGCCGTCCACCTCGACAAGCTGGCGCGCGACCACGGCGTCCGCGCGTTCGCCCTGCACCCGGGCCGGATCCTCACCGACCTCGTGCGCCACCTGGACCGCCAGGAGCTCGTCGACGCCGGCATGGTCGACGAGTCCGGGCGGGTCACCGGCGGCGCGAAGACGCCGGAGCAGGGCGCCGCGACCCAGGTCTGGGCGGCGACGTCCCCGCGGCTCGACGGCCTCGGCGGGGTCTACCTTGAGGACTGCGACGTCGCCGAGCCCGCGCCCGCCGACGGCACCCGCACGGGCGTCAAGGACTACGCGATCGACCCGGCGCAGGCCGAGCGGCTGTGGACGGTGTCGGCCGAGCTGACCGGCGTCAACGCCTTCTAGAGCTTCTCCACCTGCCGCACCAGCAGGTCGATCTCGTCCTCGGTGTTGTAGTAGTGCACCGACGCCCGGACCAGGTCCGGCAGGTCGCGCGCGGTGAAGTCGAACTGGGCCGACGTCCGCGACGACACCGACGTGTTGATGTTCGCCTCGGCGAGCCGCGCCTTGATCTCCGCGGCGGGCGTCCCCGCGAGGCTGAACGTGACGATGCCGCACTTGCGGGCGCCGACGTCGTGCACGCGCGCCCCGGCTTCGGCGAGCCGGCCGCGCAGCGTGGCCGCCAGGGAGGCGACGCGCTCTTCGATGGCCGGCAGGCCCCAGTCGAGCGCATAGTCGATCGCCGCGCCGAGGCCGAACACCGCGGCGAAGTCGCGTTCCCACACCTCGAAGCGCTTGGCGGTCGGGTCGACGACGTACTCCGTCGGGGACTCCCAGCTCGCCGAATGCAGGTCGAGCATCGCGGGCTCCAGCCGCTCGCGCAGCCGCGGGTGCACGTAGAGGAACCCGGTGCCGCGCGGGCCGCGCAGGTACTTCCGGCCGGTCGTCGACAGCGCGTCGCACTTCAAGCGCGAGACGTCGAGGTCGAGCTGGCCGGCGGACTGGCACGCGTCGAGCAGGAACGGGATGCCGGCCGCCTCGGCGACCGCGCCGACCTCCTCGGCCGGGTTGACCAGGCCGCCCTGGGTGGGCACGTGGCTGACGGCGATCAGCTTGACGTCGCCGTCGACGCGCCGCTTCAGGTCTTCGACGTCCAGCTGGCCCGACTCGTCGTCGCCGACCACCTCGACGACCGCGCCGGTGCGCTTGGCGACCTGCAGGTACGCGATCGCGTTGCTGGCGTACTCCGCGCGCGAGGTGAGGATCCGGTCGCCGGCCTTGAAGGGCAGCGCGTAGAAGACCGCCTGCCACGACCGGGTCGCGTTGTCGGTGAGCGCGATGTCGTCGGGTTCGGCGCCGACGAGCCGCGCCGCCGACGCGTACACCGCGGCGAGCCGGTCGGACGCCTCGGCCGCTGCCTCATAGCCGCCGCGCAGCGCTTCGTGGCGCAGGTACTCGACGACGGTGTCGGTCACGACGGCCGGCGGGAGCGCCGAACCGGCGTTGTTGAAGTGGACCACTTCGGCGCAGCCGGGCGTTTCCCGGCGGGCGCGGTCGACGTCGAAGGTCATGTGAACTGAATACAGTAGCTCTCTTCTGTATGCAATACTGCGCCCATGGCTCGGACCCCCTTGCGCAGCGACCTCATCGAGGAGATCACCACCCGCGTGCTGGACGGGCGGCTCGCCGCCGGCGCCCGCGTCAACGAGGTGCACCTGGCCCGCGAACTGGGCGTCAGCCGGACGCCGCTGCGGGAGGCGCTGATCGGGCTCGCGGACCGCGGGCTGCTCGTTTCCGCGCCGGGGCGGGGGTTCCTGGTGCCGCCGTTCGACCCCGACGAGGCCCGCCGCCTCTACCCGCTGGTCGCCGAGCTCGAAGCGCTGGCCCTGCGCTGGACGTCGCCGCTGGAGCTGGCCGGGCTGCCGGACGCGCTCGACGCCGTCGCCGACGAAATGGCGGCGGCGCTCGAGTCCGGCGCCGATCTGTCCGATGTGGACGAACGGTGGCACGCCCTGCTGCTGTCCCGCTGCCCCAACCCGCACCTGCTGCGGCTGATCGGGCAGACCAAGCCGCTGCTCAAGCGGTACGAATCGTGCTACTTCGGCGGGGCGGCCCGTGCCGGGGAGAGCATCGGCGAGCACCGCCGCATCGCCGCCGCGCTGCGCGACGGAGACCTGCCGACGGCGTCCGCGGTGCTCGTCCGGAACTGGGTGAAAGCGCTGGCGTACCTGGGGAAGGACTGAAGATGATCATCGCGCACCTGAGCGACCTGCACCTCGACGGCGACCCGCGGGCGGAAGACCGGGTCGCGGCCGTGATGGCCTGGCTCGGCGGCCTGGCCCGCCCGATCGACGCGGTCGTGGTGACCGGCGACATCGCCGACCACGGCGCGGCGTCCGAATACGCGCGCGCCGCCGAACTGCTGAAGCACCCGGCGCCGGTGCTGGTGTGCCCGGGCAACCACGACGTCCGTTCGGCGTTCCGCACCGGCTTGCTCGGCCTGCCCGCGTCCGACGGCCCGATCGACTTCGCCCAGGAGGTCGACGGCGTCCTGTTCGCGCTGTGCGACTCGACGATTCCCGGCCGCGGCGCGGGTTTCCTGGCCGACTCCACCTTGGCGTGGCTCGACGACACGCTCGCGAGCGGCGACGGCCCGGCGTTCGTCGCCTTCCACCACCCGCCGGTCGAGGTGGGAGTGGAGCTGGTCGACGCGATCCGCCAGTCCGGCGAGGACCGGCTGGCGGCGGTGCTGGCCCGGCACCCGCGCGTGAAGGCGCTCTTGGCCGGGCACGTGCACACGGGCGCGTCGACGACGTTCGCCGGAGTGCCGCTGCGCATCGCGCCGGGCGTGGTGTCGCAGTCGTTGCTGCCGGTGGAGCCGGGCGCGGACCGCGGCTGGGACGACGGCGGCCCGCTGGACTACGAGCGTCCGCCGTCCCTGCTGCTGCACGTCCTGCACGACGACGGCCGGGTGACCAGCCACCACCGCGTGGTCAGCCGCTGAACACCGGCAGCGTGAGCTTCGACGGCCGGGCGGCGTCGTGGAAGATCTCGAAGCGGTTCGGCTTGCCCTTCACCGCCGACGTGACCGGCTCGTCCGTCCCGTGGTTGCGCGCGAACCGCGGGAACGCCCCGCCCGCCACCTGGACGCGCAGGCGGTGGCCTCGGCGGAAGCGGTACGCCGTCGGGTCGAGCGTCACCTCCGCCGTCACCACCCCGTCGTCGTCGGCCGCCGGGAAACCGGGCCGCAGCCGCACGATCCCGTCGGTCACGTTGCGGGACACGCCGTTCGCGTCGACGTCGCAGAGCCGCACGTAGACGTCCGCGTGGCCGAGCTCGGTGCGCACGTGCACCGTCGCCGACACCTCGCCGATGACGTCCAGCTCCGCCGGCAGCGGCTCGCCGGTGAACACCAGCACGTCCGGCCGGGCCTCGACCTCCTGGTTGTCGCGCTGCTTCCACTCGCCGGTCAGCAGCGGGCCGCCGACCGCCGGTGTCGGGTCCGCCGGGTCGTAGGTGAACGTCGTCGGCCGCGCCTCGCCGGCGACGGTCTCGCCGAGCCCGCCGATCGGCCGCAGGTGCGACGCGGTCGCCGTCGAGGGCGGCGGCCACGACTCGAAGTCCAGCCACGTCCCGGCGCCCTGCAGGAACAGCCGGACCGGCGAACGCTGCAGCTGCGTCCGGTCGCCGAGCAGGTGCGCGCGCAGGAACCCGAGCTGGTCCCGGATCATCGGGCCCATGCTCGCCGGCTCGCCGTGCGCCCACGGCCCGACCGTGAGCCGCGGCGCCTTGCCCGCCTCGGCGAGGATCCGGAAGTCGCGCAGCTGGGAGCCGATGAACAGGTCGTACCAGCCGGTCACCATCGACACCGGGACGTCGAGCTTCGCGACTTCGGCGCTGTGGTCGGACATCGCCCAGTAGTCGTCTTCGGGGACGAAGTGCTCGGTGATGTCCTGGAGGAACTGCACCGGCTTCCCGATCGCGGCGACGTCGGCGCGGCTCAGCGGCAGGAACGACATCGCCTTCCGCGTCTTGCGCTTCTGCAGCGGGTTCGGCAGCGCGGCGAAGCGCTCTTCCTGGCGGCCGATCATCGCCGACCACGACACCATGTTGTCCGCCGCGAGCACGCCGCCGGGGTAGAACGTCGAGACGAACTCCGACGCCGTCACGCCGAGGCACATCGCCGCCAGGGGCGGGTCGAGGTACGGCCCGACCGCCCACTGCGTGTGGCCGAGGTAGCTGGCGCCCGCCATGGCGAGGTTGCCGTCGCACCACGGCTGCGCGCGCAGCCATTCGGCGGTCGCGAGGCCGTCCTCGC
Organism: Amycolatopsis sp. NPDC101161; assembly: GCF_044768185.1. Classification (NCBI taxonomy): domain Bacteria; kingdom Bacillati; phylum Actinomycetota; class Actinomycetes; order Pseudonocardiales; family Pseudonocardiaceae; genus Amycolatopsis; species Amycolatopsis sp. NPDC101161. Next base: position 1,057,210 of record NZ_JBIWPI010000005.1, read on the forward strand.
GCTCGAGGTGGAACGGCCGGAACTCGCCGCCGGAGCCGAACGAGCCGCGCGTGCTCTGGATGACCGTCTGCAGGCCGTGCCGGGCGAACGTGTCGCCGAAGAGCTTCGAGAGGATGCCCTTGCGCCCGTAGGGCGTGCGGATCAGCACCACCGGCGCCGACGTCGTCCCGGCCGGCGCGTACCGGTCGGCGAGCAGCGTGACGCCGTCGGGCATCGGCACGGTGAGGTCGCGCGTCACCACCGGCTTCGGGCCTTCGGGGCGGGGGAGTCCGAGCAGCTTGTCGACAAGTCGGTCCAGCACGGGCGCCCGCCTTCCGAAGTGGAGCAGATCCTTCCGGATCCGACCGTACCTCAGTTCGCGCGGGCGAGCGTTTCCGGACGCAGCAGCCTGGCGAGCTCCTCGGCGGGGATCAGGCCCTTCTCGACGACGAGCTCGGCGACGCCCCGCCCGGTCGCGAGGGCCTCCTTGGCGATCTCCGTCGCGGCCGCGTAGCCGATGCTCGGGTTGAGCGCGGTGACCAGCCCGATCGAGTTCTCGACGTAGGCGCGCAGCACGTCGACGTTCGCGGTGATCCCCGCGACGCACTTCGTGGCCAGCGTCCGGCAGGCCGCGCCCAGGTGCGTGATGCTCTCCGACAGCGCGTGCAGGATGATCGGCTCGAACGCGTTGAGCTGCAGCTGCCCGGCCTCGGCGGCCATCGTCACGGTGACGTCGTTGCCGATCACCTCGAACGCGACCTGGTTCACCACCTCGGGGATCACCGGGTTGATCTTGCCGGGCATGATCGACGACCCGGCCTGCACCGGCGGCAGGTTGATCTCGTTCAACCCGGCACGCGGACCCGACGACAGCAGCCGCAGGTCGTTGCAGCTCTTCGAAAGCTTGACGGCGATCCGCTTGAGCACGCCGGACAGGTGCACGAATGCGCCGCAGTCCTGGGTCGCCTCGACCAGGTCCGCAGCGGTGACGACGGGCAGCCCGGTGATCTCGCGCAGGTGCCGGCACGCGGCTTCGGCGTACCCCGGCGCGGCGTTGAGGCCGGTGCCGATCGCGGTCGCGCCGAGGTTGATCTCGTGCAGCAGCGCAACGGCTTCGTTCAGCCGCAGCCGGTCCTCGCCGAGCATCACCGCGTAGGTGCCGAACTCCTGGCCGAGCGTCATCGGGACCGCGTCCTGCAGCTGCGTGCGGCCCATCTTCAGCACGTCGTGGAACTCGACGGCCTTGGCGGCGAACGCCTTCTCCAGCACAACCATCGCTTCCGACAGCTCACGCACGGCGATGATTGTCGCGACGTTGACCGCGGTCGGGTACGCGTCGTTCGTCGACTGCCCGCGGTTGACGTGCTCGTTGGGGTGCACGACGTGGTAGTCGCCCTTGGCGTGCCCGAGCAGCTCGAGCGCGCGGTTGGCGATGACCTCGTTGGCGTTCATGTTGGTCGACGTCCCGGCGCCGCCCTGGATGACGTCGACGACGAACTCGCCGTGCAGTGCGCCTTCGCGGATCTCCCGGCAGGCCTCGCAGATGGCGTCGGCGATCTCGGGTTCGAGCAGCCCCAGCTCGGCGTTGGCGCGGGCCGCCGCTTCTTTCACCGAGGCCAGCGCTTCGATCAGGTGCGGGTAGGCGGCGATCGTCGTGCCGGTGATGGGGAAGTTCTCCCGGGCGCGGGCGGTGTGCACGCCCCAGTAGGCGTCGGCGGGGACGTCCTTGTCGCCGAGCAGGTCGTGTTCGCGGCGGGTGGTCATCGCAAGCTCCCCACAGAGGCGGCCAGTTTTCCGGTGACGCGCAGGTTGTCCGGTCCGTCCGGGACCTCGACCCCGCACAGCTCGAGCGCGGCGGCCAGCACGGGGTACCGCGCGCGGTCGCCGCCGTCGGCGATCTTGAAGGCGATCGCCGTGCCGTCCGGCAGCGCGGCGACCTGGACGGCCTCGAAGCCGTCCTTCGCGATCAGCCCGGGCACCGCGCGCATGACGGCGGTGACGTCCCGGCGGCTGCCGCCGACCAGCTCCGGGTGCCGGCGGATCCCGTCGGCGACCAGGTGTTCCGGCGTGCCGGGCGCGGCCGCGGCGATCTTCGAGACGGCGGTCGCGAGGCCGCGCAGTGTCGTCGCGAACAGCGGGGCACCGCAGCCGTCCACGGCCACGCGCTCGATGCCGTGCCCGGTGAGGTCCTCGACGGTGGCGGCGATCGCGCGCTGCAGCGGGTGCGCCGGGTCGAGGTAGCCGTCGACGGTCCAGCCGTTGAGCCGGCACGTCTTGAGCATCGCGGCGTGCTTGCCGGAGCAGTTGTGCGCCAGCCGGCTCGGCGCCCGTCCCGCGGCGAGCCAGCGGTCGCGCTCGACGGGGTCGTACGGGAAGTCGGCCGGATTACCCAGCTCGTCGGGGGAGTGGCCGTCGAGCACGGCGGACGCGGCGTCCAGGTGCTCCGGCTCGCCGGAGTGGCTCGCCGCGGCGATCGCGAACCCGGCGGGGGACAGGAGCAGCCCGAGCCGGGCCATCGCGGCGGCCTGCAGCGGTTTCGCCGTCGAGCGCGGGTACATCGCGGCGTCCGGATCGCCCGCGGCGAACAGCGTCGCGCCGTCCGGGGCGAGCACGATGGCGGAGCCGTGGTGCCCGCCCTCGACCATGCCGTCGCGGACCAGCTCGACCAGGGGTTCGGCGGTCACATGCCCTCCTCGTCGAACGCGCGCATGTCGATCCGCCGGCGGGCGGCGAACCAGCCCACCACCAGCGCGACGGCGATCGCGGGCAGCGCGAGCAGGGTGATCCGGCCGGTTTCGTCGAAGCCCATCAGCACGACGACGGCGGCCAGGAACACGAGCGTCGCGATCTCCGTGTACGGCGAGAACGGCAGCCGGAACGCGGGCCGCTCGAGCCCGTCGCGCTTGGTCTTCCGGACGAAGAGCAGGTGGCAGAGCACGATGATCGCCCAGGTGGCGAGGATGCCGATCGCGGCGAAGTTCAGCACGATGTCGAAGGCTTCCTTCGGCACCAGGTAATTCAGCCCGACGCCCAGCACGCAGACCGACGCGGTGAGCAGGATGCCGCCGTAGGGCACCTGGTTGCGGTTCATCACGCCGGTGAACTTCGGCGCCGAGCCCGCCTTGGCCATCGACCGCAGGATCCGGCCGGTCGAGTAGAGCCCGGAGTTCAGGCTCGACAGCGCCGCGGTGAGCACGACCAGGTTCATCACGCTGCCGGCCGCGGGCACGCCCAGGTGCGACAGCACGGTGACGAACGGGCTCTGGTCCTTCGTGTACGAGCTCCACGGCAGCAGCATCGCCAGCAGCACGACCGAACCGACGTAGAAGACGAGGATCCGCCACATGATGGAGTTGATCGCCTTCGGCATGATCTTCTCCGGGTTCTCGGTCTCGCCGGCGGCGACGCCGACCAGCTCGACCGAGGCGTAGGCGAACACGACGCCCTGCACGATCAGCACCATCGGCACCAGCCCGGTGGGGAAGATCCCGCCGTGGTCGGTGATCAGCTGCGGTCCGGGGACGGTGCCGTCGATCGGCGTCTGCGTCACCAGCAGGAAGATCCCGATCACCATGAACAGCACGAGCGCGGCGACCTTGACGATGGCGAACCAGAACTCCATCTCGCCGAACAGCTTCACCGAGACGAGGTTGAGCGTCAGGACGACGGCCAGCGCGATCAGCGCGAGCACCCACTGCGGGATCGGCGAGAAGAACGACCAGAAGTGCGCGTAGAGCGCGATCGCCGTGATGTCGGCGATGCCGGTGGTCGACCAGTTGAGGAAGTGCATCCAGCCGGCGACGTATGCGCCCTTCTCGCCCATGAACTCGCGGGCGTAGGAGACGAAGGCGCCGCTGGAGGGCCGGTACAGGATGAGCTCGCCGAGCGCGCGCACGACGAAGAAGGCGAAGAGGCCGCAGACGGCGTACACGATGGCGAGCGCGGGCCCGGCCTGGGCGAGCCGCCCGCCGGCGCCGAGGAATAGGCCGGTGCCGATCGCGCCGCCGATGGCGATCATGTTCACGTGCCGCGGCTTGAGGGCCTTGTTGTAGCCGGCGTCGCCCGCGTCCGCGGAGGTGGCCGTGAGGGTCTGCTCGGTCACTGGTCCCCGTTCACGATGCTGGTCAGAGTGGCTTCGACGTGCGTGAGGTGCGCGGTCATGGCTTCGACGGCTTGTCGTTCGGAACCGCTCTCGATCGCCGTGACGATCTCGCGGTGTTCGATGTTCGACTGCCGCCGCCGGTCGCCGAGCTGGTTGAGGAAGGCGGACTGGCGGGCCAGCGCGTCCCGGATCTCTTCGATCACCTTCCCGAAGACGGGGTTGCCCGAGGCCTGGGCGATGGTGATGTGGAAGAGCGAGTCGAGCGCGACCCAGGCGGTGTTGTCGGTCTCCGCGTCCATCCGGTCCACGAGGTGGCCGAGCAGGTCGAGGTCGTCCTGGCTGCGTCGCACGGCCGCGTAGCCCGCGACGGGGATCTCGACGTGCCGGCGCACCTCGATGAGGTCGCGGGCGGAGTAGGGCCCGAAGGTGGGGTTGTCGGCGGGGCCGGTCGCGGTGACGAACGTGCCCTTGCCGGTCTTGGACTCGGTCATGCCGAGGGCCTGCAGGCCGCGCAGGGCTTCCCGGATGACCGAGCGGCTGACCTCGAACTCCCTGCTCAGGGACGCTTCGGAGGGAAGCTTGGTGCCGACCGGGTAGTCACCGCGCTCGATGAGCTGCCGCAGGTGCGCCAGCACCGCTTCCATGGCGCTGACCCGCCGGGGACCACCTTGTCCGGCTGTCTGGCTGTCAGACAGGTTCATGCGGGGAATGCTCGGTGCCGAGGGGTGCGCTGTCAACGCGAGCCGGGGCGGCTGTGGCCCACCTCACCGGCGGCCGGTGGTGCCCGCCGCGTCTCCGGCGTACCCGCTCGCGACCCTCGGACCGGCGTCCCCCAGTGACCGCCCGGCAGCACCGCGTGCGCGTGATCACCACCGCCCGAAAAGGGGGCGCGTCGCAGCGGCGGAACACCTCCGGCGAGGAGCAGAATCGACCCCGGCGAGCGCGTGCGCGCCCGGCGGGAGCCACGGGTTAGGGTGAGGGACCCGGGCGCAGCCGGTCCCATTCACCTAGGGGAGGTTTTCGCTGGTGTCGAACGATTCCTTCGTCCACCTGCACGTCCACACCGAGTACTCGATGCTCGACGGTGCGGCGAAGATCGCTCCCCTCTTCGCGGAGGCGGCGCGCCTCGGCATGCCCGCGGTCGGCATGACCGACCACGGCAACATGTACGGCGGCGACGAGTTCTACCAGCAGTCGAAGAAGCACGGCCTCAAGCCGATCATCGGCATCGAGGCCTACATCGCGCCGGAGAGCCGGTTCCACAAGAAGCCGGTCTTCTGGGGACAGTCGAACCAGCGCGGGTCCGACGAGCTGGGCGAGGGCGGCGACGTCTCGGGCGCCGGCGCGTACACCCACATGACGATGCTCGCGCAGAACGCCACCGGCCTGCGGAACCTCTTCAAGCTGTCCTCGCTGGCCAGCATGCAGGGCTACTACCGCAAGCCCCGGATGGACCGCGAGCTGATCGCGGAAAACCACTCGGGGATCATCGCCACCACCGGCTGCCCGTCCGGCGAGGTGCAGACCCGGCTGCGGCTGGGCCAGAAGGAAGCGGCGATCCAGGCCGCGTCCGACTACAAGGACATCTTCGGCGCCGACAACTTCTTCCTCGAGCTGATGGACCACGGCCTGCCGATCGAGCGGTCGGTCCGCGAAGGCCTCCTCGAGATCGGCCGGCTGCTCGACCTCAAGCCCCTCGCCACGAACGACTCGCACTACGTCACCAAGGACCAGGCCGACACGCACTCGGCGCTCCTGTGCGTCCAGGCCGGCAAGACCCTCAACGACCCGACCCGGTTCAAGTTCGACGGCGACGGCTACTACCTCAAGTCCGCCGCCGAGATGCGCGAGTACTGGGACAAGGAGGTCCCCGGCGCCGCCGACACGACGCTGATGATCGCCGAGCGCATCGAGTCGTACGAAGACGTCTACGCGCACAAGGACCGGCTGCCGTTCTTCGAGGTGCCCGAGGGCTACGACCAGGGCGGCTGGCTGCGCGAAGAGGTCGCGAAGGGCCTGAAGTGGCGCTTCCCGGACGGGCCGCCCGAGGGCTACCACGAGCGCATCGAGAAGGAGCTCGACGTCATCATCGGGAAGGGCTTCCCGGCCTACTTCCTGATCGTCGCCGACCTCATCAGCTACGCCCGCCGCGTCGGCATCCGGGTCGGCCCGGGCCGTGGTTCGGCCGCCGGCTCGCTCGTCGCGTACGTCCTCGGCATCACGAACCTGGACCCGATCCCGCAGAAGCTGCTGTTCGAGCGGTTCCTGAACCCCGAGCGCGTCTCGATGCCCGACATCGACATCGACTTCGACGACCGCCGGCGCGGCGAGATGATCCGGTACGCGACCGACAAGTACGGCTCGGACAAGGTCGCCCAGGTCATCACCTTCGGCACCATTAAGACCAAGGCCGCGATCAAGGACTCCGCGCGCGTCCACTTCGGCCAGCCCGGCTACGCGATCGCGGACAAGATCTCCAAGGCGCTGCCCCCGCCGATCATGGCGAAGGACATCCCGCTCTCGGGCATCGTCGACTCGAAGCACGAGCGCTACGGCGAAGCCGCCGAGGTCCGCGCGCTCGTCGAGACCGACGAAGAGTGCAAGACGATCTTCGAGACCGCCCGCGGTCTCGAGGGCCTGATCCGCAACGCGGGCGTGCACGCCTGCGCGGTCATCATGTCGTGCGACCCGCTGACCGACGCCATCCCGCTCTGGCAGCGCGACGACGGCTCGATCATCACCGGCTGGGACTACCCGTCGTGCGAGGCCATCGGCCTGCTGAAGATGGACTTCCTGGGCCTGCGGAACCTGACGGTCATCGGGGACGCGATCGACAACATCAAGGCCAACCGCGGGATCGACATCGACCTCGACACCCTTGGCGTCGAGGACCCGGAGACGTACAAGCTGCTCGCCCGCGGCGACACGCTCGGCGTGTTCCAGCTGGACGGCGGGCCCATGCGAGACCTGCTCCGCCGCATGGAGCCCACGGTCTTCGACGACATCGTCGCGGTCGGCGCGCTGTACCGCCCCGGCCCGATGGGCATGAACGCGCACAACGACTACGCCGACCGGAAGAACAACCGGCAGAAGGTCAAGCCGATCCACCCGGAGCTCGACGAGCCGCTGCGGGAGATCCTGGCCGACACCTACGGCCTGATCGTGTACCAAGAGCAGATCATGCACATCGGCCAGAAGGTGGCCGGGTACACGATGGGGCGCGCGGACGTGCTCCGCCGCGCGATGGGCAAGAAGAAGAAGGAAGTCCTCGACCTCGAGTACGAGGGCTTCGAAGCCGGGATGAAGGCCAGTGACCTGGTCCCGGGCGGGTTCTCCGCCGAGGCCGTCAAGGCGCTCTGGGACACGATCCTCCCGTTCGCCGGCTACGCGTTCAACAAGAGCCACGCGGCCGCGTACGGCCTGGTCTCCTACTGGACCGCGTACCTCAAGGCGAACTTCACGGCCGAGTACATGGCGGCCCTGCTGACGTCGGTCGGCGACAACAAGGACAAGTCGGCGGTCTACCTGTCCGAGTGCCGCCGGCTCGGCATCAAGGTGCTGCCGCCGGACGTCAACGAGTCGGCCTTGCGGTTCGCGGCCGTCGGGGACGACATCCGCTTCGGGCTGGGTGCCGTCCGCAACGTCGGCGCGAACGTCGTCGAGTCGATCATCAAGACCCGCGAGGAGAAGGGCAAGTACGCCTCCTTCACCGACTTCCTCGACAAGTCCGAGCTCGTGGCCTGCAACAAGCGGGTCATCGAGTCGCTGATCAAGGCGGGCGGGTTCGACTCGCTCGGCCACACGCGGCTGTCGATGATCCAGGTCCACGAAGACGCGGTGGAAGCCGTCGTCCCGCTCAAGCGCCAGGAGGCGATGGGCCAGTTCGACCTGTTCGGCTTCGGCGGTGACGAGGGCGAGGCGGCTCCGTCGTCGTCGCCGCTCGCGCACCTGAAGTTCGGCGAGGAGGAGTACCCGCGCAAGCAGCTGCTCGCCTACGAGCGCGAGATGCTGGGCCTGTACGTGTCGGCCCACCCGCTGGACGGTGCCGAGCGGATCCTGCGCAAGCACGCGCCGAAACCGATCGCCGGCATCCTCGCGGACCCGCCGAAGGAAGGTGAGATCGTCATCTCGGGGCTGATCACGTCGCTGGAGCGGCGGGTCAACAAGAAGGGCGAGCCCTGGGCGATCTGCACGGTCGAGGACATGGACGCCTCACTCGAGGTGCTCTTCTTCCCGAAGTCGTACGCGCTCTTCGCGGGTGAGCTGATCGAAGACAACGCGGTGCTGGTCAAGGGCCGGGTCAACTGGCGTGAAGACAAGATGTCGATCTTCGGCGGCGGCCTCGCGACGCTCGACCTGTCCGAGGTCGGCACCGGCAACGGCGACGACGAGCCCCCGCTGGTCCTGCTGGCCGCGGCGGAGAAGATCGACCAGTCGGTGGTCAGCGAGCTGCGGTCCACGCTGCTGGCGCACAAGGGGGAGACCCCGGTGCACCTCAAGCTGGTGGGGCGGAACCAGACGGTCTTCGCGCTCTACGACTACCCGGTCAAGGTCAGCTCGATGCTGATCGGTGAGCTCAAGGGCATCCGGGGCATCACGGCTTCCACGTGACGTTTCGGGAGGCGGGATCCCTGCGCACAACGCGCGCGGATCCCGCCTTTCGTGTTTGCTGGACACGATGACTTACGAACCCGATCCCCGTCGCTGGAAAGCGCTTGCCGTTTCGCTGACGGCCGGGTTCATGGGGCTGCTCGACGTCAGCATCGTCAACGTCGCGCTCCCGTCGATGCAGTCCGGGCTGAACGCGACCAGCGGCGGCATCCGCTGGGTCGTCTCCGGCTACGCGCTGGCGTTCGGGCTGGTCCTGGTCACCGGCGGCCGGCTCGGCGACGCGTTCGGCCGCCGGAACATGTTCCTCGGCGCCCTCGCCGCGTTCGTCATCACGAGCGCGCTGGCCGGCGCGGCCCCGAACGAGACGACGCTGGTGATCGCGCGGCTCGCCCAGGGCGTCGCGGCCGGCATGCTCACCCCGCAGAACACCGGCCTGATCCAGGACCTCTTCCGCGGCGCCGAGCGCGGCCGCGCGTTCGGGATGTTCGGTGCCGTCGTCGGGATCTCGACGGCGGTCGGCCCGATCCTCGGCGGCGCGATCCTCGCCGTCTTCGGCGCGCAGGACGGCTGGCGCTGGGTGTTCTACGTCAACGTCCCCATCGGCGTCCTCGCGTTCGCGCTGGCCCTGCGGCTGCTGCCTCGCAGCGAGAAGAAGCAGATCAAGGTCCGGTCGGAGATCGACTTCGTCGGCATCGCGCTGCTCGCGATCGCCGTCCTCGGCGTGCTGCTGCCGGTCATCCAGTCCGACGACGGCGGGCCGGCCCGGTTCTGGTGGCTGTTCGTCGTCGCGCTGGTGTTCGGGTTCGCGTTCGTGCGCTGGGAGCGTTCGGTCGTCCGGCGCGGCCGGTCGCCGCTGCTGGACACCCGGCTGTTCACCGGCACGCCGGGCTACGCCGCCGGTGCCGCCGTCGGCGCCCTGTACTTCTGCGGGTTCGCCGGGATCTGGCTGGTCTTCGCGATGTTCTTCCAGCAGGGCCTCCACTACACGCCGCTGCAGTCGGGCCTGTCGGTGACGCCGTTCGCGGTCGGCTCGGCGGTGTCCGCGGCCGTCGCCGGGCGGCTCGTGCCGACCTTCGGCCGGCGGCTGACGGTCACCGGCCTGGCCATGGTCGCGCTGGGCCTGCTCGCGGTGGCGGTGCTCGCCGAGCTCGTCCCGCCGTCGGCGTCCGGGTGGGCGTTCGCCTTGCCGCTGCTGTTCGCGGGGGTGGGCGGCGGCATGGTGATCTCGCCGAACACGACGTTGACGCTCGAGTGCGTGCCGGTTCGGATGGCGGGTGTCGCCGGCGGCGCGCTGCAGACCGGGCAGCGGATCGGCACGGCCATCGGCACCGCGGTACTGGCTTCGGTGTTCGGCACGGTCGTCGTCGCGGCGAAGGACTACCCGCTCGCGCTGACCGTCGCGCTGTGCTGCGCGGCCGGCTTGACGTGCCTCGCGCTGGCCCTCGCGATCGCCGAACTGCGGGCGCGGCGCCACCGTGCGCAGACTTCCGACCACGAACGCGAAGACCGGCGGGCTGAGACGTCCGCCGCGGACGTCCAACGGGGCTGAGACACTACTTTCGGCAGATTCGCGATGCTCCAAACGAGTGACGAGCGCGGAAAGACACTGGTGCTACGCAGAGCAACCGGGTAGATCTTATGGAGCCTTCACTGCGCGGCTTCGGCTACCGACAGTGGCAATCGGTCGGCCACCCGGGGATGGGGTGACCGGCCCGAGCGATCGAGGCGTCCGGAGTTCGAGGGAATGGACACACTCGGTCACCTTCCATCCAGTGAGTTGTCGGCGTCCGCGGGGGACCGTCCGGCACTCGCGGAAGGGATGCCCATCGGCAGCCGCCGGCGCGTGACGGCAGCGGGTGGGCCCGGGTGAGGGGGAACCGGGCCCGCCCGTTCTTCGTGTCGTGCTTCCACCCCGCTCGTGATCATGTTGGGATGACCGCGTCCGACAGGCACGAGACCGGGAGCTTCGATGACCCAGCAGCCGTCGCGGCCGGAGAGCCGGCTGCGGGTGTGGTACCGGCCGATGCGCTCGCGCGACAGCGGTGAGCACCACCGCGTCGCGACACCCCTGGAACTGCTGTTCGACCTCTGCTTCGTGGTCGCCGTCGGCCAGGCCGCGGCTTCGCTGCACCACGCGCTGGCCGAGGGCCACGCCGCCCACGGCGTCACGTCGTTCGCGACGGTGTTCTTCGCGATCTGGTGGGGCTGGCTGAACTTCAGCTGGTTCGCTTCGGCGTTCGACACCGACGACGTCCCGTACCGGCTGGCCACGCTCGTGCAGATCGCCGGCGGGCTGACGGTCGCGGCGGCGGTGTCGAGCGCGTTCGAGGGCGACTTCCGGCTGATGGTCATCGGGTACGTGCTGATGCGGCTGGCGATGGTGTTCCAGTGGCTGCGGGCCGCGCGGTCCGATCCCCGCTGCCGCCCGGCGGCGCTGCGGTACGCGGCGGGCATCGCGGTGGTCCAGGTGCTGTGGGTGTCCTACCTGTGGCTGCCGGACGGGGTGCGGCTGATCGCCTTCATCGGGTTCGCGGTGCTGGAGATGGCCGTCCCGGTCTGGGCCGAGAGCCGGCACGGCACGACCTGGCACCCGCACCACATCGCGGAGCGGTACGGCTTGTTCACCTTGATCGTGCTCGGCGAGGTCATCCTCAGCGCGACGAACGCGATCAAGGAGGGCACCGCGGAGCCGGGGCACACCGGCGAGCTGATCTCGCTGGCCGCGGCCGGGCTGGTCCTCGTGTTCTCCATGTGGTGGCTGTACTTCGACCGGCCCGGACACGCGCGGCTCGTCCGCCGGCCGACGATGTTCACGTCGATGAGCTGGGGTTACGGCCACTACCTGATCTTCGCGTCCGTCGCGGCCGTCGGCGCGGGGCTCGAGGTGGCGGTCGCGTACGACACGGGGACCCTGCACCTCGGCGGCGTGGCCGCCGCGTTGCCGACCACGATCCCGGTCGCGGTCTTCCTGCTGAGCGTGTGGCTGTTGCACATCGGGCCGACCAACGAGTGCCGGCCGATCGCCGTCGGGTTCCCGGTGACGGCGGTGCTCGTCCTGGCGGCGTCGTTCACGCCGGCGCCGATCCACATCGCCGCGGTGCTGACGGCCGCGCTCGTCGCGCTGACGGTCGTCGCGACCCACGGGCAGCCCCAGCCGGCTTGATCGCGGATCGGTGCAGGTCAGCGGCCTGGCGCGATAAAAGGGACCCCCCTGTGCGAGGGGGTTTCGGGGGCATGTAAAGTTCTCCAAGTCGCCAGGGAAACCGGGTGGCCGCCGGGAACACGAACCAAGCTCCCACGATCGTGGTAGAGTGGGTGGTCCCGAACCAGGGTGGTATCCCTGGAACAAAGCTTGAAACAAAAGCCGAAGACCAAGGCGCTTCGCGGCGCGGCGGTTCGAAGTGTGTTGCTTGAGAACTCAACAGTGTGCTAGTGAACTAAGCCAGTAGAGCTTATGTATTGAACCTCGTATGAGGTTCCTTTGAGAGCAAGAAA